>CAYYMH010000116.1:0-1720 GCA_964472785.1 uncultured Cytophagia bacterium | reverse complement strand
ATCAAGTGATAAAGATTGGGGAATGCAAAAAATCATTCGCAAATAAATGCGGTCGGTGCGCATGTCAACCGGTTGTAAATGATCAAAGCGGTGATAGAGAAACTATTGTCTGACAGGATTCCAATTTTATTTTCAATACGGGTATTATCATTTTTTTAACAGGTCTGGCGCTGGTGAATTGGACAGACGATCGAACCTGGTTTTTTCATCCTCCGGTGTTTTAAGGGTATTCATCGGGGATGAGAAAGAAAATCTGAAATTGCAGGGGCATTATTTTCGGGGTTGAAAAAAAGCGAATGAATCATGAAAATTTATTTATCAAAAGCAAAGATTTTTATTGACTTTATAGAATTATTTTTTAAATTGAAGATGAATGTTATACAGATCTATATAATCACTTGTTCGTTATCAATCAAAACAAGGAATGTGATAGAAAATGAATATTGGAGAACTAATAAAAAAATCGAGAGCGGGGGATGTGCTGTCCAAAAATGAAATTGTTTATCTGCTCGCTTTGGCACCAGATTCTGCTGAAACGTACATGATCATGGCTGAGTCAAACCGTCTTTCGAAAGAGCTTTCAGGCGGCAAGGCTGAAGTCCATGCTCAATTCTCGATCAATCTCGCACCGTGCTCCTGCGACTGCCTATTCTGCTCGTTCGCGAAGGTCAATGGTGTATTCACCAAGCAGACGAAAATGACACCAGAGCAGGCCGTGACCTATGCCCGCCAGTTTGAAAGTGACGGCGCGAATGCTGTGGTCATGATGTCAACAGCAAGGTATCCGTTTGAACGCTTCATAGAAATATCCGAGGAGGTTAGAAAAAGCCTGAAGCCTGAAACGAAATTGATTGCCAACGTTGGCGACCAGTCACTTAAGAATTCGACCAGGCTTAAAACTGCAGGCTTTTCCGGCGTGTATCACGCCGTTCGCTTGCGCGAAGGTCAGGATACCACCCTTTCAGTGGAAGAAAGAAAACAGAGTATCCGTAACTTCATGGAAGCCGGTCTTGAGGTCGGAACATGTGTCGAACCCGTGGGGACGGAACATAGTAACGAGGAGTTGGCTGAGATGATAGAATTCACGGCCTCCTTCAATCCCTCATACAGCGGTGCCGCCAGACGTATCTCCATACCTGGAACCGTGATGGCCAAACGCGGGGTAATTAGCGAATTGCGTATGGCTCAGATTGTGGCTGTTACCCGGTTGGGAATGCCGCGATCTGTAATGGGTAACTGCACGCATGAGCCTTGTACTCTGGGTGCGATCGCCGGAGCTAATCTCTTCTGGGCAGAAGTCGGTGCCAATCCCCGAGATATTGAAGAAAAAACAGAAGAAGGCAGAGGTGAAACCGTTTATAGTTGCCAATCAATTTTTCGTGAAAGCAATTGGGACGTCTGGAGCGGCCCATCACGCTACTAAAATGGAGATAGATAGAAAAACCATCGAACAAGGCTAATTCAGCCGACGCAAAAACCGCGCGGCTGATTAGCGGTGTTATCAATCAAAACCAAATTCATTTTCACTTTTACGTTCAACCTTTCTGTTAGCTCCTACCCCCAAAAACTTTTCACTTTTTACTAGCAAACCAAAATACTATTGCAATTTACCAAAATTTTTGTTATCATTATAATAAGTTGCATTATTTATTCATTTTATTATAGCCTAAATTGAGCGATTCAAAAAAAATGATAAAACAATTTGCATTTATAACTATTT
>CAYYMH010000115.1:0-1904 GCA_964472785.1 uncultured Cytophagia bacterium | reverse complement strand
AACCATTTTATGGGGACCACTGCCATAGGCAGTGGTTTTTGAAAAAACAATAAAACGTTTATCCATGCAAGATATTCATTAATTGATCCATTAAAACCGTATAAAGAAACAATTTCAAAGTCTCTTTATCCCGATCCGATGGAAAATGAGCCTTTAAGATTAGGAACTGCCAGGAAGGCAATAAGCGAATATAAAAAAGCGGTTGGCGATCCCATTGGTGTTCTGGAATTATCCATTTATTTTATTGAGGCTGGACATCGATTTACGCTTGACTTTGGAGATATTGACGAACAATTTTATGATAGTTTAGAATCCATGTTCGACAAAGTACTGAAAATGGTAATGCAATTTGATCAAACTCTCATCGATAAATATTTTCCACGATTATTATCTTTGACAAAAGAGGTCAGTGGGATTGGATGGGGTCATTATGATTATTTGATCTCGGAGCTCGAAGAAGCGTTTCCGGATAAATTTTGATTCGCTCAATGAGTCCTGGTTAATGACTATCACAAATTATACTCAATTGAAAAGGGAACATCAAACATGCAGTTAAAGATTATTCTAATCGTGATTATTGTGCTGATCGTTATTGTCGCGGTTACCATTATTTACGGAACCAAGCGCTGGCAATCAAATATAAAGGAGCTGGTCGCTGAAATGGAAGCGGTGCAGGAATCTATTATCCCAAAAACATTTGAGTTCAGCGAATTGGAGGGGCTGCCCTCACCGGTTCAGCGTTACTTCCGCAAGGTGCTGAAAGAAGGACAGCCGTTGATTTCGGCGGTTCGGGTGCAGCATTCCGGTACATTCAATATGGGCAAAACCGAGGATCAGTGGAAGCCGTTCAAATCAAACCAGCACGTTACGATTCAGCGACCGGGTTTTGTGTGGGATGCCCGCATTCGCATGGCGCCGTTATTAGATGTGCAGGTGATCGATGCTTACGTGGCCGGTCGGGGAATTCTGACAGCAAAGATATTCGGACTCATCACGGTGATGGATCAGCCTGACACGCCCGAACTGGCACAGGGCGAACTGATGCGTTATTTCGCTGAAGCAGCCTGGTATCCGACTGCGCTTTTACCAAGTCAGGGAGTCGTCTGGAAAGCGATCGACGACAATCACGCCAGCGCGACATTGACCGATGGCAAAAATTCAGTCACTTTGGTGTTCCAATTCGACGAAGAAGGGCTTATCAGCATTGTGCGTTCCGAATCCCGCTACCGGGAAGAGGAAGGCAAACAGGTGGCCACTCCCTGGGAAGGTCGATTTTGGGATTATCAGTTACGCGATGGCATGCATATTCCTGTGAAAGGCGAAGTGGGTTGGCAGTTGCCGGAGGGTCCGAAACCGTATTGGCGGGGCACGATTGAAAAAATTGAATATGAATATGCGCAATGATTTTAAAACTTCTGCTCTTTCAATTTTTATTCTGTGTCTCTGACAGTACAGAACATTGTGAATTTAATAATCTCAAAACACTGATAAAATTTGGCACTTACAATATTGAGAAAATTTGATTATATTCTTTGTAAACATGATAGTTAAAATATTTCGAATAAGTATGGAAAATCGGAAAAAGAAAGACATTGAAAAGTGGATCGCTAATTGGTAAAAGGCGGGTGAAGCATTAGATGAGATTACAATCAAAGAGCTTCGATCCGAAAATTATTATAAAGAAAATCAAGCGCTGTTAAACGAAATGCTCAAATATGCCTTTGAACATCGAACTGTCCGTAAGAGTAACGGGCTTGTGGAACAGCAAAGGATTTTTAAAAGATATCACGAGAATGGGGATTGATTTTTTGGTGATAAGATTAAAACAAATATAACCTTCATTATACCAAGCGCACCTAAAGGTGCAATAAAAATATGTCATTAATTTTGACCTTAAAATTTTT
>CAYYMH010000114.1:0-1986 GCA_964472785.1 uncultured Cytophagia bacterium | reverse complement strand
CAAAGAAGAAACGATTCTATCAATCAGAAATCTAAAAAAATACTTCCCGGTTAGCTCCGGATTATTTTCAAAAGCAAATGAATTTGTCCATGCTGTTGACGATGTAGAGCTTGATTTGAAACGCGGAGAGACCGTCGGACTGGTTGGAGAATCAGGATGCGGTAAATCCACGCTGGGACGTATTGTGCTCAGATTAATCGAGCCAACGTCCGGTGAAGTTCTTTTCAAAGGGCAGAATATTTTTCAAAATAAAAAATCCTTTGTACGTTATCTGCGGCAAAATATGCAAATTATATTTCAGGACCCGTACTATTCATTAAATCCAAGGATGACATTGGAAACAACGGTGGGTGAAGCCCTGATTTATCACAAAATTTGCAGCCGATCTGAAAGAAAACAGAGAGTTGTCGAATTGCTCGATAAGGTTGGTTTGGACACAGCCTATTTAAAAAGATACCCTCATGAATTCAGTGGTGGGCAACGTCAACGAATCGGCATTGCCAGAGCGTTCGCATTAAATCCGCAACTGATAATTGCCGATGAACCGGTATCAGCTCTGGATGTTTCAATTCAAGCGCAGATTATTAATTTGCTGATAGATTTACAAAATGAATTCAAATTGACATACTTGATTATCTCTCATGATTTACGGGTAATAAAACATATTTCCGATCAAATCATCGTCATGTATTTGGGTAAATTTGTTGAGAAAGCAGGCACGAATTCACTTTTTAAAAGTCCGCTGCATCCATATACACAAGCGCTTTTATCAGCGATTCCGGCGACACATCCTGATGAGAAAAGAAAACAGAAGTCAATCGCCGGAGATGTGCCTTCACCAATACACCTACCGTCGGGATGCAGGTTTCACACCCGGTGTCGCTTTCGATTAAGGGAATGTGATCAAATTGAACCGGAACTCAAAGAAATCGATCAAAAACACTGGGTCGCGTGTCACGCTGTTTAGTAACAGATGCTGTTTTAATGAAACACTTGAAATTTAGATGCGTTTCATACTAAACACAATCACGTATTTTTGAGTTACAACATTAGAACAGCAGAAAAAAAATCTCGTTTGCATAATAACGATCATAAATCGAAATGGAAAATTCATGAATGAAAAAGAAATTGCAATTTCGGCGGCTTTAGGCGCTGGAGAAATATTAAAAGAAAATATTGGTAAAATTTCAACAGCAAACATTGAGAACAAGAAACCATTTGATTTTGTGACAGATATTGACAAGAAATCCGAAGAATATATTATCGGTAAAATCAAAAAACATTTTCCCGATCACGAAATTTATGCTGAAGAATCTCAAAAAAACCGTTCGGCTCGCGATAAATGCTGGATTATTGATCCGTTGGACGGAACGACAAATTTCATCCACGGCTACGCCATCAATGCAGTTTCAATCGCATTGGAGAATAATGGAAAAATTGTTCTCGGTGTAATTTACGATCCTTATCGGGATGAATTATTTTGTGCGGAACTTGGTAAAGGCGCATTTCTCAATAATAATCCGATTTCCGTCTCAAACAGGTCCAAATTAAGGCATTGCCTCATCGCCACAGGCTTTCCTTTTAAAAATCGTCAATATTTGGAACATTACTGGCAGGTGCTGGCTGAAATCTTCATGGAAGTCAGTGGTATTCGTCGTACAGGTTCTGCTGCACTTGACTTGGCACATATCGCCTGTGGTCGTTTCGATGGCTTTTGGGAACTGAAGCTGAGCCCCTGGGATATCGCAGCCGGCTCAATACTGATCGAAGAAGCCGGTGGTAAAATATCAGATTTTGAAGGAAAAAGCAGCCACATTTGGTCAGGAGACGTGATTGCATCTAACAATTTGATCCATGATTTCCTTTTGTCAAAAGTGCAAAATGTCTTTTCATGTAATCCATAAGCCCGGTTAAATTTTGTGTAAATGAATTATTACCTAAATTGAGCGATTCAAAAAAAATGATAAAACAATTTGCATTTATAAC
>CAYYMH010000113.1:0-2107 GCA_964472785.1 uncultured Cytophagia bacterium | reverse complement strand
ATAATTCATAATCCGCAGTAAACGGAACCCGCGGGAAATCGATCTTTAAAAATTCGGCGTAGGTTTCACGGTAGATGTTGCTGTAAAATACACCGTAAATATAATGAAGGATGTCTTCCGGTTTTGGTCTTCTACCGTAAGCTAATTCCAATTTTTCAAAAATTACCGGTGCGATATTAGGTTTTCTGCCGTAAGTCTCTTGTTCGTCGAAGATCATCATTATGGTTGAGTTTCGGTTTGGATTACTCTTTTCTTTTTCTGGATATATATAAAGTGGATAAATGTAGGTTCTTTCTTTTGTCTTATTAGAAATTAGAGAATCATCAACAATATTTCTAGAAACCAAAGCGTGCTTCCATTTACCAGATGCAATCTGTCTACAGGTAAGTAATCCGATATTAAATTCTAACATGTTGTGCATTATTTCATAGCGTGTACGAAATACTATATTATCCTGATAATAAATATGTCTTACATCAAAAGGACGATAAAGAATTTTATTAAAATATTCTTGCCAATTTTCAACGGTTACAAATTTTTCTCTTTGTTCGGCGAGTTTCCACTGGTAATTATCTTTAATCTGAAAAGTGTCTTTGATAACCTCATCAGGTAGTTTTGTATTGCGGAACATCATAATTTTATTCTTTAGTAAATTTTCATCAAAGTCAATGGCTAAACTATCTCTTGCGGTGACTATCCCAGTAACATTCACCGGAAATATCTCATTAATTTTTTTCCATTTTAAAAATCGCTGAATTTGTGAGGTTTCGCGGGGAATGAAAAAGTACCATGGCGACGCAGGTTTGATACCAATGTAATTTTTGCTGGTAAATTTATTGTTATCCAACCACTTGTTTTTTTCCCCCCGTAATCCATATTGGTTCAAATGAAAAACTTTTGATTTTTTCACTTTTTTATTTTTGATAAACAAAGCGATTGCCACTCCCTGGCGAATATCGAACACATTCTCATCTTTACCACCTTCGGGTGTAGTTTCCTTTTTAAGACTATTACCATGCAAATCGAGAAGATAGATTTCATCAAAGGTCTTCATCAAACTCTGACGCATTCCCCGAAAGGTCGGATTGTCCAAATAGCTGTGATTAGTAATCATTCCCACAATACCGAATCCTGATTTGTGGATTTTCCATTGTGCAAAACGAAGAAATTTTACATAATCATCTTGAAGCCAAACTTTTTTCTCTCCCAGCGGTTTATCATCCACTTTATAATAACTCTGAATCCCGTCAATGTCTTCTTTGAGAAGTTTTTCGGTCCATTCATTGATATTGGCGGAAATACCGCTGTAAGGCGGATTGCCCAAAATCACCAATACCGGTTGTTCCTTTTTAACTTTGCCTGCAAGATGACTTTCTTCGCTGAGAGAGCTTAATCCCGGCAAATAGGTCTGATCGATCTCTTCCATTTCCAGCGAATTGGTAAGGTAAAGTTGAAAACGTTCATCGTTTGCCAGTTTGTAGCCGAATTCTTCGAGAACAAATCCCATTTTCAAATGACCGATGGCATAGGGCGCCATCATCAATTCAAAAGCATAATAATTTTTCAAAATGTGATTTTTGATCCAACGTTGTAATCCACCGGCGCCATATTTTTCTTTAAATTCTTTGGCAGCCAGCCGAATGGCTTCAGCAACGAACGTTAAAGTGCCGCCAGCAGGATCGAGTAATTTCACTTCGGCGTTGGCGAGTCCGTCTGACAAACTGAAATTGGATTTCAGCAATGAATGAATCGAGCAGACGATATAACCAACTACAGGTTCCGGCGTGTAGTAAACACCCCGTCGTTCCCGTATTGCCGGATCGTAGGTTGCCAGAAAGGTTTCATAAAAATGAATGATCGGATCACGTCCTTTTCCGGTCTTTTGGTATTCGTGCAATATTTTATTGACATCCGTCACGTGCAGGATTTCGGCAATATCATCCACGATCATCTTCAGTGATTTGGGCGGTTCCTCTAATGAGATAAATCGAAACACGTCCCGCAGTATGCCAATGGTGTGAGGAATATAATCAAAAGCCAGTCTCCGGCTAAAATCGCCATCCGCTCTCGTCCGTGCTGCAAAAAGTCCGTAAGTCACTGTTTGGGC
>CAYYMH010000112.1:0-2407 GCA_964472785.1 uncultured Cytophagia bacterium | reverse complement strand
TTGCTACTTGTCGTATTCAGGGATAAAATTAACGAACCCAAAGAGCAGTTCTCTGTTGCAGAGACAATAATGAATAATGAGAATCAGTACATTATTCCGATGATTCAATTGTCTCAAAAAATCAAGAGCTTGCAGGCTAAATCAAATAGTTTGATTGAGCAATTGGAAGCTATTGAAAACGAGCAGGCTAATTTGGGTAACTATCAATTTTTTATTCAGAGCTTAAATGCAATGATTGATAATCTGGACAGTATGTCGGAACAGCTCAGTGGAATGATTGCGAATAAAAAGATGATGAGCAAAAAAGGCGTCAGAGAAGAGGTTGAGGCAATGCGCAAAAGTCTCAACGGTTTCATTTTTTTGAGTGAGGAGATGCTGAAAAAAGCTGAAAACATTATTGACAAAATATCGACGACAAATAGTGAGAAATAGAAAAAGGTTTTTCGACTATAATTGATGCGTAATTATCAATCCAATTAAATAATTACTTTAAACTATACTGGAGGTATCTGTTATGAAAAAATTAAGTGATCACATTCAGTCGGCCGATTGGAAATCTGAAAAGCATGTACCGGTCATCGAATGCCAGGATTCGGTTCAAAAAGATGAAGTTTTCGATGTGAAGGTGAGTCTTGGCAAAGAAGTTGCTCATCCCAATACCACCGAACATCACATTCGTTGGATCAAACTATTCTTTTACCCTGAAGGGGGTAAGTTCCCCTTTGATGTTGGCAACTTTGAATTCAACGCCCACGGCGAATCAACCGAAGGTGCGAATGAAGGGCCGGTTTACACCAATCATTCGGTAACAGCTTCCATGAAAGTTAGCAAGCCCGGCGTATTGCATGCATTGTCATATTGCAATATTCACGGACTCTGGGAGTCGACAAAGGAGATTAAAGTCTCATAATAGGGAAGACCGTGTGGTAGGCGAAAGATAGCCTATGCCAGCCATTCGAATTTTTTCATATTCATGTGATTCATGACTCATTCGAAAGGTGAATTAAGTACAAAATATTAATATTTGTAAATAAAAATTTGAAACGAAAATAAAATGAAGAGGAGTAAAATATGTCAAGCTATCATGAACCTGCGGAAGAGTTGAGCCAGGAAGCTCGAAATTTTTCCAGGGCACTTAAAAGTTTAAAGGAAGAAATCGAAGCGGTTGACTGGTATCATCAGCGTGTTGATGTTACCGATGATCAGCAACTCAAATCAATCATGGCACATAACCGGGATGAGGAAATCGAGCATGCCTGCATGAGTATCGAATGGCTGCGAAGAAATATGCCCGGCTGGGATGAGGAGTTGCGTACTTATCTGTTTACAGATGGCGATATCACATCGCTCGAGGAATCTGAATCCGAAGAGTCAAATGAAGAATCGGAATCAAGAGATGATTTGGAAATTGGAAAACTGAAATAAAATCAAGGAGTAAATAAAATGGATATTTTAAGACGATCTTTAGCTCCCATTTCTGATACAGCATGGGAAGAGATCAATTCACAGGCGAAACGAATTTTAACGACGAATTTATCTGCGAGAAAAATTGTCGATGTTGACGGTCCAAAGGGGTGGGATTTTGCTGCAGTATCGCTGGGACGACTTGACATCCCTGATGGTCAGAAAGGCGCCGTAAAATATGGCATTCGTCAGGTGCATCCGCTTATCGAAACGCGGGCAACTTTTAATTTAAATATTTGGGAACTGGACAATCTGACGCGAGGTGCAGAAGATATCGATTTGAGTTCACTGGAGGATGCTGCCCGTGAAATGGCAAAATTCGAAGAAAACACGATTTATTATGGATTGAAGAGTATGAATATCGATGGTCTGAAATCCAGCTCGGAACATCAACGTTTGAAATATCCGGCGAATGGGGAAGAGCTGTTAGCGGTGCTCACTGATGGAGTGAATGCATTCAACAAACACGGTATCGAAGGACCCTATTCATTGGTGGTAAGTCCGGAACAGTGGCAAATCCTCGAAAAGCATCAACGTGGTTATCCGCTGGAAAAGCAAATTAAAGACTTATTGGGCGGTTCAATTGTTATCGGTCAGAATGTTAAAGATGCATTTCTGGTTTCGCAGCGTGGCGGGGATTTTAAGTTAACGCTGGGAAATGACTTTTCCATCGGATATGAATCTCACAGCGGCAAAGTAGTCACTCTCTATTTGACCGAATCGTTTACGTTTCAAGTGATTGATCCGGCTGCTGTTGTGGTTTATACGGGGTGATTGTTCGAGTGAAGTTGTTGTAAAAAAATAAGATTAGAGAAAAAAACGTGCTGCATTTTCAAATTGTTGAAAAATAATCTGAATTGAAGACAGCGCGTATATTTTCATTAGTGGAATGCTGTATCAAAAGATAATGGTTTTGTGAATACTTTGTGTTTTTTGATTTTAA
>CAYYMH010000111.1:0-2470 GCA_964472785.1 uncultured Cytophagia bacterium | reverse complement strand
TCTCTGCTTTTCTTTGTGTATTAGAGACTTCGTGGCTGAACAGTAACATTAGATTTTAGTTAACCACCATTAATATAAAGAGTTGTACCCTATTTATACAAATTATTTATATTTTCAATTGTTCATTCATATTATTAAGTGTTAACTAAATATCAAAGCTGACCCGCTTTCTCCGTGGCTGCTGTGATACTTGCACCTCGGTCAAATTGATACCCCTGATCCGACAGGCATTTTTCCAACGCGGATAAAAAAAGCATGACATTGCTTATTGTTGAAGCTGCGCCCATGAGTCCGATTCGCCACACTTTTCCTTTGAAAACCCCTAATCCGGCTCCGATTTCAATATTGAATTCATTGAGCAACTGTTTCCTTACTTGCGCTTCATCCACACCATCAGGGACAGTGACGGCATTCAGCATTGGGAGCTCATATCCGGCCTGGGTTACGTATCCAATTCCGATAGCCGACAGGCCTGCTTTTAAAATCTGGTGATTGTCCAGATGACGTTGCCAGCGTTGCTGCAATCCCTCCTCTTTGACCATTTTCAACGCTTCCAGCAAAGCGTAGTTCATATTAACTGGCGCCGTATGGTGATACAACCGTTCTGATCCCCAATACTGCCGAATCATGGAAAGATCGAGATACCAATTCTGGACTTTTTTCTTACGCTTGTCCAAAGCCTGAACTGCTCTGTCACTGAAAGTAACTGGCGCCAAACCTGGTGGACAGGAAAGACATTTTTGCGTTCCCGAATAACAAGCGTCGATCTGCCATCCGTCCACATCCACATTCATCCCGCCGAGACTGGTGACGCAATCCACCAGTAATAATGCACCATATTTGCGGACAATTTTTGAAATTTCCTCAATGGGCTGGCACGCTCCTGTCGAGGTCTCGGCATGTACGATACCGACAACTTTTACCTCATCCTTTTTTAATTCTTGTTCAATCTGTTCGGGTTCAAAAACCTTTCCCCATTCAACTTCCATTGTGCGAACTTGCGCGCCGTACCGTTCGGCGACATCGCTCATGCGCTTTCCAAATACACCGTTAATGCATACCAACATTTTATCATCGGGCTCGATCAAATTTGCGATACAGGTTTCCATACCCGCGCTGCCAGTGCCTGACATGGCAAGCGTCATTTCATTTTTTGTTTGGAAAGTGAATTGTAAAAGAAACTTAATTTCATTTAGCATATCGAGGAACGCAGGGTCGAGATGTCCGACTGTTGGTCTGGATAATGCTTCCAAAACACGAGGGTCAACATCAGAAGGTCCGGGTCCCATCAGTACGCGTTTCAAGGTCTTTGGTTCTGTCATTTTTAAATTCTCCATTGATTTTGATTAATTTCAGTTTCTTCCGATTGATTGAGAGGTCTGTTAAAAAAAGAGCAGTTCAATTGATGCTACTATAATAAGATTTTAAAAGAATATAATCAAGGAGAAATTACTTTTTGATCATTTTACTGTTACGGATGAATAGAGAAGTGAATTTCGGAGACGTGATGGGGAAAAAATATGGCAGTTGCCGAAATAATCGACAACTGCCATCGAATTAACATAATATGTGAATCAATTCTTATTTTTATCTGCTATCAATCAAAAGCCATATCTGTTTTCCAAACTTCCCAGACTTTACCGACAAGATCAGGTCCCGGTTTTAAAACCATTTTTCCCGGTTTCCAACCTGAGGGAGTGGCTTCCGTTCCTTTGCTATTTCTAACAAGTTGAAATGCCTGAATCTGTCTGATCGATTCACCGACATTTCTTCCAACCGGAGGTGTGAGCACTTCGTAGCCCTGGACGACGCCGTCCGGATCAATAATGAATCTGCCGCGAGTTTCGACACCTGCTTCTTCATTATAAATGCCGTAAATTGTCCCAACTTTGCCGCCAGCGTCTGACAGCATCGGATAGGGAACACCGCCATCAACCATTTTGGATAATTCATTGTCATTCCACATTTTATGCACGAAAACACTGTCCACACTCATGGATAAAACTTCAACGCCGAGCTTTTGGAACTCAGGATATTTCTCAGCAACTGCCGAGATTTCCGTTGCTCAAACAAACGTAAAATCACCGGGATAAAAACATAAAACGACCCATTTGCCCAGGTAATCGGATAATTTCATGCTGATAAATTTCCCTTTATGGTAGGCGGGTGCGCTAAAATCCGGGGCTTTTTGACCTACTTTAATCATCGTTTTTTCCTCCTTAACCATTGGTTCTTCATTTTGCTCTTTACTTTCAACTTTTTCTCCAACAGGTCCTCCTGTCGGTCGGGCACAGCCGATTTTTTGCTCTTCACTCATAAGCACCTCCGATTTTGTGAATGTGAATAAATTTACTTATCGTTAGAAATAGCTACCAGTAATATAGCAAAGAAAGTTCTATTAATCAAGTTAAATTGAACCCAACTTCACCACAACTCCCAAAAAACAGCCCAAAAAAGGCTAAAAAATAGC
>CAYYMH010000110.1:0-2741 GCA_964472785.1 uncultured Cytophagia bacterium | reverse complement strand
GAAATTGAATTCGTTTCGCAAGCTGAAGACTTATCTGTCAAAGCACTCGATATAGATTTTGACAAAGCTGTCAATCAGGCACTCAATAATCGCTTGGACTATCAATCAACACAAGATATGCTGAAAAGTGCACATGCGAATGTTTCATATCAAAAAACTCAATATCTGCCTGATATTTCGTTCTATGGCAGATACCGTTGGTGGGATGTCCAATTTCCCAAAAATCAAAGGGATTTGGAAGAGTTTGATTCATACAGTTTTGGATTTAATTTAGGCTTCAATTATGTTAATCCCGTTAAAACCGATGCTAATGTCCAAAAAGCAAAGGCCAGGGTTGTTTCTGCTGAAGCCGATCTTGAACAAGCTGAACGCCAGGTTGCACTGGATGTTAAAACAGCCATGTTGGAAATTGAGAAATCAATCGAAAATTTGGAGGTCACTGAGGAAATTGTCAATTCTGCGGAAGAGGATTACCGACTGGCAAGTGAACGCTATCGCATTGGTGCAGGTACGCTGATTGAACAGTTAGTTGCACAAAATTCACTGACAAAAGCGAGAGTGAATCGTATTCAAGCGATTTACGATTATAAATATGCCATGACCGCATTGGATCTGGCGATGGGACAACTTACATGGTAAATGGTTCAAATTGAAATTGAAAGCTTAACAGGAGCAGAATAAATGAAGAAAAAGAAACTGTGGATTACAATCGGAATTATTATTATCATTGCAATCTTTGTGATCGTTAATCTCCAGCGTAGCAAAGGGGGAGAGATTCCGGTGCAGGTGGAGAAGGTCCAACGGGGCGATATTACTCAATTTGTATCGGGTCCGGGCAAAGTTCAGCCTGAAGTACAGGTGAAAATATCTGCTAACGTGAGCGCCGAGATAATGGGACTGTACGTTGAAGAAGGCGATCGGGTAGAGAAAGGACAATTGTTAGTCAAATTGGATGAAACCAAGTATGTCGCTGCCGTAGAGAGAGCCAAGTCGAACAAAAAGGCAGCAGAGGCTCGATTGATAAAAGCAAAAAATGATTATAAGCGGGCAAAAGATTTGTACTCAAAAAAATTAACATCTAAAGTTGAATTGGAAAACGCCGAAGCAAATTTGAAACTGGCAGAAACGGATGTAGAGCAGGCTATAGCAAGTTTGCAGCAGGCTGAAGATGATTTGTCAAAAACAAAATTATATTCGCCCCTTGATGGTATCGTCACAAAGGTTAATAAAGAGGTCGGTGAAATTGCATTAGGAGCACTTTATCAGGCCGATGTAATCATGGTTGTGTCAGATTTGGCACGCATGGAAGTTTTGTCAGAGATTGACGAGAATGATGTGGTTTTGGTAACTGAAGGAGATTCGGTTGATATTGAAATCGATGCGATTCCTGATACGACATTTTTAGGCGTTGTCTCTGAAATTGCACATACAGCAACAACAAGAGGACTTGGTACGCAGGAGGAAGTGACAAATTTTGAAGTGAAAATCAGCATTGTCAATCCGGTGGGAAAGCTTCGTCCCGGTATGTCCGCGACAGTTGACATTCGGACAGAATCGAAAAAGAATGTGATTAAAATTCCAATTCAATGTGTGACAGTCAGAGACTGGGAGCAAGTTTACAAAGAAGACAAACAAACTGAAAAAGGGGAAGATGAGCCGGACACAACGGCGATACAGGCTGAAAATAAAGAGGAAATGATTGAGGTTGTCTTTATTGTCGAAGAAGGTGTTGCGAAAATTTCCCCTGTCGAAACAGGTATCTCAAGTGATACGGATATTGAGGTTAAGAGTGGATTGGAAGAGAATCAAAAAGTCGTCACTGGAAGTTACCGGGTTCTGTCCAAGACACTGAAAGACGGGGATTCGGTTAAAATTTCAAACAAATCAGGTCCCGAGGATGAAGACTAAAAAATCGTTTTGAAATGAAGTGAATTTTCATAATTTTAAGGAACAGGAAATGGTTATTGAAATAAATAACATCACCAAAGTTTATGAAGTGGGTACGCAAGAGGTTCATGCGCTGAGAGGCATATCCCTGAATGTTGACGAAAATGAATATTTGGCCATTATGGGACCTTCAGGATCCGGTAAATCAACACTGATGAACATTTTGGGGTGTTTGGATACGCCGACCGATGGTACCTATAAATTTGTCAATAATTTAGTCAATCAAATGAATGACGATCAATTGGCAGAAATCCGCAACCGTGAAATTGGCTTCGTATTCCAGACCTTTAATTTGTTGCCACGTGCGACAGCTTTGCATAATGTTGAGTTGCCGATGATTTATAACGGGACACCTTCATCAAAAAGAAAGAAAATAGCACAAGCTGCGCTTGAGCGAGTCGGACTCGGAGATCGCATGACCCATCGACCAAATGAATTGTCCGGAGGTCAGCGTCAACGGGTTGCTATTGCCAGAGCACTGGTGAATAATCCGCAAATCATTTTAGCGGACGAGCCGACCGGAAATTTGGATACGCGCACCGGCGAGGAAATTATGGAAATTTTTGAGGAGCTTCATGAACAGGGAAATACGATTATTCTGGTAACACACGAAGAATATATTGCCGAGCACACAAACCGCATTATTCGGCTGCGGGATGGTAAAGTGGAAAGAGATGAAGCAACTGAATAACGAAAAGCCAAAATTTCCTTTTAACTTATTTTACGACAAAATTAAAGTAGCTATTAATTATGAATATTTTAGTCGATATTTGGGAAAGTCTTAAAATCGCATT
>CAYYMH010000109.1:0-3084 GCA_964472785.1 uncultured Cytophagia bacterium | reverse complement strand
TATTATACCAAATATTTTATTAAATGTCAAGGTTTTTATGAATCGATGTACTAGTCACAGCGGTCGCTGATAAGATTCAAAATACTCTTCCATTATCAGTCACGCTCTTTCAGAATTATCCCAATCCATTTAATCCCATTACAATGATTCGTTTTCAAGCTGCCACAAAAAGCCTTGTCCGGCTGGAAATTTTGGATATTCTGGGAAGATCGGTCAAAGTACTGACGGATGAGCAAAAAAACGCTGGGAGTCACAGTGTGAACTGGGATGGAAAAGATGAGCGCGGACAATCTGTGAACGCCGGTGTTTATCTTGTCAGATTGAAAGCCGCTGAACGGATTATGGTCAAAAAAATCATCCTGATGCGATGAATGAAATTCAGTCATTCCGCCTTGCTCACATCTGTCAAGTGAGCAATGCCGGAATCTCCAAAAAATATATCGCTTTTTCCTTCTCGAAATTCATTACCGGCTTAATTACAACTTCACCGACACGGTCAAACCATCCCGAACAGGAATGATCGAGGTCAAAATATCGTCCCGTCCAAATGACAACTTGTTGAATTCCTTGACACCCTCGGTATAAATATCGCCCTTTTTCTCGATAACATTTCCGTCCCATAGAGCATTGTCTGTGATGAACAAACCGCCTTTTTTCAATTTGGGGATGGCAATATCCAGCGTTTCGGGATATTGTTCCTTATCCACATCATTGAAAATAATATCGAACGGGCCGTCGAATTTTTTCAGAATGTCCTGAGCGATGCCGACGTGGAATTCAATCTGATGGTCGATATTGAGCCGTTTGAAATAGGACAGCGCTCTTTTTTTATTTTCCGGATCACCATCTGTGCAAATGATTTTTCCGCCGGGTTGAATCCCCTGCGAGAACCAAACCGCAGAATAACCAAATCCTGAACCCATTTCAAAAATGTTTTTTGCCTTTGTCGAAATTGCCAACTGCTGTAAAAATGTGCCAACCATCGGGCCGATGATCGGAAAGTTATTTTTATATCCATACGCTGTCATTTCTTTGACGACATCTTTCATTGGTGGCATCAAGTCAAGAATGTATTTTTCTAATTTCGGATTTACAATGTCCATTTTTTTCTCCCTTTAAAAGAATACTTTTTTGTGATTATTTATTTAGATGAATGGACTTGTTAAAAGTTGTACAAAATATTATTTCAATCGGTTGAAATAAATGTTGACAAACAGCGGCTTTTTGTTTTATATTGTTTTAATTGGATTTCATAGAGTTGTTCAACTCCTTCGGTGTTGTTTGATAGAAATTTTAAAACGGTTCGTCGTGCAATCCAGAAGGGGTTTAACAAGTAACTGACACAGGAGGACTCAATTTTGCCGATTAGAAAAATTACTACATTATTTTCAATGATAACCATTTTTTTCCTTTGCTCAATACTATCTTGCCCGAAAGAAAAAAATCATTCCCACCAATCCAACCAAATTTTCCCGCAGCCACAAATTGATTTCAATCCGAAACATTACATCTGTTACCGGACAAATAAACCGATCTCGCTTGATGGTAAAATTGATGAGCCGGTCTGGAAACAGGCTGCCTGGACAGACGACTTTGTCGATATTGAAGGCGATTTGAAGCCAAAACCACAATTCCGCACTCGCGCGAAAATGCTGTGGGACGAACAATACCTTTATATCGCCGCCGAACTGGAGGAGCCGCATATTTGGGCAACGCTGCAGCAGCGGGATACGGTGATTTTTTATGACAATGACTTCGAAATATTCATCGATCCGGACGGCGATACGCATCAATATTATGAATTCGAGATGAACGCGTTCAACACGCAATGGGACTTGCTGCTCATCAAACCTTACCGCGACGGCGGACCGGCGGTAAATGCCTGGGATATTCAGGGATTGCAGACTGCTGTTTTTGTTGACGGAACAATCAATCAACCGGAAGATACGGACAAAAGCTGGTTCGTGGAGATTGCCATGCCGTGGAATGTGTTAAAACAATGCGCTAATAAAAGCGCGCCGCCGAATGACGGCGACTGCTGGCGGATCAATTTTTCCAGAGTGGAGTGGCAGGTGGAAATCAAAAACGGGAACTACAAAAAAGCCATCAATCCGGAAACAGGCAAATCGTTTCCCGAAAGCAACTGGGTCTGGTCGCCGCAGGGGTTGATTAACATGCACTACCCGGAGATGTGGGGTTTTGTCCAATTTTCTGAAAAGGTTGCCGGAACAGGAAAAGATGTCTTTATCTTGTCTCCGAACGAGCACATCAAATGGCAATTACGGCAAATCTACTACCGGCAGAAAAACCATCAGTTGAATTTCGGCACTTTTACGGATGATTGGGAGCATTTGGGACTCTCATCCGATGAGTTCAAAAATAATGTGAGTGTCGAGGTGACGTGGAATAAGTTTGAAGCATTGTGGCAAATGGATAGTGTGCAGTGGTTTATCGATGAGGAGGGGCGGACGTGGAGGGAAGATGTTCCAGCTAATTGATAGTACTGAAATGTAACTACTTAGTCAGATTAAAAAGTAACTATTCATCGCTTTTTCTTTGCCACAAAGACACCAAGACTCAAAGTTGCACACAGAAAAAAATCTCTAAAAATATTCTACCCTGAATTATTCAAAAAATATTTTATGAAAGAATAATTAAACGGCAGAATGATTGATTTTTAATGAGTTAATTATTCTACTAAAAAATCATTCTGCCGATGATCTTTAAACTGAGTTTTAAAAGCAAAATAAATTCAAATAATTATTTCAAGGTAAGTTATGCCTACTAACAATACAATTCACGAATAATTTAGGTTAAAAGGACTCTAATGGTGCGAATGATGCCCGGAAATGGTGGTGAAAAATTGAAGTCGAAATGGTTTTGGAAGAAAAGTTATTTGACCCTAAAGAACCAATTACTATAGAGCAGCATGGAAGAATGTCCCTTTAGGGACAAGATATTTATAGTAACCACCGTCCCCACATAGAATAAGCCCCGTAAGGGGCGCGATAGGAAACGGTGGTGAATTGTAGATATATCGTACCTACGGCACGAAGATTTATTTGTTTTTGTCGTAGCTATAAA
>CAYYMH010000108.1:0-3133 GCA_964472785.1 uncultured Cytophagia bacterium | reverse complement strand
ACCAACTGCCCCGCAAACTCCCCGCCGTTTCTGATAAAAATCGTCGTATTAAATCCGCTTGCCAATGAAAACTACATTTTTTCCTGGAAAATATCGTTGTGGACATCTTTGCTAACCAAGTCGAAACAAGAGGATTGCTGTTTGATAAAGGCGCTAGGGATATCGGCGCCATCATCACTGAAGACAGCAATTACCATCACGGTGCATTATTAAATCACGCGGATTTTTTTATCTATTCGGAAGCGGGTTAGTGCACTAAATGATTCACTGAATATTCTGGGCTTTGTTTTACCTAATATTTGTTAGTCTTACAGAAATTTCTCATAAAGTCAAAATTTCAGCTTGATTATTTAGTTAATTCTTTTAAATTAGATAGTTACTGCTTGATGTTTATTTTTTGCCAATGATTGTCAGAACAGATTTCTTTGGATAAATTGAGGACACTGCAAAACAAAGCTAAACGGAGATGAAATCACATGGTTTATAAAGATTTTGAAGGTGCATTTGCTCCAATTCCCACCCCTTTTGCTGTAAATGGCTTGTCGGTCGATTATGAATATATTTACAGGCATCTGAAGTTTTTGAAGGAGAGAGGCGTATCGGGTATCGTGGTGCTGGGAACAAACGGTGAATTTCCGTCACTTTCCATTGAAGAACGGAAAAATGTCATCGCGTGGGTTTTGAAGCATCATGGTGATATGAAAACGGTTGTTCATACCGGAACCTCGTCGCTCATTGAAACCGTTGATTTGAGTAATTACGCCATTGAAAAAGGCGCTGATGCTTTGATGATCACAACTCCGTATTATTATAAAAATGTAAATGACATTGACATTATCGATTACTATATGAGAATATTTTCTTACGTGAATTATCCGACTTTTTTGTACAACTTTCCCAAAAATACGATGATCAAAATATCCGATAGAATTTTGGAGGGATTGATTTCCCATAAAAATTTGCTCGGGCTCAAAGATTCATCTGGTGTGTGGGAGGAAACAAGTCATTACATCAAAAAATTTCGCCAGTTGCACATATTTGTCGGCACTGACTCGTTGTTAAAAAAAGCTGTCGATCTGGGAGCCGGTGGCGGCATCACTGCTGTGTGTAATTCTTTTCCGGAATTGGTGGTGAGCTTGTTGATGTCGATTAAAGAAAAAAAGGATACTACATATTTAAATGATCAGTTGATCAAATACCGGGAATTAATCCAGCAATTTCCGTTTCAGGCTGCTACAAAATACATTCTTCATTTGCGAGGTATCGGCGAAAGTATTGTCAGACCCCCGCTCGCCAATTTATCTGAAGCCCAGAAGAGAGATTTGGAACGGGGGTTGGAAAAGTTGGGATTCAATTTTCAGGACGATGAATTTGTTTTTGAACAATAAATTTAAGGAGATGTCTAATGCAGGGATTTGATTTTGAAAATAAAGTCGCGGTCGTCACCGGTGCCAGCAGCGGCATCGGAAGAGAGACTGCCCTCTGCTTCGGACGGGAAAAAGCAAAAGTGATGTTGGTGTCACGCAATAAAGAGCAGCTTCAGATCGTAGCCGATGAAATTAAGGGATTTGGCGGAGACGCAGAAATTTGTCCGGCGGATGTAACCGTGGAAGAGCAAGCGGAACAGTGCATTAAAAAAACAAGTTCCCATTTCGGAGGCATTGACATTTTGGTGAATGCGGCTGGCATTATCGCCAACGGCACGATTGAGGATACATCGATGGACGATTGGGACTACATGATGAATATCAATTTGCGGGCTGTTTTTCATTTGACACAGATGGCATTACCCTCGTTAATCGAGCGCAAAGGGAATATTGTCAACGTGTCCAGCGTGACCGGTTTACGCGCTTTTCCCAATGTGCTGGCATATTGCGTCAGCAAATCGGGCGTGGATCAATTTACGCGGTGTACGGCTCTGGAGTTGGCGCCCAAAGGTGTGCGTGTTAATGCTGTCAATCCGGGGGTGACCGTGACCGAGCTGCATCGTCGCGGGGGAATGGATGAGAAAACCTATCAGCAATTTCTCGAACGAAGTAAAACCACACACCCCATCGGCAGAGCGGGCAAAGCGATCGAAGTGGCAGAGCTGATCCTGTTTTTAGCTTCGCCGCACGCTGGATGGATTACGGGGGTCACTTACAGTATTGATGGCGGTCGCGCACAAACGTGTGCGAGATAAATATTTTAATGAAAAAAATTGGAATCAAATTAGCGAATCATGAAAAGCAAAAACATTTTTCTCACTGGTCCAATCAGGATCGGCAAATCTACAATTCTGCAAAATGTCCTCCAAAAAATCAACATCAAAAACATCGGTGGATTTAAAACCGTACCCCTGGTGGAAAATGGCGTCAGAACAGGATTTGCCGTTCGCTCGTTTTCCGGAGAGGAGCGGATATTCGCGCATGTGGATTGGGAAACACCACATCAATTCTTTAACTATCATTATGACGTTTCCGTATTTGAGACCTTTGGCGTGTCGATTTTGGAAAAGGCAATGCAGAGAAGTGATCTAATCGTAATGGATGAAATTGGTCAAATGGAAGCCAAAACCGATAAATTTCAAAAGACTGTTTTAAACTGTTTGGATTCGCCCATCCCTGTCCTCGGAGTGTTTCAGCAGCGGGCAACTTGGTTCAGGGAAATTTTAGAGAGTAGGAGGGATGTACAAATTTTTAATGTTGGAAATGATAATCGGAAAAAATTGGTTGAAAAAATTGTAAAGATTGTTAATGATAGTGGTTAATAGTGCCTCTTTATAAAATATCCTAATCAATTCTTTGATTAATTTTTTGTCACGCGAGATTTTAAAATTTCGGCTCCAACCCATGCACACAAATTCCCCGATTTATCTGTTCCAGTGATTTGGCGTGTCTGGAATTATCGATTAATATCCCTGTTTTGAAGAGTTTTGTAAACCGTTTGATTTTCTGTTCCTCAATATCACGCGCCGGGATGTCTCCGATTTTAACACTGATGAGCGGCGGCGGATTGAGATGGATGTTCTCCTTGTCAAAAATACTGGCTGATTGATCTGAATTCAGAAACATCGTTCCAGATTTTTGCCACGGATACCGAATTGTTGCTGAATATGCCGTGATCATAACTTTTTTCAGTCAGGAATTTTAGC
>CAYYMH010000107.1:0-3258 GCA_964472785.1 uncultured Cytophagia bacterium | reverse complement strand
CTATTCAGCGCATTTTCTTTGCCACAAAGACGCCAAGACTCAAAGTTACACAAAGAATACATCTCTAAAAATATTCTAACAGCCTTCTCTGCTTTTCTTTGTGTCTTCGAGCCTTCGTGGCTGAACAGTAACAGCAAAATAAATTCAAATAATTATTTCAAGGTAAGTTATGCCTACTAACAATACGATCCATGAATAATTTAGGTTATGAATTTTTCGAAAGATCAAAATATCTATTTAGTCGGATTTATGGGATCGGGGAAGAGTACAGTTGGGTTTGCTCTGGCTCGAAAATTAAATCGCCGCTTCATCGATACGGATGATTGGATTGAAAAAGAAGTGGGAAAAAAAATAACACGGATATTTGCAGATGACGGTGAGCACTTTTTTCGCCAAAAAGAGAAGGGGGTAATAGATAAAGTAGCAAACGAAAAAGGGTATGTCGTAGCGCTTGGGGGCGGCGCAGTGATTGACGCTGGGAATTGGACGAAGATCAATTCTTCCGGAATGACGATTTATTTAAAATATCCTCCGACCGCGCTCTATCAACGAGTGAAAAATGACAACAGCAGACCGCTGCTTTTGGGAGCTGGTCATGATAAGTTATTAAAAATTGAGTCATTACTTAAACAGAGAGAGCCGTTATATCATCGTTGTGATTTGATTGTTAACTTAGAGTTAAACCGTTCGGTTGGATCCATTGTGGACGAAATTATCACAAAATTGGAGTCAGTAAGTTGAGAACTGTTCATGTAAAGCTAAACACGAGTAGCTATCCAATTTTCATTAAACGAAACCTGCTGGATCAAGTTGGCGTTATCGCGAAGAAATATCTTGCCGGTCAACTGGTGGCACTGGTGACGGATGATAATGTCAAAAAATTATATGCCGAACGAGTTGCAGAAAATGTGGAGTCGGCGGGATTTCACGTGAAGATTTTATCGGTTCCGGCGGGGGAGTCATCCAAAAGCCTGTCAGTAATGGAAAACCTTTTTAGTGATTTGATAAAGGCTGGTTTCAACAGAAAATCTGCCGTGATCGCATTAGGCGGAGGAGTCGTCGGTGATTTGGCTGGTTTTTTAGCGGCAACCTTTATGCGCGGTATTCAATACGTTCAAATTCCGACAACATTATTGGCACAGACAGATAGCAGCGTGGGCGGGAAGGTGGCGGTCAATCATCACCTTGGAAAAAATCTGATCGGTGTGTTTTATCAGCCTGACTTTGTTTTTATTGATCCGCTTGTTTTACGCACACTTGACAAGCGAGAAATAAACGCTGGGCTTGGTGAGGTCATAAAATATGGTTTAATCCGGGATAAAGAATTATTTGAGAAGTTGATAAATTCCATCAATTCGCTGCAAAATTTGGATTATGATCTCTTGGAATTTGTCATTGCTCGTTGTTGTGAGATAAAAGCAGAAATTGTGGAACAGGATGAAAAAGAGAGCGGGTTACGCCGAATATTAAACTACGGCCATACCATCGGCCATGCGCTGGAGGCGGCAACGAATTTCAACTTTTTCCGCCATGGCGAGGCTGTAATTTTAGGTATGAGGGCGATGAATTGGCTGTCTCATCAGGAAGGGCTGCTCACAATTGATGACTATTTAAAAGCTCAAAAGTTACTTGAAAAAATAAAGATTCCGGACATTAGCAAAAATATGAGTGCGGAAAAAATCTTGAGTAAAGTCTATTATGATAAAAAGAATATTGAAGGACAGCTATGTGTTGTGCTTCTAAACGGGATCGGGAATGCGCTCGTTCAGGAAAACTTTAGTGCGGATAAATTACTGGCAGCGATTCATTATTTACTGGAAAATCAATAAAGGAAAAACATGGTTCATATTTTGGTGATACATGGCCCGAACTTAAATCTTTTGGGAGAACGGGAACCGGAAATATACGGTAAACTCACGCTGAATGATATAAATGAAAAAATTGAAAAGGTGGCTGTAGAGAATAATGTTGAGGTGAAAATTTTTCAATCCAATCATGAGGGTGAAATCCTTGATTTTTTGCATGCAAACCGCAACTGGGCCGATGGCATAGTCATCAATCCTGCTGCGTTTACCCATTACAGTTATGCTATTCGTGATGCCATCAGTGCTATAAATCTGCCGACTGTTGAAGTGCATCTGTCTGATATACAAAATCGCGAACTATTCCGCAAGACTTCAGTGATTAAAGATGTCTGTTTAAAACAGATCAGTGGTTTGGGAATGGATAGCTACTTGAAAGGAATCTCTGCTATCACAGCTCATCTCAAAAAAAGCGAGTGATTTTAAGTTGCAGCCTCATGGCTTTCTTCACATTAAGATTCTTCATCAGAACTCAAACTATCCCTGACAACGGCTAATATACCGGATTGGGGTACGATTAAAAACTTTTTCGTTTCATATTCGATTTCAATGGCTTGCTTGCGGAGAAAAATGGCATAATCCCCGGGATGAACCTGTAACGGTATGTATTTCGGCTGACCTTTTGTTTGATCCCATGGTTCAGATGATTCCGGGTGTGGCAGTATGTAACCCGGACCTGTCTTAACCACGTAACCGCCCTGCACTTTTTCCTTCTCTGCTAATCCCTGCGGCAGATAAAGTCCGCTGTCTGTTTTGTTCTTATCAAGATCAGGATTGATTAACACCCTGTCTCCGATAATGATTATTTCTTTTTCAAATTTCACTGCAAAAAACCTTCGTAAGTTGGGATTCAATCTGATTTATCAAGCATTATAAGGTCTGGCAAATCCCTCGGCAATCATTTTATCGTTGACGTTATAATATTCACCGTTTTCGTCAAGCGCCCAAATTTCTCCAATATAGCGACCGTATTTCCCCTTTTTGTCCTTAATTGTTTCCAGAAAGATGTCTTTTTCCAAAATTAAAGACCTCAAATAATCCCGGGATTCCAATCCTTTGGGTCGTTCAATGCCGCGCAATTCTGGTGCGTCAATGCGGGCAAATCGAATTTTCTCGCCATGCACCCATGTTCTCATCCCGAGATCGATGTCAACTGTGCAGGTATCTCCGTCGTAAACCTTAGAAACAAATGCTTTGTAAAAATAGAGTTTTTCATCCATTGTAATATCTCCGATAGCTTAAATTTAATGTTATAATATACATGACTAGTGGAAAATATCAGCATCAGAAAAAATAGTTTTCCCGATTGTAGGGGATGCACATGTGCATCCCTACGGTCTAACTATAAAAAAAACAATGATCCAACTAGTCATTGATATTTATAGTTTAACATAAA
>CAYYMH010000106.1:0-3708 GCA_964472785.1 uncultured Cytophagia bacterium | reverse complement strand
AAGTTAACATTATTGTGGAGTTCGGCAACCGTTTTTTATCATAACGTCTCCTTATATTTTCGTATCACCATCAGAGCACGAAAAAATTAATTTTTAAATTCGTCTTTGGTATCAAGAAAAATATTGCCTCTTTATTACACAAATTTTTTTAAACTCAGTTCCGCTTTGTTGTTTTGAATTGTTTTTTTGTTTCATATTATAAAATTCGGGTTTATTCACCTTAATGGCTGCTTTTTTTTTGGATCACTATATTTATGTAACTGCAGCATCCTTCATCTCTTTTTCAACAACTAACTTCTGATTTCGATAATCGATTTTAATATAATCTCCCTGTTGAATCTCACCTTCGATAATTTTGGTTGATATTTCGTTGATCAGCTCTTTTTGCATAATTCGCTTCAGAGGTCGTGCTCCAAATACCGGATCGTAACCCTCTTCTGCAAAATGCTGCTTCGCCTTTTCAGTCAACTCCGCATCGATTCCCTGTCGAATCAGTGAATGATGCAGATGCCGTTTAAACAATATATCCACAATCTCTCGAATATTTTCCTTTGTCAGTGGTTTAAAAAGCAATATTTCATCAACTCTGTTCAAAAATTCGGGTCGAAGCGCCTTCTTTAATAATTGAAAAATATCCTTTCTCGTATCTTCGTAAACCTGTTCTCTATTCTGTTCCGTAATATTCTGGAATCTGTTCATGATTTCTTCTGCACCGAAATTGGACGTCATAATAATAATCGAGTTTTTGAAATCAACGACATGGCCTTTGTTATCTGTCAAGCGACCATCATCCAAAACCTGAAGCAAAATATTAAAGACTTCCGGATGCGCTTTTTCGATCTCGTCGAGTAAAATTACGGAATAAGGCCGACGCCGAACCGCTTCTGTAAGTTGTCCGCCTTCGTCGTAACCGACATAACCGGGAGGCGCCCCAATCAACCGCGACACACTAAACTGCTCCATATATTCTGACATATCGATTCGGACAATCGCATTTTCATCGTCAAACATAAATTCAGCCAGTGCCCGAGCCAGTTCAGTTTTACCAACACCGGTGGGGCCGAGGAAAATAAATGACCCAATCGGCCGGTTCTCTTCGCTCAATCCGGCACGCGATCTTCGGACTGCAAATGAGACCGCATCGATTGCTTCATCCTGTCCAACGACGCGCATTCTCAAACGATCTGCCATTTTCAATATTTTCTGTTTTTCGCTTTCCAGCATTTTGGTCACCGGAATCCCGGTCCAGCGTGAGATAATTTCTGCAATATCATCGTCTCCGACTTCCTCTTTTAATAATGAGCTTTCTTTGTGAATCTCGTCCAGTTCCTGATTCAACTTTTCCAATTCCTTTTGCAATTCATTCAATTTGCCATATTTTAATTGTGCGGCTTTATTATAATCACCATCTCGCTCAGCCCTTTCAGATTCAATTTTGACATCCTCAATTTCTTGTTTGACTGCGCGAACGAACTTGATTTTATTCTTCTCATTTTCCCAGCGTGTTTTTAGTTCGTTGCCTTTCTCCTTTAGATTGGCCAAATTCTCCTTTATCCGATTCAGACGTTCCTTGGATGCCTGATCCTTTTCCTTTTTAAGTGCGACCTGCTCAATTTCCAACTGTTTCACCCGTCGCTCGATCTCATCGATTTCTTCGGGCATGGAATCTATTTCAGTTCTCAATTTTGCTGCCGCTTCATCAATCAGGTCAATAGCTTTGTCCGGCAGAAACCGTTCACTGATATAGCGATGGGACAGTGTTGCTGCTGCAATAATTGCACTGTCAGAGATCCGTACGCCATGATGCACCTCGTAACGTTCTTTTAATCCCCTGAGAATTGAGATGGTGTCTTCAACATTGGGTTCTTCAATCATCACTGGTTGAAAACGCCGTTCCAGCGCTTTGTCCTTTTCAATATACTTTCGGTACTCATCCACAGTGGTGGCGCCCAACAATCTCAACTCGCCGCGAGCCAGCATCGGTTTCAGCATATTACCCGCATCCACCGCACCTTCTGCAGCACCGGCACCGACAATAGTATGCACCTCATCAATAAAAAGGATAATTCGTCCGTCGGATTCCTGAATTTCCTTCAGAACCGCTTTCAGTCGATCTTCGAATTCACCGCGATATTTTGCACCGGCGATTAATGCGCCCAAATCCAGTTGAACCACTTTCTTATTTTTGAGTCCTTCCGGCACATCACCGCTTGCAATACGCTGAGCAATTCCTTCGATGATAGCCGTTTTTCCGACTCCCGGATCGCCAACCAATACCGGATTATTTTTTGTACGACGCGACAACACCTGAATCGACCGACGGATTTCATCATCTCTACCGATCACCGGATCCAGCTTGCCACTGTTTGCCAGTTCCGTCAAATCGCGACCGAAACGTTTCAATGCCTGATATTTGTCCTCCGGATTCTGATCCACGATGCGATGAGTCCCTCGAATCTCTTTCAGAACCTGATAGACAGCATCATTTGTTACACTTTCGCTCTTCAAAATTTCCGACGCTGTTGCCCCCTTTTCATCTAAAATCGCTAACAGCAAATGTTCTGTGCTGACAAATTCATCCTTGAGCTGACGCATTTCTTTGATTGCGTTGCTAAAAATATTATTTAATCTTTGGGAAATATACAAATTTCCAATCCCGCCAGCACCGGATACCTTTGGCATTTTTGCGATGGATTCATCTAAATTATTTTTTATCTGATTTACATTACTGCCAATTTTCCGAATGACAGAATAGGGAACACTTTCCGGATTATCCAGCAATGATTTTAACAAATGCTCAACCTCAATTTGTTGATGCCCATGTTCCTGTGCAATCTGTTGAGCATGCATCACTGCATCTTGTGCTTTTAAAGTAAATTTATCTAAATTCATCTATCATCAACTCCTTTGCATTCTTTTGCTTTATGGTGTTATTTATTCGCTCTTAATTTGCAAAGTACATGCCATCCCTTCAAATTAATTATTATTCTATTTAAGTTCAATCTTTTCAGTTATATAGTAAGATGGTAACGGTAAATGATTTTTTCGTTTTATTTATTGAAATTAGGGATTCAAAGCGTTTATCTGTTATTTTGACAACTAACTTGTCAGAATGTCCTGCCTGTCAAAAATCCTTTTTTGGATTGTGATCTTGTGTGACTATTTCAGCAGGGATATGAATTTGAATTCTCACACATTTTTTAAAACTTTTCAAGTTTGAATTCGTTTAATAGTGAGTTTCATCAAATTAAATTTAAAAATTAACAAGATTTCACTTGACTTTTAAAAAAAAATGATTAATTTTAGTACGACTTTAAGGTAAAATTAGATTGGAAAATTGTGACTTTAAAATGAAGCGAATGTAGCTCAGTTGGTAGAGCACTGGCTTCCCAAGCCAGATGTCGCGGGTTCGAATCCCGTCATTCGCTCTATTTATTTTATTTGCAAATTTGTGATTGAAATCACGCATTTATTTTCATGTAAATGATATATTAACATTCGTATTTGATTTTGATAAAAATACTACTTAAATCATTTTAAGAATTCAATATTATTAAACTTTATTATGACAAAACCTGGAGGGGGGTGACATTCTTTATAAAAATTTTCACTCGCATTAATTTACCAGACATGGATTTAATAATGTCCGGATACTTATTTTATTGAGGAAAGATTTAATATCGAATGTTTTAAATAAACATTGAACTT
>CAYYMH010000105.1:0-3790 GCA_964472785.1 uncultured Cytophagia bacterium | reverse complement strand
GAAATAAAACGAGATTTTTGGCAGAAAATTTGGGGAAATAAAGTTAGATATTACAATAATCCTGTAAATAATGTTGAATTTTTTAAGGAATCAAAAAAGAGTTTTTGTTGTCTCACTGAAGAGGAATCAGCCCGTCTTTTGAATGCATGCGATTCGGATGCAACAAAATCATTCGTCATATTAGGACTTAATTTAGGTTTGCGCAAAAATGAACTTCTATCATTAATGTGGAAAGATGTAAACCTTCAAGATCGTTATATCATATTAAAAGATACAAAAAACATGAACGAAGATACGGTTCCACTCAATGAAACTGTTACTAAACATCTAAAAAAATTACCTCGAACTTCAGAATTTGTTATATCTAAGCCGAACGGAGATCGATATCGAGATTTCCGAAATAATTGGTCTCGAATTGTAAAAAAAGCCGGTCTATCTAATTTTACACCTCACGATATGCGTCATACATTTGCATCGACACTTATCCGTGAAGGTGCGGATATTATGGCTGTTAAAGAACTCGGTAGATGGAGTGATTTAAAGCTAGTGGAAAGATATGCACATGTTGCTAAAGATCATCGTACAAGAGTGATTAGCAAATTAGATGGGAAATTTTCAAATGATAATCAAGGTGGCACAAAAGGTGACACAGTATCAGATTAGCATTCGTATAACTTACTTATTATCAATTATTTACAAATAAACAACACTGGATTCAAAATCCAGCGATCTTCGGATCATGCGGGTTCGATTCCCGCCCTCGGCACCACATTAATTAAAATGATTATAAGGGTTTAGGCGTATCGCTTAAACCCTTTTTGTTTTTGGCCGATTTCACTTTATTTCACTATTTTTCACTTTATGAAAATGAATAGTTTCTCTATATGTGTTCGTCCCAATATTCTAAGAATAAGCTGTGATGAGTTGAAAATCAATAATTTAGATTTTCTCCACGACGGCTGCACCTTTTGGAATCGCCATAATCAATTGACCAAATCCATCGACAAATCCAATTTCGCATTCGCATCTGGGACACGTAACCAGATAATAATGTTTGATGTCAATTGTATCGCCCTTATAGTAAAACACTCTTTCAAAGTTAAGTAAAATTAGAAATTTTACTTTTGAAAATTTTCAAGCAAATAAATCGTACCCAAAAATTACTTCTCAATACTACTCGCTACAATATTCGCCACCTTGCTCCGGGTTGGGACAATCGATCCTCCGTCATTGGGATGGACCCGATTGGTCAGGAAAATAACGAATGTTTCCGTATCCGGATCGATCCAGATCGAGGTGCCGGTATAGCCACTGTGACCGTAGGAATTGGGACCAAAGAGATCGCCGCCGTTGGTGGAATAGGCTGAATTCATGTCCCAGCCGAGTCCGCGGCCTGCGAATTCCACTTCCGGATAAAGTTCGGTCATTCGTTTCACGGCGAGCGGACTTAAAATTTTCACGCCTCTAAATTCCCCGTGGTTTAACATCATCTGTGCAAAAATAGCAAGATCGTCCACCGTGGAAAACAAACCAGCGTTTCCGGAGATACCACCTTGCACTTTTGCCAACGGGTCATGCACGATTCCGATACGCGGCTCCCCGTCAAAAACCTCGGTGGGGACGCACTGCTTGATATATTTTTCCTGGGGAGTGAAAAATGTATGCTCCATTTTTAGCGGCTGAAAAATATATTTTTCTGAAAATTCAGCCAAAGTCTGTTGCGTAATCCGTTTTATGATATTTGCCAAGGTGATGAATCCCAGACAGCTATAATGAAATTCAATCCCGGGTGCGCCGCTCTTATCCAGACGGGCAATGTGCAGCGCCATGGAATCCAGCGGACAGGGATCGCCATATTTCTCTGCCACTGCCTGCGCGTTCGTGTAAGACGGGAGTCCGGAAGTATGGGTCAGCAGATGCCAGATGCGGGCATCTTTATGAACTTTGCCATCGTCATCGATATATGGTTTAAATTCGGGAATAAAATCTCTCACCTTATCCCATAGCCGGATTCTGCCCTGCTCCAGTAAAATCATCACGGACGTTGCCGTTGCTACCGGTTTGGTGATCGACGCCATGTCAAAAATCATATCCACGTTCATCGGTCTTTTTTCAGGAATCCATTGACAATCCCCAAACGCTTCCCGCATCACGATTTTTCCTTTCCGGGCAATCAGCAGGGTAGCTCCTGGAAAGCTTTTTTTCTCGATCTCTGCGCGAATAAGTCCTTTGACTAAATTCAGTCGAGTTGAGGACATGCCAACATCTTCGGGTGCGGTTACCGGTAATGACTGGGCATAGAGGTTAAGATTGATTAGAGAAAGAAATAACACAGCAAAAATTAACCTTTTTCGATTCATTGTTCCCTCATTGTTTGTTATGTTTTATTAGTATCCATTCAAAAACAGATGGTGAACATGCACCCTTTCAAAGGTTCAAAACCTTTGAAAGGGTATTGCCATAAAATATTGAGTGGATACTTTTATTAAATGTCATTAAGTTGAGCGATATTAAAAATGTGCATTTTTAGATTTTTTACGGAGTTAAGGCGTAAGCCTTTTATTTTCCTTAACTGCTTTATAAAATCCTGACGGATTAATTCCGTAACTTAATGGCATTGATGTTTTATTAATTCTGATTAAAGCTTGGTGTCCCTGTGTTTTCGTGGCAGAAAAATCTTTCAAGCCCATTAATTGTGATTTACATTCACAGAAAAATCCCGCGGTCTGTCATCGCTCAAATCCACGATGGTGTAGTCCAACCGGTCGATATGTTGCTCTTCGAACAATTGCAGAATTTTCATGTTGATGTTTTCGCGAACCTGTTCGTGTTCTTTCCAAACCGTGGTTTTGGTAAAATAATACAACCGGATAATCCGACTGTTACCCTCCAGTTCCCTGAAGTTTACCATGTGAAATTCCTGATGCACATCTTCATTCGCGGATAAAATGTGCCGGATGCCCTGCAATACTTTTTCGAGCCGGTCAGCGCTGACGCCATCGATTTTGAATTGATACTTGACCCGTCGTTTGTACATCCGGGACCAGTTTTTGACAATGCCCTCGGCGATTTTCGCGTTGGGTACAATGGAAACGGTTTTATCAAAATTCCTGAATTTGGTGCTCCGCAAACCGATTTCTTCCACATCTGCATCGATGATGCCGCCGTCGTTCAACATCACCCAGTCTCCTGCCTGAAATAATTTATCCGAATAAATCACGGCACAACCGAACCAGTTAGCCACAATATCTTTAAAAACCAATCCCAGCGTCAATCCCATGCCACCTAACAGTCCGAGCAGCGCAGCCACCGACATGCCCAGAAATATTTCCGCAATTTTGATGATCACAATGACGATCAATGCAACCCGTACAACCTTTTGAAAATAGGGCAACAATAAATCGTCCAGCTCCGTGGTCGTTCGTTTTGCAACTTTTTGGAGATAAAAAATGATCAGGTCGGTGCTTCGATAAAGCAACCAGCAAATGGCGATGATGAAAAACAATTGAAAGGCCTGGTTAATAAAATCGTCATAGGAACGGAGATAATCCGTCAAGACCAGCCTGGCGATGTAAAATCCGACTCCAACAATGGCCAATTTCAGTGGTCCTTCGATAGCTTTTAGCAGCAGTTCATCAAATTTGTGAGTGGTTTTTTCGGCAAAGCGACTAAAATATTTGATGAGCATTTGCGCTAATAATTTTCGAATGATGAGAAAAACGACAATAATGATAAATGCCGTCAGCAGTGATAATAGCGGAATACCCAGAATAGTCAGTGATTGTACCGC
>CAYYMH010000104.1:0-3872 GCA_964472785.1 uncultured Cytophagia bacterium | reverse complement strand
GCACTGTTCAGTGCTATTTTTTCGTGTTAATTTTAAAATCGCTCAATTTGGGATATATTTAAACAATCTTTATTACATGATATCGCTTCTTTCCAGCCCGTAACATTATCTGATTTTTTTCGACATTAGAAAGAGTAATTTCAGTTTCAATAGATGATATGCGCTCGTCATTGATATAACATCCACCTTGTTGAATCAATCGTCTTCCCTGACTTTTTGTTGCAACCAAATTTACTCTTGCTAACAAATCTACGACATTAATTCCTTTTTCAAGTTCTCCCGAATTAAATTCACTTGTTGGAACTCCCTGAAAATTATCGCTTGTCTCACTAAACACCGCACTTGATGCCTGCTCTGCCTTTTTTGCTTCTTGTTCACCGTGCGTAATTTTTGTGGCTTCAAATGCAAGGACTTGTTTCGCTTTTCTAATTTCAGATCCTTCAAGTTTTTTCAATTGATTAACTTCTTCAATAGGCAAAAATGTAAAATATAACAAAAACTTTTCTACATCCCGATCATCTACATTAATCCAATACTGATAAAATTCATAGGGCGAAGTCATTTCTGCATCCAACCACAAAGCACCTTTTGCTGTTTTCCCCATTTTCTGACCATTGGCTGTTTCTAATAATGGCAAAGTTAGGCCGTATGCCTGTTTGCCCTCCACCCTTCGAATCAAATCGATTCCGGCGACGATATTTCCCCACTGGTCATCACCTCCCATTTGCAACAGACAACTCTTTTCCCGAAATAGCATCAAAAAATCATAGGCTTGAAGCAACTGATAATTGAATTCCAGAAATGACAATCCAGTTTCTAATCGAATCTTATACGATTCAGCAGCCAACATTCTGTTAACACTGAAATGACTGCCAATGTCTCTTAAAAAATCAACATATTTCAAATCCAGCAACCAATCACCGTTAAATACAGCTTGTGCTTTACCCTCATCAAAATGGAGATATCGATTTAACTGCGCAACTATTCTTTGACCATTTTCTTCAATCTGTTTTTTGTAAAGCATTTGACGCATTTCAGTTTTGCCACTGGGATCGCCGACCATTGCTGTGCCATTTCCAATAATGACTATGGGCTTATGACCGTGACGCTGCATGTGCATCAACGCCATAATCGGCATCAAACTTCCAGCATGCAAACTACTGGCTGTCGGATCAAAACCAATATAATGAACAACCTTTTCTTTTTCAAGTAATTCGGTCAGGTTCTTTTCGTCAGTTACTTGTTTAACAAATCCTTTTTGATTCAGTGCATCATAAACATTTGTGGTTTCCAAAACACCTCCGACAATATGGATTATTTAATTTTAAATCTACCTTTTTGTTTGAATTCGCGTTCTATCATCCGTTCTTCGTCTCTCCGGGCAATTTCCTTCCGACGATCCACGACTGATTTTCCTTTTACCAGCCCCAATTCAACCTTCACTCGCCCATTCTTCAGGTACAAGCTTAGCGGAACTAACGTCATTCCTCGTTCCAGAATCTTTCCGGTCAGTCTTTTTATTTCCTGTTTGTGAAGCAGCAATTTCCTTTCCCGTTCAGGATCATGGTTAAAAATATTACCCTGCTCATAGGGACTAATGTGCATATTACATAAAATCATTTCACCATTTCGGATCGTTGCGTAACTGTCTTTTAAGTTTGCTTTTCCTCTTCTTAATGATTTCACTTCTGTTCCCAACAGTGAAATTCCCGCCTCGATCACTTCAATGATATGGTAGAGAAACCGTGCTTTTTTATTTTTCACTATAATTTTTTTTGCTGCCTGATCTTCATTCATAATTACGCCTACAGTTAAAATGATTTCAAAATCTGTGTACAAAAAATACTATTTTTATCATTAAAAGTCAAGAGCAAAACAAATTCCTTGACTTTTTTTATTAGAATTATTAAATTAGGATCATTGTTATTGGCCGAAGTGGTGAAACTGGCAGACGCGCACGGTTCAGGGCCGTGTGGGCATACGCCCGTGTGGGTTCGAATCCCACCTTCGGCACTATTATCATCAAGTTAACAAGGCAATTATCGCATTGCCTTTTTTTATTTCAGATTCCATATCATCAACTATTTAAAGAAATCATTATCCTCCAACCAAATATTTTGAATCTATTTCAGATGAATTTCGTCTAAGTATTGTGAACAGATAATTAATAAAATGGAAAACGGTGACCAATCATGCGTCTGCCAAAAGAATGAAAAAACGTAATCGAAGTTTTATATTTGCCGGCATTGCAGTGCTGGGAATCGGGTATGAGATATTTTTTTCTTCCGAAATTCAGCCATTTTTGATTGTGATGTATGTTGTGGTTATTCTGTTCAGTTCATACTATTACAAAATGGTTCAGGATTAGTTCGCGCGTTTTTCCATGGAAAACTTTGACATTTATTCTTCGACTTAAAATGAAAAAACCATTGCTGAAATTATTAATGTTTTTATTATTCCTCACCACTCTTTTCATTCTATTTCAATGTAAATCCGTTGAATTACAATCAGCATTAATTTATATCGAATTAAATAATGACTGGGATAAAGCTATGCCCTGGCTCATTAAGGCAATTCAAAGAGACTCCACTAATGTTGAGGCTCATATTTTATTGGGACAAGGTTACGGTATCAAAGAAAACCACGGCAAAATGAAGAAGGCTTTCGACCGAGCAACTGATCTATTATCCAAAGATACTCAAAATCATCAATTATATATGGATGAAATTGAATATTTGAAAGATGAATTCTGGAGTTACTCCTTTAGTCGGGGAGTGTTTAATTTAGAGAACAATCGGCTTGCTGATGCAGGCATCGATTTCAGCAATTGCATTATAATTGATGACTCCCGAGCCGATGCCTATATTAATCTGGCGATTGTGGAAGAACAAACCGATAATATAAAATCTGCCATTTCACATTATAAAAATGCTTACAAACTGGACAATGATAATGAACAAATTTTATTTTATATAGCCGATTTATACAACGAAGCCGGACTTTATGAAAAAACCATCGAACTCATGGATCAGGTACTTTCTTTAAAGCCCGGACTCGTTGAGGCAAATATTCAAAAAGCATTCGCGTATGACTGTCTCGGGAAAAGTAAAATAGCGATCGAAAATTATAAAAAAGCGCTATCCGTTCTGCCCGATGATCCGGATCTATTTTTCAATATCGGGCGTCTGTACTATCTTCAAGGAAATTACCGAACAGCTATGGATTATTTTGAGAAAGCATTAGTCTCCGAACCCAATGATGATGAGACAATAGTGTTAATGGGAAGTTGTTATTTCAGTTTGGCTGTGGATATCAACATCGAGTTAGAGACAAAAATACAAAATGATCGTGCTGATATATCGAATGAAGAGATGACTTCGTTGAAAAACGAAGCTAAAAGCTATTTCCATAAAGCAATTCCGTTTTTTGAACGAGCGATTCAAATGAACATTGATGATCCGGATGTGCTGAATATGTTGAATATCGCTTATGAAAATACCGGTCAAAACCAAACAAAGAATCTATCCAAATAAAAGAATATTTATCATTTCGAAAATAATTTTTCTACCTTCTTAATTGTATCTATCGAATATCAATATCTAACATTTAAATCTTCGTTTAGAAAAATCATTTTCTTAAATCTGGCATAAGAAAGATAAACCATCCAGTATTTATTTCATCAAATTTCAAGCGAATGGATTTGAGCAACTTGTTAAATGTTTGTTGCTGAAATAAATTAGGCTTTTTTAGAAACAGAATCCAATATCTAAAACGACAGGAAATAATTTAAACAAATTCGTAGTAAGTTTTTATCTTCACCCAACTTCACCAAATAAAAAAACAGACAAATTTTACAGCTATTAATTTTATTA
>CAYYMH010000103.1:0-4503 GCA_964472785.1 uncultured Cytophagia bacterium | reverse complement strand
CTTTAGATTTTTTTACTTCAATCCGCGTTTTTCAAGCAGCGGTTCGATGGACGGTTCTTTGCCGCGGAATTGTTTGTACAGCTTCATCGGTTCATCGGTGCCGCCCCGGGACAGGATGTTGTCGCGGAAAGACTGCGCGGTTTCCTTGTCGAAAATGCCGTTCTCTTTGAACGCCTGAAACGCATCCGAGTCCAGCACTTCAGCCCAGATGTAGCTGTAATATCCGGCAGAGTATCCGCCGGCGAAAATGTGGCGAAAATAAGGACTGCGGTAGCGGACGACAATTTCCGGGATCAGACCGATTTTTTTCAGGGATTTGTTCTCAAATTCGATCACGTCCTGAAGTGTGGTATCGGTCAACGTGTGCCAGTCCATATCGAGAAATGACGCTGCTAAATATTCAACCGTGACAAATCCCTGATTGAATTTACCGGATTTTTTTATCTTTTCGATCAGTTCGTCAGGAATCGGCTCGCCGGTTTCATAATGCTTGGCAAACATTTTGAGCACTTTAGGTTCAGCCACCCAATTTTCCATGATCTGGGACGGCAGCTCAACAAAATCTCGCGGCACATTAGTTCCGGAAAGTGACAGATAGGTACAATCCGAAAGCAGTCCGTGCAATCCGTGTCCAAATTCATGAAATAAGGTATTCACTTCCTCAAAGCTGATCAGCGACGGTTTATCGCCGGTGGGTTTGGAAAAATTGCCCACATTGACAATAACCGGTCTAATCAAGTCTTCATCGATATTTGATTGCGGACGATAATCGTTCATCCAGGCGCCACCGCGTTTACTCTCACGCGGGAAATAGTCGGTAAACAGAACACCGATGTGCGAGCCATCCGCATCTTTCACCTCAAAAACTTTCACATCCGGGTGATAGACCGGAATATCGTCGCGTTGCTCAAAGGTGATGCCCCACAGTTTGTTCGCCAGCATGAATACGCCATCGATCACATTTTCCAGTTTGAAATAGGGACGCAGCATCTCTTCATCCAGCGCGAACTTGGCTTTGCGTACTTTTTCTGCATAATACCACCAATCCCAGGGCTGAAGTTTGAAATTTTCGCCTTCTTCATAAATCATCGATTGAAGTTCATAAGCCTCTTTTTTCGCCATATTAAGAGCCGGTTCCCATAATTTCCAAAGCAGATCGTAAACGTTTTGCGGGGTCTTTGCCATGTTTTCTTCGAGCACATAATCGGCATGCGTCTCGTAACCTAACAGATTTGCTTTTTTCACTCGGAGCGCGGCGATTTTTGCGGCATTCTCTTTGTTGTCAAGTTCATCATCGTGATTGCCGCGATTGATGTAGGCTGTGAATATTTTTTCCCGCAGATCACGTTTATCCGAATATTGCAGGAAAGGAATCATGCTGGGTTTATGCAGGGTGAATACCCATTTTCCGTCATGTCCTCTTTCTTTGGCTGCTTCGGCGGCAGCGCTGATTACCGATTTCGGTAATCCCGATAAATCCGCCGAGTCTTCAATTACCATCTCAAAGCGGTTATTTTCCTTTAAGACATTTTCTCCGAACTTCAGGGTGAGCAGCGATAATTGTTCATTGATTTTCCGAAGCTGGTCTTTTTGTTCATCATTGAGATTTGCCCCGCCTCGAACGAATTGTTTGTAATAATCTTCCAGCAGCTTATTTTGTTCGGCTGTCAGATTCAGCGTATCCTTCTGCTGATGGACGGTTTTAATGCGTTGAAAAAGTGCTGCGTCGAGCAAAATATCATCGTTGTGTTTTGATAATAGTGGTGCGACTTCTTTAGCGATCTCCTGCATCTCATCGTTGGTTAAAGCGGAGTTTAAATTGTAAAAAACACCGGCTACTTTCCGGAGCAGCTTGCCGCTTTTCTCCATCACTTCAATCGTGTTTTCAAAGGTGGGTTCTTCAGTGTTGCTGGTAATGTTCTTGATTTCCTGTTTTTCTTGTTCCATTCCTTTTTTGAAGGCAGGCAGATAATGCTTTTCTTCAATTTTGTTAAATGGCGGGGTACCAAAAGGTGTATCCCACTCGGAATAGAACGGATTTTGCTGAAATAAGCCACAAGCCAAAATGACTGTGCCCATTGCGATGAAAAGAATAATTAAACATCTCATACTCTGTACTTCCTCCTAAAAATTAGTAATTAAGTTATTTATTAACATAATATAAAAAATCTGTGTAACAATTCCAAAAGAAATTTTTATTTTTTCAGCATGAATAAAATTATTTTCAAAAGCAGGATTAAGTTTAAGCAATGTACGTCATGGGAAGAAGAAATGTCGTCACGCTTTCAAAAAATTTGAGAATTCGCTTGCATTAATAAATCTGAAGTTTTATATTATACAGGTAATCATAGAATAAAAAAGGATAGATTTATGTCTGATGAAGAACACTTTGACAACTATTTTGATAAAAACAGACACGAAGAATGGGACGAGGACAAATGGGAACAGTTTTTTCAACGTGAGGACGATCAAAAACGGCAGTTACAGGAATTGATCGATAAGTACGGTTATTCAGAACAGGGGCTCCGTCGCGCGTTTGAAGAAATGGGCTATGAAATTCCTGATGACCTCGATGAGTTTGATGAAGAAGAGGAAATCGAAGATGACCCGCTTGATGAGCTGTCTGAAGACGAAGATGAAGAATTCTACCCTGAAATCAATCCAAATCAGCATCTTGAAAAAGCCCACCCACTGTTTCGCGACTGTTATCAGTTCATTTTGCATTGCATAAAAATTTTTCACTATAGCACTGTTGCAAAAAAAGAACATCCTATCGTCAAGTTTCAAAGTGGACTTTTTGAATGTATGAGCAAACTCATTCGCGCCGGCTATGATGATATCGATTTTAAATTAGAAGCGGAAAAGGGGCTCATTTTAGCTGCCTTAAAACGCGCCCGAAAAGCACTCTATCATTCCCTGTTCTCCATCCCCGACTTAAATAAAAAGCAGATCGTGACCAATACAAATCAACGTGTCTTCCGCATGAAAATAATGAATTTATTGCAGCGGATCAATCGGGAAATCGCCGCGCATAAGCGTCAAAGATAGAGCAAATTTATTTACTGCACCAATCTTCCACTTCGCTCACAGTTTTTGCAATTGGCTGACCCAAAATCCGATGACCGTTTTCAGTGACCAAAACATCATCTTCGATCCGAATGCCTCCGAAGCCGATCATTTTTTCAACCTGATCATAATTAATAAAATCGCTGTGCTTTTTATCCGTTTTCCACTGCTCAAAAAGTTCAGGCATAAAATAAATGCCGGGTTCGACAGTGATCACCACGCCTAATTGCAGAATTTTTCCGAAGCGTAAATATGCCAATCCGAACTGCTCACTGCGCTTGGTCTTGGCATTATAACCGACCAAATCTTCACCAAATCCCTCCATGTCGTGGACGTCCAGTCCCATCAAATGACCCAATCCGTGCGGGAAAAATAGCGCGTGGGCGCCCGCAGCAACCGCGTCATCAGCGTTGCCTTTCATCAAACCAACAGACTTCAATCCGCCCGCAATCACCCTGGCAGCATGGAGATGGACTTCCTTGAATGAAATGCCAGGTTTCATTTTTTCGATGGCTTCTTCATTGGCAGCTAAAACGATGTTGTAAATATCCTTTTGCACATCAGTAAATTTCCCGCTCACCGGGAATGTTCGTGTAATATCGCTGGCATAATGTAACGGCGATTCAGCCCCGGAATCCAGCACCAACAGTTGCCCATCTTCCATCAAATTTTCGTGGGAATGTCCGTGCAAGACTTCACCGCGCACCGAAAAAATCAGCGGAAACGAAAGCATGCTGGCATGCGAGCGAACAACACCCTCAATCGCCCCGGCGACTTCCTTTTCATAAATCCCGGGCTTTGACATGCGCATCGCCAGTTTGTTCATTTCGACTGAAATATCCAGTGCCATCTCAATTTGCCGGACTTCCTCTTCACTCTTGTAAGTCCGCATTTCAACCACTGCTTTGATCAATTCCTTGGACACGTAATCATTAATGACCGAATGATGAAAACCGGTCAGCTCTGCCATTTTGATGACATTTTTCGCGCGGTATTGAGGCACATAGTGCAAGACACGATTGGTTTGAAGCGTTTCTTTGATTTTTTCGGCAAGCTGTTTGGTCGGCTCTGTTTTGGTGACACCAACTTTTTTCGCTTTTTCAATCATGGATTCCTGTGGTCCCATCCAGACGATATCAGCGACTGTAAAATCATCGCCAAAGATAATCTCTTCATCGCTATCCACATCAATGACCGCCGCCAGCCCCGGAAAATCCAGACCGAAATAATACAAAAAAGTGCTATCCTGTCGATAGGTGTATTCATTTGCCGGATAATTCATCGGACTGTGGTCGTTACCCAAAAACAAAATCAAGCCGGATTTTACCTTTTCCTTCAGACGTTTTCTTCTTTCGACATACGTAGTCTGATTAAACATGTACAGCTCCTATGATAAAAAGTTTCAATTCTACTCAGTTAATTTATTTAGCCATTACA
>CAYYMH010000102.1:0-4658 GCA_964472785.1 uncultured Cytophagia bacterium | reverse complement strand
ATCATAAACAGGTTGTAGCCGGCTGCTTTAATGATTTTCTCCCGTTGTTTCCTTGTTGTCATTCTGATCGGTTCAACCATTTTGATTTTGAACGGCTCGATTATCGTTTTCATAGATTTACCTTTCGCTGATTTACGTACTCAAATAATTATAAATTTCTGGCTTCAAATGGTTGCAATGTCTAAGATTGAATATGTTCACTTTCTCATTGCCCCTGCCTCCGGCAATCGAAGTACAAAACAGACTAATAGCTCAGATTTTTTTTCTTCATTTGCGCGACATGTTAACAATGATAATAATCAACAGGCAAAACGCCAGTTCGATAAATATCGGACGATTACCAACATTATTAAGAAATCCTAGTAAAACATCGCAAATTTCGCTGCGGCACAACTTGGCTTTTTTTCTCATAAACCTTGAAAACTGATCCCCGGAATAGGATTGATTTAGCTTTAACTTACTGATCTCCTTTTCCAATTCGAAACATTCATCCGCGACTTCTTTATTAAATTGATGTATTAATGAGCGAATAAAAGCTTGCGCACCGAATGGATCGGATTTGTACATTTTCAAAAACTTATAAAACGTATCTCCCGTGCCACACATTTCAGATATATCGTACAACAGTTCGTCCCGAATCTGTACCGGAAATTCAATGTCAACCACTTTATTCAAAATTAGCAGCACATTTTTCAGTTCGTTTATCTCGAGCAACGCCTGAGCGCCATGTAAAATGATACGGGGGTTTTTAGATTTCATGAAAATATCTTTGATTTTGTCATAGGAGGTTGCATCTTTCAGTTGGGCAAGTGACAGCATACACTTTCCCTGTAAGTAAATATCTGCTGAATCAAGATATTTTCTCAACAACGGGATCGCGTGTGATATTCGATGCTCGCCGACAATATCAGCAGCGATATACGCCGATGTAAATTCACCAACTTCTATTTGTTCTATTATTGCCTTTTCTGTTTTATTGCCAAATTTGATATGACCCAGTGCTCCCAAAGCCTTAGCCCGAATGGAAAAATGCGGCGATTCTAAATATTGGAGCAACTTTTCTTCAGAAAGATCAGAAGGTAATTCTCGAAGTTTTTTCACTCCGGAATAATCCTGCTGAAAGCTTAAATCCTTTTCAAGTTTATTCAAAGTCACCAAAGCCCTTAAATCGCGCATTGATGTAAAAATACCAAATACATCTTTGATCCGCCAATCCTCCAATCTTTCTACTCTCTGAACGAAATAGATTACCGGAACGAGAACAATGAGCACAATGAAAAAATATGTGCGATAGACAACCAGGTTTTCAAATTCAAAAAAACGGAGCAGTTTTAATAATCCCCCGCCCAGAAATGTACCTGTCAATCCAGCGGCGACGCCTGAAATCATGTAAATGAACATATTCGCCCCAACTCGCTCCTCATCCGGAACAGAACTTAAAAAATAGTGAGAAAGCGTTGTGTTGATGCCGGCTAAACACATGCCGTTAATTAAAAAAACCAGAGCAGTATAAAATGATAAAAACGATACCGGTGAAAAAACCCAAAGCACTGAATTCAGAATTAAACCGAAACAATACAGAATAAGCATAGGTCTCGGACCGACGCGGTCAAGAATAAGTATGTTGAATAATGAAGCAATAATGCCCCCGGCAAGCTGAATCAGGGCAAAAAACAGCGCGTGATGATCTGCCAAAAAATATCCGTTCTTTAGTGCAACCATTGAAAAAGGCACAACTAACATGAGTGCACTGGTGCTTGCCGTCCAGGCATACAATAGTTTTCTGGGCAGACTATTTGAACGCAGATAATTAAATGAACTGGCGATTGATTTTTGAGCGGAAATTTTTGTGCTTTCTGACTCGGGAATACGATAAACCAACAAGGAAGAAACAACTCCCATAAAAACACCAAAAATAATAATGCCTTGAAAAGTTTCAACAGTCTCGGAGTGCCTCAAAATAAACATTAACAGCAACAGTGTTAAAAAGAAAAAGGCAGTAAAATTTAACCAGATTTTTGATAGATAATTTCCCCGATTGGATTTCGATGTTATTTCTCCGATCAGCGGTGTGTTCGCCGTAAAACCAACACTTCGAAAAGCAAAAAAACCGAATGTACTGATTATCAGCAACACCAGCCCAATCTTTTGATTGAAGTGATGAATTGCTGCCGGGACAAATACCATTAATACCGCAGATAGGTTTCTGGAAAGCCATGAAATACTATATGTTTTTGCCGCTCCAAACTTTCCGACTAACTTTTTTCCAAAAAACATCAGCGGCATTGTCAGATACAAGAAAGAGGTCATCAAACCAACGAGAAAATCGTCAGCGCCATTTTTAATTGCGTAGAGGATGAGTACACTTTCCGCCAAACAGCCAAAAGAGATGGTATTAATGCGAATAAACCATACATACTTTTTTTGAGCTAACCGCTGTAAATCGAGAGTTAAATGGGGTGAATTGTGAAGTGATTGTTCCAAATCCTTTAATCCTCACTCATTTCAGAGTATAAGATACATAATTCTAAAATCAAATACAAATAAAAAGATACTTTTTTCACAGCAAATGTCGAGGCGAGCTATGACATAAAAAATCAGCCATGGCTCATTTGCTGTCGCTGAGCTATGGCTGATTTTGAATAAGAAGCAACCGGGGATAATTTATGAGAAATTCAACTTATTTCCAATGACCTTTTATATAAATCCAACCACGAGGTTTCTTCACCCAATGACCTTTCACCCAATTTTTTCCGTTGGGAGGCGTGGCCCAATGTCCTTTTACCCAAACATACTTTTTTGGCGCTGGTTTCCACACCCAGTGTCCTGCAATCCAAACCGATCGAGCGGAGGGTTTGGGACCAACTGGTTTTTCAATTTTAACTTTTGGTGGTTTTTTCCCTACGTAGATAACGGCGGGCGCACTATCAGCAACTGTCAAATAGACGAAACTTAACATGATCAGAGTTAATATAAGCTTTTTCATGATGACCTCCAGTTATTATTAATTTAGAGCAAGTTCAACAGTGATTTTTGATATTTTTAATTTCAAAGATTATACCAGAAGGGTTTGAAAAAATTAAACTCTAAATATCAGTAAGTTAGCTGATCTGACATTTGGAACTCACACATTTTTTGAACGATCAGGAACAAAAAGTGAACCATCTGGGACAACGTGTCGCTGCTGAACTTAATACCATCTGGAAAGTTAAAAAATCGTATTAAAAAATTTGCTTGCATTTTTAGTCAATGGTTATTAGATTTACTAAAAAATTATGCTTGACAACAATGAATATTAATGGGGATTAAACTTTGAAATTATCCGTTCGATTGAAATCTTTTATCTTGCTCACGCGCCCACTGAACGTTCTCATTGGTATGTTTTCCATCTTTATGGGCGCTTTCATCACCGGAACAATACTGCCCCTTATGAAGGTCTTACTTGCCAGCTTGTCCGGTGGGATTATTGCCGGCGGTGCAAACGTGATTAATGATTATTTTGATTTGGAGATTGACAAAATCAACAAACCTTATCGCCCAATCGCCGCAGGTACTGTTGATAAAAGAGAAGGATTTGTTTTTGCTATAGGCTTATTTTTCGTTGGAATAGTTATCGGTTATTTTGTTAATTGGAAAGCTTTTTTTGTCAGCATTGTTTCATCAGTTCTGTTATTCCTGTACAGTGCCAAACTCAAACGGACTGTACTGTGGGGAAATCTCACCGTGAGTGCGGTAACAGCACTTGCTTTTATTTACGGCGGAATCGCAGTTAACAGAATCGGTTTTGCGCTCATTCCGGCGATATTTTCATTTTTCTATCATTTAGGGAGAGAGATAATCAAGGATGTCGAGGATATGAAAGGGGACAGCGCCAGTAAAATTAAAACTTTGCCAATCGTGCACGGCGAATTGTTCTCCCTTAAGGTGGCAACACTGGTGTATTGTTTTCTGATTTTTTTAACTTTTTTACCTTATCTATTTGACTTTTTGGGAATCTATTATATAATTATCGTTATCGCTGTTGTTGATCTGATTGTTGTCTATGTTTTAATTTCCATGTGGAGAAATAAAGATTCTAAAAACCTGTCACGACTGAGTTTGATTTTAAAATTAAATATGTTTGCCGGATTGATAGCTATTTATTGTGGTAAATTTTAGGAGATCTTTATGAGAGCATTGGTGCAGCGAGTTTCAAGCGGATCAGTAACAATCGAAGGGAAAGTAGTCGGAAAAATCGGTAAAGGACTGGTGATACTATTGGGCATTAAAAATGGGGACACTGAATCCGATGCCGAATATTTAGCGCAGAAATGCGTCAACCTTCGTATTTTTGAAGATGCCGACGGAAAATTCAACTTATCCGCTCTGGACGTTGGTGGAGAACTTCTGGCGATCTCACAGTTTACGCTCTATGGCGATACACGAAAAGGAAGGCGTCCAAGCTTCATTGAAGCAGCACCGCCGAAAATATCGGAACCACTTTATAAAAAATTTGTTGATTATTTACAACAAAGTGGATTAAAAGTTCAAACCGGTGAATTTGGCGCCATGATGTTGGTAGAAATAAATAATGATGGGCCTGTCACCATAATAGTCGAAAGTAAGGAGTCGTGATGCAAAAAACGAATTGTATTTTTTGTCAAATTGTGGGAGGCAAA
>CAYYMH010000101.1:0-5603 GCA_964472785.1 uncultured Cytophagia bacterium | reverse complement strand
AGATACTACAAAAAAATAAAATATAACCAACAGGACATTTGTCCTAAATGTAAATGAAGTCCAATCCGATTTTTGATAACCTGGGGTTTGGCACTTATATTTTGGTACTTAGTCTGAATAAAGCCAGAGCAATTTCGATAGGCAGGTTGGGAAAATTGAAATTTAAGTCCGGATATTATCTCTATGTTGGCAGTGCTTTCGGACCCGGAGGTTTATCCGCCAGATTAGCTCATCATCTTAAAACCTCACTTAATCCACACTGGCATATAGATTATTTCAAATCGACACTAAAAATTCAGGAAATTTGGTACTCAACAGAGGCCAAATCTCATGAACATTTCTGGGCAGATTTCATTCAAATGACAGACGATTTTTATCCTGTAAAAGGATTCGGCGCATCCGACTGCAAATGCGAGAGTCATTTATTTTATACTTCGTCAATGCCGAGTTACGAAAAATTTGTTGCACAACTTGGTAAGGACATTTGTTGCTTAAGACTTGGTTTTAAATAAAAAACTTGATTGATTTCTTTAGATTTCTTATCTTTAGAAAAATCAAAGTGAGGTAAATAAAATATGGAAAAATTGGATTTAAGGGAAGCGATCGAGTCTAAGAGCCCCGGATTTTTTGACAAATATCCCAGCTTTCTGACGAACCTAATTTTAAGATTGCTGAGAAGTATTCTACGAATGAGAGAAATCAATGAGTTTTTAAAACATCATTCGGATAAAAAGGGGTTTGAATTTATTGATGATTTGTTCGATTATTTAGACTTTGCTTATCTTTTATCGAGTCGGGATAGAAACAAAATTCCTTATGAGGGTAAGTTGATTTGTGTCGCAAATCATCCTCTGGGCGGTCTTGATGGATTGGCATTATTAAAAGCAATCAGCTCGGTGCGTACGGATGTCAAGGTCGTGGCAAATGATGTGTTAATGAATATCACGAACTTAAAGGATCTTTTTCTTCCGTTTGATATTTTCACAACCAAAACCCAAAAAGAAAGATTGATGGGAATAAAGAAGGCAATTCAAAATGAAGAGGTCGTGATATTTTTTCCGGCAGCAGAAGTCTCGCGTTTGACAATTCGTGGGATTCGTGACAAAAAATGGATGAACGGTCCTATTTATTTTGCCCGAAAATTCAATACTCCCATTTTGCCAGTTTTTATTAAAGGGAGAAATTCGTTCCTGTTTTATCTGATCTCTTTGATTAATAAAAATTTTTCCATGTTTTTATTATCGCGCGAGATACTGAAAAAGCGGTCCAGTCAATTGACCATTAAGGTGGGCGATCCGATTCCGAGCCATGATTTCGCAAAGAATTTAATCGACACAAAATTTCAGACAAGGCTGCTCAGACGACATGTGTATCGAATAGGTAAAAAGAAAAAGGGAGTTTTCAAGACCGAAAAGACCATTATCCACCCGGTTGACACGAAAGTGATTAAAAACGAATTATCCCGGTCAGATCTGTTGGCAACCACCCCGGATGGAAAAAAACTGTACCTGACGGAATTCAAAAATGCCACAAATGTCATGCGGGAGATTTTCAGACTAAGAGAAGTGACCTTCCGCAAAGTAGGAGAAGGAACCGGTAATAAATATGATTTTGATCAATACGACAAATGGTATAAACATATCGTGCTGTGGGACGATGAAGCGCTGGAAATTGTCGGGTCGTATCGGTTAGGATTGTGCCATGAAATTATCGAAGAACATGGTATTAAGGGAATTTATAATGCGTCCATGTATAAATTTTCTGATAAATTTCAGGAATATGTGAAAAAGTCTGTTGAATTGGGCAGAAGTTTTATTCAGCAAAAATATTGGCGGAGTAATGCACTGGATTATCTTTGGCAGGGGATTGGCGGATTTCTATCTCAACATCCTGAAGTTCAGTACTTATTTGGAGCGGTGAGTATCAGTGATAATTATTCTGCTACAGCAAAGAGCCTGATCGTTTATTTTTATAAGAAATGGTTTGGCGGTGATGAAAATTTAGTGCACGCAGATAACAGATTTGTTATTACCAAACAGCAGGCAACGGAAGCTGATCAGATATTGAGCAGTGATGAATATAATGCTGATTTTAGAAATTTAAAAACAACGCTGAAAAATTTAGGCTACACGGTTCCGGTGCTGTTCCGGAAGTATTCTGAATTGTGTGACAAGGATGGCGTTAAATTCTTAGATTTTGGTGTAGATGTCAGCTTCTCGAATGTGGTGGATGGTTTTGTGTTCCTGGAGTTGAGCAAGTTAAAGGAAACGAAAAAGAAGCGGTATTACAAGGTGGATTCTCATTCCTAATAAAATTTATTCATAAAACTAAAAAAGCCGTCCCTGGAGACGGCTTTTTCACTTTATAGATCAGTTTTACGAAATTACAAATTTTCCTGTTTGTATTTATCCCATAGTTTGATGATCGCCGGGATATAGTTCTGGGTTTCTGCCCATAAAATTCCATCGGCCTTATTGTTTTTGATCCACAAAGAAGCCTGTCTTTCGCCGCCATTATAGGCCGCAAGCCCGCCATCAACACCATAATAGGAAATTAATGTTGACAAATACCGGGTTCCCATTCTGATGTTGTAAATCGGATTGGTTAAAATCTCTTCTTCATCAGTCCAGGTAATCTCTTCGTAACCTGCCAGATAGACCCCTGTGGCAGGCATAATCTGCATCAAACCGATTGCACCTGCGTGAGATTTGACTTCCGGGTCCCATGTGCCGGCTGATTCATGAGTAATTGTTGCGCATATCAGATCGATGTCCAAATTCGTATATTTAAGACTGGCAATATAGATTTCATTGGCAATTTCGTATTTATCGACCGGAGCCAATTCCTGGTTGTAAACATCGATAATGGACATGATCCTTTTTATATGATATTGTCTCTCTGCGTCAACATTCATTGCCGCACGTAAATTATACAAATCCCTCTCCAGGCGCGTGATTTTGGATTTCGTTTCCTCAGAAGTATCGAAATACTTATAAGAAAAGCCAATCACGGTGACTGACAAAAATACAATCATCAGGATTTTAAGCGGCGTTCTTAATTGTCTGTATAAAGCTATTTCTTTTTTCACTCTTATCATCTCCTTTCGATTCAGAGCTTATATAAAATTTAATCAACAAGTTAGGCTGATTTGTCGTGAACTATTAATTATATCGGTTACTTTAAACGATTAACGTCAGCTAAAGTTTCAATTTGGACTGTTTTCTGTCCGAAAATATCAATCAAATTTACAACTATTTTTTTGATAGTTTGTGATTTAAATCAAACTTATTGATATATGAACAAAATATTATGGTTTTAATTTGAAGACATCAGTTTTTATAATACTATGATAAACAGACGGTTAATAGTAATTGTGAATATCTTCTTTGAACGTCAATTATTTTAGATGTATTTATTGTAATATCGATTCTATTTCATTCATGATATTTTTCGTTGAGGCCGAATAGTGAAAACGATTTAATGGTATTGCCCCTATTTTGTATCTGCAAAATTGAATGATCCAGGATTTAGCTTTTCAAGTTTGGTTGAATCATATTTTCTGGTTTTAGTATTTCATTTAATTGGTCTCGACTCAGATATCCTTTTTCCAAAACGATATCAAAAACTTTTTTACCTGTGGTTAAGGCTTCAGTGGCAACTTCCGTACTTTTTTCATACCCAAGATATGGATTTAGGGCGGTCACTAATCCGGTGCTGCTTTCGACCATTTCTCTGGCGCGTTCCCGATTGGCGGTTATGCCTTTTACGCAACGCTCGGAAAGAACGATGCAAGCCTGCCTTAAATGATTGATGCTGCTAAACAACGAATAAGCAATGATGGGTTCCATGACATTCAACTGAAGCTGGCCCGCTTCTGCTGCCATGGCAATGGTTATGTCATTTCCCATCACTTCAAAGGCAACCTGATTGACAACTTCCGGTATTACGGGATTGACTTTTCCTGGCATAATGCTGCTCCCGGGCTGCATTGGTGGCAAATTAATTTCAAAGATTCCTGCTCTTGGACCGCTGGAAAGCAATCTTAAATCGTTGCAGATTTTGCTCAATTTTACGGCGACCCGTTTTAGCACGCCGGATAATTGCACATAAGCGCCGGTGTCCTGAGTCGCTTCCACCAGGTTTTCTGCTGTTTCCAATTTTAAACCGGTGATCTTTAGCAGATGTTGACGCGCGATTTCACAATATTTTGGATCGGCATTTAAACCTGTGCCGATTGCAGTCGCTCCCAGATTAATCTCTTTTAACAGACTCATCGCTTCTTTTATTCGAGCAATGTCCTCTGCAATGGTACTTGCAAACGCGCCGAACTCTTGACCCAGCGTCATCGGCACTGCATCCTGGAGTTGAGTGCGTCCCATTTTAATCACATCGCTAAATTCTTCCGCTTTTATTTCAAAAGCAGACCGCAATTCGTCAATTGCTGAAATGAGTAAATTTAATGCGTACAAAAGCCCGATCCGTAATGCTGTCGGATAAACATCATTGGTGCTCTGGCTTAAATTGACGTGGTTGTTCGGATGAATTATTTTATAATTTCCGTACGGTTCTCCCAAAAGTTCCAGCGCCCGATTGGCAATCACCTCATTTGCATTCATATTGGTGCTGGTTCCGGCACCGCCCTGTATTGCATCGACCACAAAATGGTCGTGATGTTTTCCCTCAATAATTTCGTCACACGCCCGGCAAATCGCGTCTTTTTTCACAGCATCAAGTAATGACAGATCGTAGTTCGTTAGTGCCGCCGCTTTTTTAACCATGGCTAATGACTTGATTAAATTAGGGAAATTACAAATCGGAATTCCGGTAATCGGGAAATTTTCGATCGCCCGCTGTGTTTGGATACCGTAGAGAGCATCTTCCGGCAGTTCTTTCTTGCCAAGGAGATCGTGTTCGATTCGGGTTTTTTGAACCGGCGTCAAACCCTGAATCGTTGACAATCGTTTTGCCAGCAAATGACCGGCGGAAATCGACATACGATGGTAAACTTTTTGTTTGTCTTGCCTTATCTTTGATAATGCTTCTGTGTCCAAAACAATGACCTCAATTTTTGTGTTTGCTCGGGCTGAAGTCATGTGCGGAATATCACTTGACAGCAAAATCCGTTCGCCCAACAATGCTCCCTGAGTTAATGTGGTGAGTTTGATCGGTTGATCACCAATGCCCTTCAAAATATTAACCTCACCTTTGAGAATCAAATAAATCCCTTTTCTGGGCATGCTTTCATGAAAGATGAATTGTCCTTTTGAGTACGTTTTTATCTGGGCCAAATTCAAAATACCTTTCAAGTCCTGTTCTGTCAAGCCATCAAAAAGCGGACAGTTTTTCAGTGCAGAAAGCATGCGTTGATTATAACTTGAATTCGTCGTATTTTTTGATTCATGTTTCATCGTCATAATTGTTATCCTGACTTTTCGTTCAGTTTATACAAAATTTCTGAGCTTTTTCATCGAGTAATACTGAAATAAAACCGATGAATATAATGATAATTTAGGTTTATGTCAATGTTATTGTGAAATGAACAAAAAAAATCCCATAATCTTGTGATCCAGATTATGGGATTTATTTTTGATATTTTCCGTTTA
>CAYYMH010000100.1:0-6147 GCA_964472785.1 uncultured Cytophagia bacterium | reverse complement strand
GTATTATACCAAATATTTTATTAAATGTCAAGGTTTTTATGAATCGATGTACTAGATGTAAAACCAAATAGTACATATTATATTAGAGTTGGTGCTGCTATGGGTTCTAATATTCAAGGTATAAAACATAAATTTTTCATGATAGAAATGGATAAAAAAATTGCGGAAGAAGAAATAAAAGATAATCATCTACAAAAAAGTGAATAATTTTTCTATAGAAGTAATATTTTTATGTGCTAAAAATATTCGTGGCTAAACATCTTTTCCAGTGGATTGAAACCGCCGAGGTTTTCAGACAGTTTTGTGGTAATTTTTAGGTATGGTGCTTTTTCTAGGTTCATCTTATGCGGTTTCAACTACTGAAACGTGCGTTAACATGACCTATAATTAATTACTTGATCTAAAGGGATTGAAAGTTGGCAAATTTAGCAGAGGCTAAACAACGCTATATGAGAGACCCTCTTCCAATACGTTTGGGTGCACTGGCAGCAAATTTAGCGCGAGTTAATACGTTTTCACATCATGATGCTAATAAGGACACTGTTTTTAGCCTGCTAAATGAAAGCAAATATTTCATTGAATGGACAGCGGCCGAAACAGAGTTGGACGTGACAGCACAACTTGTTGACTTACAAATACAGCTTGCTTTATGGCAAAATGAGTGGTCCTCAATCTGGTCAAATATTGAAAAACGTCAAATAGTAGCTCAACAGTCGCGGAATTGGTCGGATAAAGTGTTAGAACTGTCCGGTCTAATAAGTTGAGTTGATACTAACGACAACAAAATATAATAATATTGGAGCGAAGAAAAACAACAGGTCAATAATGTGTTAGTTCTTTTAATTACGCTCAAACCTACAACCTCACATTCCCAAAAAAATATTGCGCCAACAACCCCGCAATCGGCGGAAAGAAAAAGGTACACGCCAACCGGACCAGTGTTAATCGCCACCCCAAAATACCAAACTCCATCGGCAGGCGGCTGACTGCCCATAGCGACCAGCCGGTGAGGAATGCCACCATGGTTCCCACCCCCGCTCCTGCTTTGGCTAATCCGACTGCGATGGGAAGACTCACATACGGCCCGCCCGGCGCCAATCCGCCGGCGAGCGTGCCCAAAAGAATGCCGCGGAACCCGGATTCAGCGCCCACCCATTTGGAAATCAGTTCATGCGGCAGCAACACCTGAATCATTCCAGCGATAATGAACGCAAAGATGAGCAGCGGCAAAACCTGCACGGTCATTTTTGTGGCATTGGTCAGCCCGATAATGTGCTGTCCTGCGCCTTTATTGTAGCCGATGACAACTAACACGATCGCCAAAATTCCCATCACAATAGTCGGTATTAACATATCACTTTTTCTCCTTTTGGATGCCATGGTGCTCCCTTTATTTATTTCGCAATAGCAAGTCGCTGTATGAACAGTCAATTAAATCGCCCGCTTCGATGCCGAACAGCTTCATGTACTCGCGGCACTGCGCTAATAATCGTTCCCTGGAAATTTGTCCCGAATCATTAATTGCCTCAATTTCCACAAAATTGCCCAACTGTTCCACTTCATCAATATGGAATTTCACATTACCGATAAAATAAATCTCCCGCTGCTTTTTCACTTCCACCAAAATGCCCAGCGCCTTTTCGAGAACCTGTTTCATATTGGTTTCAGGTGTTGTTTTGAACAGCGTCACCAGCGAATCTTTCGGACCCTGCTTGTTTTCCCGCTGGTAGTGGATCAAATAATTTTCGATGTTCCCCTGACGCAGCTTCAACCTGCCGGTTCGGCAATTAAAATAAGTGTCAACCTGATAGTCTGTGCCCTTGAATTCAGCATTCCGCTGCTCCAGCAAATTTCTGATTTTTTCAGGTTGTGCACACTTCGCCTTGATTTCTACATTATTCATTGTCAACCGTATTTTATTTTATTGCATCTCCCGAATTCTTACGTCAATATCCTCGTCTTTGAGCAGCTCAACCAGTTCTTGCGGATCGGTTTTTCCATAATGGTACGGATATAAAATGTCCGGCTGAAAAGCTTTGGCAGCGTCAGCCACCATTTCCGGCGTCATCGTGTAAGGCATATTCATCGGCAAAAACGCAATGTCGATATTTTTGAGCTGTTTCATTTCCGGGGTATTTTCCGTGTCACTGGCAATGTAAACCCGCTTATCACCGAATTGGATGATATATCCGTTTCCTACATTCTTGGGATGATAAGGCTTTCCGTTGCTGCGTTTATGCTCAATATTGTAAGCTGGCACCGCGTCGATCTGGTATCCTGCAACTTCCTGTTTGTCACCGTTTTTCATAATGATGCCGTCCAATTCGCTGCGCTCAGCACAATTTTTTGTCATCACCAGTTTCGTTTCATCTGTGGACAATAGTTTTATCACCTCCGGATCCAGATGGTCGCCGTGTTCATGGGTCACTAAAATCAAATCTGCTTTGGGTAATTTCGAATAATCCGCTTCCCGCGATACGGGATCGACATGAATCACCTCGTCGTTAAATTGAAACATCAACGTACCGTGCCCGATAAACATGATTAGTAAATCACCAGCGTTTGTTTGAGTCGTATCGGTTTCAAATGTTTCTTGGCCGTAACCGGCAACAGTAAAAATAAAAAACAGCACCGTAAAAATCATCAAATAGTTGCTCATCTTAATGCTCCTTTCTGTTTGTTCATTTTTTAGCGAATAAATTGTTCGAAAACGGTGTCTTAAAATAACTTATTCTATTGAAAAAGTCAAACATTAATTTTGAATTCATTTGCCTATCTGATTTGGAAAAAATTGAGAGGATAACCAGATGAACGTGATTATTTGAAGTAACAGCTCATTCCTCCGGATTTATTTTTGATCTATTAAAATCCTAAAGGATTAATTCCAGATAATAGTACAATTTTATTTCTAATACCCACCTTTTTTGAATCCACTACTTAAGGAATAATGATAAATTTTAATCCGATAATCCCTAACATCACAGCAATCACCAGCCGAAAATACTGCTGTGGCAATTTATTGACAATACGTTTTGCCAGATATGCGCCAATCAGCGATATCGGAACCAGCAGGATCAAAATGTAAATCAACTGCTCCGGCAATGCGGTTCCGCCTGAAATGTATTTGGCAATTCGGGTGATGTCTATAAACAAAGCGATCATTCCAGAAGTAAAAATAAACACCTCTTTCGGTAAATCAAAAGCTGCCAGAAAAGCGCTGCGAATTGCACCGCCGACACCGAAGATCCCCGCAAAAAAGCCTGACAGTGAACCACCTGCGACTGCTGTTTTTGTTGAACGGGGAATTTTCCACGATTTTTGCTTGAACAAAAATGCAACGTAAAACAGTAAAAAGATTCCCAGTAACCGTTTCAGCAAAAGCGTCGACACATTCAGCGAAATGGACGCGCCCAGATAGCTCAACAAAATGCCCGGTATACCAAAGCCGAGAATGAGCTTCCAGTTAAAGCCTTTTTTAAAAAAGATAATTTTCCAGAAATCGCCGAACAGGTGGATGATTCCGACAAACAGTAGGGTAATAGGCAACGGATAAAATAGCAGCATCACCGGAATCATAATCGTCGAAATGCCGAAACCGCTGATCGTTCCCACAAGTGCTGCAATGAAAGTAAATAAGGCAAATAGCAATATTTGTTCTATGAGCATTAAACTCTCCTTTTGATTTCGTAGATTCAAATAGATGTAAAGCACAGAATTTAATCTGTTTTGATCTGGCAAGTTAGATTCAAACTTTAGGTTTTCGATGCAAAATGAGACCTAAAGAAAATTTATCAAAAACCGATCTGTCTGTCTCATTGTCACAAGCTGTTTAATTTAGCTAAATGAGACAAATCATCACAACATTTAGTGTTAAAATAGAGAGCTTTTGTAGTAAAATCAAAGCGTTGCAAAGATTGATAAAAAATTATTCTTTTTTATTTGTCTCATTTAATCAGAAAAAACGATCATCAATTTAAGTCATTAAACTAAACTTTAGCAGTTTATAAATATTTGTTTCTAATAATATAAGACACCCTCTGTGTATTTGAAATATTTGCTGGCATGTAAATTGCCTGATTATGAGGTAGAATGCATTTAAATTAAAAATTACTTATTGAAAGGATTACTATCATGTTACATAAATTTTCAAAATCTATCAGTTTATTTGTATTATTTTCTTTTTTAATATTGGGTGCGACTCATTCATTTGCAATCGATAACAACGATCTTATTCACACAAAAAATATTGTCGAATTAAAGAATCCGGTTGACCTGGAAAAAGAAGCGATCAGTGATCAATCGAAGATAAAGCCTGTTGAGCCTTTAAGATTACAATATCATCATGTCGAGCGTGAATTGTTATTCTTGAAGAAAGCGTTCAATTCGATCTTTGGAAAAGAATTTTTGTCACTTCCGGATCAATATATGAAAGTTGATTAGGTCACTTAATTCCATAACACCTCCCCAAAATGAAAAATGCCCGGTTAATTACTTTGCCGGGCATTTTTCTTTTACATATTTTTATCCTAAATCAAATTTCAATGTCGGTATCGTCAAAAAAACGGTAAAGCGTTGCTCGTGAGACATTCAATAATTCAGCAGCCTTCATTTTATTGCCCCTTGTGCGATCAAGTGCGTCCTTTACAGATTTGGTATCCAGCTTCCTTTTTCGTCTCCGTTTTGAACTGTACAAACTTTTATCGCCAATGCGCATGACCGCGGCCGGTAAATTATCAGGTTCGATAAGATTGTTTTTATTATGAACCAGCGCAAACTGAATAGCATTTTGAAGCTCTCTCACATTGCCAGGCCAGGAATATTGCGTCATCACATTCATGGCTTCTTTTGAAATACGGATTGGCTGACCTTCCTGTTTTGCTCTGGTAGTTGTGTTCAAAATATGCTCAGCAATCATGGGAACATCGTCGCTTCGCTCACGCAACGGTGGAATCGTGATCGGTACTACGCATAACCGATAGTACAAATCTTCCCGAAATTTTCCTAATGAAATTTCATTCTTAATGTCCTTATTCGTAGCGCTAATGATCCGAACATTAACCTTCAGGGTTTTTTCACCACCGACCCGTTCAAACGTACCTTCTTGCACCACCCGCAGCAACTTCACTTGCATCATCGGTGAAATATCACCAATTTCATCCAGAAAAATGGTGCCGCCGTCCGCCATTTCAAAACGTCCCTTTTTATCCCGGATAGCGCCAGTAAACGCTCCTTTTACATGACCGAACAGTTCGCTTTCCAGCAAAGTTTCCGGAATGGCGCCGCAGTTCACTGCAACGAAAGGTTTTTCGGCACGAATCCCTTCTGAGTGAATCGCCGATGCCACAAGCTCTTTTCCGGTACCGCTTTCACCCTCAATGAGCACCGGAACATCGGCATCCGCCAAGGTGCGAATTTTCTCCTTCAATTCAATAATCGACGGATTCTGACCGATGAAATTCTTCGAACTCTGTTTCTCCCGTAACTGACGCCTCAAATTGCTCAACTCGGTCACATCTTCCAAAATGACGATCGAATAATTTTCTCCTTCGTAGTTGACCGGTGCCGCTGTCACCAGCAGAGATTTATCTTCAAGTTTTTCACCGACTTTGAGCTGAACATCAGCACGATTGCGGCTCACTTTTTTCCCGTTTAGTGCGGACATTGCCGGTTGCATTATCTGGCATTTCTGGCACTTTTCCGAATGACCGCATGTATTGGGACGGGATGCTTCATCGATACAACTGATAATTTTGCCAATATTTGCATCCACCAGAGAGGCTTTAGACACGCCAAACGCCTGCTTCATAAAATCATTCACTGCAATTACGCGCCGTTCAGAATCTATCAAAATCATGCCCAATGGTGCCGAACTGAACAGCGTAGTTAAGAATTGGTTTTTGTTTAGTAATTGTGACAGGTCTTTCATAATCTATTCCAAATTTATTGATGATCAAAATCAAAGAGGAAACACGGTTTTTTTAATATACAAAGATTACTCTAATTTCATTAGATTCCACTGTCACAGAATTTATTCGATAATTGTGTGAATTAAACCTGATTTGCTTGTTCATTTAATGTAATTTTGGCATCTATTCCGCAAATCATATTTTTTTATTGACATCTCATTATCTTTTAACTATATTGTTT
>CAYYMH010000099.1:0-6991 GCA_964472785.1 uncultured Cytophagia bacterium | reverse complement strand
TTAAGAGATGTTTTTGATACAGCAATTCCAATTAATGATACCAGAAAGTGAGAATCTGAAAAAAGTCAGCTTAACGCTTTTTTGAGTGCCTCTTCCAAATTATATTCGGTAATCGGTTTTTTAATAATACCTGCTGGGTTGACTGCCTTCAGGCGATCCGATTCCAGCAAACTGGTGTTTCCGCTGATGAAAATGATCGGGATATCGGTTTTTTCCTGAATCTGTCGTGCAGCTTCGATACCGTCCATCTTACCTTTCAGCTTAATATCCATCAGCACTAAATCGATCCTATCCGTAGTAGCAATTTTTATCGCTTCCTTTGCCGTTGACACAATATCGAAAGAATTGTAGCCTTTTAGAATGAGCATAATCCGGATATCCAGTGCAGTGATGTATTCATCTTCCACAATTAGAATGTTAGTTTTCGCCACTTTCGTACCCCTTGAAATTTATTGTAATAATAGTACCATTATTTTGTTCGATATTTACATTTCCGTTGATTTGAGAGGCTAAAGATCCAATTAAATGCATACCTAACGAATCTGTTTTTTCAAGATTAACATCTTCTGATATGCCCACACCGTTATCTTTTACCGTTAATTGATAAGATTGATCATCGTTTTGTTTAAAAGTAACATCAATTCGGCCTCCGTTGTTTTCCGGGAATGCGTGTTTTATTGCATTGGTGAGAATCTCATTCAGCAGTAATCCGCAGGGAATTGCCGAATCGATTCCCAATACAATATCTTCGATATTTAAGTTTATATCGATTTTGGCGCGTTTATCTGAAAACGCATACATTAATTCCGAGCATAGATTTTTTATGTACTCAGAAAAGTTGATGCGAGAATAATCTTTGGATTGATACAGCTTTTCGTGAATCAATGCCATCGAATAAATGCGTCTCACCGCAACCTGTAACGCCCGGATACTTTCTTTGCTATGGAGTTTTCTTGATTGAAGGTTGAGTAAACTGACAACAACCTGCAGGTTGTTCTTCACGCGGTGATGAATTTCTTTGAGCAGTGTTTCTTTGATTTCAAGGTCTCGCTGGATTTGTCGTTGCGCTTTTTTCTGTTCGGTAATATCCCGTATGATAGCAAAGGTCGCTGGTTTTCCTTTATAATTAATGATTTCATATTTGATGCCAACGTTGATGGACGTGCCGTCTTTTTTTTGAAATGTCGTCTCATAATAGGGTGGCAGTTTTTTGTTGTCTTTTCCCCGTTTTTGATAACGTTCATGAAGTTCATCAATCGCCTGTTTGGTAAAGATAGAGCTAAATTCAACATTTTTTAACTCTTCTTTTGAATATCCCAACATTTCAGCAAACTGATTGTTGAAAAATATTATTTTGTCGTTTTGAGTGATTTCGATACCGTCGTGGGCATTTTCGACAATCATGCGGTATTTTTCTTCACTCTCCTGCAGGGCTTCTTTTGCCCGGGTTCTTTCCAATGCAGTTGCTGCAATATCTCCGAACGCCTCAGCCAGTCGCGCATCATCCGCTGTGAAATCTGTTGGTTTATTGGCAAGACCGATGATTCCCACTGTTTTTTTCTCAATATTTAACGGGGCAAACAACACATTATTTAACACCAGATGGCCTTTGGGTATCAATTTGCCCAATTCGCTGTTCATGAAATCATTATCAAATATTGCTTTACCTTTTTTGTAAGTCTCGGCCCGCAAACCGCGAACCGGGATCAGCAACTTTGGATCAATCTCACCTGACATCCCGCCGGACTCAAAAAACAAAAGATCATTACTTTTCTCGTTATCCCGGAGTAGCGCCACATAGCCGGACTGAGCACCAATGGCTTTTCTACATTCGTCAAAAACAGAACGAGCAGCCTGCTCAAAAGTTTCACTTTCAATGACACCTCTGGATGCTTCTAATAATGCGGAAACTTCTTTTTCCCGCTGCTGGATTGTTTGGAATGATGCTTTAAGGCTATGTTCCGCTTTTTTGCGCTCGGTAATATCTCGCGTCGAACCCTGTAATCCGATTAATTTACCATTTTTTATCATCGGTTTAGCTAAAATCTCTAATGGCATTAATTCGCCTTTTTTATCGTACATTTGGGTTTCGAAAGAAACATATTTAAACGTTTGGTATTGTTTTATCATTTTTATTGCAAGACGAGCCATTTTAAAAAACTCTGACCTTGGGGCATGTTCCCATAAGCCTGTGCCAATCCATTCTTCCGGTTTATAGCCTGAAACTTGATATAATGATGGACTTAAATAGGTGAACTTCAATTTTTTATCCAACTGCCAAATCGTATCAATTGAATTATCGGCAATAAAGCGGAAGTTTTCTTCACTTTTTTTCAAATCCTGCTCGGCTTTTCTCTGCTTTTCTTCAACGCCGATATTATGGAGTGCAAACGCGAGATCTTCTGCTACCTCTTTGAAAAGCTCTTTTTCTTCGTCATGCTGAACAAGTCCGGCAGGTATGCAAACGGATAGCAATCCGTAAATTTTTTTTTCGGATTCGAGCCTGATAGTCATCGCTTGGCTGTCTGGTTCTGTGTTGATTAATGGGCAATCCTCACATTCCTTGTGTGGCGCTTTTATTAACGCGACAGCGGATTGCGCTAACACTCGTTTGCTGCATTTGTTGAAAATTCCATTTTTCATCTGCTGCTGCAAAAGTTTAAATTTGTCTCCGATCCCTGCCTGAGCCGTAACAATGATATTTTTGTTTTCGTCAAAAAGAGCTATCCATGCGCTGTTGTAGCCTCTTGTGCTGATAAGGATATTACACGCTTTTTGAATCAGTTGCTCTCTGTTTTTTTCACGAGTAATAAGTTGGTTGACGTCACGAACAGCGAGCAGGACTTGATTGAGGTGTTTAATTTTTTTATCCGCTTCCCGTTTTTCATGTCTGGAAGCTGCTTCCTTCAATTCTCGTTTCACAGCGGGTACTAATCGCGTCATATTGTCTTTCATGATGTAATCTTGAGCCCCGGTTTTCATTGCTTCTACAGCTACTTCTTCACCGATTGTACCTGAAACAATGATAAAAGGTAAGTCAGGATATTTTTGGCGCGTTAATTTCAGCGCGTCCAATCCATTGAATCGAGGCATGACATAATCAGCAATAACGATATTCCATTGTTTTTTATCAATTGCCTGCTGCATTTTATCAGCCGTATCTACTCGTTCCCATTCGATGCGCAAACCGCCTCTTTCTAAATTGAGTACAAGGAGTTCAGCATCATCAGGTGAATCTTCAACAATCAAAACGTGGAGAGATTTACCCATTTTTTATTTCCTCTTTGGTAATGGTTCATTCAGAATAAGCCAATATAAACCAAGATTTCGTACCACTTCTGAAAATTGACGGTGATATGATTGGATTGTTCGAACATGTTTTTTTCTCTTTTTAATCAACAAGTTGTGCTCCCTTAATAAGTTATATAACGCATCACGCCCAATCTTTATCTCTTTGGCACTCAGATTCGGCTTTATAAGAAGATACAGCTTACGAACGCCTATCCTCGGCTGTCTCTTGCGAATTTCTCGGACTTCGTCCCAAAACACTTGTTCTTTTAAAAACGTGATTAGGGACTTTCTTTGATGCTGGTAATAAGCCTGCCGGCTGACTTCAAACATCTGAACATACCTGATCAATGGTATGACTCATTTTTTCTGCTTTCGCTGTTTCAATGGTTTGTCGAATTGCTGAGTATCGAACTTTTTATTTATATCAACTTGATAATGATCCTTAAATGTGCTTGAGCTGATGCAGATTCTAATTGGCGCGTTTCATGCTACAATTCTTTAAGTTTATCTAATGCATATTCTGGTGAAAGTTGCCACCTATTGCAATTTAAACCTGCTACCTTGTAATTTAAAAATAAGATAAAAAAAATTAAAAATCAAGTGGTAGTTTTCGTCCGGAATGGGTGGCAGTTTTATGCCGGAATATGCAAGGTTAAATTGTTATTGAAGAAAAGATTAAGCAAATAAAGCTGCTTGCATCTTTAAATTTTTGTCTTGCTTTTAATTGCTGATTTTGTTATTTTTCAAACTATTTAATTCGGGATATATCAAAAATTTATATCAATACGTAATCAATGCTGGGATGAAATTCTAAAGTTGGGGATTATCTTAATGATTTTATCGGATAAGACGTTGAAGGAATGGATTAATAAAAAAAAGTTGGTGATTGAGCCGATCGATGATATGCAAATACAACCGGCTTCGGTGGATTTCCGGTTGGGGAATCATTATCTGAAAGTAGCGGAACACCGGAGCACAACCCTGGATTTAATCAACAAACCGGAATATGAGGAAATTATCGCAGATGAGGTCGTGATCCCTCCGCACGCGTTTTTATTAGCAACCACCCGGGAGTTTGTCAAACTACCAGATAATCTGACCGCTTTTGTTGAGGGACGAAGTTCAATCGGCAGACTGGGATTGTTCATCCAAAACGCAGGCTGGGTCGATCCGGGTTTTGAAGGGGAAATTACCATCGAGCTTTACAATGCGAATAGTCTGCCTATTCGGTTGACCTCTGGCGTGCGCATTTGTCAGTTGGTTTTTGCAAAACTGGATCAGAACGCTGCCAATCCGTATCAGGGAAAATATCAGGGACAGCGAAAAGCAACCGGAAGTCGTGTCAGGGAAGATTTAGACATTAATCATGATAAAGAATAGGGTCGCGCAATGATGAATTTAAAAGTCATTATTTTTATAATCACAGTGTTGTTGATTGCCGTTAGTATTTTAGCAATCGTTTATTACGCGCCGATTGAGCATACAATGGGAATCGTGCAAAAGATTTTTTACTATCATGTTGCATCCGCCTGGATCGGGTTTTTAGCTTTTGCTGTTGTTTTTGTGATGAGCATATTATTTCTTTGGAAAAAGAATATTCAGTACGATATCTGGGCGCACTGTTCAGCCGAAATCGGTGTTTTGTTTACTTCACTGGTATTAGTGACCGGACCGTTCTGGGCAAAGCCGGTCTGGAATACCTGGTGGACATGGGATCCCAGATTGACAACAACGCTTATTTTGTGGTTAATTTACATCGGTTATCTGCTGCTCAGACAAATGATTGATTCGCCGGAAAAAGCTGCCCGTATTTCTGCGGTTTTCGGGATAATCGGCTTTGTCGATGTCCCCATTGTTTACATGTCAATTCGCTGGTGGCGGACTTTACATCCAGAACACGTGATGATCATGGGCGGTGAAGGCTCTGGCTTACATCCGAAAATATTTCAGGTGCTGATGCTGAGTTTGCTTACCTTTACCTTCCTCTTTTTAACCCTACTAATTTCACGGGTGCAGTTGGAAAAGACAAAACATGAGGTTGAGCACCTGCAAAGAGAAATTCAAAAGTGATTTTAAAAAATGAGGATATTTCGATGAATAATTTATTTTATTTAGCAGCCGCTTATCTTTTACTTTGGTTGGTTCTGTTGGGCTATGTTTTTAATTTGATGAAAAAACAAAAATCATTGAACCAGGACGTAGAACGTTTAAAGATGTTAATCGAAGAAAAGAATAAAGTGAAAACAAAATAGTTTAACAATAATCAAAACCCGTTGAAATAGTATTCAGAAACTAATAAATCAGATAGCATTAAGGCTAATATTTGTTGAAATATCCCATGTTTAAAAGGGATATTTTTTTATGAACAGTTCGGGAAAAAATCATAAATTATGGATCAGAAGCAACGATTAAATCGGATGGGCTCACAGAAGATGCTTCCGCTGATCATCTCTTTTTCGCTTCCGTCCATTATTTCGATGACCGCTATTGCGCTGTACAATGTGGTCGATACAATTTTTGTGGGAAGTTTGGGTACGAATGCCATCGCCGGACTGACGCTCATTATGCCCCTTCAGATGCTCTTGTTGGGATTCGGGCTGTTAATCGGCGTTGGTGCCACATCGTACATATCAAGAAGTCTGGGAGCAAAGGAGTATGAACAGGCAGATCGGACGTTTTCCAGTGCTATCTTTTTAGGGTTGGCAGTAAGCGGATTCCTGCTGCTCATCGCCTTTTCCTATTTAAAACCCTTGCTCGGACTCATCGGACGTAACAGCGAGGCAATTCCACAGGCGTGCGAATACGGTTTTACGATCATCTACGGCATACCGTTTTTCGTTTTTAATATGATTTTGACTCAGATCGCCCGCGGTGAAGGAAACCCGAATATTGCCATGACCTCCCAGTTGGTGGGAACGGTGCTCAATATCGCACTGGATCCAATTTTCATTTTTACCTTGAATCTGGGAATTAAAGGAGCGGCACTGGCAACTGTCATTGCCAATTTTATCGCGTTTTTGGTGATCACATTTTATTTCATTAGTCCTAATAGTCATCTAAATTTTCGATTGAATGCTCTCATCCCGACGAGGAATATTCTTTATGAAATCGGCAAAGCCGGATTTCCATCATTTTCCAGGCATTTTGCGGCAAGCTTCGTCGCAATGCTCACCAATGGATTTTTAGCGGAATATGGCGCGTTCGCGCTGGCGATTATGGGAATTAACAACCGGTTTATCATGATGTTTTTTATGCCGATGATTGGCACGGGGCAGGGCTTCATGCCGATTGCCGGGTATAATTTCGGCGCAAAAAATTACACACGTGTTAAAGAAGCGTTCTGGAAAGCCACCTTGTTAGTGACACTTTTTTGCGGTGCCGGTTGGTTGTTGGTTCAGTTTTTTCCGGAGACCTGCATCCGAATATTCAGCAATGATCCCCAGGTGATTTCCGAAGGAAAATCTTCGCTCCGGTTGATTAACGCGATGCTGCCGCTGGTCGGATTTCAGATTATCGGTGCGACTTTGTACCAGGCGGTCGGAAATGGTGTCGCCGGTTTTGTCCTGTCCATCACCCGGCAAGTGCTGGTATTTTTACCGGTGGTCATCATCTTTAAAGCCCTGTTCGGATTAACCGGCATATTTTTGACCGTGCCCGCTGCTGACATTATTTCGAGTCTAATCACCTTCATCTGGCTGAA
>CAYYMH010000098.1:0-7354 GCA_964472785.1 uncultured Cytophagia bacterium | reverse complement strand
CGCGCCCGTTGTATCTTTATCAAGCCTGCCCACAGGGAACAATCGCTCTTTTGGGGGAACCAGGTCCACCACTTTTTTGCTATGAAACTTATCTTCAACCGTAGTGACATATCCTTTGGGCTTGTTGAGCAAAATGTAAACCAACTTATTAGGCGGCTTGATGGTTCGTCCGTCAACTTTGACATGATCTGTTTTCTCATCAATTACGCTTCCGAGGGATCGAACTGTCTCACCATTTACCTGAACACGTCCTTTTTCAATGAGCAAATCACACTTTCGCCGGGAATCAACACTACATTCAGCTAAATATTTATTCAGCCTTTTCATCTGAATCTTTTGTTTGTCCACTGTCCTCCACTTCATCAGTTTCGGAATCATCCAATGACGATAATTCCTCGCCGATTTTTTCTCCCAACTCTTCACTTGTGAAAGGCAATTCTTCCTGAGTGCTTCCCAGCAATTCCTCAATCTCCTTTGGTTTGGGTAGTTCGGAAATATCATTAATCCCAAAATATTGGAGAAACTCCGGTGTCGTGCTGTATAAAAGCGCGTGTCCCACCGTTTCAGACCGTCCTGTAATCGTAATAAGACTCCGCTCCAATAATGTTTTCACAACACCATCAGAATTCACACCACGAATAGCATCAATCTCGGGTCGGCTTATCGGTTGCTTAAAGGCGATTATTGCCAGTGCCTCCAGTGCCGCGCGTGAAAGCCTGGGTTTAGTCCGTCCTTTGAACAGCTTTTGAATGTAATTTGAATACTGCTTTCTCGTAATGAACTGGAAACCACCGCCAATCCGAGTTATCACAAATGAATTCTGATTCTTCTCGTATCCACTGTTTAATTCGTCAATAATATTATTGACTTCTGTTTTATTCAATTCTTCGACAATATGAACAATCCGGCTTTCTGGAACAGGCACATTTGAAGCAAAGATTAAAGCCTCAACGATTCTTTTTATTTTATCAAATTCAATCACGTTTTCTCACTAACCAGATTTCTCCGAAAGGGGCTATCTGCCTGGTAACAACTTCTCCACGCTTAATTAACTCCAATAATGCCATGAAAGTGACAACAACGACCAAACGATCGCTCAGATGAACAATCAAATCGTAAAATGAAATTTGTTTTTTACCATTCAGCTTTTTGATAATATAATCAATCTGCTCATCCAAACTAATCGGAATATCATAAACTTCATGAAACGTCTCCCTGGGCATCCGATCAAGCACCTGTTTAAAGACCGTAATCAATGAAAACAGGGAAACATCTTCTCCTAAATTCAATTCCTCGTCCGGAGAATCATTGAACTCCTCATAAAATCCACGGATATACACTTGTCTTCTGCTGTCCTCAAAGTCCGATAAGCGATGAGCAACCTCCTTAAATCGTTTATATTCCAACAGTCTCGAGACAAGCTCCATTCTCGGATCGATTAATTCCTCATCGTCTTCTGCTTTTGGTCGGGGTAAAAGCATTTTTGCTTTAATCCGAATCAGCGTTGCTGCTAAAAGAATGAATTCGCTGGCGCCGTCCAGATCCAATAGCTGGATGATTTCCACATATTCCAGATATTGCTTGGTAATTACCGAAATCGGGATATCGTAAATATCCACTTCATTCTTTTTTATCAAAAATAAAAGCAGGTCTAAAGGACCCTCGAAATTTTTTAATTTTACTCGATAAGGCATTGTTATCCGAGTCTCATTGCCTGATATACTTTGCTCATCGTATCTTCAGCGACACGGCGTGCTCTGTTATTCCCTGTTTCGATAATCTGCTTGACTTCGTCCAGATGTTGCTCGTAATAATGCCTTTTCTCCCTAAATGGTTCAAGATAATCTGCCAGTTTCTTGGCAAGATTCTTTTTGCATTCCACACAACCCAGTTTTCCGCTTTTGCAATCTTTTTCGATTTGTGGTATTTCTTCAGGATTAAATTTCCGATGGTACGTAAAGACATTACAGATTTCCGGACGCCCCGGATCGCCCATTTTAATCTTTTGCGGATCGGTAATCGCCCGCATGATTTTCCGCTGAATCTCCGCCGGTTCATCAGATAATAAAATCGTATTTCCCAGTGACTTGCTCATCTTTTTCCCATCCAACCCGGGTAAACGGCTAAATGCTGTCAGTTGACCTTTGGGAACCATGAACACATTGTCATAAATTTTATTAAATCGCCTGGCAACCTCTCTTGTCAACTCAATATGAGGCATTTGATCTTCACCAACCGGAACCAGGTGTGCCTGATACAACAGAATATCGGCTGCCTGCAATACCGGATAGCCGAGATGGCCAAACGCCATACTATTTTCCAGGCCTAAATCTTTTGCCTGCTCCTTTACCGTGGGATTTCGTTCCAGTCGTGGCACAGTCACCAACATTGACAGAATGAGATAAAGCTCTGCATGTTGTTTGATTTTAGACTGAACAAAAATCGGACTTTTTTCAGGATCGATACCTGCGCATAACCAATCTATTACCATGTCTATTGTATTCTGATGAATAGCCGAGGTATCCAAATTTGTCGTCAGAATATGCCAATCAGCCACAAGATGAAAATTTTCGTATTCACCCTGCAATTTCACCCAATTTTCAAGTGCGCCAACATAATTACCGAGGTGCAACTTACCTGTTGGACGCATGCCGCTCAATATCCGTTTCTTCATTCGTAAATTCTCCGCTCTTTCTGCACTAACTTCTCTGCTAAATCATATATAAATAAGGTTTCCAACGTTTATCCACATTGCCAACTGTGTAGCGTATAAAATAAATGTGATTGGGTCGTTGAGGTTTTCTCATCATTATTAATCCAGCCTCAGTTGGCGTTCTGTTACCTTTTTTATTATTACAACTGACACAGGCGCACACTAAATTTTCCCAGGTATCTTTACCGCCCCGATATCTGGGAATAACGTGATCAATCGTTAGCGGAACTGATTTTTTCCCGCAATATTGACATTGATTCCCGTCCCTTTTCAAAATATTCTTCCGGGACAATATCACTCGTTTTCGCGGCACATTGATGTATCTTTTTAATCGAACAATACTCGGCAACGGAAAACGTTCACTAACTGTATGAATAAACTCACAATTTTTCTCCACGATTTCCGCTTTATCCAGATAAATCATGATAATCGCTTTCTTCACATTTGTTACGCTCAATGGTTGAAAGCTCTGGTTAAGTACCAAAACATGTGAATTTAAAATATTCATCGCCAAATATCCGTTCGTTTCAAAAAAATAAAATTAAATGTACAATAAAAATCAAAAAGAATCAAGTCTTTTTTAATTAAATGTTTATATCATATTAACTTATTCACGATTTTATTGACGACCATTTCCAATGTTTGCTGACACACATATTTCGTTGTTACAAAAATTTCAGTTAAAAATGATGGCTAACTATACCAAAATGTAAACAATTTCCCTTAAATTTTTAATCGAAAACTGTTAAAACTTTTCAGCCTCATCGATCAACATTATCGGAATGTCGTCTTTAATGTTATATTTTAACCGGCAATTATGACAGATTAGTTTTTCATTTTCCTTATCGTATTCTAAATCACCCTTGCATTTCGGACAGGCTAAAATTTCCTGCAACTGTTTGCTCAGCATTAGTTGACCTCCCGCAATTTAATTTCTATTTATTCATCCCAAAAGCCCATTTTGCTATACTTTTCTATTCGTTTTTCAACCAATTCCGGACTGGGTATTTTTAACAACTCATTTAATTCCGTCAGGATATGGTTTTTCAAGATTTCTGCCGCTTCTTTTTGATTCCGATGCGCGCCGCCAAGCGGTTCTTCGATAATCTTGTCCAAAATTTCCATTTCCAGTAAATCTTCTGCTGTCACCTTCATGGCATCAGCTGCCTGGTCGGCTTTGCTGTTATCATGCCACAAAATGGATGCACATCCTTCCGGAGATATCACCGAATACCATGTGTTTTCCATCATCAGTAACCGATCACCAACGCCAATCCCCAACGCCCCACCGCTGGCGCCTTCGCCGATAACGATATTCAAAATTGGCACGGTAAGATGAGACATCTCAAAAAGATTTCGTGCGATTGCCTCTGCCTGCCCCCGTTCTTCAGCGCCGATTCCCGGATAAGCACCCGGTGTGTCGATTAATGTAATGATGGGGCGGTTAAACTTTTCGCCCAATTTCATCACTCGCAATGCTTTCCGGTACCCCTCCGGATGCGGCATTCCAAAATTTCGGTAGAGCTTCTCCTTTGTAGTCCTTCCTTTTTGATGCCCAATAATAACCACCTTTTGGCCAGCAATCTCTGCCAACCCGGCGACAATGGCCGGATCATCCCCGTATGCCCGATCACCATGCAATTCAATAAAATAATTGGTGATTTTATCAATGTAATCCAAAGTGTAAGGGCGTTCCGGGTGTCGGGCTAATTTTACCCGCTGCCATCGACTCAATTTAGAGTAAATGTCCTGACTGAGTTTTTCTGCTTTTTCTGCTAACTTCGCAATTTCATCACTCAGATCAACATCCTCATTAAGAGAATAATCCTTCATTTCATTGATTTTTTTCTCTAACTCAATAAGGGGACGCTCAAAATCTAAAACATATTTTTCCATACGAATGGCTACCTAATTTATACAAAATTTTTTTCTCAAATTTTAAATAATGTTTTGACCAAAATTTCAATGTCAAGTTGGAGTGAATAATTTTTCAAATAGAACAAATTGTACCGTTCAAAATCCCCGGTGGTTCCGGATTTCGTTTCGTTTATTCCAAACAGGCTGGTCAAACCCGGTTTGAGTTCAATCCTTTTTTTCTCAAATACCTGATCATCTTTTTCAACAATTTTTGAACCGACTAAACTCAATTTGCCAATCAACACAGACCAAAATAGAGGCAATCTCTTTTGTCTTTGCGATAACGCTTTCCCATGTAATTCAAAAATATCTACCACATTATGATTCACTGTAAATATTTTTTTCCGGTTTAACCGCGCGTTTTTAAAAATTGTCAAATATAACATTTCAGGTAAACTCAACGCCAGTAAAAAAAATGAAACGAATATATCGAAAATTCTCTTCAACACTATATTCGTTGATTTCAATAAATTATAATCAATGTCAACTAATGGCAAATCACCAATGTATTCAACCGACGCTTTGCCAATAATCACATCCATACTACTTGGGATCAGTTTGAAGTTTACGTCTTTATTTTTGGTTCGGCTCATCACCTCCAAAATCTGATCATACGGAATTTTTTCGGTGGAGAAAATAATTTCCTGGGCGCGGGTTTCCTGAATGATCGAATCCAGCAATTCAATTTTTCCTAAAACCGGCACACTTACCTCCTGTTTTAAATTTTTGTGATTATTTGGTATAACTATGCCACAAATATCGTAGCCGGTGTCCAGATTCTGTTTCAATTTTTCCACTATTTGTTGACCGGATTTTACTGAAGCTACTATAATTGCCTTCCTGCTCAATAATGTTTGCCCTAAAATTTCTTTGAAAGGCGCTTTTTGAAACCGGGCTAAAATTTTTAAAGACACGCGCCATCCGGCTAACAGAATGACATTTAAAACACCTGAAATAATCACAACTGCCCGGGAATAATCGTACTGGTTAAAGAAGTAAGTAAGCGATGTATTGAATATTAAACCAAGCAATATCCCGTAAATGGTGCGCAGCGAAGAGAACTTCGATACTCGGTAACTTCCTGACAAGACTAAACACGTTAACCAAATCAGTGAATAAACCAGCATGACGATCAGATAAGACTGCAAATAATTAAAATGACCAAACCGTAAATAAATCGCCAGCAGCATGGAAAGGTTCAACGACACGAAATCAATAATGCCGGGTAAACTCCGGGTTATAAATATGCTCAAGAATGATAACAATGCTCTGAGCCAGATACCAACCATCAACAGCCACTGCGGGACGTGAAAGTAGCGGTGCTGATAATGTTTTTCCACAAAAAGCTTCATCGCTTTATAAAATTGCAACGTCAGATCAATGGCGCTTTTTTTGGAGCTTTCACCTTTGAAGTGGATAATTTTCGTAGTTGATAAATAATAAATTTTCCAGCCAGCCTCTCTGATACGGTAGCACCAATCCAAATCTTCTCCATACATAAAAAACGACTCGTCGAGCAAACCGACATCATCGATAACCTCCCGCCTGAAAAACATAAAGGAGCCTGAAATCGCCTCCACTTCATACGTCTCATCCGGGTCCAAATACGTCAGATTGTACCGAGCGAATAGTTTACTCTTTGGAAAAAGTTTACTTAATCCCACAATTTTGGTTAACGCGACCCAAGGTGTCGGAAAACTTCTCCGGCACGTCAACTGCAGACTACCGTCCGGATTCAATATTTTGCAGCCTAACATGCCGCATTCCGGATGTTTTTTTAAAAACTCAATAATGACAAAGAACGTATCTTCCTGCACGATCGTATCAGGATTGATGAGCAGAATATACCTGCCTTGCGCCATTTTCAATGCCTGATTATTGGCGGCAGCAAATCCATTATTCTGATAGTTCGCAATCAGCTCTACATCAGGATGCTTTCGTTTGATTAACTCGGCACTTCCATCGGTCGATGCATTATCAACAACAAATATTTCAGACTGAATACTTTCACAAGCTCGTTTGATTGAAACGAGAGCCTGGTCAATTAATTCTTTGACGTTGTAATTTACAATTATGATCGACAGATCCATCAGTCTCTATTGGCAAAATGATACACTATCTCGAAATTAATAAACTGCAACTTACAAAAATTTTCATTAATTGTCAAGATTAAAATCTCGTTTTGGTGGGATAGGCAGCTTCGTGAAGAAAGACGAATACTGGATATTCATTTTAAAAGAAATTTTACATTTATTGTCTGAACGAAAACTCTTTTTTGTTTACTAAAAATGATATTTTCAAATTTGTCTAAACTTACATCATCCCTTGTCCCCTTCTCCTGGAAAGAGAAGGAGGATTCCTATTCTGGGGCTGTATCAAAAATTAACGTGAGTGACGAATTTATTCGTCAAATACCACATATTGTATGGGGCAACTAAATTCGCTACTATAAATTGTGCTAAACATATTGCATTGGGACTTTTGATAAAGCCCTCTGGGGTGAGGTCTATTATTGTGTTTTCGGTCAGGCACTAATGAAAAATATCTGTAAAAATTGGTTTCAATCAAATGGAAACAAAGTCCAACAATACATTCACAGACCACATTAAAAAAGGGAGAAAGAAATCAATTCTCTCTCCCTTTTGAACAAATTCAAGAATGGTTCAGCTTACTTACATTTAGGACAAATGTCCTGTTGGTTATATTTTATTTTTTTGTAGTATC
>CAYYMH010000097.1:0-7706 GCA_964472785.1 uncultured Cytophagia bacterium | reverse complement strand
TTAACCTATGAAGCAAAACCAATATTCAAACAGAAAGGATTTACTATGAAAAAACTAAGGCAAATCATTTTATTATTCTTGCTGACAGCTTTGACAACCGCTTTTGCTGAAGAAGGCATGTACCCGATTAGTGAGATTCACAAATTGGATTTGCAGACGAAAGGTTTAGCAATGACCGCGCAGGACATTTTCAATCCCGACGGCGTCAGTTTAATTGACGGAATCTGCAAAGTCGGCGGTTGCACCGGTTCGTTTGTCTCTGAGCATGGCCTGATTATTACTAATCATCATTGCGCTTACGGCGCCATCCAGCGCGCCAGAATTTCGAACTGCCGGGTGTTATTTGAAATCATGCCGGATGTCAGGCCGTAGAAGTACTGGAAACAAAGAAATCCGATGATCAAAACAAGGACAATGAATAATATTCTTTTCACCATATTAAATTTTTTCACAATTCTTTGTTAGGTATTTTACACAATAATTTGATTTCAGCTCGTTATCTCATCGGCAACCCGGGCACACATTTTTATCTATGAGATATGCATAGCAGAGACTGCAATTCATGCCACAGGGCGCGATTTGTTTTGCTTTAATAGATTTTGATGGTATGGTTTTTTTCAGGATGAATCATTTTTCTGTGGTCGTATCAACTGCTCTGTTATAGGCACTGATCCACCCCTTGATTAACTCGGTATAAATCACAAACAATAATTTTACTGAAGCGTCATTTTTTAAATCGCCGGATATAAGTGAATTGATTGATGTGGTTCCCAAATTTTGCAGTTCATTTTGGAGTAAATATACTCTGGAAATTTTATCAGCCGTATTAAAATCTATGAATGAAAACACCCCGATTGTGGATGCTGTTTCATAAGAAGAAAAGCTCATAAGAGGTGGATTAATTCCTTTCCAGCCCGGAATGGACTCAGTAGATTCTAATTCGACGTCTTTATTGACTGAACGCAGACTATCAAAAACGTCGATCATCTGATAATAATAGTTTTGTTTTTCTTGCAGCTGAGTGAAGTTATGTTCCATTTCTGTGATAATTCTTTGCAGCGCTAACTCTGCTTTTGATTTGTTGTTGTAACTTTCCCGCCACTCATTCACGACAAATCCCATAATTACAGCGACAATTATCGAGATGACTTCGATTATTATGGTGTTGAGCGATGTTTTTTTTGTCATGGGCGATCCTTTTTTTGTTAATATAACGTCATCGTTCCAAACAATTTACAAAAATATTTCACAATGTCAATAAAATTATTTTTCTAAAAAAAATTAAATTCGAAAAGAGTAGTTTAAAAAAAAATTGTAACTTATGGGTGTTACCTTAATTCTTGGAATCAACCCTCTCCTTTTTTTTCGTGATCTGACATACTCAATGGCGAACATAAAAGGCAAATTCTCCTTTTAAGGAAGCCCAAACCAGTTGGGATAGTTTTTGCTGTCGAAATTCATGTGTAGCGCTGGTGCCAGTGGTTGTTCTCTGGTTCACTGGCGAGTCACTGAACATAAATCATTTTCCGGGTAGCTGAAAATTCGTCTGAAGCAATTCTGTAAAAATAAATTCCGCCTGGTAATCCTTGTGCATTGAATGGTATGGTGTGATACCCTGCCGCTTTCTTTCCATCAAATAGGGTAGTCATCTTCTGTCCCAGTAGATTGAAAATCGATACCTCTATCTTACAAGTGGTATTTAATCTAAATCCGATTTGTGTTACCGGATTAAATGGATTGGGATAATTTTGATCAAGTCTGAAATCTGTAACAGGCGCTAATTTTTTATTTATTCCCGTGGTTGTACAGATTTGTTCATACAAATGATAATCCCAACCATCAAGCACTATATTGGTTGGCTGCGTGAACGTTACCGTATCACTTGAAAATACATCGACATAAGTGCCATAAAAAAGTGTATCGGTTAATGTTGCGCCATTATAACCAGGGCTTAAATTGAAAACCGCAAATATTTTATCATCTTCTTTCTCTCGAACAAATGAAAAAATACATTGGCTATTAGTATTTTCTACACGCTGGAATAAACCACCTTTACTGCCGTTCCATAATGCCCGGTTTTCCTGTTTTAGTTTATTAAGCGTTTGATAGATTTCCGTATTTGGATGATCCCGCCATGGTATCACATCCTTATCAAAGAATGCAAGACGTTTGTTCAATCCGGCTTCTTGACCATTATAAATCAATTGCATATCATTGACAGTAGCCGTCAATACGGCATAAGCTTCACCCGCATTGCCAAATAGTTCGGAAACCGTACCGTGCCAGGCATTTTCATCATGATTGGATGTAAAATACAGGCGGTCATGTTCTCCCGAATAAGTTGTAATTTCATTTTTTATGTAGCTGTAAAGGTCTGCTGCGTTATCCGTCCCATCAACAATACGTTTCAAAACGCCATGACCAAATCCGTACATTCCCCAGGCGTAAGCCATGTCAAATCCAAGGGATCGGTACTGTACTCCGTCATCTTCCGCTAACATGAGCAATTCAGGTTTAATCTGTTTCAGTTCATCTATGGCATCAGACCAGAAGTTCCTCGGCATAAAACTAACCGCATCACAACGAAAGCCGTCAACATCAACCTCCTCAATCCAATAAATCATGGCATTGATCATATAATTGCGTAATCCTTGCTGACTATAGTCTAATTGAATTACATCCGACCAGTTGGTTCCGGTAGGGGGAGTAAAATTCCCTCCGGCATCGGTAACATACCATTCCGGATGGGATTGGGTGAGCGCATTATCCCAGGCTGTATGATTAGCGACCCAATCCATTATCACGTACATTCCTTTGGCATGAATCGAATCAACCAGTGCCTTGAACTCATCCAATGTTCCAAATTCAGGATTTACCTGCAGATAATCTTTTACAGAGTATGGACTTCCGAGCGTACCTAATCGGTTTTTTAAACCGATCGGATGGATGGGCATAAACCAGATAATGCCAACACCCAAATCTTTTAACCGGTCGAGATGGGTCTCGAATGCTTTGAACGTCCCTGATGGCGTGTATTGGCGCGTATTCACTTCGTAAATATTAAGATTATAGCTCCAGCTCTCATGTCCCTGCCCGGCGGCAATTGTATGAATTGAAAGGAAGAGAAATAAAGTTAATGAAAATAATTTACGGGAATTCAAAACGCTTCTAATAGTATTCAATCTCAAAATAGTCATATCCTTAATAATTGTTACTGATTTTAGTTAACCAGATGATGAAAAAAAGTTGAAACAGCATCACATTTTAATGTGGTCATTTGTTTAAAATCAGTTGTTAAATGTCTGGTGATAATATCTCATAGATTTATCCGGTAACTGAAATCCTACCCGGAATGATTCATCTTATGAATTCATGGACTTTATAAACTTTTCCTCACTGCGTGAGCAAGATAGTCAGTCGAAAGTAGCTCATCAATGAAGTCAACGTTGCCTTTTTCAAAAAGCTCGTCATTGCCTATTTTGATTTTTTTGCGGTTCTTGTTCATAAATATTTTCAATTTATTTATTATGCTTATCTTAGATTGTTGTTATTTCGCTGAAAATGATACTCTCCGGATGGAGGGCGGGCGACGCATTGCACGTTTATATGAAGTTAGTATTTGATAAAGAAACTAATTTTTTTGGATTTCATTGTCCGCCCTTTACTCAGATGGAGCATAGAATAGCCATACACTTACAACTTATTACATATTTATTTGAAAGATGATATCTATTGGGAGCAATTCCATAAAGTTGGTAAACCGTTGAAACGGTTTCTAATATCCTGTTTTTTAACGACTCCACCCCGATGAATCGGGGTGATCATTCAATAGTAGGGTTGAATTAACACCCAGATTTATCTATGTATTAAAAGAAGATAAAACAATTGATTAATTGCTTCAGCAGTTTACATTTTTATTATTTATTTCCCAAAATACCAACTTCTCGGAATTGCACCCTATCTATTGAAAGTCAGCGGGGGCCGTTCTGCATTAAGTCTATATCATTTCACTTATATCTACTTTTATACCATCTTTTACTTTTTCATAATAGATAAATTTTACATCAATTTTTTCACTTAAATTTTTCTTAGTTTGATAAGTGATTGGTTTAATGCTGATTGGAGAATCGCCTATATACCCATCAATACCTTTTGATTCATCTGCTGGCGTAGATAGCTTGTACGTTGTTTTTAACATACTGGCTACTTTACTCAATATTGCTTCCTGAAATTTTAAACCGATAAATGTTTTGATGATTACCAAATCCTTTACCCATTCGGATATCATTTCTTCATCTATTTGATTAATAACAGTTTTAAAATTTTCGACCATTGCTCGAATCTTCGTAGTCGCTTTTTGTATAGCATCAGGATGAGTTTCCAAATACCATTTTTCCCATTCTTTAATTGATTTGCCAGAAAATTCCTGGATTAATTCACTCATCTGACCTACAACTGCTGGTCTTGTCCCTTGTGCATTTTGATTAGCCAAATTGATGATTTGAGTTGAATATTTGGGAAATTCAAAAGATTCTGCTCCTATAAGTTCTTTTATTTCCGTGTTTGGTATTTTAAATTGTTTTTTCATAAGAAGCGTTATTCATTAGATTCTTAAATTTATTAATATATTTAAATGGTATTTCGGTATCTAATTCACCAAATCCATGTTTTAGAATGTGAGCATTAATGAATGTCTTATTCTTCATATAAACATAAGCTAAAAGTTGATTGTCATCATCATATTTTGTTTCGTCGTATTTTAGATATATTTGCCGTTTCAAGATTTTATTACTAAGAAAATTAATTGCTTCCTTAATTTTATTATCGTTTGGTTTAACGCCAATTAAGCGTATAGTAAGATCATTTGATAATTTAATTAAATTTGTTGATATGATTTCTGTTACTGTATAATAGTGTTCACGTTTTGTCCCATTCTTATTATCTTCAACACTTATTTTTGAACCGAACTTAAGCTTATTGGGATCAATCTTTTTGTCAAATTTTACTGGATCATGGAAAATATATTTTGATTTTTCAATTTCATTATTCCAATTAATATTATTAAATTCTTGCTCTTTTATTTCAAAATCCATGAAGAGTGCATTTTTATCTAATTCCAGTTTTTCTTTAATTATAGACAGAAATTCTTTATTTATTTCATATCCAATTGAATTTCGATTTGATATTAGAGCGGCTAAAGATGTTGTTCCGCTTCCCAGGAACGGATCAAGAACTGTTTCACCAATAAAAGTAAACATTTCAATGGCTCTTTTGGGTAGTTCAACAGGAAACATGGCAATATGATTATCTTGTCTTGCTCCGTTAAAATACCAATGTCCAGAAAAATATTCTTTCCATTTATCTTTTGAGATTTTAGATTGCTCTTTTATAGTTTTGTCGACAGGGGGCGCTTTACCAGGTTTCTTAAATATCAATATAAATTCATAATCAATTTCAACAATACCATTTCTAGGAAATGGGTATGAACCCATAATAGTCGCTCCACCAGTTGTATTCATGGTTGTACGTTTTTGCCATATTATCGCACCCATATAATCAAATCCAATTAACTCACAATATTTAATTATTTCAGTTCTTATGGGAATTATTTTATATCTTCCATAGTACACGGCTCTCGCAAATTGGTCGCCAATATTAATGAGCATTCGACAACCTGGATTTAGTACTCGATAGCATTCTTTCCAAACTAAATTTAAATTATTTATGTAATTTTCATAAGAGTCATTAAAACCAATTTGATCTGCTGTACCATAATCCTTTAATTGCCAATAAGGAGGCGAAGTTACTACCAAATGGACTGATGTATCTTTGACATCATCCATTTTTCTAGAATCACCAATTATAAACTTATGATTAGTTTTCATGAATTGTTCTTTCCCTACTAATATTTGTAAAGTTGTTAACTAAAAATATTGTACAAAATAAATTGGAATAAATCAAGAAGTTTCTACTTTCAAAAAACTCGTCATTGCCTATTTTGATTTTTTTCTGCGGGGTTCGCTTACATCATCTGCACCATTATATCGCAGCGGAATTGGCATTAAGTAAATGCTGCAATTAGGCACTTTTCTGTGCATCATATTTAATTTGAATCGCCTGAAAAAGTTCTTCAGGCCGCTTTGAACCGATTAATATCCGCTTATTATTGTATAATTCCAACTGTACTCCCTGATTACCACTCATATTAAATGCCATGCCCTTACGCCCTTTGCGAATACCCCAACCGCCATATTCTATAATCGGTCTGTAAGTTCGTTTGTCATAGCGTTTTATTTCACTGAAAGCGATTTTTCGAAAAGTCCAATGAAAGGGGAAAAATTGGATGTAAATTCCATCATCACGTACTTCTGTAATCAGTTTGGCTGAAATAAAAAGCAATGGAAATCCAATACCAAAAATGAGCCAGAAAATAACCAGCATAACATCAGGGGCAGGTCTGTCACCAAGCGGGATACCCATGATGACTTGCTTTATGAAAAAATACCAAATAAGTCCGGCAAGAAATATAACAAATAACCAAATCCAAATTTGCCGAACAGGTTGAACTTCCGAATAAAAAGGAATCGTTTTATTTTCTTTATTCATCATAATTATATCTCCTTTTTGTGCTTAACGAGGACATAAGCGAGGAACGGGTACTTGACAAAATCAACCTGGGGACTTGAGATTATCCGAAATCGCGCCGCTTGCATTGGAGCGGAACTTGATCCGACTGTCCGCTTTATCTGGGGTTCGGCTTCAACCTTAACTTTTGTTAAAGCGCAAGTATTCTTTGAAACCCATATCAAACTTTTTGGCATATCGGATGGTTTCTTTTGGGCATATATTCACACATTGTTGGCAGGCGATACATTCTGTGGAGAGTATTCGTTGCCCTTTTCCCATATAGCTCAAAAGCTTGATGTTCATGGGACAGTTTTCTTCACATAGCCCGCATTCAATACATCCATCCTTTTCGATTTCGATCTTCCATATTGAAAAATGAGCTCCGAACTTCATCAAAACCGGGATTGGACATACATACTTACAAAATGCTCGATTATCTTTCAGCACTACGGCCAATAGAATCCCCACTGAAAAGTACAGTACGTTACCCACAATTAGCCACTTGAGCGCAATGACAGATTGATTGTTGAAATCTCGAATTTCATATCCATACCAAAGAATCAAGATCGCAATCAACACAACCAAGAAATGCACATAACGGAGCATGCCCCAGTTTTTCAACCGACCATTTCTTGGCTTCATCCACGGCAGATAGTCCAGTACCATCGTCGTCCAACAAGCCCAACCACACCAGCCTCTCCCAAACAAGACCGTGCCACCTATCTTGGCGATCAAGTAGTGCAACACCGGTCCTGAGAATATACCTGCCAACAAATAGAAGAAAAAGCCCTCGATCTGCATGTTTTCCCGACCAAGAAAACCTAAAACTCCTAACATATACAAACCGATCAGCAATTGGCTCAATTTTCTTCCCAGCACTTTCCTTTCGCGTGGCAGCAAACCAAACATCAACTCCCCGATACCTGCAGCAAGACCGATGTAACCGAAGTTGAACAAAAAGAATATATGCCCCTGTGTTCTCCACAACAAAATCCCTATCAGTAAAAAAAATGCAAATGTGATAATGCTTTCGGTAATGACTTTTTTCTTTTCCACTGAATTTTGTCTCCAATGAATTA
>CAYYMH010000096.1:0-7786 GCA_964472785.1 uncultured Cytophagia bacterium | reverse complement strand
AACCATTTTATGGGGACCACTGCCATAGGCAGTGGTTTTTGAAAAAACAATAAAAGTAGAATTGAAGGTATTTTATTTTAAATAGACAAAAAAGTATTAAACTTTCAAATAAGCAGGTATTGCAATATGAATAAATCTATTAGTACTATCCAATTTCAAAAACTGGCCAAATTTCACAGTTCCAGCTGGGCAATATGGAGTGACAGGTTCAATAAAAAAGATTCAGTTGAGTTTGCTCCAACAAAGATTTACTGTTTCTTATTAAATAAAATTAACTTATTAAAGAACAATATAGTTTTATTAGGTCTCAATCACTCTTCTTTTAAGGAAAAAAGGAAAGAAAAGTTCGGTAAAGATAGTAAACACTGTTTTGCTCCATTTGAAACATTTCATACAGTATCACATGCTGGTGATGGACGATTAAAAAGATACATTCAAGATGAAAATCTACAAAGATTAATCGGCTCGTACATGACAAACTTATCAGAACGGATCGATACTAATTCTAAAAATGTTAATATAATAACAAGAGATTTCAATTCCTTATATAAACAACTCGAAATTTTAGACACCTCAAAAATCGAAATAATATGTTTTGGACAAAAAGTATATTATGAAATGAAAAAATATTTCCACAATAATATTGAACAAAATAAACTGTTAGAACATGAGATTGAAAGTTTTTCTACTAAATTTAAAAAAATTAATCTCAAGATTTATCATGTCTACCATTACTCGAGTCGGAGGGATTGTCCTAGAAAGCTTCAAAATCAATTAAGGTATATAAACGACAAAATTATCACCAGTTGAAGCATCCTATTTTGCCGAAAAATTCCCTGCTACTGACGGTATCATTATTTATTTAAATTCTAATTTTTGTACTGTTAAGAGTTCATAAAAAGATCAGTGTAATAGGATGATAATATTTTCAAAGAGATTAACTACCCCATTTATCCCTTGATTTTATCAAATTAAATTTGTAAAATATCCTCAATTCTCAAAAGACAAATTCAATTACAAAATCTATTTGATCAAATATTTCAGTTTATAGGAGTAGCGATAAATGTCATCCTTTCCTATCAGGCTTCGTTTTGCAGCAGTCTGTTTTTTCACACTTTTGGTTTTTTGCATAAACTTGCCGGCTCAGGATAAAAACGAGCCATTGACGCTGGAAAAAGCCTGGCAAATAGTGACCGAAGAAAATCTGTCATTACAGCAATTGGAGAAATCCATTCAGCAGGCGGAAAAACAGGTCAAGATGCAAAAAGCAGCGCTCTTGCCCGAACTGGCATTGACCGGAAGTTATCAATACGTCTCCGAGTTAGCGAAATTTGAACTGCCCCTGCAAATTCCCGGACTGCCGGACACTGAAATTGAGGCGGGTGTGAATAACCAATATGACGCGGCGCTGGTGATCAGGCAGCCGGTTTTTACCGGGTTCCGGCTTCTCAATCAGATCGATGCGGCAAAATCCCGGCAGCAGGTTCAGCAAATTCAGCGAGACGTTTTGCAGCAGCAGTTATTGCTTCAGGTGGGTACGCTTTATTACAATATTCAATTAAACCTGAAGCAGCAGGACGTGCTCCGGCAGAGCATTCAGCGGCTTCAGCTCCAGCGCAATCGAATCAGCCAATTTTTGGAGGTTGGACGTGCCACCGAATTCGACACGCTGGAAGTCGCCATTCGCATTTTGCAGCTCGAAAGTAATCTGCAGAGTTTAAGTAACGTCGAGCAGGTTTTAATTTCGCGGCTGGAAAATGTGCTGGATGCAGAAGATTTACCGGCTTTGCAAAGAATCGGTAGTTCGTCACTGGATTTGACACTCCAGCCATTGGATGCATATTACCGTCTTGCCTTGCAGAAGCGTCCCGAGCTTGAACAGGTCAAGGAAATGCAGAAAATTCAGCACCACCAAAAAAAGATCGCTCAATCGGCACTGTTTCCGCAGATCAATGCACTGGCTTCCTATCATTATGCCCGTCCCGGTGTGAATTTTTTCGAAGACGAATGGATGAATTATTATACCATCGGCGCGCAGCTTCAGTGGAAGCTCTGGGGTTGGAAACAGAATCAAAGGCAGGTTCAAGTCGCGGATTTGGAGATGCAAAAATTATTTCTACAGGAAGCGCAGCTCAAAAAGGATTTAAAGCAACAGGTCACCGAAGCCTTTCGGCAACTGGAATCCATCAGACAGCAAATCGAAACGCAGCAGCAATTGTTGGCTCAGGAGGAAAAAAGATACCGGCTGGCACAAGACCAGTTTTCCGAGGGCGTTATTTCGTCCATCGATTTGAATTCAATAGAAAACGATCTCACTTCAGCGGAACTCATGCTGGAGCAGAAATATATCGAATGGTTGCAGGACAAACTGCAATTGGATTTTGCCACAGGTCGAATTAAACAGTAAGCGGTCAGGAGGAATTATGCGTCGTCAATTAATCTTAATTTTATTCATATCGGTTATGCTGTTTTCGTGCGGAAATAATAGTGACAGTGAGCGCTACACCGCGGTTGTCGAAGGTACATTGATCCGCGTTCCTGCACTCGTGGGCGGGAAGATCATCGCGCTGAATGTCAATGCCGGCGACCAGGTACAGGTCGATGACACATTGGCAGTAATCGACACCACTGATCTGGTATTACAACGTGATCAGTTGAAAGCGGCGTTGAAACAGGTGCGCATTCAACAGGACATCGCCCGGACCAATCTGGAACGCGCCAGGTCGGATTTGGCGTACGCCCGGGATAATTACCAGCGGACCAAAACGCTGGTCGAGAAACAATCCATTCCCCGGCAAAATCTGGACGATGTCAAAAATAAGTTACAGCGTGTGGAGGCTATGTATCAGACGGCACAGCAACAGCTCGAAAATGCGCGGGCTCAGGAACAGCAGGTCAAAGCACAGCTCAATTCAATTCTGAAAAAAATCAGTGACGCGATTCTGACATCCCCGATCAACGGCGTGGTTTCGGAAAAATACTTTGAGCTTTTCGAAGCAGTGCCACCGCTGAAGCCGGTTGTCGAAATCCTCGATCATGAAGAAATGGAAACGAAAATTTATATTTCCGAAAAAAAACTACCCCACGTCCGGCCCGGTCAGTCCGTTACGGTGCGAATTGACGGATTGGATGAAACATTGGACGGGACCATTAGCCGGATCAGTTCAAAGGCAGAGTTTACGCCCAAGCAGGTACTCACACCTGAAACCCGAACGTCGCTGGTTTATGGCGTGACAGTGAGAATACCGAACACGGATTATGTGCTGAAACACGGAATGCCGGTAGAAGTGATTCTCTAATTGGAAAATATGGTTGCTATGGATTCGATACGAATTAGTCATTTTGAAAAGAGTTACGGTGATTTAAAAGCGGTTGATGACGTTTCACTGTCCGTCAAAAAAAGTGAGCTATTTGGCTTAATCGGTCCTGACGGCGCAGGAAAGACCACCACCATGCGATCGGTGTGCACGTTGCTGGCGCCAGATCAGGGCAGCATCCATGTCAATGATTTGGATGTGACCCGACAGATAAAAGAGATTCGTTCCATTCTGGGCTATATGCCGCAACGGTTTTCGCTGTATCAGGATTTATCTGTTGAGCAAAATCTGAAATTTTTCGCCGATTTATTTCAAGTCCCCCCTGCAGAGCAGCAATCCCGGCTCAAACAACTCTACGAGTTCTCCAAATTAGTGCCTTTCAAAACACGGCGTGCCGGCGCGTTATCCGGAGGCATGAAACAAAAACTGGCGCTATCATGCGCCCTCATTCATACGCCGGACATTTTGGTGCTGGATGAACCCACCTTTGGAGTTGATCCGGTGTCCCGGCAGGAATTTTGGGAACTGCTGCACACACTGCAAAAACAAGGAACAACAATTCTGGTATCCACCGCTTACATGGATGAAGCGAACCTGTGCGACCGGGTGGCTTTATTTTTCCGGGGGAAAATCGTTGCCACGGATACGCCGGAGAATTTGAAAAAGAGTTACTCGTATCCGCTGTATCGATTAGAGAGCAGTGATGTGATTCAGTTGCGCAATTTTTTCAAACAGCAACCCGGCGTCCATACGACCCAGCTTTTCGGCAATGCCCTGCACGTCAGTTTCAAAAAGAAGCCGGGCGCCCAACAAATGCAAGAATGGAAAAATAATCCCCAAATTCAAATTGACGACATCAAACAACAATCACCCAGCATCGAAGATGTATTCCTGGACCTGATGGGGAACGAAAAATGACGAACGAGATTTCCGTAAAATCAGATCGACTCACCCGCCGGTTTGGCAACTTTACTGCCGTAGATCAGGTCAGTATCGATGTTTATCAGGGCGAAATCTTTGGATTTTTAGGACCGAATGGCGCCGGAAAAACCACCATCATCCGCATGTTAGCGGGTTTGCTCAAACCCACCGACGGTCAGGCATGGGTTGCCGGATTTGATGTTTACTCGCAGTCTGAAAAAATCAAGCAGAACATCGGCTACATGAGCCAGCGGTTTTCACTTTACGAAGATTTGACCATCGGAGAGAATATCGAGTTTTACGGCGGCATTTACGGATTAGACCGACAAACCATCAAGCAGCAGAAAGAAAAGTTGATCGACCGGTTTGCCTTGCACAAGTTCGCTCATCACCTCACCGGAGATTTGCCGCTGGGATTCAAACAGCGATTGGCGCTGGGCTGCGCGCTGCTGCACGATCCACCGATTGTCTTTTTGGATGAACCCACATCAGGAGTGGACCCCAAAGCGAGGCGGGAATTCTGGGACCTGATTTACGAAACCGCAGAACAGGGAAAAACGGTTTTTGTGAGCACCCATTTTATGGTGGAAGCCGAATACTGCAACCGGATTTCCATCATGCGGGAAGGGAAATTGATTGCCATGGATTCGCCGGAAAATTTACGCCGGGAATACTGTAAAAAAGAAATGCAGGATGTGTTCATCGCTGCAGTCAAAACACGGACAGATAAATGATACGACCTCGAAACAGAACACTGGCCATTGCCTGGAAAGAATTTTTACACATCATTCACGATCCGAAGAGCTTGTTCATCATCTTCCTGCTGCCGGTCGTGCAGCTCGTCATGTTTGGCTACGCGCTGCGGATGGAAATTCAGAACGTGAAATTAGCGGTCATCGATTACGACCAAACTGTTCACTCCAAACATTTGATCGAGCAGTTCACCGGCAGCCGATTTTTCAATGTGTCATTTTACGACCAGCCGCTGTCCCATGCAGAAGAACTTTTTTTCGACCGCAAAGCACACGTCATCATGATCATTCCGCCGGATTTTGGAAAAAAGTTGAATCGCGATCCGTTCATTCCGGTGCAGGTGCTGATTGATGCGGTGGATCCCAACGCCGCCATCAATATCAAAAATTATATGAACCAGACCATTCAACTTTTCAATCAACAGCACGGCTATCAGATTCCCCTGCCCTTTGAAGTGAGGAGCAGCATCTGGTTTAATCCGGACTTGAAAAGCACATTTTTCTTTGTGCCCGGACTGGTCGCGCTGTTGCTGGTGATGATTTCCGCTTTGCTGACGAGCATCACCATTACCCGCGAAAAGGAGATGGGCACCATGGAGCAGATACTGGTGTCACCGATCAAGCCCGGCGAGATCATTTTAGGCAAAGTGATTCCGTATATTTTCATCGCCCTGCTCATCGGAGCGATCATCATCATTTTGGGAATCGTCTTTTTTGGCGTGCCGTTCAAAGGGAACGCCTTGCTGCTGGTGTTTATGATGCTGCTGTACATTACTGCCGCATTGAGTATCGGGCTGCTGATTTCCACTATTGTTAAAACCCAACAGGTGGCAATGATGGCGTCTCTGATCGCCACCATGCTGCCGACGATCTTTTTATCGGGATTCTTTTTTCCAATAAATTCCATGCCCAAAGTTTTGCAGATCATCTCCTACATTATTCCGGCGAAATATTTTCTGATCATCGTCCGGGGGATCATGCTCAAGGGCAACACCTTTATGCAGCTTTTAACACCGGCGCTGTTTCTCATCCTGATGTCGGTTATTTTGCTGATCGTGGCGCTGAAAAAGTTCAACCTCAAGCTGGAGAATTGACATGCAGCAAATCCTGTACATGATACGCAAAGAATTTCTGCAAATCTTCCGCACCCGGGAAATGCTGGCGATCATTTTTCTGGTACCGCTGATTCAGATGGCAATTCTCGGTTTTGCCATCACCAACGAGGTGAAACATGTCAGCCTGCTGATCGCCGACCGGGACGACAGCCACATCAGTCGTGAAATTGTCCGGGCGTTCAGTCACACTGACCGGTTCGATGTGGTCGGCTATGAAACCGATTTGGAACAAGTTGGGCAGATGATCCAGAGCTGGAAAGCACGGCTGGCAATTGTGATCCCGGAAAATTTCGGACGCGATTTTGTGCGCCAGCAGCAGCCGCAAATCCAGATTCTGGTGGATGGCATCGACGGCAACACTGCCGGCGTGGGTATGGCGTACGCCCAGGGAATATTGCGCGATCTTGCCGAACACTATGTGCGGGATCCTTATTTTCAGCCGGAGGAAGCGATCCACATTCACGTCGTACAAATGCAGGAGCGCATGTGGTACAATCTCAATCTGAACAACGCCCAGTTTATGATTCCCGGGATCGTTGCCGCGCTGCTGACCATCATTTCCATGCTGCTGTCCTCGATGAGTCTGGTGCGGGAAAAAGAGATCGGCACGCTGGAGCAACTCATGGTGACGCCGCTGCGCAAGTTCCAATTGCTGGTGGGCAAGCTGATTCCCTTTCTGATCCTCTCTTTTGTCGAACTGCTGATCGTAATGCAAGTCGCCCAGATTATCTTTAATATTGAAATGCACGGCAGTTATCTGCTGTTATCCGGCATGGCGTTTCTGTTCTTTTTTACCACGCTGGGATTGGGCATTTTCATCTCCACGCTTGCCGGCACCCAACTGCAGGCGATGTTTTTCTCCTGGTTTTTCATGCTGTTCATGATCCTGATGAGCGGTTTCTTCATCCCCATCGAAAACATGCCCGATCTGCTGCAAAAAGCCACCTACTTAAATCCGATGCGCTATTTCATGAGCATTCTCCGCGACATCATGGCAAAAGGCTCGTCGCTGCGATACCTGCTCAAAGACGCTATCCCGCTGACTGTTTTTGGATTGATTATCCTCAGTGTGAGTGTGGCGAAATTTCGGAAGCGGGTTTCGTGAGGTGGTTTTTCTCAAAATATACCGAATACTTCACTATTGTACTACCTCATTTATGATTGTCTTTTTTAACTAAGTTTATATATTTTATTTGATTTACTACTTGCCGATATTAATCATTTATTTCGATTGAAATTGAAAATAATTTTGTTTATTAATAACAATATTCATTCATGTAAAAAAAATATTATAGCTCCGAAAACAATAATAGGTTGTAAATTTTAAAATATTAATCAATAATAAAGTTACAACTTGAAGTTTATAGTTTTCAACTTGAAGTATCACATATAAATTTAGGACAATCTTTCCTAAAACCATAGTCTTATATCTAAAAAAATAGTTAAAAATCAATTATAAAATCTAAAAATTATATATTTAACAACTCATAATAATTACAAAAAATATAACCTTAAAATAATTTTAGAATATGGTCATTTATAAATAATAGGAATGAAATTTGCAAAAATATATAAAAATGTCGGTTGATATTGCTTTTATCAATACTGGATCAAGTGATTAGGTCAAAGTGTAATATCTAACTTTATTTCCCCAAATTTTCTGCCAAAAATCTCGTTTTAT
>CAYYMH010000095.1:0-8012 GCA_964472785.1 uncultured Cytophagia bacterium | reverse complement strand
AAAATGTCGCCATAATCAGAATATGAATAATCAATACGTCCGGTCACTCCGATGAGCGTCTGTTTCACACCGGCACCAAAAGCAAATTCGCCCAAATCACTGTTCATCCGATAACCACCGCGGAAAAAGACCGAATCAAAAAAACCGTACTCCACACCGAAATTCATCCGCTCTGTGTTGTCGGTGGGGTGTACCAAATCTATATTTAACGTCAACTGATTAAAATCGTTTCGGAATAAATCATCGGAGAGTCCGATCTTGAACCACAACGGCATGCGAAAAGTATCGCGGAGCATTTTAATATCCGGCCCAAAATGCTGGGCACAGACGGATATTTGCAAATTCCGAAAACCGGTCACATAATTGGCGCCAAGATCGAATAGTACATTTGAGAACGAATCCTGATCTAACTTTTCTCTGACATAGCGAAGCTGAAGTCCCATGGATAATTTATCACTAAACCGTCGCGCCACTGCCAATCCGATTGCCAGATCGTTGGCGCTCACCATTCTTCCGGTACCGTCCTGCATTTGGACGGTGGTTTCTTCAAAATCCGGAACGCCCATGTAAATGACACTTAATCCGACAACGCCAACGCCGCTGATATTCGTTCCGATGGCTGCTGCGTTCATATCAATATCCATCAGCCAGCCGGTATGTGAAAACGTGGCTTCGGTTCCTTCAACATAGGCAATGCCTGCTGGATTCCAGAATATTGAATTGATGCCCCGGGATGCACTAAGAGCTGCTTCTCCCATGCCGCATTCCCGAGCGCCCACACCGATTTTGAGAAACTGTAATCCTGCTGATCCGGCTTTGCTGAAATCAAAACCGTAATCCCATTGTGCGGATGCACTTACAGAAATGAGAAGTATGAAAATCAATACGAGTGTTTTTATTTTCATGAGGAGATTCTCCTGTTTCTATTTAGATAAAATCACATCGATATCATAAACTGACAATTTGATATTTTGACAATTTTATTTGATCAGCACCAGGGTGCCTTTGGCATGCCCCGCATCTGATTCGACCGTGTACAGATAAACACCGGCAGCAGTTTTCTGCCGTGAATCGGATAGTTGATCCCAGACTTCTTCACCGGAGTTGGGATTGTCATGTTCTAAGGTTCTGACCAAATCTCCGCTTGTCGTATAAATTTTTATCTTGCATTTCGCCGGTAAATTAGTGAACACAATCGAACTTTCTTCACCCTGCGTCGGCAGACCTGACACTAACCGAAACGGATTCGGAAATACGCTCACATTCAATGTATTTTCTGCCGGTTGCGTTGCTGTGACTAACGCTTCGGTATTTCGGTTTGTAAAACCACTTTCGTTATCATCTTTATCAACCGAAGTCACAGCGTAGAAATATCCCACGCCGACTTGTACAGTATTGTCTTTATATTTCCATTCCCCCAAATCATTGTCAAAATACCGGCTGCGATCTGAACTTCGTGCTGGTCGAATCGGACGGCGTGTCAATTTTTCAAACGGTCCGTTAAAGGAACGGTCACTGCGGTAAACATTGTAGCCTTCCAAATCTTGTGCCCCGGTCAGCGGGTCTTCCCAATCATCAAACTCGGGCGGCCAGGTTAACACAATTTCCTGGGTTGATGGCAGCACGAAATGTTCAACATTCGGTGACGGCGGAGCCAACACTTCTGGCGTGTAATCGTTGTCATATAATTTTTGTGCCCGGTCGATGGTATTTTTTAATGAATCCAATCCGGCAGGCAATTTGGATTGTGCATCCAGTCCCTGAACAGCTAAATCAAGCCCGATGCCGTTGACCGCTTCCACCATGACAATTTTGACGGAATCTCCGGCGCCAATGTCATACAGGCCAAATGCTTCAAGCATAAACGGCGAAAGCACTTCTCCTTCCGATGCCTGCAACGATTGATCCTCGCCATTCAGTATGGCGTATAGTTTATCCGCTGTTTGACTGGAGCCAGTTAATCGATGCGAATTATTAATGGTTTGAATGTACAAAACATTCACCGGTTGGCTGGCGTCATCTTTTGTTTCATCGTAATGGAGCGGCGCGAAGCCGGCGTAACCCGTGGTGCGCAGCTCCCCTCTGGCTTCGATGTAATTTCCGTAATCATAATCTGTTTCAAAACTTGGTTTAAAATCATAAGCATAAAATAGCTGCCGCTGCTCGTCGTACCCGACTAATTCGTCATCAACATTGAGATTGTCGCCCCAAAAACCGTGCGCCAAAATATCCTGATAACTGGGCCGCAGTAAATAGGGAAAGCCGATATAAACATCAGTAAAATCATCCGCTGTCTCATTGACGAAAATGTACTCGAAAATAATAAAATCTGCAAACGCCGGATAACTCCACGCCCGGCTCACTCGGGTAATATGAAAACCGGTCGGCGTTATCCAATGCGCGGTGATTTTCTCTTCCGCTTCCGCTAGATTGAAATCTTCCGCTCCGATAAAATTCTCCTCTTCTTCCATTTCAAAGTAGGTTCCCTGATCATAATAGGTAAAAGGTCCCATTTCATCGAAGAAGATTGACGCATTCGGTTTAATGCCTGCCAGCCAGATCCCAGCGCCCTGCATGTACGACCTTTGCTCGTCTTTGTTGGGAAGCTCTGCCGGACCGCCAGGCCAATCCATACTGGGAAAAAATTCAAATGCGCTGAACATACCGCCAATCTGTCCGTTATCTTTGACCGTTTCCCAGAGAATTCCCCGGTCATGAACTTTGAAAAGCGGCTCTCTGTATTGCGTAAAACTGTATTGCGTCAAAATCAAGATTAAAGAGATTATAGTAACTACGATTTTCAATTTCATATTTTTATTCCCACATTTTTATCTGAAATTATACTTAACACCCAACCAGATACTACGCGGTTGATAGTAAATTGAGTAACTGATGTTATAACCGTCCGGATCGTACAGCGTTGGTTCTCCTGTTTCAACAAATTTTTCAAGCGCTTCCAGATCGAAAATATTGCCCCAGCTTTTGATGTTCTTTCGGTTGAATAGATTTTCGATCTTTGTGTACAGCGTCAATGTATGATCGCCCAATTGAACATATTTGTTGAATTTCAGATCCCATTGCTGGCGCGCCGGGAAGCGGTGGTTATCCAGCAAATCGGGCGGATCGTCCGGTTCCAAATAGGTAAATGCCTGACCGCTGATGTAGCGATACAACATGGACAAATCAGAATTGCCAAACAGTTGGAAAAGCACCGGTATGCGCCAACTATCGGGATATCGCATATAAATATTCGACCTAAAAATGTGTGGCCGACTGAAGCTTCTCTCCGTCGGCAACCGGTCGGTGGCATCGATATACCACTCATAGCTAACGTTACCGTTCTCATCAATGTGAATCTGAAACGGTGAGGCTTTGCCGAACGTACTTTTTGAAAAACTGTAATTGAGATTCCAAGTAATATAGTCACTAAATGAAGTTTTTAGCGAGACCTCAACACCACGCGCACTGCCATAATCTCCACTGAAACGGCTACTATAAAAAACTCTTGATTCTTCACCGGTATAAGGATCGATTCCATAAATCCGCTTATCCAAAAATTCTGCCCGTTGCGTTTGGTCAAAAATATCTTTGTAGTACCCAGTCACATTTATGACAATATCTTTAAAATAATACTTGCTTTCCCAATTTAAAAGAAAAAAATCGCTGGGTAAAAATACTGGGAAGTTTCCGAAATGATGCTTTATACCCATCTCGAACTGAATCGTCTTTTCCGGTTTCAATGGTTCTAAAGTCATGTTGATTACACGTTCGGGATCGGAGTCAGTGGAAGGATCACCCTTGATGACGGAGACGGGACGAAAATAAGAAAATTCATATTGCGCATTAATCGCCGGGACTTGATAAAAATGACCATAGCTGAAATGGAAAACCGAATTATCCGTAATCGGGAACGAAATTCCCAACCGCGGATTGAACGAATGCATGGGATCGACTCGCTCCCTTGGTTTATCCAGTACGTTCTGAAAATCCCATTTATTGTGGCCAAGCGAATCGATTCCGTCGTTATCTTTATCCAAACCAGGTCTGTATTCGGGATCAAGCGATGGATTCAAAACGTAGCTGTCTTTGGTAAACCACTTCCGGTTTCCGTCGTATAAATCGTAACGTATTCCCATATTGAGAATCATGCTCTCGAACTCCATTTTATCCTGAAGATAAAACGCGAACTGGATCGGATGATACGTCTCATTGAGTCCGCGTACACGCCAATCATCCAAATCATCACTGAACGCGCTCAGTACCCATGTATCTTCTTTGTATTTATGATAATGAAATTCAAAACCGGATTTAATGAGATTGTTCGTATTGACCTGCCAACTGAGATTACCAACCAGTGAGAGATCGCCGGTCTCGTTGCGCGCATACGGACTGAATAAATGAGCTAAAAACGGTTCATCTTCAAAGCCGTCGTAGCGATGCCATCCCCAAATATCGGGTTTTTTGGATTCCCCGGGGACCCGATAAGGACTGGGATCTTCGTGTTGTTTATAGGTGTAGGAGCTTAATTTCAGTTCATAGAATAATTCCGGCGTAACGGTATGTGTCAGAGAAAGTCGGGTTTGATAGACATAGTTATCCAAAGTGGAACCGTAGCCGCGATAGTATTTGGCAAAATAGGGAAAAAACTCTTCCTGATTGGACGCATGCACGTCATAACTGTACATACCACCGAATTTGATATTCATGCCTGGCTTTACCGCATATTTCCCGCTTAAGTTAATGTTGGTCAAATTGCGCGTATCTCTGGGTCGGGGAAGCTGGTAAGCAAGCTCACGGTACCGTGCGGTCATAAAAAAGGTCATCTTTTTTATTTCGTCACCAATAAGCGGTAAAAACGTGCCGAACATGGGCCCGCCAAAAGCAAGTCGGACATCATGGTCCGCAAAATCGCGATAATCATACACTTGTTTCTGACGTTCCGGCGTCCACCACGCCGAGTCCAGCGTTCCATTTTCTAAAGTATTATTAATGAATTCAATATTCTTTTCCCTGTCGTACAGATAGTCCCCAAAATGACGCTGATGCGGCGGGCCGTACAGATAGTCGATTGAAAACCGGTACTGATCATCACCGTCCTTGGTAATTATATTGACGATTCCGGATTGCGCCTGCCCGTATTCCGCGTTAAATCCGCCGGTAATGACCTGGATTTCCTGCACAGCGTCCTGGTTAATGGTGGTATAAGATCCACCGCCGTCCGCTTTTGCCTCAGCCATAGCTGCTGTACGAATGCCGTCAACAAACCAAACCACTTCGTCCTGCTCTCCACCTCTCACCGAGTAACGAGGCTCGCCGCGACCGGTTCCGGACAGATTTCCCTCCACCGGAATCGGATCAAAAAAGACGCCGGTTTGCAGATTTACACTCTCCTCCACATCGGTGACAGTGGATTGTTTCATCTCTTCAATTCCCACCACTTCGATGCTGGTGGTTAAGTCTTTTTGAATAACAGGTCGTTCCGCCACCACAACCACGGACTCGCCTAACTCAACAACTTCCTGTTCCAGTTCAATATTAATTTTAGTGGTCTGGTCGATACTGACCTTTACATTCTTCACCTCCACCTGTTTATAACCCATCATCGTAGCCTTTAAAACATAATTTCCAGGCGGAACGGAGATGATAAAATATTCACCCTGCACATTAGTGGCTGCGCCCATGAAAGTGCCCTCGATAGTCACATTCACGCCGGGCAGCGCATCATCGGTTTGTTTGTCAGTAACAACTCCGGCTATTTTTCCGGTTATTCCCGGGTAACCTGTAAAAGGTATGAAAGCAATAAAGATGATAACAAGGAGAAATAAATAGCGGTAAAATTTAAAAAATCTCATTCAAACTCCTTCCTCTGAAATTAAACGAATTGTTAGAATATTTGGCAGATAAAAAGGATTGAAGTTTTGTTTTTTTGATTCAATATAAATATGACCGACTTGATAATACAATATCAAAACCTAAAATCAATCGTTATTTTAAATATAACAGAAAATCAATCAAAGTCAATATAAAATTAAAGCCCAACACAACTTTGCGGACATTTTTTGCGCGAAAAAAATCCCCGTACTTTTAACGGCAAAAATACGGGGATATGTTTTCATATATTAAAGTGATTCAGTGTGAATTAACATAATCGGTTAATTCAAAGATTAAATCATCCCTGGTGATGGGACTCATCAAATCAATAGAGTAAATCTGGTACTTTCCGGTTCGATTGGATTGGAAAAATATTTTTCTTTTATTCGGCGAAAAAATGGGATAAGTATCCTGTGCCGGGTCAGCCGTCAATTTGGTCACATTTTTCAGGTCGGAATCCATGATGAAAATATCATAGTTGCCGCTGAAGTCAGCAAAAAAGCATATTTTGTCATTATCGCGTGAGAAGTGAGGCGCTCCACAATTCCCATCAAAAAAAGTGAGTTGCTCGGTGATCAAACTCTTTCGCTCCATTTTATAAATCTGATAATTCCCATCCCGGTTCGAAGTAAACAGAATCCACTTGCCATCTGCGGATACACTGGGTGAAACGTCGTCTGCCTGATTTTGGGTTAACCGAATCGTCTCATCTTCTTTCAAATTTCTGTAATAAAGATCGCTGAACCGTTCCTGGAAAGGCACATCCCGCTGATCGTCTCGCTCCGAAACGAACACAATTTCCCTGCCATCGCCGATTAATGCCGGATACCAATCATCTGCCTCATGAACAATTTCCCGGGCGATTTTTCCGTTTTGCAAATCCATCAAAAATATATTACGGTTTTTTTCGGGCCGTGATTTTTTGGCGGTATCGTCCCGGGTAGAAGTAAATGCGATGATGTTCTCTTCCGGACTGAAAACAGGCATTTCATCCTGCGCGAGATTATTTGTCAGCCTCACTTCCTGTTCACCATCAACGTCCATTAAATAAATTTCCCAATTGCCATCCCGGTCGGACTGGTAAACAAAGCGCTGATCATCCGCACTCACACTGGGAAAGGCATTATTGAAATCGCCCTCTGTGAGTTGGTAAATCGGATACGGTTTGCCAACTTTATTTCGGATGCGATTTAAGTATTTTTCACTCTCCTCACTTTCCAAAACGTCCAGATAAATCTCATACGCCGGTTTGATCTCTTCCCTATTTAGGAATAAATCAGCTTTCAACAAGTTTGCTTCGGTTAAAGTCTTATCCCGCTCCAGCGCTTTTTCTACAAACGTCATTGCAGAGTCAACACTGTCGATGCTGGCATAAATTTGCGCCAACTGAAAATATGAGTTTGGTTTGTTTGGATTGTCCTGAATATTTTCTTTTAAAATACGGATTCGGCTGGCTTTAAGCTCACCTGTTTCCTCAACTCCTTGTTTGGGACCACCGCAGCTCATAATAAGAATCAGCAATAAAAAAAGCATTAACGCTTTGATGCAGTTTAAATTTTGGGATGTCATGATTCGCGCCTTTCTTTAAATAAGTTTTTTATTAATCCGTGTAAATCATTGTGAATCCGTGGCTTAAAATTAAGTCTTGCAAAACATTTCTATTATTATAACAATTTTTTCGATTATTGTCAAATCATTTAATATTAAAAAGTTGTTATAAAATTGTCGTAACTTTCAAGAAACTTGAAATTTTGTCAAGTTTCTGATTTAAAGTTAGATTCGTGTTTATACGAATCTCTTACACTATTCAGCCACCGAGTCACAGAGAACACGGAGAAAAATTCAATCAAAAATGGCCATTATTTTTTGTAACGATGATTGCCAAACAGTGAATACTATCTTTTTAAAGTTACACATATTAAAAACTAATTCATATTTATTAGAAGAATAGCTATTGCATCATGTTATTCTGTTTCCAAATTGTTAAGTAAAATGTTTTTCAATCACATTATGAGACACAATTTCCGCAAATATTTTATGGTAATATCTCTGATCCCTCTGTGTCTCGGTGGCATTTTTCTAAAGCCTGAATAGATACTATCTTAAAAGTCAAGTAGTTTTTTTAGTTCTTTGAAATATTG
>CAYYMH010000094.1:0-10257 GCA_964472785.1 uncultured Cytophagia bacterium | reverse complement strand
CTACTGTACATTTGTTAACCATTTTATTGTCGTTTCTTATTTTGCAGAAGTCTATAAATTCACTTATTTATGCTTTTGCAATACACTTTATTAAATTTCGTTTTTCATCTTTATCATCATAACTGTTTTTATTTGAAATAGATTTATAAGCATAATTTCGGCTCTCGCGTTCTAATTTTTCAAATACGCCAATCGAATAATATCCGACCATTTGATCGTTAGAGTCGTTAATGATAAACGCAAGGTCTAAATTTATAGAATTAAACGGATTGAAAAGTCTTGACTTTATAATGAATGAATGCGTCACTTTGAACGTGCTCAAAGAAAGATGTTCTCTGATAAGCGCTTGCTTTTGCCTTTTTTGTGTATTGTATTTTTTTGATTTCATCTGATTCTCAACATATAAAACGAATAATATGGATAATATAGGATTTCATTACGCAAATAAAATGCCAGCTTTCTTATGGGAAAAAACGATAAAGTTGTGTGAAGCTTTAACTGTTTGTAAACACAACAATTATCATAACAATCACTGTTGACTGATAAATGGGTTTACAATTAAAATACCACATAGTTTTTCATATTGAAACTGAGAAAAAATTACATTGTGAAATAACCAATCAATTAAGTGGCAAGTTGGATTAAATTAGACGCCGACTACTGAAATTTATCAAAAGTGAACGTATAGTTCGGCTAAAAATCTGAATTTTTCCTTGACATTTAACAATTAATTTCTAAATTTAACTATCTTTGAATTTTGAAGTTATTAAGTTTACTATTGTTGGAGCGGCATGGGACAACCGAGAATACCTGTTGATGTTAAGCTTTTTACAGCGGTAACATTTAATGATCGGCAACTGTTCGAACAGGTAAAATCATTATTGGAACAAAAATTTGGTGCTATTGAAATCGTCTCTGCAGTTTACGATTTTGATTACACTCAATACTATTTTCACGAGATGGGATCCGGATTAAAGAAACAGCTGTTCGGCTTTAAAAAACTGATTCGACCGGAGTCTTTACCTGACATCAAAATAGCCACAAATAAAATTGAGAATGACTTCAAAGTTGACAATAAACGAAAAATAAATATTGACCCCGGTTATTTAGCTCCGGGAAAAGTGGTGTTAGCAACCACGAAAAATTTCGACCACCGGATTTATCTGGGAAAAGGCATCTATGGGGATGTTCATCTCCGCTACCGTCAAAATCGTTTCCATTTTAATTATTGGACGTATCCGGATTACAAAAACAAGTATGTGATAAATTTCATGGCGCGCTTACGAAAAATTTACATGAAAGAATATGAAAATCTAATGAAAAGGAATTCTATTTGAAACAGGCAAATTACAAAGCGGCTGGCGTGGATATCGACGCTGGAGATTTGAGCGTAAAACGAATTGCTAAAATTGCGAAATCAACTTTTAACCAAAATGTTATCAGCGATATCGGTTTATTCGGTTCATTTTATAAAATCGATTTTTCAAAGTACAAAAAGCCGATACTCGTCTCCAGTGTCGATGGTGTGGGCACGAAATTGAAAATCGCTTTCATGACCGGAATTCATAATACCGTCGGTGAAGATCTGGTCAATCATTGTGTGAACGACATCATGACTTCCGGGGCAACGCCGCTGTTTTTTTTGGATTACCTGGCGGTAGCTAAATTGGAACCGGATGTTGTTGTTGGCATCGTAGAGGGCATGGCTCGCGGATGCCGAAATGCCGGATGTGCGCTGATTGGTGGTGAGACAGCGGAAATGCCTGATTTTTATGCCAAAAGTGAGTACGATATGTCGGGTACCATTGTCGGTATCATCGACGGCGAACACATCATTGATGGATCAAAAATAAAAAAAGGAGATATTTTAATCGCGCTTCCGTCAAATGGTTTGCATACGAACGGATTTTCACTGGTTCGAAAAATATTTTTTGATTTGAATAATTTATCGGTGGATCAATATGTTGAAGAGCTGGGTTCAACATTAGCTGATGAATTGTTAAAAGTCCATAAAAGCTACAAAAATTCGATTGAACTTCTCATGGACTCCCAGCTATTGCATGGCATGTCCCATATCACGGGCGGAGGTATTGAAGGCAATACCAAACGCATTGTGCCATCGGGAAATAAAATAAGGATTGATTGGTCAAGCTGGGAGTTACCGGAGATATTCAAATTAATCCAAAAACTGGGTAACGTGAGCGATGAAGAGATGCGTCATGTGTTTAATTTGGGAGTTGGTTTCATTTTTATTATTGACAAAAACAATGTTGACAAAGCAGTCAACTTATTAAAAAATTTAAATGAACAACCGTTTATTATCGGAGAGATCAGTTGAGAATTTATAAAGAATCTCACAATATCGCTGTGTTAGGTGCTGGCAGCTGGGGTATTGCGCTTTCAATGGTGCTCCACCAAAATAAGCATAAAGTAACCCTTTGGGAATTTCGTCCGGAAGCGGCTGAAAATTTAGCTCGCACGCGGGATGCCAGTGAATTTCTGGCTGGCATAAAGGTGCCTGAATCAATACACATTGAGAATGACCTAGAAAAAACTTTTACGGATCAAGATGTTGTTGTCATTGCTGTACCATCCCATGTAGTCCGTGAAGTCGCTTTGAAAATAAACAAATTTAGCCTTGATCAGCCTCCGGTTTTTGTTAATGTCGCCAAAGGAATCGAAAATGAAACGCTGTTGAGAATGTCTCAAGTTTTGGAACAATGTGTTGAATGGTTGCCCATAGAGCAGATTGTCACATTGTCCGGTCCGAGCCATGCCGAGGAAGTTAGCAAAACTATTCCCACTGCAATCGTCTCGGCGTGCAAGGAAATTGAAAACGCTGAATTTGTTCAGAAATTATTTATGAACAACGTTTTTAGAGTTTATACAAATAATGATATCGTTGGTGTGGAACTGGGTGGCGCTTTGAAAAACATCATCGCACTGGCAGCCGGAATTTGCGATGGCGCCGGATTCGGGGATAATACCAAAGCGGCGCTTCAGCCGCGTGGGTTGGTCGAGATTGTGAGATTAGGCATGGCAATGGGGGCACAACCGATTACCTTTGCCGGACTTTCCGGTATGGGTGATTTGATTGTGACGTGCATGAGCCAACACAGCCGAAACCGGTACGTAGGTGAACAGATCGGAAAAGGACGTTCGCTGGAAGATATTTTGAATGAAATGGTTATGGTGGCGGAAGGTGTGAAAACGACACGTTCGGCTTATGAACTGAGCAAAAAATATAAAATTGAAATGCCAATAACACAACAGGTCTATCAAGTGCTTTTTGAAAATAAAAGTCCACATGATGCATTGGAAGAATTAATGTTGCGAGGACCCAAAGAAGAAAAATGGGGTTAAACGGAAATCAATAGAACATCTAAACTGAGGTGGTTGATATGAAAAATGAGATTTACATCGGGGACATCGCCAAATACAAAGACAAGCAAGCTCAACTTTTAGGATGGCTTTATAATAGCAGGTCGAGTGGCAAACTGCATTTTTTGATGTTGAGGGACGGCACCGGCATTATTCAGGTGGTTGTTGCAAAAAATGAAGTGGATGAAGAGACATTTGAATTGTGCAATGATATTCCACAAGAATCGGCAATAAAAGTTGAAGGCTTGGTGGTTGAAGATACAAGAGCGCCGAGCGGTTTTGAAATTCAGGCCAAGCGTGTGGAACTGGTTCACAAAGCCGAAGAATATCCGATCACTCCCAAGGAGCACGGAACAACCTTTCTCATGGATCATCGGCATTTGTGGCTTCGTTCTTCCAAACAGCACGCTATTTTGAAAGTTCGCCACACTATCATCAAGGCATGCCGGGATTTTTTTGATTCACAGGGATTTGTGTTAGTTGACGCACCCATTTTTACGCCTGCAGCCTGTGAAGGCACCAGCACATTGTTTGAAACGGATTATTTTGGTTCCAAAGCGTATCTAACTCAAAGCGGGCAACTTTACATGGAAGCCGCAGCTATGGCATTCGGAAAAGTCTATTGCTTTGGTCCCACCTTTCGGGCGGAAAAATCAAAAACCAGGCGTCATCTTACGGAATTTTGGATGATTGAACCGGAGATTGCCTACTGCGACCTGGACGGGGATATGGAAATCGCGGAGGATTTTATCGAATATATCGTCGGAAGAGCATTGGAAGAAAGAGGTGAAGAATTGAAAATGCTTGAGCGAGACGTTTCTACGCTTGAAAAAGTTCGGACGCCTTTCCCAAGAGTTTCTTATGACGAAGCGGTTAAAATTATCAAGGATAACGGTGGTGAATTTGAATACGGAAATGATTTCGGTGCACCGGATGAAACTTTAGTATCAGAGCAGTTTGAAAGACCAGCGATGGTGCATCGCTATCCGGCGGAGGTGAAGGCGTTTTACATGAAAACTGATCCGGACGATGAGTCTAAATCATTGTGCGTGGATGTACTGGCTCCGGAGGGTTACGGAGAAATCATCGGCGGCGGACAGAGAGAAGACAATTTGGAAATTTTGGAACAAAAAATTAAAAAACACAATTTGCCCATGGAGGCTTTTGATTGGTATTTGGACATTCGGAAATATGGTTCGGTACCGCACTCAGGCTTTGGTCTGGGAATCGAACGAGCCGTTGCCTGGATTTGCGGTTTAAAACATATTCGTGAAACAATACCGTTTCCGAGAACCATTAATCGTATTCAACCGTAATTATTTGTCAATGCGACTTTTGAAAAATAAATTAACCCACGAGATACGCGAAATGACAGTAAATTTCAATGAGACGAATAATTTTTCGTGTATTTTTATGTGCTTCATGGGCATTTTTTAAATAATTTGATTTTTAATTTTCAGGGTTAAAAATTGAAAAATAAATCAAATCCGATAATTGGTGTCATTGGTCAGGGACAAAGTTGTTCTGATGAATTGCTTCAACTTGCCGAGCAGGTAGGCGCTGAAATCGCTAAAAAGAAATCCATCGTCATCTGCGGCGGATTGGGCGGAGTTATGGAAGCGGCTTGTCGGGGAGCAAAAAAGGAAGGCGGATTAACCATCGGTGTCTTGCCGGGTACGCGAAAAACCGATGCAAATTCCTGGATAGATCTTCCCATTGTTACCGGAATCGGCGAAGCCAGGAACAGTGTTATTGTTAGAACAGCAGATGGACTTATTGCAATCGGAGGTCAATACGGTACTTTGTCCGAGATTGCCTTCGCGTTAAAATTTAGCAAACCGATTGTCGGATTGGAAACCTGGCAAAATATTCCAGATATGGTTCATGTGGATCAACCGGAACAAGCAGTAAATAAAATTTTTAGTTTAATGAAATACAAAAGGTGATAAAATGGTTGGTGCTCATATTTTAGTGAAAGGATTAGTTCAGGGGGTTGGATTTCGGTGGTTTGTGGAACGGGAAGCTGAAAAACTCGGACTTCGCGGTTATGTGAAGAATCTTTACTCCGGAGATGTAGAGATCGAAGTGGAAGGTGAAAAAAATGTGATTCAAGAGCTGATTAAAATTGTGAAGATTGGCAATCGTTCGTCTGATGTAAAGAATGTCCTTGTTGATTGGCGCGATTTCGAAGATAAATATCAAAGTTTCCAAATTCGGTTTTGAATAACAAAGTCTTGAAAATAAAATAAATGGAGAGGTCCCAATGCAAGATTTGAGAGATAAAATCAGAAATGTCCCTGATTTTCCAAAACCCGGAATCGGTTTTAAAGATATCACAACCTTAATTCAAGATGGTGCCGCTTTTAAAGGAACGATTGATCAACTTGCAAAACATTTTGATCCGAATGAAATAGATTTGATTGTTGGTATTGAAGCTCGAGGCTTCATTTTCGCTGCTGCTTTGGCTTACAAATGGGAAAAGGGATTGATACCTGTTCGTAAGCCGGGAAAGCTGCCAGCCGCCATCGAGCGAGAGGAGTATTCTTTAGAATATGGGACTGATATTTTAGAGATCCATAAAGATGCGATCTCAAAAGATCAACGCGTGTTAGTTGTCGACGATCTTCTCGCAACCGGCGGAACAATTGCTGCGACGGCACGGCTCATTGAAAAACTGGGCGGAAAGGTTGTTGGTATTGCATTTCTGATGGAATTAGATTTTTTAAAGGGGAGGGATCAAATAAAGGATTATCATGTTTTCTCATTGATATCTTACTTTGAAGAGTAGCGGGAGGCGATTCAAAATTATTAATCAAACCACTAAAAATATCTTGACTTTTTATATTTTTGTTAATATCTTAAGTTATTAATCTTACAATTCACTCACCAATTATGATAGGCTTCAGTTATGAAATGGAAACTATTTTTTACATTCGTTTTGATGATGTTCTTAATTTCTTTTGGCTTCGCAGGGGGCAAGTGGTACAATTTTTATGAAGAAGGCTTGGACCTGATGAAATCGGGGAATTGGTCTCATGCCATATCAAAATTTGACCAGGCTTTGCTCATAAAAGACAAAGACGTCAATAAAATCAAAACTTACGGCATGCATTTTATTAAATACTATCCCCATCGTGAAAAAGGAATTTGTTTTTATCATTTGGGACAGATAGATAAAGCGCGTAGTGAATTGCTTTTATCTTTAAATCAACAATTTTCTTCTCGTGCACAGGAGTATTTAAATAAACTCGGAAAAGAACAGCCCGCACTCCCCAGCAAGCCTGCAAAAAAACCTCAGCAAAGAATTCCTGATGAAATACCGAAATCGCCTGAACCAATAACCATCGAAAGTAGCGCTCCAAAATTGGTCGGGGAACGCATGGGGATTGCTGTATTACCATTTCAAACCAAAGGACTGGGCGGAGAATTCGAGCAGATTGACGTCGCCGAGCAGATTATGACAACCTTTTATAATCTCAATCGCTTTAAGTTATTTGAAAGATCGCAACTTGACAAGATCCTCGAGGAACAAACGCTTGGCGCTGCTGGCGTTCTCGATGTAACGACAGCCGCTGAAATCGGAAAAGGAATTGGCGTTGACGCGATCGTACTGGGCAGCATCACCCGCGCAGGTAGCAATATCGGGATCGATGCACGCCTCATCGATACGGAAACCGCAGAGATCATCACTGCCCAGGATGAGATGAGCCCGCGAACTTCAATTTCGGATATTAAATCAATGATTAACCGGTTAGCAACCAAAATTTATCAGGATTTACCTCTGGTGGAAGGTTATGTCATCGGAGTGAGCGGAGACAGGTTGACTCTGGATATCGGATTATCTAAAAATGTTAAAAAAGGAATGAAGTGTATTATCTATCGTGAAGGCAATGAAATTATCCATCCGATAACCAAAAAAGTATTAGGCAAAGAAACACAGGAATTGGGTGAGTTGAAGCTCATCGAAGTTTATCCGGAATATTCAATTGGAGGAATTCTAAAAACCAAATCCGGCTTCTTTGAAGTCGGTAATAAAGTGATTACAAAATAATTTACTATTTTATTAACCTTGCCATGGAGGTAATATGAAAGCGTATGTAAAACTATTAAGCATCGTGATTGTATTGTTTTTAACATTATCACCGGACATCGCCTCAAGCCAGTTTGCAGATTTAAATTTAATCGGGGCAGGAGCGCGGGCACGGGGTATGGGAGGTGCTTTTATTGGTGTTGCTGATGACGCGACCGCGGCGTCCTGGAATCCTGCTGGATTAGTGTTTTTAGAAAAACCTGAAGCATCTATTGTATATGTTTATTCTTCGATGTACCAAACCGTTGATGACGAGGTTGAAGATTTAGAACTTAATCACGGATATCTGAATTTCGGCAGTGCTGCAGTACCGCTCGCATTAGGACAGAATAACTTTGTTGCCTGTGTCGCATATCAACGGATGTTGGATCTTTATAATAAGGGTCAAGATGTGCTATTTGATAATTCCGGTACCTCCTATTATTATGATACACACACCAAAGGTGGCGTTGATGCCATCAGCCCATCAATAGGGATACAATTATCCCCGCAAGTCGCGCTTGGAGCCGCATTAAATATTTATACTGGTAAAACGACTGTGGATTGGGAGTCATGGGATTCTGGTAATGAAATAGATGCCCCAGAAGAAAAATATTCCGGTACAAATTTCACTGTTGGTGGTCTGCTGGATTTTGGGACATTCAGACTCGGAGGCGTATTTAAATCTCCATTCACCTTGAAATCTGAAAGAGGTGAAGAATTTGGTACTGAAATTAACTTTTTCGGTTATGAGGATGAATTTAAAATGCCAACCATGTTTGGTGTTGGAGCTATGTTCGAACCGATTCCCAATTTGCGGTTGGCTGTTGACTACGAATACAGAGGATATGCAAATGCCGAGGAAAAACGAAAATGGACTTCTGCTGACAGATCTTACTTGAATACAGATGAGTTTGATGATGCCGGACTCGAAGACGTAAATCAGTTTCGGTTTGGCTTGGAATATCTCTTGTTAGCAGGGGATAACGTGATACCTCTCCGTGCGGGATTTAAAACGGAGCCCAAACCATTTACGGACGATAATGATGATCAGGTCGTTGGTTTAGGGCTAACACTTGGTCTCGGTTTTGTAACGAAAGTATTTAGCTTGAGTGGAACTATGGAATACAGCGCTTACACTCTTGAATATGAGTATTATGATTCATGGGGATCAACCATAACGGAAATTGTAAATAGTCAGCTTAATTTTGTCATATCCGGAATTATATATTTTGGTAATTAAATAAAATTCGTTTTACATTAGGCGGAGCAATGAGCGTTGTTCCGCCTTTTTTTTGGTTTATTAAAATTGAGGATTCATGGTTTTATTTATCTTTCTTTTTGAATTGTCCCGGATTCTAAATTTTTAAATTACACTATTGACAAATATTGTATTTTTTCGTATTTTATTTTTTTATTCATTATAATGAAGGTGGTTTAACATGTCAACTAAAGTTACATTAGATTACAGCAACGTGTCAGATTTTGTGGAAAAGAATCAACTTGAGGCTCTCGAACCTGATTTAAAAAACGTCAACGAACAACTCATGTCAGGCACGGGAGATGGGAGTGAGTATTTAGGGTGGCTCGATTTGCCCGAAAAAAATCCCAGCGAGATTCCCGGTTTTGATGAGACCGTCAACAATATTCGTGAAAAAGCAGACGCACTGATATGCATCGGTATCGGAGGGTCGTATCTCGGAGCCCGCGCAGTAATTCAAGCTATCGCTCCCAATTTTGCTTCATCAAATAACAGCAGCCCGGAGATATTGTATGCGGGACAAAATATCGATTCCGAATATCTGATCAATTTATTGGATTTGATTAAAAATAAAGAATGCTATGTGAATGTGATATCAAAGTCCGGAACGACCACTGAGCCAAGTATCGCTTTTCGTGTTATTCGTGCGATGATGGAGAAAGTTTACGGACGAGACGAAGCAATAAGACGGATTATTGCTACAACGGACAAATCAGAAGGTGCGTTGAGAAAGTTAGCAGATGAAGAAGGCTATACCACCTTTGTTATTCCTGATGATGTGGGAGGCAGGTTTTCGGTGCTGACGCCAGTGGGATTGTTTCCTATTGCAGTGGCTGGATGCAATGTCGTGTCGTTATTGAAAGGCGCGGCTGATATGGCAAAGGATTTAAAACAAAATCCTTTCTATGAAAATATAGCTGATTTGTATGCCGCTATTCGATTTCTGCTTTATCAAAAGGAAAAGCAGATTGAAATTCTGGCTAATTTTAATACAAAACTTTATTATTTTTCTGAATGGTGGAAACAGCTTTTTGGCGAAAGCGAGGGCAAACAATTCAAGGGAATTTTTCCCTCTGCTGTTAATTTTACTACTGATCTGCATTCACTCGGACAATACATACAGGAAGGCAACCGGAATTTGTTTGAAACATTTTTAATAGTGAATCACATTCATAAACATATCATGGTGCCGAATGACAACCAGAATTTAGATGGTCTAAATTATTTGGCAGGAAAAACCTTTCAGGAAATCAATTTTCAAGCGTATCGCGGGACGGCAGAAGCGCATCTCGCCGGTGCTGTTCCTAATATGACAGTTTATATTCCCGAACTCACCGAATATTGGATCGGAAACCTGATATTCTTTTTTGAGAAAGCAGTGGCATTATCCGGTTATCTGCTGGGCGTCAACCCATTTAATCAGCCGGGAGTCGAGGCTTACAAAAATAATATGTTTAGACTTTTGGGAAAACCTGGCGTAAAATAAATATTCTTTATTCTATTACCAAATTAATCTTGCGTTTTTTTGCAAGATTAATTTGGTAAT
>CAYYMH010000093.1:0-10324 GCA_964472785.1 uncultured Cytophagia bacterium | reverse complement strand
TAATATATAAATTAATCCCCAAAATGTCAATAAAAAAGAAAATCATAATTTACAAAATGCTGATTGTCGAAGAGTTTGGTTTCAATTTTTTCAATTCATTTACGATAAATCCCGAATGAAATTTTCAGTGTATTACATAGGATATAAATTTAAATTTTCGTTGCTATAGTTCATTCTTGAAATTTGATGTCAAGAACAAATTTCTTTTTTTCTCCTTTGATTTTGTCAATCAAATGATTAAATTGAATTAAACAAATTTAATACATCGTTCATTGGGAGCAACTAATATGCGAAACGTACGGTTCATTTTTGTTTCATTTTTTCTTTTAATTTTAATCTTTGTTGTTATCGGATTATTTCGACATACGTTTATTAAATTACCAATCAAATCAGTTGAAAAACCAAAAATGTCCGGCGCCATGGAAGCACTGACATTTTGGACGCGTTCCCGCGCATATCCGGAAAAAGATATTCCTTCTGATAAATTTTATAAAGAATTTGTCAAGGAAAAACGAAAACTCCAGAAACGATCTTCATCTTTGAATAACGATTCCGTTTGGGAAAGCATGGGACCGCACAACGTTCCGGGTCGCATAATCAGTTTGGCCGTAAATCCGAAAAACCCGCAGACGTTATACGCCGGTTCTGCCAGTGGTGGCTTGTGGCGAACCTTTGATGCGTCAACCGGCGCTAATTGGCATCGGGTTCATTGCGGTTTTCCGGTGCTTGGCGTAATGGGACTTGCTATCGATCCAGTGGATACGAATACAGTCTATATCGGAACTGGTGAGGTTTACGGCTATCAACAATCTATTGGTGGTGAAGTCATCCGAACCACACGCGGCAGCTACGGTATCGGTATTTTGAAAACCACGGACGGTGGCACGACGTGGGAAAAAAGTCTCGACTGGACATATAATCAGCAACGAGGTGTGCAATGCATCCGAATTAATCCGTCAAGAACAAGTACTGTCTTTGCTGCAACTTCGGAGGGCATTTACAAATCGGTGGATGCCGGAGAGAGCTGGGATTTGTTACTCCCGGTTTTAATGGGGCAGGACATTGTCATTCATCCGAACGACACAAATAAAGTGCTGGTCTCGTGCGGCAATTTGGGTAGTTTTGCTTCCGGTGTTTATCTATCGACCAATGCGGGATTAAACTGGAACAAAATCACTTCTTTCCCTTCTTTTACCGGAAAAACATTGCTTGAACCTTATAGAGCGAGCCCGGACATTGTTTACGCCAGTGTTGCTGACAGTTTAAACGGAAAAGGATTGTATAAAACAACGGATTTTGGCACAAATTGGAACAGGGTCCATAGCGTCGATGTGCAGCGCTATCAGGGCTGGTTTTCGCATTGGGTGGCGGTAAAGTCAGACGATGCATCAGAAATTGTACATGGCGGAGTGGATATTTACAAATCACACGACGGCGGTAAAAATTTAAGTGAAATCAGTGGCGTTCATGTGGATCACCATAACTACGCGCATGATCCAACCAATCCCAACATTCTCTACATCGCCTGCGATGGTGGTGTTTACCGCACAACGAATTTTGGTGATAGCTATCAAAGTATTGGTTACGGCTTGCAGACAGCGCAGTTTTACAATGGATTTTCCAGCTCGCACAGTGACTCGAATTTAGCGTTGGGAGGTTTACAGGATAATAATACGGTTATTTATTCCGGCACAAAAGACTGGCGCCTCGTCATCGGAGGTGACGGATGCTGGACTGCTATCAACCAGATGAATGATGACATTTTGTACGGCGAGTATCAGCGAAATAATATTTTAAAATCCGTCAACCGGGGACGATCATTCTCTCCTGCGACCAGTGGTTTGTACGGAGATGCTGCCTTTGTCGCACCCTATGTTATTTCAGAATCCAATCCCATGATACTTTACTCCGGCAGAAATCGCATTTTCAAAACCACCGATGGCGCCGAAAACTGGAATGTGACCAATAATGGTCAAAAACTGGATAACAACTTCGCACTTTCGATGGCAGTATCAAGAACCAATCCTGATATTGTTTATACAGGCACGGCACCGCTGTTTAATCGGGGACACATTTTTCGAACCATCAATGGCGGAAATACCTGGTCAGATGTCACTGGTTCATTACCCGATCTCTATCCGATGGATATTACCATCGATCCTCACGATAATTCAACTGTCTATGTCGTCTTTGGCGGTTTCGGTTCTGGTCATGTCTTTAAAGCGACGAATTCTGGACAAACCTGGCAGGATATCACAGGAACGCTGCCCGATGTACCAACATTGTCAATTTGTATCGATCCGCTAAACTCGGATCATCTTTATGTTGGAAATGATATTGGGGTTTATTTTTCCGAAGATGCGGGTGACAGTTGGGAATTATTCGCTGAAAACCTTCCGGAGGCATTTATCGCTATGGACTTGAATATCTGCCAGCACAATCGAACAGTTCGTCTGGCAACGCACGGCAATGGTGCTTACCAACGGGCTCTCGTTTTTCAACCATCGGTTTATCTGGTTTTCAAATTGGATCCGATTCCCAATGTGGTCATGGTTTCAGTTGATGTCAATTTTACAGCAGAAGTAACGAACATCGGCTCCCAGCAGCAAACCGAAGTGTCGACCGTTGAATTGCGAGTCGTGGATGAGTCGGATAATGAATTGTTCAAAGAAACGGAGACTGTATCCGGGTTGAGTTCACAGGAATCAAGGGATGTAACTTTCACGAATCAATTTACTCCCCAGCAAGTTGGAAGTTATGAAATTCAGCTCATTGAATTTGGTACGGCTTCCCAACCGCGCAATGACACAACCAGACAAACAATCCGCGCTATTTTGCCTCCGTCGATTGCTAATGCGATGGTGACTAAACAAGCCTGTCGTTATGAAGAAATCAGCGGAGGGACTGTCTTTATGTTTCAGGACGATAGCTATACGACAATAACCTTGCCATTTAATTTTACATTTGATCAGTTTGAATACGACAAACTTCAAATCTGTGCCAATGGCTGGTGTGAATTCGGGACTGGAGTAGCCGGTACTGAACGCGGAGTATCTACTACGAATCAACTGGGACAGGTTGGTGCAAACGAAAACGGTCGCATGGCATCCACTTCACGACCAACGAAAGCACTTGGACCGTGGTGGGAAGACCTGAACCCGGAAGGTGGCGGCACTGTCAGCTACAAAGTTCTCGGTCAGGAGCCCAATCGTGTTTTGATTATTCAATGGAAAAATATGCGCGCATACTGGGATCCGCAAACGACCACGCGAGTAAATTTCCAGGTGCGTTTGTACGAAACCAGCAATCTGATCGAATACCGCTACGGTGATGTCGCCAGAGGAACATTTATCGGCAGCGATTTGGGAGCCGCAATCGGATTCAAGGATCATTTTGGCGGGGATTATCACTTTTATGATATTGCTGTTGGTGGGATTGCTCCTGTGAGTGAACACAATACCTATCTCAGTCCGCTTACGGATTGGCCCGGACCGGATAGCTGTTTCGTAATTCAGACACTAACAACAGATGTTGATGAACGTACACCCGAATTGCCGACGAAATTAAGACTGCATCAAAATTACCCCAATCCGTTTAATCCACAGACGCATATTCATTATGACTTACCAGTTGGCTCTTTTGTTAGTTTGAAAATATACAACTCAAAGGGTCAGGAGGTCCGCACTTTAGTCAATCAGGCGCAGACAGCCGGACGAAAAGTGGTGGTTTGGAACGGGCTTGATCAAAATGGATCAGTTGTGGGCTCCGGTCTGTATTTTTATCGCTTGAAAGTCGGTAAGGAATATATCGTTCGAAAAATGACGTTTATTAAGTAAACTTAAAGAAAAAGCGGTGCCGGGCTTGCGAAAGGTCCGGCACGCTGATTAATTTTTTTAACATCGTGTCAAACGTAATTTCAAATCCATCTTCATGTGCAAGTGCTTTTCATGAATCAATATTGGCTAATTCGCCCACTTGATCAAACCCGTTTCATGGAGTATTGTTAATTTTTCAGCTTTCGGTATAACTCGGACAGTATAACCGTATAAACCACTCAGATTACATTCAATCACGCCATGAAAATTGAAAACATTATCACCGTTATCCTCTGTCATTTCCATTTTAATGGATTGTCCGTTAATAATTTCATTTTCAGCGTTCAGAAATCCGTGATAAATTTCAACATCAACATCGTCCGGGGACAAATTTTCTAAATACAACTTGGCATTAATATCGATTTTATTTCCCACATGATATTCGCGTTTACCATTGTGACGAATAGATTTGAATTGAATTTTATGCCAATTTTTATGCAAATTTGCCTTCCAATTCGTCATTTCAATGGCTTCCTGTTGATTGTTGTCAAAGAATGATTGAAATTTATTCATGGATGGGACATAGCATCTAACCGTATATTCACGAATCATTCGATTGGTATTAAAAACAGGACATATCTCTGTCATGGAATTTTTCATCAGGCTGATCCACTTTCTGGGAATACTGCAATTTCCGCGTTGATAAAAAATTGGTATAACTTCTTTTTCCAGTAAGTTGTACAGCGCTTCAGATTCCACCTTGTCCTGATATTCAAAATCCTCGTAAGTCTCACCAGCACCGATTGCCCAGCCAATATTCGGAGAATATGCTTCATCCCACCAACCATCTAAAATGCTCAAATTTAAAACTCCATTAATCGCTGCCTTCATCCCGCTGGTTCCACTCGCTTCCATCAGTCTGCGCGGCGTATTCAACCAAACATCGACTCCCTGCACTAAGTATCGTGCAATTTCGATATCGTAATTTTCAAGAAAAACAATGTGTTGTCGAAATCGTTCCTCGCGTACATAGTGGAATATCTTTCTGATTAACTCTTTGCCGGGTTTATCGTTCGGATGGGCTTTGCCGGCAAAGATGATCTGTACCGGATAGTCCTTATTATTAAGAATATCAGCTAATTTATCCGCATCCTGAAATAATAATGTCGCACGTTTGTAGGTTGCAAATCGGCGTGCGAAACCAATCGTGAGCGCTTCAGGATCAAGAATATCTTCTACTTGGTCAATTTCCGATGACAATGCACCCTGTTTTTCAAGCTGCATCTTCAAATGCTTACGGGCAAATGCAACCAAGCGTTCCCGACGTCTTTCGTGAGTACGCCATAATTCTTCACTGGGGATCTCATCGATTCGTTTCCAGATTGTCAAGTCTGCCGGTTTCTTTTTCCACGATGGCCCGATATAGCGTTCGTAAAGTCCAGCCAAATCCTTGGATATATAAGAACCCGGATGAACGCCATTGGTAATTCCCTGTATTGGTACTTCGCTGACCGGTACATCTTTCCAAAGATTTTTCCACATTTCTCTGGATACATGCATATGCAACTGGCTCACACCATTAATGCGACTTGCCAGATTAATTGCTAAGATGGCCATTGAAAATTCGCTATCTCCGTTATTGGGTTCGGATTTACCCAGATCAAAAAATTTGTCTTTAGTTATCTTTAATGTTGGGATATAGTTCAAAAAATATTTGTCCATTAATTTTGCTGAAAAAGTGTCAATTCCGGCAGGCACTGGCGTATGAGTGGTGAAAATATTGCCAGCTTTAGTGAGTTCCAGTGCTTGATCAAAATTTAACTTATGATCTTCCATGGCGCAGCGAATTCGTTCTAAGGCGAGAAATGCTGAATGGCCTTCGTTCATGTGAAAGACACCGGGATTAATGCCCAGCAGTTTCAGTGCCCGGATACCTCCTATTCCCAAAACAATCTCCTGCTGGATCCTCATCTCCTTATCACCACCGTACAATTCACCAGTTATTTTTTTATCCGATTGCTTATTTTTAGGAATATTGGTATCCAGTAAATAAAGTTGAATTCGCCCCACATGAATTTGCCAAATCTGTGAATAAACCGTTCGGTCAGGAAAGTCCAGACTCACCATTAACGGATCGCCATAATCATCTCGCTGAAGTTTTATTGGCATATTATAGAAATCATTCGTCGGATACAATTCTCCCTGCCAGCCGTCCGCATTCAAATACTGGTGAAAATATCCCTGCTGATACAACAATCCGATACCTACCAGCGGTAAACCCAAATCACTGGCAGACTTGAAATGATCACCTGCTAAGATGCCCAATCCACCTGAATAAATCGGCACACACTCGGTAAGCCCAAATTCAGCAGAAAAATAAGCAAATTGCGCTTGATCAGTTTGACCGTATTCTTTTACGTACCACGTTTGTTCATTTAAATAATCCTGCAAACTTTCTGATACACGCCTTAAATGAGCTAAAAACCCATCATCTTCAGCCAAAGTCTCCAATCGTGATTGGTCAATTTTTCCCAATATTTCGATCGGATTGTGGTTTGTTTCCTCCCATAAATTACGATCCAATCTTCGGAACAAATCAATTGCATCGTGATCCCAAGACCACCACAAGTTATAAGCCAATGTTTTAAGAAAAGATAACGGTTCAGGCAAAGCGGGAATAATCGTAAAGGACTCAAGAGGTTGCATGCAGTATCTCCGATAATAATCAATATACCCAGTTTATTATTTTAAATCCAACTATTAAACCATTTCTAATTAAATTGGTTCAGCTAAAGTTCCATATTTTTTCGTTTAGGCGAGATTAAGCGATAAGTTAGCTCAAAAGAAGAATCTGGTTGACAAATTTTTGGTTATCAAAGATGAATAAAAAGTCTCAAAAATATTAAATAAGATGAAAGTTGTTTTTTTTGAAAAATGATTATTTTATGTGCCTCTCCCCTCTTTTAAACACTTTTGTACTTCAATCTGGTATTATCTCTGTCGCCTATTTTATATTTTTAAATTTTCTGTATTTGCGCCATCCATGGTAACATTTTCCGTTGTTGCTGGTTTCATAAACGCACCGGATAAATTTGCATTATTCAAATTGGCTGAGTCCAGATTTGAACGCTCCAAATGTGCATCTGATAAATTCGCTCCTTGAAAATTCGCATGTTTTAAATCAGAGCGTTTTAAACGTCCGGTTGCCAGGTTTGCGTTTTCAAAGTTAGCTTTTTCTCCCTGTACCCCAAACAACTTGACATGAAACATGTTGGCATTTTTAAAACTTGCGTTTTCAATATTCGTATCCTGGAGGTTGCTTTCAGCCATTTGAGCATTATCAAAACAGGCGCTGGTCAAATTTGCTCCAAACAAAAAGATACTTCCCAAATTGGCTCCTTCAAAGTTCGCTTTTTCCAGATTCGCATTTTGTAAGTGAGCGTTCGACAAATTTGCACCTGAAAAATCGGCTTCTTTTAAGTTTTCATAAGATAAATCAATACCGGACAAATCCATTCCCCGTAATGATTCACCTCGTTCATATTTTTCAATCACTTCTTCGCGTGATAATTGTGACATATTTTAATTCTCCCTAATTATTTTTGTAACTGGCTAATGCGTCCTCAACCGTATCGTAAATCAAAAAGACATCTTCCAATTTCGTGATCTCTAAAGGGCGTCTTACCCGATCCGACATATTCGCTAATCGTAAATCGCCACCACTGCTCCTCACAGTCGTCAGTCCGCTGATAAGCATGCCTAATCCTGAGCTGTTCATCCAATTTGCGCCGGTTAAATCCAAAACAATATTCACTGTATCTACTTCAATTGCCTTGTAAATCTCCTGCCGAAACGTATCTGACTCCGCTCCGCCCATAATTTCGCCTTCAATTTTAATCACCAATTTGTCATTAACTTTTTCTGATTGTATTTTCATTTTCGTATCCTCCAGTAAATAAATTTTTACTCATGACGCAAAGCAACAATCGGATCCAAACGGGATGCTTTTGCTGCTGGGAAAATCCCAAAAAACAGTCCCACTACCGTACAAAAACCGACACCCAAGAAAATTGCCCAGATGGGAATTGCTGTTGGCAACGGAGTCGCAGCGCCTATCAAAACACCAATCAAAACGCCTCCGATTATCCCGATGACTCCACCAACATTACCTAAAACAACTGCTTCGATTAAAAATTGCCATAAAATATCATAGCGTTTTGCTCCCACTGATTTTCGAATACCGATCTCTCGGGTCCTCTCGGTTACTGATACTAACATGATATTCATTATCCCGATACCACCAACCAATAGAGAAATAAGGGCAATGCCAATAGCCGCTAATTTGAATGAAAGCGACATATCGTTAAAAGTATCAATCAATGTTTCACTGGTGAAAATTTCGAAATCATTTGGTTCGCCGGGTGGAACCTGCCTGACGGCTCTCAAAATTCCTGTCACTTGATCAATGGCTTCACTCATTTGTTTTGGATCTTTCACTTGAATCGTAATATTGAGGCTGCGTCGGTCACCAAATATTTTGTGAAACGTCGTTATCGGAATGATGACACGATTATCCCTGCTTTGCCCGAAACTCGACCCCTGTTTTTCCAGTGTGCCGATAACTTTAAATTTATGAGCGCCAACGCGAATATATTCGCCAATAGGATAGGAATGGGGAAACAGATATTCGACCACATCTAATCCCAAAACGATAACTTTTCGACGGTATTCCACATCGGTATCGCTGATGAAACGTCCTTCATCGACAAAATAATTATTCGCGACCTGAAACTCAGGTGTACCTCCGGCGACCAGGACGTCAGGGTTAGTTTCTTTATCTTTATATCTAAGCACTTCTCCCCATTGCCACGTTTCAGGACCTACTGCCTTCACAAGTGAAGCATGTTCCTTAATTACCATAGCCTGTTCAAAGGTAATATTCTTTCGATTTCGGTATTTCTCGTCCAAATGACCCATCTGGATCGGTGGGTCTTTCTGAATCTGAAACGTTGTTGAACCCAGCACAGAAAGCTCATCCACCATATAATTTTGAAATCCCTGCATGATAGACATCATACCGATTATGGTGGTAACCCCGATAACAATGCCAAGAGTTGTTAAAACCGACCGCATTTTATTCGACCGCAGGGTGTCGAAAGAGACAGACATACTTTCTTGTATATTCATAATTCAGGTTTGTTTATCAGCTAATTTGTAAAAATGAATTTGTTATCAATTTATTATTATTTTTTAAATAAAGCAACAAAAATTTTATTCATAATGTAAAGCATCGATCGGGTTTTGTTTCGCTGCTTTGTAAGCCGGATATAATCCGAAAAAAATACCGGTTAAACTAATAAAGACAACTCCGATTAATATCGACACACCGGAAACGGTGGCAGATAAAAATGTTGTTGAAGAAATTACTTTGGCAATCACGAACCCCATAATAATACCGATCAATCCGCCTAACGCACTCACAACCAAAGCCTCAATCAGAAACTGCCACAAAATGTTCCGATTTTTTGCACCCAGTGCTTTGCGGATTCCGATTTCACGGGTTCGCTCTGAAATTGATACTAACAGAATATTCATAATTCCGATACCTCCAACAATTAGCGAAATCGAACCAATGCCAAAAGCGACTGCATAAAGCGCTGTAGTTAGCCGTTTGTACATGTCAGCAATCATGTCCTGCTGATTAATCGCGAAATCATTTTCTTCTCTTGGAGGAACTTTGCGGACACGTCTTAAAATTCCAATTAATTCATCCTTTGCATCTTCAATCACCTCCGGACTTTTCACTTTGATTCCGATGGTAATCCAACGCCGGCTCCCGTATATTTTTTGAAAGACACCGATAGGAATAATAATTTCCGTATCCAGATTTTGACCAAAAAGACTCCCTCTTTTTTCGAGTACACCAATCACCCGGAATTTGTAAGAACCGATTTTGATTCGCCTCCCGATCGGATTCACCTTTTTAAACAGCTTATCAGCGACTTCCCAGCCGATGACACAAAGCGCCCGACGATGATCAACGTCCTGTTGAGAAAGGGGACGTCCGTATTCAGGAACAACATTTGCCGTAATGGAATAAGCCTCCGAGGTACCGGTAATTGTGATATTCTTCAATTTTTCACTTTTGTATTTCACAGTGCGTCTTGTAGCTACCTCAGGTGCCACTGCTTCAACTAATGTTGCCTGTTCTTTGATCGCATCCACCTCTTTCATGGTGATGTCTTTTCGATTTCTGGCTTTCAACCAATCCTCTCTGGAAAACCACGAAAATTTCTGAACATAAAGCACATCCGATCCCAATGCAGAGATTGACGTATAAAATGATTGATTTAAACCCTGGATGATCGAATGAATGGCAATGACAGTGGTAATGCCGATGACAATTCCCAAAGTGGTGAGAAATGATCTTAATTTGTTTGCTCTCAAGGCTTGAAATGCGATTTTAAGACTTTCCCAAATATCGACTAAAATATTCATAATTAATAGCT
>CAYYMH010000092.1:0-10588 GCA_964472785.1 uncultured Cytophagia bacterium | reverse complement strand
AATTAAATCCTGTTAACTCTATTTTTGATCAATAAAAAAAAGCCCGAAAAAGATTCGAGCAATTTTAAATTAATCAACTACAATATGCACTCTTATGCCGGATTCAGATTTTGTTGGGAACCGGTAATTTTTGACTGAGAAAAAACAGAATGGCTTCCTCTATTTTCTGATAATCTACAGTCGTATTTTTACAGGGGCCTTCAGGTCGCTTATTGGGAATGCCAATTACTGGAATATGATGCACCTCCCGGATACCACTCAACAGATCCCGCTCACAAGCCACGCCGATAACCGCGGACGGTTTTTTTTCCAAAATTATCTTTCTTGCTAACGATCCTCCGGGGACAGTAAAAATCAAGCACTGATATTTTTTGGCAATACCGATTATTTGCTTCTGTATGGGACGCATCAGACACCGGGGCAAAAGAATTAACACCTTTTTATCGACCGTTTTCCAACGCATCGAACGAATGAGAGAATTACTCACTTTTATAAATGAGTTCCCCATTCTGTCGAAAGATATACCGAACTTTTTTCCCAGTGACAGAATGAGCGGTGTTAAAAAGGTGATAGATAACTCCCGTTTTCCGAACCGGATGTTAAAATTTCGTTTGGTGATAATGGAAAGTGTTGTTTGAGCAAATACGAAAAACAACAAGCCAATGACTGCATAAACAAGATGTTCCATAATATCAGCGATGACATGACTGAACCCGAGCACGCGCGGTTTAATCATGAACCACACAAACAAGATGACCAACGTCAACATCACGATGCTGAAAAGCGCAAAGCTCAAAAATAGCCGCTTTCCTGCTTCCACGTCCAATTCAGTTCGGGCAAGGTCTCCGTCCCATTCCGTCCATTCGTCACCTAATTTTCGATCTTTTATCATTTGATGATAACTTTCTCAATTTCAAAATTCTTGAAATTAAACCGACACGACTTCATCCACTTCAGGAATCTCCTGCTTGATGATACGTTCGATACCATTTTTCAGTGTCATTTGGGCAAACGGACATCCACCGCAAGCACCGGTCAATTTCACTTTTACGATATTATCTTCTACACCGACCAATTCCACATCGCCACCATCAGCTTGTAAAGATGGTCTCACTTTTTGCAATACTTCTTTAACGCGTTCTATCATAGAATAACCTCATTCACCTTTCTCTATTTTTTCTTCTTCTATTTCTGCTTCTTTTTCTTCTTCGCCGCGAAGGACGAAACTGTTTGTTGGACATTTTTCAAATGCTTTTTTCAGATCTTCTTCATTTGGTTTAACAATTTTGGGCAAATTACCATCCATCTCTATTGAGCCGGATGGTGTCACTTTTTCTTTTGAACACAGCTGACAACCGATACAACCGACCTTGCACACTGATTTAACAGCCTTTGCTTTATCCTGTGACACGCAGCCCAGATAGACTTTTTGTGACCTCGGAATCAATGCCATAATCCCGCGAGGGCAGGTCTGAACACAAATACCGCACGCTGTGCATTTGTCTTCGAACACAATCGGCAGGCCGTTGTCGCCCATTTCCATGGCACCAAAGGGACAGGCTCTGACACAACTGCCAAGCCCCAAACAACCGTAAACACAGCCTTTTGCGCCCCCCATGATGAGCTGCGCTGCGCTGCAATCCTCAATGCCGTTGTATTCAAACTTGTCAGGCGCTTTCTCTTTATCCCCGCGGCACTGAACCACAGCAACCTGTGGTTCCTTTTTTTCCGGTTTGATTCCTAAAATATCGGAAATTTGCTGGACGACTTCATCACCGCCGGGAGCGCACAGTGTCGGATCAGCACCACTTTTTACAACAGCTTCCGCATATCCGGAACATCCGGGATAGCCGCAGCCACCACAATTTGCACCGGGGAGGATGTCCATGATTTCCTCAATTTTCGGATCGACTTCCACTGCAAATTTTCTCGAAGCGTATGCCAGACCGACGCCAAAGAGTAAGCCGAGACTTCCAATACCCAGAATCGAAGAAATGACAACAATATCCATTTGATCACTAATCCTTATTTTTAATTTTGTTGTAGTTTAAAAATTAAGTTTCCAATATAAATTTATTTCACTTAAAAATCAAGTAAAATTTGAAAAAAAGCTAACTAATAAAGGGTGAAAGAACCAAGGAATGCTGGTTTCAATTCTTTTGATTGCCGGGGTGATCTTTAAATCCGTGCCAATCCCAAAAACACAGCGTGCAAACTTACGACAAGCACAATGAACATTGACCGTGCATGTTCCGGTTTCATTCGGAAAAATCGGTAATTGATCCAATTTCCGTGACAACTTTTAATGCAGTCACCACAAAGGGTGCAAGTTAAACCGGGTTTTCTTTTTTTGATGTCGGAAGAATTTAGTGCATCATAACGGCAAACTTTTGTACAGGCGCCGCATTCAGTACAGGCTTGATCAATCCGAATTCGAAATGGATTGATCTTGCCAATCCAATTCGCGATTATGCCGATGGGACAATATGTGATGCAGTGAACCATCGCGCCTTTTTTACGCGAGAAAAAAATCATGATTCCGACACCGATAATGCCAAAAGCCGCTCCTATGAGCGTTGCCGAAAAAGTCGGGACACCGATCAGCCGGAGCAAAATTGATACAAAAATTATTAGTACCAGAATCCCGACTCGAACCGGATGACGCCATTTGGGTAACGATTGAGGCTGTTTTTTCATGTTCGCGGCTAAATTATCCCAGGCGCCAACATAGCACAGATGGCTGCACCACGCCGGTCCCGCAAGTAATACAGTGGCTAAAAACAATATGGGCATGAAGAATCCTTCTGCCCGATACAATGGACCGGCAAGGATCATCGCCGGCACTGGCAGATGGAGCTCACCGGTCATTAAAAATTGATCCACCCCCAGCAGTCCGACAATGAGTTGGGAGAAAAACACCACCGAGAATAAGAACCAAATCCGGTAGCGCCATTTTGCTGATTTGAGGGGATCCAGCATTTTTTCAGTTATGAGTCCTGCGTAAACAGCCAATGCCAGTGCTTGGAGCCAGCCAAATGTTGGGAAAAATCGCCCCAGGATCAGCATGGGCATGCTTACTTTTATTTGGACAATGACTAATAAACCAATCGTTGCCAGAAATGAGGCAGCGATGGCTATATCAGATTTGTCTTTTTTTTTATAACGATCTTTTAATTGTTTATTTTCGAATACGAGCGCAGACAGTAAACTGAAAAAAGCAACAGTGCCCAAAATAATTGCCAGCCGTGTCCAGGATTCATTCATGCTTTGACGCATGTGAACCAATCGAATCGTTGTTTCAATCCAAATAATTGACGCAGTAATCATCAACATCTGAAAAACTCGGGCAACCCAGTGTCTCTTTATAAACAACAAAAAAGGTAAGATCAACCAGGTGATTGCCAATCCAGTGATATCAGCTCGTGAAAAATGGGCACTCATGAGTAAACATGACAGAATGACTGGAAATAATCGTATGAGATTCATTTTTATTATCCCTTTATCATCACCAACTGCATTTTAAAACGCTTATTTGCATCAAGCGCATGGGGCACATTTGCCGGCATAATGACCGTATCGCCTATTTTGGCAGTCACTTTATTTTTTCCGACAGTGATTTCTGCTTCGCCGTCCAGAATCTGAACGACCGCATCAAACGGTGCCGTATGTTCGCTCAATCCCTGTCCGGCATCAAATGCAAAGATCGTAAGAGAGCCGGCTTTATTTTTTATGATTTCCCGGCTGACAACAGAATGGGGTGAATATTCGATTAGCTTTTCCATATTCACGGCAACGCCGCCGGGAATTTTTCCAACTTCTTTATTTGTCATCATATTTCTCCGTTAATAGTTTGATTCAAAATAGACGATATTTTTAATGAAAAAAATTTTCCCACGAAATACACTGAATGACATGAAATTTAAATACAAGACTTATTTGTTCACATATTTTTGTATATTTCGTGGGACGTTATGTTATACAAAATCAATAATTATTGGTTATTTAAGACAGCAATTATTAACTACGTTGTGACTTTTGAACATAAGTCATCCAAACTGCTCTGACTAAAAAGATGAAAAGTAAAATCGAGCCGGCAGCAAAAATCAAATCCGGTCCGATTCGCATCCAGGAAAATGTTTGAATCGTTTTGCTGGTGGCGACTTCCGGGCTGCGTGCATACCATAAGCCTTTTTTGACCGCAAAATAAAATTGGTAAAACCCAGCCGGAATCAGACTAATGACGGTCATTGCCATTAATCCGCCGTTCAATCCCCAGAAACTCCATTTGAGCAATTTGTCTGACCAGGCATTTTTCTTCACAATATGTCTCACCGAAAACAGCATCAGTGCAATAGCGAGCAAACCGTAAACCCCGAATAATGCTGTATGTCCGTGAATCGGCGTGGTGTTGATTCCCTGAATATAATAGAGTACAATCGGCGGATTGATCAGGAATCCAAAAACACCGGCGCCTAACATATTCCAAAACGCTACCGAAATGAAAAAATAAATAGGCCATTTGTAAGGAAACGCTTTACCGCCGGTCTTTATGACGCTCAAATTATGCACAACTTCAAACGCCAAAAGGGATAAAGGGACCACTTCGAGCGCCGAAAAAACAGACCCCAACGCAACGATCGGCGAAGGAGATCCGCTCCAATAAAGGTGATGAAACGTTCCGATGACGCCGCTGCCCAGATACAGAAAAACACCCAAATAGACAGTTTTCAGGGCGAAGCGTCCGCTGACTGCGCCAATATAGCTCAAAATGAACGACATGAAAACAGTGGCAAAAACTTCAAAAAATCCTTCCACCCAGAGATGAACGACCCACCAGCGCCAGTATTCAGCTTCTGATAAATGGCTCCCCTGACCGTACATCAATCCTGCCATATAGAATAGCGGAATTGCGATTGCACTGTAAAGCAGCATGTGAGTCAATCCGCCGAAATCTTTTTCCTTGGACAAAGCCGGCCGAATCGCTCGAACGACTAAAAACAACCAGATGAGCATTCCGGCGATTAACAGTAATTGCCAGACTCTGCCCAACTCGATATATTCGTAGCCCTGGTGTCCCAATAAAAAATTGTTGACATTCATTTTACCGGTGATGGAGAGCCAGGTTCCGGTCATAGCGCCTAACACAACGACGACCACTGCGCCGAATAATATTTTTACCAGCAATCCCTGTTTTTTCTGTTCTTTTCCAACGAATGGTCCAATGAACAATCCGGCAGCCAGGAAACACGTCGCAATCCAGAAAACAGCCAATTGCAGATGCCAGGTTCGCGCGGCAGCGTAAGGTAGAATTTTTGACAACGGGATGCCAAAGAAATATGTTCCCTCTACTGTAAAGTGTCCGGTTACGGCGCCCAAGCCAATTTGTAATATGAATAAAACAATGGCTACGAGAAAATAAGGCAGCGTTGCTTGCTGGCTGGCAGTAGGGGAGGGCTCGTCAAATGTTGTCAGCAATTTTGCCTGATAGTCCCGTTCCCGAATATATCTCAAATAAATAAACAGAACAACCGCAACAGCCAGGATCAGAAGAATGACGCTGACAATAGACCAAATCAGCGCATCGGGAATCGGTTCATTGCCAACCAATGGATCATAGGGCCAATTGGTTGTGTAAGTATAATCTTTGTCCAACCGATTCGTGCCGGCAGCCCAGGCCAGCCATGAGAAAAACGCAGTCATGATTTCCCCCTCTTGATCGGTTCGGACGATGTCTGCCTGCAAGCCCATCCGTTCATTGCCGTTTTTGAAAAGTTGGGTATAATAATCCGTCAGTGCACCAAAGGCTTCGGCTTGAAAATTGGTGAAAACTAAAGTTTCGGTTGACGGATTGTACCGATTTTGCTTGATTTCATCTTCGACAATGGCGGAGAGTTTTCCCTGTTCCGCCGCATCAAGCGTTTCAAAATCCTGTTGGGAAAATTGAGCTGCTTGCGCGCTGTCCAATCCGTGATGCCGGGCAGCTAAAAACAATCCCAGCCGATGCAGGTAATCGGCAGACCAGTCTGGTGCCAGATATGAACCATGTCCCCAGATTGTGCCAATATGCTGACCACCGCGGCTGAAATAGTAATTTTGTCCGGCAATCACATCATCTCCGGAAAATACGATTTCCCCAGATTCAGTTTTGACCATTTCAGGAATCGGCGGTTTTTCTTTTTTGATCAAATAACCACCAAAGATCAAAACACCAAAGGCAAGTACCAGTATAAATAGCAGTATCGCTCTTACTTTTGGATTGTTCACGATAACACCTCCGAGATTAGTGAGAAATAAATTTATTTAATGCACATATAATAATAAATATTTAACACTAAGCCTTTGACTTTAGTCAATTCGCCGTATATATTTTAAAATAAATTTAGATAAAACCTAAGATGAAACTTGATTAATTTTAAAAAAATTGATTAAAAACTATACTTCACCTTCGAATAAACCATGTCATTCTTCTCATACTGCCCGAACCAGCCTTCACTGTGCCCGGTGAAGATATTAGCGCCGAGCAAAATTTCAAATCCATCGGCAAAATCATAGGTGAGTTTGGGACGGATCAGCGCATCTTCGCTGTTGAAGCCATAGTAAACGAACAGTTGCAGGTTCAGCGTTTCACGCAGGAAATCCCTGGATGCCAGAAACGTCGCCATATTATTGTATTCATCCTGATAGAATTCCGGTTCGTAGTCCAGAATCGCTTCCTGAATAAACTGCCCGCTCAATTTAATATCCCACAACGAATAATCCAGTCCCAGCAGATAATGCACATAATTCTTTTGCACCGTACCATCGGTGTAAGCGGGATTTTCAGAGTTGAAATACTTGCCGCTGTAAAAAGCGCCTTCGCCACGCAACACCCAGGCGCCCAATGTGGTGCTGAAACTGCCGCCGCCCATGGTGAGACGGTGATATTGGGGCAGCAAAGTCAACCTATTGATTTGCCGCGTAACCGGGTCGATCTGTTTTCGAATGTGGTTGGTCGGATTATCGTCCCACAAATAACCGGCCATTAATTCAAAATCGATAGCGCTTGTTAGCGCCGAATATTTGGCGGCAATTTCACTGTTTCTCAATTTGGATTCAATTTGAGCATTCGAATAATCGAATGTCGGCTCAATCGGGAAATCCATCATTTTAGGCGCCCAGATAGAAGTTGGTTCAGGAAAAATGGTCGGCTGAAAGCGTGGCAACCACACTATTTCAAAAGTGTGATTGCCCAGATAATAATTCAATTTGAGCGCATCCACACCGATGCGAATTTCTTCAAAATCGGGCAGCAAAAATTCTCCCAAATCTTTCGGTGAAATAATATCGGTGATAAACACACCATCGGCTTTGCCCCAGATAATCTGCTGCTTTCCGAGACGTATATCAAATTTATTGAAATAAACATCAAGATATGCCTGGCGCAGTTTCAAATTTGTCTCCTGAGCCGGATATTGGTAAACATACGGATTGGCATAAAATGCGACCTTATCCCGATTATGCTCCAGTTTCAAATCCAGCGTATTTTGCTGAATGGAATAGGAACCATCGTCAGTCAGCAGGCCCAGGTAGGTTCTGCCGTAACCGCGAAATGTCAATCCCTGTGGATAGAGCTGTGATGCCAGAAGCAAAAACGGCAGAAAAATCAACAATAATTTTTTCCATCTCATTTTATAATCCTCGTTTCATCATGCGTTCGGTGAACATATTGTCTGAAATACCGGTATCTACTTTCACATTCTCAAGCAGCATATCGGTTTTATGACTTTTTTGAATATTGTGCATTTCACTGTGCAGGATCAACCAATAATCTTTAATTTTCTCATATTTTTTAACCGACAACGTTTTCAGCAGGTCGCCGTCCTCATCATAAAATTCTTTTTTCAGCCCGATCCATTTATCCTTAATGACCCAGGTTACGGTTCGGGAGTACATGTAATCATCTTCTTTGGGAATGCTTTCCACCACATAGCATTCCTCGTCGCCGATTTTTTCAGTACGCAACAGCTTGTGGTTATCTTCAGTGGGATGACGATCGCCCAGATCATCGTAAGTAAAATCCGATCCCATGAAATAATCGCTTTTGCTGTCGCTGGAAATGCGTTTTACTCGTTTCAGTGCCGGCAAATAAATCCATTGATCATCGTCCTTTGCTGCTTCTTCATAGCTCCAGTTCATGAACGATGTATTTCGCACATCCGCCGGCGACGTGAAAAACATGATCTTTTTTTCTTCTTTACCGTAATCTTTGAGATACTGTTGAATCTTACGGACACGTTGGTCACCGCTTGAATTGATCAGCGTCATGGTCAGTTTCCCGGTCTGGTCTTCTCCTGAAGGGCGATTATACTCATTTTGAATGATCTGCAAGCCGGTCAATTTTTCCTGTCCAAAAGCGAGTACCGGCATGAGAAGAGACATGATTAACATACTATTCATCATTTTTTTAAAAGACATGACAAACCTCCTTAATTCATTTTTAAGTTGGGGTTAATTTAAATTATTTTTTCTTTGTAAAATAAATATTTGACATATAAAGCAAAACATACATCACCGTCACAGTGCCCAGAAAGCTGGTAAACATATTCAGCGACACAAATGCGCCCAGTGCCCGGTTCGGCGGAAATACGGAAAAAATGAGAACCATAAATCCTGCAATAACGACCAGCGCATTAAAAAGAATCGCCCGTCCGGTATGGTGCATGGTTTTGCGGCTCGTTTTATCTTTATCGCCGGTTTCCAGCGCATAGATTTTATAACGTTGGATGAAATGCACCGCATAGTCAATTCCTATGCCAATGGCAATACTTGACAGCAACGCCGTTGTTGTGCTTAACGGTATATTTAATAATCCCATCACTCCGAAACTGATAAATGCGGTAATGGTTATCGGAACAGCGCCAATTAAACCGGCTTTTATTTTTTTGAACATGAATGACAACAGCACAATGACTATAATCAGCGACAAGACCAGACTTTTAATCTGCCCTATCAAAATGAGATCAGTAAAAACCAGTCCCTTGTACCCAGAGCCGGCATAATTGATCTTGACACCCAAATCCTTAAAATTTTCAAGATGCCTGTCAATCTCTGCCAGCGCACTGTTCAACGCTTTTGAATTATCACTTTTCAACTGGAATGTCACATTGGCTTTTTGATAATTATAATCCACCACCTGCCATAAATTTTCCGGATCGCCGGACATTTCGTAAAGCAGTAAATATTGAGCGACCAGCTCCTTGCTTTCCGGAATGATATTATATTTTTCGCTGTCCGCGTGCATCACTTTGTTCATTCGTTTTAAATAATCGGTCAACGCAAATGAATTGCCCACCACTTTTAGGCTGCCCTCCACGTCCTGCTGCATTTTATCCATCGCAGTAAGTATTGCCGGATTTTTAAACGCATCCGGCTCACTGGAATCTAAAACCACATTTAATGTAGTTGTTCCGCCAAAATGCTCATTGATAAATTTGTCGGTCTGCACAATGTCGCTGTCTTTTTCAAACTTGTCCAGAAAGCTGGAATTGATCCACACCTTGCTCATGCCCAAAATTGATACAGCTACAATGGCGATACTTACAAAAATCGTTGCGTATTTGTGCCGATTAATAAAAAAGGCAAATGCTGTAAAAATTTGACTTTGTCCCCCATTTTTCTTTGACGTCTGCTTAATTTTTGGAAGACCGAATGCCATTATCCCGGCTGGAATAAGAGTGAGCGAAAATACCATCGCCATCATCACACCAAAAGCGGTGAACATGCCAAAATATTTAATCGGATACACTTCTGACGTCAACAGTGAGATAAATCCCACCGTTGTGGTGACCGACGTCATCACTACCGGCTTCCACATTTCTTTCAACATGTCAAGAGTAGCCTCTTTTTTACCGACACCGGGATTGCTTTTCATAAATAAAAATAAATGACTGTACAGATGAATGCCATCTGCCACGCCAATGGCAATGAGCATCACCGGTATCATCGTCGATACCGCATAAATCGGAATACCAACGACTGCCATCAATCCGAATGCCCAGACCGTGCTGAACAAAACCACCAGCAACGTAAAGATGGTGCTTTTCACGCTGCGTAAAACCAACAGCAACACCAAAATAATCACGGCAATCACAATCGGCACCATCCGCTGCATATCCCGTGGGCTCAAATACGCCAAGGTGCCTTCCACAATCGGTCGTCCGGCAACATGTAATTTCTCCGGTCCTTGATACGTTTTTGCCAGGTCCAATAACTCGTGATAAAATTCCTGGGAAAAAACATCATCGGCAATTTCCGCAACCACAATCGTCACATTTTCATCGCTGGACACCAACCTGCCAAACACCATCTCATTGTTCCGAACATTTTGCTGCAGCTTGTTCATGGAAGAATCACTATCAGGCACGCGGTCAAAAAACGGTTTCACATCAAGACCTTCGTCGGTGCCGATGATATTATCCGCACTGTAAAGCGATGTTACATCATCTTTTTGAATCTGCTCCATCTTTTGCAGCGTTTTTGTCAACTGTTTCACTTTATTCAGCGTGCCGCTGTTGTAAATTCCCTGTTCATTTTCGATGGCGATGATCAC
>CAYYMH010000091.1:6563-10619 GCA_964472785.1 uncultured Cytophagia bacterium | reverse complement strand
CCCAAAAGAGCGATTGTTCCCTGTGGGCAGGCTTGATAAAGATACAACGGGCGCGTTATTGCTGACGAATGACGGCGATTTAGCGTTCAAACTCATGCATCCGAAGTTCGAAATTACAAAAGATTATTATGTTGTCATCTCAAAACCGTTGAGTCAGGATGGTTTCGCGAAATTAAAATCCGGTATTTTGCTCGAAGATGGCTATGCAAAACCAGTGAAAATTTTGGTCGATCCAAAGAACAGAAAACAAATTAACCTGAGTTTGAATGAAGGACGGAAACGAGAGATCAGAAGAATGTTCCGGACGCTTGGCTACCGGATCACTATTTTGAAAAGGGCTCGCTTTGCCGGCTTATCCATTAAAGGATTAAAACCGGGAGAATGGAGAAATTTAACAAACCAGGAAATCAAAAGTTTGATGGAAATGGGGCGAACATCGTAGCAGAGATTTTGGCAATTGCAGAGAAAATTGTAATCATCGTTCATATAGATTGAAAAAATTCGGCTTTGGATAAAAATAAAAAATTAGCTGTCATTGCGATAGACGGACCTGCTGGTTCAGGTAAAAGCACGACTGCACGGTTAATTGCAAAAAAGTTGGGTTTTAGCTATTTAGACACCGGAGCGATGTACCGGGCGCTTACGCTGAAGATTTTGGAAAGTGGATTGAATGTCGATGATAAATCCGAGATAGTCCGGTTGATGAAAGATACTGAAATTCAGTTATTTGAAATTGATGGACGCTTGAATATTTTACTGGACAATAAGAATGTCACAACAGAAGTTCGAAGTCAGCGTGTGACAAATCATGTCGCCGAAGTCGCCGCATTGCCCGTAGTTCGGCAGTGGCTGTTAAAAAAGCAGCGCCAGATCGGTGAAAAAGGCCATGTGGTCGCAGAAGGACGTGACATCGGAACGGTAGTCTTTAAGGATGCGCTGTTGAAAATATTTTTGGTCGCATCATTAACGGAACGGGCACGAAGAAGGCTCCGTGATTTTGAAGGTAATGATGTAGATGTCAGACTGGCTCAGATTGTGGATGATCTAAAAAGGCGGGATACGGTGGATGAAAAACGAGCAGCAAGTCCGTTAAAAAAAGCGCCTGATGCCATTGAATTGGATACGACGAATCTCACTATCAAACAACAGGTGGATTTTATCATTGCCGAATGGCACAAAAAGAAGAATCAGATAAAAAACGGATGAAAGTTACAATTGATGAAAATGCTGGATTTTGTCCCGGAGTGATCCATGCGATTGATGTTGCGGAAACAAAATTAAAAGAAGGGGTGCCTGTTGCGGCTTTGGGAGCTCTGATTCACAATAAGAGAGAAGTAACACGCCTGAAAAATGCTGGATTGAGAGAGGTTGATCAGGAAGATTTCGAACAGGGAAAAGGTGATTGGGAGAAACTAAAAGATAACACGTTGCTGATTCGGGCGCACGGCATTTCTCCAAAATTACGAAAGAAGATTGAAGACCAAGAAATTTCTTATATAGATGCGACATGTGCTCGGGTTGTTCGTTCACAAAAATTAGTTGCCAAATATTACCAGGACGGTTATCAGGTTATCATCGTCGGAAAAAACAATCACCCTGAAGTAAAAGGTTTACTGGGATTTTGCAATGGTGATGGTATTATTGTTTACGATCGCGGTGATGAAGAGAAAATCGATCTCAACAAAAAAACATTGCTAATCGCTCAAACGACAGTTGATGAAGAACGATTCGAGTATTTTAGAAAAAAGCTAACGAAAGGAGTTGATGATATTGTTATTAAAAAAACAATATGCCCTGTGGTTACTAAAAAGCAGTTGCAGATTTTAGAGTTTGCGAGAAAGAATGATGTAATTATATTTGTTGCAGGAAAACAAAGCTCTAATTCGAAAGTATTATTTAAGATGTGCCAGCGAAATAATCCACGAACCCATTTCGTTTCATCAGTTGATGAATTGCGGTCGGAGTGGTTTGAAAATGCCCAAAGTGTTGGTATTACAGGTGGCGCTTCAACACCACAATGGCAGTTACGGCAAGTTGAGAACAAAATTAAACATGATTATCAGTACGAAAGAGATTAATCAGGAGGTATTTTTAAATGGCTGAATTAAAAAAAGATCAATCCCAACTCGAACAAGAAGGGATTGAAGAACAGAAAAAGAATGAGCAAGGAGGTGAGTTGAATTCAGATTCGAAAAAGCAAACTCAAAATGATGACCAAACCGCTCAGGAAATTGTCAAATTAGATGAGATAGTGGAAGAAAAGGAGTATTCTGAAGAGGAATTTGATGAACTCAGGAAACTCTATGAAGATACAGTCAATGAATTTGTTGAAGGCGAACTGATTGTTGGTAAAATATTATCCATCAATGATAAAGAGGTAACCGTGGACATCGGATTCAAGTCCGAAGGCTCAATCCCACTTGATGAATTCACTAATCCACAAGATTTAAATGTTGGTGATGATATTGAGGTGTTTTTAGAAAACATTGAGGACATGGATGGTCAATTAGTGCTTTCCAGAAAGAAGGTTGACTTCATTCATAGTTGGGAAAATGTCATTAACTCTTATGAGAGCGGCGAAATATTACAGGGTCGATGTATCCGTCGAATTAAAGGTGGAATCGTTGTTGACCTTAACGGCATTGATGCTTTTCTCCCCGGGTCCCAAATCGATGTAAAGCCGATTCGTGATTTCGATGCTTTTATCGGTCAGATGATGGATTTTAAAGTGGTTAAAGTGAACCAATTGAGAAAAAACATCGTTGTTTCGCACCGTGTTTTAGTTGAAGAAGAAATGAAAGAACAGCGTGGGAAAATATTAGAAAATTTGGAAAAAGGTCAAATATTAGAGGGCACGGTTAAGAATATCACGGATTTCGGTGTGTTCATCGACTTAGGCGGTGTTGATGGATTGTTGCATATTAATGATTTGTCCTGGGGGCGGATCAGTCACCCCTCGGAAATCGTGGCGCTGGACGAAACAATCAAAGTCATGGTGTTGGATTTCAATGAAGAAAAAGATCGCATATCATTAGGTTTAAAACAGATGCAACCGCATCCGTGGGAAAATGTTACCGAAAAATATCCGGTTGGTACTGTGGTTAAGGGCAAGGTAGTCAACATATCCGATTACGGTGCTTTTATCGAGATAGAAAAAGGTGTCGAAGGTTTGATCCATATATCTGAAATGTCGTGGACGCAACATATCAAGCATCCTTCCAAGGTACTGGCAGTGGGAGAAATTGTCGAAACGAAGATACTGAGTATCGATCAGGACGAGAAAAAAATCTCACTCGGTTTGAAACAATTGGAGCCGGATCCGTGGGATACGCTGGAAGAAAAATATCCGATTGGTTCGAAGCATGAGGGCATCGTGAGAAATTTGACTAACTTTGGCGCTTTCATCGAACTTGAAGAGGGAATTGACGGCTTGATTCATATTTCCGATTTGTCCTGGACAAAGAAAATCAGACATCCCGGGGAAGTCTTGAAAAAGGGCGATTCCATCGAGGTGGTTGTGCTCAATGTTGATCGGGAAAATCGAAGAATATCTCTGGGATTCAAACAAACGATGGCTAATCCGTGGGATGAGTTTCAGGAAAAGTATAAGCCGGGTACTACGACGAAAGGACAAATTGTCAGGTTAATTGAAAAAGGCGTGATTGCCGAATTGCCGGATGGAGTGGATGGTTTTGTGCCCATTTCTCATCTGACAAAGCCCAATGTTAAAAAACCTTCTGACGGCTACAAAGTCGGTGATGAAATAGAATTGTGTGTATTGGAATTTAACAAGGAAGCGAAAAAAATCGTTCTTTCAGAAAATATCGAATACGCAACTAATCTTGTTAGTGAGAAAGATGGTCAGGAAAAAGTTACATCTGCCGAAGAAGAAGTTGAATTGATTTTTGACAAGGAAGAGAAAGATTCCTCTGAAAAAGCAGCTGATTCTGAAACGAAAGAAGTGGAAAAGGAAAAGAAACCCGAGACAACAGTCGAAAAAGAAGTAGATGAAAAGGCTGAAAAGTCTGAGGAACAAGCTGAAGAGCAAACAGAAGA
>CAYYMH010000091.1:0-6463 GCA_964472785.1 uncultured Cytophagia bacterium | reverse complement strand
GAAGAGCAAACAGAAGACGCATCAAAAGAAGTGTCTGAAAAAGAGGAAAAGAAAACGACAACGGAAAAAAATGAAGCTGAAAAAGCAGAAAAATCAGAAGAAGAAAAATCCCCAACCGAAGTAAAAGAATCCGAAGAACCACCTAAAGAAGAAGATGAAAAAAAAGAAGAGAAAGTAGTAATGCAAGCAGAGACGGATAAAGAGGTGGCTGATAAAAAAGAAGCTGAGAAAGCGGAGAAACCGAAGAAGAGTAAATCGAAAAAATCGGATTCGAAAAAGGAAGAGGCGGATTTGAAAGCGGAGAAAAAGGAAGACAACCAGGATAAGGAAAAAGATACCAAAAAGAAATCCAAAAAGAAGTCTGCTCAAGAAGCAGATGACACGTCTTCTGAAGAAAAAAAGAAAAAGAAGAAATCGACAGAGAAAAAAACCGCCAAAAAAGAAAAAGAAGAAAAACCTGAAGAGGATAGCAAGGAAAACGACGAAAATTCAGAAAAGAAATAACGGTCCTTTTCAATAGTGACTAATTTATGAATTAAAAACCTTCTACACGTCTAACGCTGGTTTTCGACTGTAGAAGGTTTTTTTTACATGGTGCGGAAGATGTGATTCGCACAAATAAAATCAACTTTATTTTGTTTTTGAATAATTGGTTGAATAAATGAGTTGGTACGCATTAAGAGAACAAAAATATCTTTATTGAGTTATATTAATTGTTGAGTGTGGGTTTGAAAGAGACAATGAAAAAAGTAAGTTTTTATACATTAGGCTGTAAACTGAACCAGTCGGAAACGGCCATTTTGGCAGAGCAATTTATCAAAAATGAGTATGAAATTGTACCATTTGATCAACCTGCTGATGTTTGTGTTGTGAATACATGTACCGTAACAGCAAAGACGGATTATCGCTGTCGGCAAATGATTCGCCGGGCAAAAAAAATATCGCCCAATGCTAAAATAGCGGTAGTCGGTTGTTATGCACAGCTTCAACCTTCGGAAATCAGGAAAATTAACGGTGTGGACTTGGTTTTAGGTAGTGACCGAAAATTCGAATTGGTACGATTGTTGGATGAGCAGCCAGAAGGTTTTCAGCAGGTGATCTCGGATAATTATGATTTTCAATGTCCGTGGCCGGGTCATTTCTGGGACCACACACGAGGATTTCTAAAAATTCAGGATGGCTGTAATAATCGTTGCTCATATTGCACGGTTCCGCTGGCACGTGGTGATAGTCGTAGCGATACAATTGAGAATATCTGTCGCCGCGCTAAAATATTAGCCAAACGCGGACACAAAGAGTTGGTGTTAACCGGTGTCCATATTGGTATGTATGGGCAGGATTTGAAGCTACCGATCAACCTGACCGATGTGGTCAGGAAAGTTGAGACAATCAGGGGTGTGGAGCGGATTAGGCTGAGCTCGCTCGAACCGCGAGAGATTAACGATGAACTTTTACAGTTAATAAAGCAATCTAAAAAAGTGTGTCGCCATTTGCACGTTCCTTTGCAAACCGGCGATGATAAGGTTTTACAGCGAATGAACCGAAATTATGACAGCTCAACTTTTACCGATATCATAAAAAAAATAAATTTCAATCTTCCGGAAGCTGGTCTGGGAACTGATATTATTGTTGGTTTCCCGGGAGAAACCGAAGAACAATTTAACAATACGAAGAAGTTGGTGGAACAATTGCCGTTCACCTATTTGCATGTGTTTAGTTACTCCAAACGACCCGGAACCGATGCTGCGATTTTTACGGAACAGATAAATCCAAAAATTATCAAAAAACGGAGCGAAATACTTCGAGAGATTGCTCAAAACAAAAAAGCAGAATTTTACCGGTCACAAGTAAAAAAAGTAGTCAATGTACTTTGGGAAGAACAGCTTGACAATGATGAGATGACCGGATTAACAGACAATTACATTCGAGTCAGAGCCGATTTGAAAACGGAGCTATTGAAAGGCGTAAGTCCGGTTAAAATTATCCGTTCGAATGATGATTTTGTGTATGGGAAAGTTTTAGCAGCGCATGAAGAAGTTTTTGACCCGGCTTAAGTTCATATCGAATCGTTAGATTTTCAAGTGGGCAAAACAAATTTATTGACATTTATACAAAATATTTGTATTATTTAATCTTAGCTGGAAATATAAATGAAGAAAGTGTATTTTGAGACATACGGCTGCCAAATGAATAAGTATGATTCTGAATTGGTCGCCGGCATATTGGAATCGGAAAAATATGTTCAAACCCGAAATGCAGAAGATTCCGATTTAATTTTGATCAATACATGCAGTGTTCGTGAACATGCTGAAACCCGAGTTTTCGGGCGGCTGGATGCGCTTCGTTCTTTGAAAAAACAGAACCCGGAGTTAATGATTGGCGTTTTAGGCTGTATGGCGGTTCGATTAAAAGATGAAATTTTGAGCAGCAGATCGTTTGTTAGTTTTGTGATTGGACCGGACAACTATAGAGCATTGCCGGATATTTTGAAAAAAATCGAGCAGAACGGATCAGCACACCAATTCGGCTTAACCGAATTTAAAGACTATGAAAACTATGGAGAGCTTTTTCCACAACATACCGATGGGAATTCTGCATGGCTCGCAGTAATGAGAGGCTGCAATAATTTTTGTTCCTATTGCATTGTTCCTTATGTCAGGGGTCGAGAGCGAAGCCGAAAAGCAAAAGACGTAATTGAAGAGGCAAGGAAATTGGCAGCGATGGGCTTTTTGGAAATAACGTTACTTGGACAAAATGTCAATTCATATCACGATGGAAATATTGCTTTTCCTGATCTTATTCACAAAGTCGCTGATGTGCCGGGAATCGAGCGTGTGAGGTTTGCGACTTCGCACCCAAAGGATATGTCTCCAGAGTTGATCGGTGCTATTGCCTCTCATCCGAATATTTGCAACCATCTTCATCTGCCGGTGCAGTCCGGTTCTGACCGGATTTTGGATTTAATGAACAGAAATTATAGCCGCTCCCACTACATCAGGTTGATCGAGTTGGCGAAAATTAAGATTAGAGATCCGGGTCTCTATACCGATATTATTGTTGGGTTTCCCGGTGAAACGAATGAAGATTTTCAAGCAACCGTGGATTTGATACAAGAGGTTCAATTCGACGGAAGCTTCATTTTTAAATATTCTCCGCGGGAAGGAACCGCAGCTAATAAATTGAAAGAAACAATTTCGGATGAAGAAAAAGTAGCGCGCTTACAATCTCTGAATGAAATACAGGATGCCATCTCTCTTAAACAGAATCAGAAATTGATTGGAAAGACAGAAAAAATATTAGTCGAAGGGCGAAGTAAAAAAAAGAAACCCAATCAATATATGGGGCGTACTGAATCTAATAAAATTGTCGTTTTTAACAGTGACACAGTACCAGATCATTCGATAATAAACGTTAAGATTGTTGATGTGAAAGGGCGGACGTTATTTGGTGAAGTTGTCAAATAATTTCAATATCAGGTTCATATCATTTCTAATTATTATTTTGTTTTATCAACAATTCTTCAATTAATCTCAAAATAAAATTTGGCTGGAGGACTTATGTGGATAGTAAAATGGATTTTATGGGTGTTGGCATTGCTTCTTTTAATATTATTTGCTACTCAAAATGCAACACAAACCGTAACTGTAGAATTCTTTAAATGGCGTTCAACGCCGATCCCACTATGGATTGTGATGTATTTGTCATTTTTGGTTGGTATCCTGGTGTGGTTTGTGGGGTCGGTTTTTAAGGTTTTTCAACTGAAAACTGAAGTTCGCAAAACATCCAAGGAAAATGAAATGTTGAAAAAAGAATTGGATGAACTGCGTAACATTCCGATTGAAGAAGATGCTGATTCAGATGAGAATTTTGAAAGTGAAATGTTATGATATTTTTATCCAACTGGTGTGAAAATAAAGAATCCCTAATATAGGTGGTTACAATGACGATTTATTCATATTTATTGATTATCATCATTTTATTAGTGGCTGTTGGTGTTTTGATCTTTCTTGTTAAACGACCCAAAAAGAAAGGGGATGTTTTGCAGGATTATACTGCAGCACTCAATTATTTGATTGCTGGCGATACTGACGCGGCATTGAAGAAATTGAGAGAGACCGTAGATCGTGATACCAGCAATATTGATGCTTATTTGAAAATAGGAGACATTTTGCGGGATCAGGGAGCGCCGGCGCGTGCAGTTAAAATCCACCGGGGTTTGCTCGTACGACGAAATCTTGATTTTCTCCAGAAGATTGGAATACTCAAGAGTTTAATAAAGGATTATCGGGAACTCAAAAACTACGAGCGTGCTATTCAGGTCGCTGATAGTTTAATCGAGTTGACTCACAACGAGGTTTGGGCACAGGAAATACGTCTGAAACTTTACGAAATAGCTGGTAGGTGGGATGAAGCTTTTGAGTCGCTCAAAAATATGCAAAAACGTCAAGCGAATAAAGATAAAGAACTTCTGGCGTTATACAAAGTACAATCGGGTTTAAAAGATATCGAAAACGGCGAAGAACGAGAAGGCCGGTTAAAGTTTCGAGAGGCGATTAAATTAGATAAAGGGTGTCCCCCGGCTTATCTTTATTTGAGTGATTCTTATATTCGGCAAAGCAGAGATAATGATGCATTGACTGAGTTGAAAAAATTTATTAAGGAGGCCCCAGAACAAGCTTATTTGGCGTTTGGTAGAATTGAAGATATTCTGTTTCGGATCGGTAATTTCGGAGAGGTTGAACATATTTTTGAAGAGCTATTGGAAAAAAATCCAAAAAACGAGCCGATTCGTTTTGCGTTGATCGATATTTATGAACGTAAAGGCGAAATCCAGCAAGGGATAGATTTGTGTTATTCCGCATTAGAAATAAATCCGGCTTCCAACCATGCCAAGCATTATCTGGCAAAGCTACTGCCACGTATCGGTCAAACAGAAAAAGCGCTTCAGTATGCCTTGGATGCGGTTAACACATTGTGTCAAGATACGGATAGTCAATTTGAATGTAAAAATTGTGGTTATCAGTCAAAAGAACCTTTGTGGCATTGCCCAAGCTGTCATGAATGGGATACTTTTGTCACTTAAATTGAAGAAGCTTTAAAATGATTCATTAGGAAAAAATGAATAGATCGAAAATTACATTTCTCGTTTATTTAATTCTGTTGCCGACGTGGTTGCTGGCACAGGATTTGGAAAAAAAGCTTTTAACCTGGCTGGAGCAAAACGATCGGGAAAAACTGATCGAAAAATTTGACACAATAAAGGATAATTATCCGAACAGCGCATTACCGTTATTTTTAGAAGCGTTTATTGAATACGATGCACGGAAAGCAGTCAGTTTATATGAACAGATCGTAAAAAAATATCCAAAAACAGTTTACGCCGAGAGTGCGACATTTAAGTTGGGACAATATTATTTTATGATTGGCTCTTATTTTACTGCCCAACAATGGTTCGGTGATTTGAAGGACAAATATCCAAAATCAGATAAAGTACCAGAAGCAGCATATTTGTCGGCTCAATGCTTGGTTGCCACTGACAGTTATGAGAAGGCAGAAAAAGAGATTCGCAAATTAATCAAAAAGTATCCGCATTCGGAAATTAAACCAGTCGCTGAAGTGGAATTAGAGAGAATAGTTGCGCATCAAAATCGGGAAAAGGATATGGGGCAGATGATCGAGAAGACCAACGAATCTGGTTCTGATGATCGTGTGGTAAAAAATAATGAAAGCCACACAATTCAAATTGGCGCATTTACAATCCGAGAAAATGCAAGTAAACAGCGAGATTTTTTCACCAACAACGGGTATGCCGCGACGATCGGATTAAAAAATGTTAAAAATGAATTATTTTATTGTGTGCGTTTAGGAAATTTTTCTTCCAGAGATCAGGCAGAAGATTTTGGTGAAAATTTAAAGCAAAAATACGGTATTTCATATCAGGTTGTAAAAAATGATTGAAGACTATGGTTTCGGTAAAATAGTTATTAATGGAAAGACTTACAAAAATGATCTAATAATTTTTGAAGATCATGTCGAACAACAGTGGTGGCGCGAAAAAGGGCACGAATTAAACGTGAACGATATCAAAGAAGTAGTGGAAAAGTATGAACCAGTAGTCATTGTTGTGGGTACAGGTAAGTTTGGAATGATGAAAGTCCTGCCAGAAACCAAAACTTACTTTGAAAGCTTAGATATTCAACTTAACTCACATAAAACGCAAAAGGCATGTGATGTCTTCAATAATCTCTCAAAGAAACAAAAAACGCTTGGTGCGTTTCATTTGACGTGTTAATAGAAATCCGATACAGGATTCAAAGCACCTAACTCGAATTAAATATTGACTTTTAACAATTTTATTATTATATTTTACATCCAAAAAAATAAAGCAAGGGCCCATAGCTCAGCTGGTAGAGCAGCGGACTCATAATCCGTAGGTCGTAGGTTCGAGTCCTACTGGGCCCAC
>CAYYMH010000090.1:0-11601 GCA_964472785.1 uncultured Cytophagia bacterium | reverse complement strand
TTGATTTTGATAAATAATTATATTGTAAATATATTATTGAATCGCTCTACTAGCCCCTTCCGCGGCGAATCGTCATTGATCCGATAATTTAATACTTCAACAGTCTGTAAATTCGTAATATTCAATATTCGGAATTCAATTTCCAAATAAGCGCCAACATCCGTAAGCGGTCTCGCTGCAAAAGCGCCAATTCTCAAACTATCCGGATTCAAGTCGTTCACATGCACTTCAAAATGGTCGCTGATCGGTGTTTTTGAAACAAGATGATATTGCAGATGAGACGGATTATATTTCAGTATCATATCGCACGAAAATATTTCTTCGCCTTCCGATGCTGAAACTGAGACAACCAAAAATTGCTGGTTGTTTCGTTCCTCAATTTCCCTTTCAAATGGTAAATCTCCGTCATGGAAATTATTGTGTGCTGCATTGAGCGAAGTCCAGGAACCATCTACATCTCCCAGAACAATGCCTGTAAAGTTTGCATTAATCACATCAACATTCAGCGGTTGAAATGTGAGACGTTCGGGAGAGAATGTCCACATTTCAACTTGAGAATCGCTGAGGGGAGGTAATCCGACAGCATTCCGCGCGATTAACGAAGCATCGTACATTTGAACTGTTCCGTTAACATCGGCATCAGCAGCGATAACTTGAAATTGAGTTGCATTCGGCATTAAATTGACCGCTATTTGAGCCGCTAATGACGCATCGTAACTTAAAATGGTTGAAGGTGCAATATCATCGCTTTTTACCGGAAGCAAAGAATAATTCACCCCCCCACTAATATTTTGAAATTGGAAATCTCCCTCCTCATTTGTCATCCAAGTCAAAGTATCCGCATTATATAATGAAAGTGTCACATTCGGTACTCCCGCGTCGGAGGTGTGATAATTCACTTCCCCACTGATTTGAAAACTGGAAACCGGACCCGGATAATCGTAAGACCATCCAAAGGGACCGCCATAGGCACCAATGTCATTGCGCGTGCCGTTTTTATCCAAATACTGATTATCCGGATGACCGGCGTCGATACTCGGTGACTGCTGATGAAGCCGAAAATCAAAATGAGCCGGATCATTCAGATACGGATCAGCAAGCACTTCCCCAGCGCCTTGTCCAGTAGCAACAGCCCAGCTGCCATCGGTAATATCGGATCTGCTGAACCAGCTATCGCCACTAACAAATTCCGCCTGAATTTCGCCATCCCCGCGACTCCAAAAACAATTATAGCCTTCACTCACCAGCGTCACTCCTTCGCCCAAATAAATTCCGGTCTGGCCACCCATTTGATCACTGCAATTAAATGCAAAAATGTTGTTGAGCAGGGTCAGCTCAATTTGCGATGAGACACCGCTGATATCGTCAGGATAGGCTGCAACAAACGCATAGTTTCTCACCGAGTAATCCGGATTACGCATATTCCAGGCGATGGTGTTGTTCACCACAGAATAAATTCCCGGATGGGTGCCAATGAATACCGGACAATTTCCCATCCCAGCGATCACGTTGTTTTCAATTTTTCCGCCGCTCCAGATTTTTATACCGGTCATGCGATTCCGTAAAATCCGGTTGCCCCTGACCACAATGCCATTCACATTACCATTAAAATCCCGGGAGTTCAAATCAACACCATCCCCGCCATTGTCGTGGATGTGACAATTTTCAACAGTAATGTGGCTTCCCCGCTCGATCGCGATACCGTCAGCTCCCCAAAAATTCTGTCCATCGGTTCCAGCCCCGAAAATATCCAGATTTCGAAACGTAAGACTATCGCAGGGACCGGGTGTTCCGTCGAGTGCCGTGTAGGTACAATTATCAATGGTAGAATTTTCGATGATAATATTTGAAACAGGCCCATCAAGCGGGTCTTGCGCCTGATAGCCCCATGTCAGATGAATCCCGCATTCTCCGCCAGAAACATGCAGATTATTCAATCTGATATTTCGATTGTTCCCCCGCACGAAAACACCCCAGCCACTGAAATTCTCCACCGTCACACCGGATAAATTCACGTTTCGAACTGCTGCGGCAAACTCAATTCCGCCGTGTATTTTCACCAGGCTTGTATCAGTTCCGCTAAATTTAATCGGCAACTGATTGGTGCCTGAGTTGCGAAACGTCACACTGCTATAGGTTCCCGACAGAATGCAAACACTGTCTCCGTAGCTGGCAATATCTGCCGCATGTTGCATCGTCAACCAGGGTTGTTCATAAGTCCCGGGATTTGAGTCGCTGGCAGACGGATGGCTATTGTTCACATAAAACGTGTTTGAAAGGTGGTTGGCTTTTTGAGTCCGGTTATCCTGTGGTATCAACTTGTTTTCTGAAACGCGGTGCGATTCACTTCCGGCGAATAAAACGTAAGAGCCAATAATAGGAATAATCAAAACAAGAGTGGCACGAAAATTGTTCTTTTTCAAAGCAATTGTCCTCCTTCTTTCGAAGCTAATAGTCGTAACAAAGATGTTTTACTGTTGCACAATCATGCAATAATTAAGCCATCTCGCGTCGAAAATGAGCACTATTCATGCAAGAGGACATTTTTCTTAATTGACTTTTATGATTGATTTAATTATATTTGCACTCTTGTTTTGAAACACAAATTGGCTTGTAATATTCTAATGATACAATGAATGTGTGTTGATTTCATTTTTAAACCATCTCATTTCATAAAATGATGATTTTGAAAATAAATACGACTATCGCTGTATCAGGAAAAAGTGAATCTATGAAGCAATTATTTGGCAAGATAACAGCAGTCGTTTGTACATTAATCTTGTTTACCGTCATTTTTTGTTCTTCTTCTTGCGGACAGGGAAAGGATATAACGCACTACATTGATGAAAAAAGCCATACACCAGAAATTCAAGCTGACGCAATGGATTCCACATATCATCCTGATTTAAGCAAAAAAGATCAGTTCGATCCCTACAGACACTACGAATCACCAAAGTTAAACTACAATCGACTTGCCATCTCAACCAGCGCTCTGTTGACATTAAACTGGTTAGCCTATCAGCCATTTAAAGATGCCTGGTGGGAAGAAGAGAGGACATCGTTTCATTTTTATAAGGGCTGGCGGCGCAGCACTGGGTCGTATGATTTTGCCTGGGATGATCAATTGTACGGTTACATGGATAAGTTGGGTCATTTTTATTCGAGCCGGCTTTTGTCGGAGCAATTGACAGCGTTGAGTCAATGGATAGGGTTTGAACATCAGACCAGTAAAATTATCGGTCCGGTTTTAAGTTCGCTGTTGATGTTGGAAATTGAAATTTACGACGGTTATTTCAAAGATTGGGGCTTTAGTCTGGCAGATTTCGCAGCCAACGAATTGGGCGCATTCTCACCGCTTCTCGAAGAACAGTTCCCCTATTTAAAAAAATTCCAACTAAGAATGAGTTATCAAGCGTCCACAGAATCGAATAGTGAAGATACGTTCATCAAAAATTACTCCGGGATGACGTTTTGGTTGTCGTGGGATTTTCACTCAGTTTTACCGGACAAGATTAAACCGTATCATCCGGAATGGCTGAATATTTCATTTGGCTATAGCGTTTCTGAACTCACCCACGGTGATATTCAAATTTATCTGGCTCCGGATATTAACTGGGTAAAATTGCTACCGGGAAACTCTCCGCTGGCACTTCATTTTAAAAAAGCACTGAATTATCTTCACTTTCCCACTTTTGCTTTACAATTGACGCCAAAATATCAATTTCATCCATTCTACTATTAAAAAATCAAAGTTTAACACACCGACACAAATAGATAAAATTTCTAAAATCACCTTTTTTGTTAGTGGACCACAAAAATTTTTCTCATCTCATTACACATTTTCTCCTTGATTATAATGTAAATTATTGCTATTGTTAGAGTAGCTGAAATGGTTCCGTATAATTTTAAATTCAGAACATTTTCTCAATTACATTTGTTAGAAACGATGACCTTGAATTTGTTAATATTTGCAGCAATTTTGATCTACATTTTCGACGTGTTCATCCTGGTCTGGTTGAGCGGCAAATTTGCCGGCATTCAGCCTTTTCATCTTTCCCAGGTACTTATTTTGACTCTTTCTATTTTGTTATTTTCGTGGTTAGCAATGTTCGCCTTCATTCATGTTCCGTTTGAATTGAAGCCATTCATTTTGGTGTTGTCAGCAGTGGTTATCATTTACATTTACATCATTAGCTTGAAAACGTCTTTTCTAAAATCATTAGCTGCCGGTTTCTTTTTTAATCTGACTCAATTTGTACTGATCCTTTTTTTGTTACGGCAATTTTGGAACGAACACTTTTTTCAAATTGTAAAATATTATTTATTTCAATATTTTTAGCGCACTATGTTTGAATACGAAAACGGTATCCGTATCTCCGGTACGTCCCTCTGGCTCGATGCAACGAGAAAAGTCCCGCTCTCCTTTGTCTCGCATGCGCATTCGGATCATGTTCGTCCGCACGAACGAATTATGGCAACGCCGCCCACTATCAGCATGATTAAGCTGCGAAACAGAAAAGTTAATCCAATCTCATTAAAATTTGGTCAGATCTACCAACACGACGACATAAAAATCGAGCTTTTTCCGGCCGGACACATTTTGGGTTCTTCACAGATTTTAATCGAAAAAGATAGTACCAGATTAATTTATACCGGCGATTTTAAAATCGAAAAAAATGAAACCGCCGAAGCAACGGAGATCAAGCAGTCAGACATTTTAATCATGGAGAGCACTTACGGCGCGTCCAAATATATTTTCCCCAAAAAATGGGTTATCAAAGAAAAATTAGCACACTTTGTCGATAAATGTCATCTGCGCGGTTTCGTGCCAGTCATCCTGGGATACCGGATCGGAAAAGCGCCGGAAGCGATTAAGATTTTAGGGGACTTAAATTTTCAAGTCAGTATCCACGGTTCAATCGAACCGGTGATTAAAATATACGAATCATTCGGTATTAAATTTACCAATTATCAGGTTTACCAGGGTGAGGACTTGAGAAATCGTGTTTTTGTCATTCCGCCGCATTTGGTCAAAGGTCATATTGTCAGAAAAATGTGGAATGCCAAAACGATGCTGCTCTCCGGCTGGGCACTCGATGAAAGTGCCAGATTCCGGTTTTCATCAGATGAAGTGATTGCGATGAGCGATCATGCGGATTATAAACAGCTTTTGGAATATGTTCACAAGGTGAGCCCTGAAAAAGTGTTTATCACTCACGGCATCAAAAGTTTTGTAAAGGATTTGCGGAAAGAAGGGTTTGATGCAGCGCTGCTGAAGGAGTCGCCGCAGCTTTCGTTGTTTTGATTTCAGTAAATTAATTTTGGGATTGCGCAAGATTTTAAGTCTCCAAGACGCGAAGACATAAAGAAGAGATTAATGATATTTTAATTTTATATGAAAAATACATCCTTCAAATTCCCTTTTCGAAGGGGGACTTTAAATTTCCCGTCTTTTGGAGGGGGGCGGGCATAGCCGTCAGTTTAAGAAGCGGACTTTTCAAATTGGTAAGGACTTATTTCTATAAATATATCGTGCCTAACGGCACTTTCGTTTTCCGATCACTACCAATTTTATTACATTAGCTTATTTAAGTCGCGTTAGCGACGAAATATTTATAGCAAATTGCACAAAAAAAAGATTGAGTCCCGTAGGGACGAGATATTCATTACAATCAGTTAGTATTTTAATCTGACGGTAATGGGGCATGGGAAATGTAAAAATTTAACTTCAAAATTGGATTATCAGTTAAAGTCGAAAGTTACCTTCAAACGAGTCGTGAATGAAAGACGTTGATAAATATTTAACCCCCGAAGTCGCTACCCAGATTCGGGAAAAAATCATTGAAGCCGGTGGCAATGAGATATTTTTTACCGGAAAATTTGATTCGGACAAGCGCGTGCACAAAATTGATGTGATTGCCCGGGGAAATGAATTTGCTGTGCCGATGGTCGAAGCATCGGCTATGCGCAGCGATGTTGTCATTCACAACCATCCCTCCGGATTATTGTCTCCTTCCACGAATGATCTGATGATCGCCCGTCAGTTAGCGGATTTCAGCATTGCCAGCTACATTGTGAACAATGATGTGACGGAAATTTACGTGATTATCGAGCCGCTGAGCAAGGAAGAAGAAAAAAAATTAGATATCCAGCAAATTTGTCAAGCCCTTGAACCCGGAAGTATTGTTGCCAAAAAGCTACGCAATTATGAACATCGACCTCAACAAATTGATATGATCAAACATGTGGCTCAAGCCTTTAATGAAAAAAAAATCGCTGTGGTCGAGGCGGGTACCGGCGTCGGAAAATCATTAGCCTATTTAATTCCGGCGATCCATTGGTCGCTGCAAAATCGGGAGCGGTGTGTGGTTTCCACCCGAACGATTAACCTGCAGGAGCAATTGATTAAAAAAGATATTCCTTTTCTCCAAAAAACCATCGATGCAAATTTCAAAGCCGTGTTAGTCAAAGGGCGCGGGAACTATGTATGCAAAAGAAAAATTGCTGCACTGGAACAAAACCAAGGCCTAATTATCGAGGACAAATATCAGGAAGAAATAAAAGCAATCATTGAATGGTCAAAGCAATCCAAAGACGGTAGTAAGTCCGATCTGAATATGGTCCCAAGCTATGCAGTTTGGGAACGAGTCGCTTCGGAAAGTGATAATTGTCAGCGCAATGAATGCCCATTTTTCCAGCAATGTTTTGTGACCAAGGCCCGAAGAGAAGCGACGCAAGCCAACCTGTTGGTTTCCAATCATCACTTGTTATTTTCCGATTTAGCGCTTCGGTCGGTGGGCGTTGAAGCCGCGGTGCTTCCCAAATATCATCACATCATTTTGGATGAAGCTCACAATATCGAAGACATTGCGACAGACTATTTCGGACAGGGTGTGACCCGCATCGGAATTATGCGCATCCTTCACCGACTGTTTCAGCAAACAAAAAAAGCCGCTACCGGCTATCTTCCTTTGATCATGAGTCAACTCCAAAAATTATATTACAAACATCACGATGAGACTATCAACAGTATCATCGTCGAGATCAAAAATGAATTGATTCCCCAATGTGAAGCAGCCGTTTCACTGAATAATCAATTGATGGATAACATTTCGGAATTTGTTGGAAAAGTATCCAATAACAACCATAACGAAACCCGGCTGCGAATAAACAAACATCTTCGTTCACAGGATTTCTGGACGGAAAGTTTGATTCCCGAAATTACGAATTTTACGCAATTGTTAAATCGCTTGGCCAGTGGTTTACAATCGATGACAAGCAAAATTGAAGATATGAACATAAAGTTAGACCGGAAAATTCTGTCAACCAAAATTGATATTGATAGTCAGCGCAACCGATTGAAGGCGATCACCTCAGCAATAGAGAGTATTGCGCTCAAAGACGACGATGAAAATGTGCGATGGATTGAAGTCGCTAAAAGATCGACGAGTTACAGCATTGTTCGGCTGCAGATTGCGCCACTTGAAATTGCCGAAAGAATGAAAGAGTTGGTCTTTGACAATTACCGAACCATTGTTATGACATCAGCAACATTAGCCATCGCCACGCCTGGGGACAAAGATGAGTTTCACTATTTTTCAAAACAAATCGGGCTTCACCTGTTGGAGAATCAACGAGTCCTAAAAAGGAAGATACCAGCATCATTCGATTACAAAACCCAGTCCATTACAGCAATACCACTGGACATTTCTGACCCCAATTCTCATCAGTTCGCTGATTCAATTTCAAAATTTATTTTTGAATCATTGAAAATTACTGATGGGAGGGCATTTATTTTATTTACATCTTACGGATTGCTAAATAAAGTTTTTTACGCGCTGGAACCAAAAATACGGACATTAGGCTACACCTGCTTACGACAGGGGCAATCCAACCGGCATCAGCTGCTGCAAACATTCAAAAAAGACAAAACATCCGTGCTCTTTGCCACCGACAGTTTTTGGCAGGGCGTTGATGTCGAAGGAGACGCGCTGGAATCTGTGATCATTACCAAACTGCCTTTTAAGGTGCCTTCGGAACCGATTATTGAAGCGCGAATGGAAGAAATAGAGCGGCGAGGCGGGAACGCTTTTATGGAATATTCGGTGCCGCAGGCTGTGTTGAAATTAAAACAAGGCTTCGGACGACTCATCCGAAAACGAACCGACCGTGGCGTGATATTTATTTTAGATAAACGAATCATCGAAAAATTTTATGGCAAAATTTTCATTAAGTCGTTACCCGAATCACATATTAGCAGCGGATCATCTGAACATATCCTGGTTGAGGTCAGACAATTTATAGCTTCAGCAAAAAAACAAGTAACAATATCAGAATAAACGCATTAAAATTTGTAAACGAATTTGAAGCAAGGTACTGTTCGAAAAAATTATATCAAATTTAAATTGGAGGATTGATATGCGTAACAAAAATTTGTTTGTCTTCTTTCTTGTTGCTTTTTTAATTTCAACATGTTTAAGCACACCTTCTGTTTATGCACAGAAAAGAAAGCTCACCTATAAACAGGTTTACATGGGAGGTGAGCCGAGGTTATTGGGTTCATTACCCAGAATCATGGGGTGGTTGGATAAGGATCATTATCTCGAGCTAAAAACGGAAGATACGAACGGTAAACCGTCTCAAAAACTTTTAAAGATAAATGCTGAAACCGGAGAAGAAACCACTTTTCTCGACTATGGTGAATACGATAAAATATTACCCAAAGGCTTTTCTCTCTACCGTGCTATTGAAACTAAAGACCACTCTCACTTTATATTTGAAAAAGACAATGACCTTTACTATTTTTCAAAAGAGTCAGAGGAATTTAAACAGCTCACCGAAAATGAAAGTGAAGAGAAAAATCCGACCTTCTCTCCTAACGGGAAATGGGTCGCCTTTACCCGTGATCACAACTTGTTTGTATTGGAATTCGACAGTGGGAAAGAGCATCAGTTGACGTTTGACGGTTCTGATGTCGTTTATAACGGCTGGGCATCATGGGTGTATTATGAAGAAATTTTCGGACGTTCGTCGCGTTACCGCACATTCTGGTGGTCTCCGAACAGCGAGATGATCGCTTTTATGCGGTTTGATGATAGTGAAGTGCCGGAGTTTCCTTTGTTTCGCGCAGAAGGAACGCACGGCGATCTGGAAATCACGCGCTATCCCAAAGCAGGCGATCCCAATCCCGGTGTGAAACTGGGCATTATTCATTTGGATAATAAAAAAACCGTGTGGGTGGATTCTGAAGGCAATTCGGAGGAATACATCGCCTTTCCGTTCTGGTCAACTGACAGCAACCAATTATTTTTTCAATGGATGAACCGGGGACAGGATAATCTCAAAATTTTCGTTGCCGACCCGAAAGAGGGAAAAAAGACCAAAATTTACAGTGAGATCCAACCTTCATGGGTGGAATGGTTTGAACAACTTCATTTTTTAGAGAACAAGCCGGGCTTCATTTTCAAATCAAACCGTGACGGCTGGGCGCATCTCTACCATTATAATCCGGAAAACAATTCAGTAAAACAATTAACGCGTGGTAACTGGCGGGTTAACAGTATTGCGTTGATTGATGAGGACAACGAAAAAATCTACTTCCAGCGTTCGCTGGGAAATTTGTTGGAAAACCATCTGTTCGTTATGGATTTGGATGGTGACAATATGCAGCAACTCACTGAAATTGAAGGGCGGCACTACTGCGACGTCTCACCCGGTGGTAAATATTTTATTGACAGATACAGCAATATTCACCAACCGACTAAAATCGATTTACAATCGACAGCAGGGGAAATGGTCCGTAATTTGGGCGATCAAAGAACACCTGAAATGGATGAATATGATTTGGGGCAGGTTGAACTTTTCACGATACCGACAGAGGATGGATTTGATTTGCCAGCGATCTGGGTGTTGCCGCACAATTTCGATCAATCCAAAAAATATCCGGTGCTGTTCAGAATTTACGGCGGACCAGGAGCCGGTTCCGTGTCCAACTCATTTTTATGGACGAGTTGGTACTACATGGCGCAAAACGATATTATCGTGATGGCAGTTGATCATCGCGGCACCGGTCATTTTGGGAAAAACGGTATTGCCACCATGCACCGTAATCTGGGGAAATGGGAAATGCACGATTACATCGCAGCGGTCAAATGGCTCAGGCAAAAATCGTTTGTGGATTCTGCAAAAATCGGCATTACCGGCGGCAGCTATGGCGGATACGCGACCTGCATGGCGCTGACTTACGGTGCGGATTACTTCACTCACGGGATTGCCAATTTTTCTGTCACGGACTGGAAACTTTACGACACGGTTTACACCGAACGCTACATGGACACCCCCGAGGAAAATCCGGAGGGTTATGAATTTGGATCAGTCCTCACTCACGCGGATAAATACAAAGGAACAATGCTGATTACCCACGGCACCATGGATGACAACGTTCACATGCAAAACACTATCCAATTGATCGATAAATTCGAGGATTTGAATAAGGATTTCGAATTACTGCTTTATCCCGGTGCACGGCATGGCGTTGGCGGTAAAAAACGGCAGCATTTCAGCAGAGAGAATGTTCAGTATTGGTTCCGTCACTTCCTCGGGAAAGAATTGGATGTTGAAACGGATTAGCTTTTTTCTGACTATTCGTTAATCCACTGGATTTGACAAAGCTTCCGGAGAAAAGTACTTTGGCTTCGGGAGCTTTCTTTTTTAGATCAAATATACTCATATCTAAATAAATTTTACTTGATATTTGTAATTTTTTGTGTATATTTACAAACAACAAATTTGCTTGTTCCTGAATAAAAAAAACGATCCGACCAACGAAAACTGAAATGCCTGTATAAATTTTTTTTTGACATAAGGGTTCTTCATCCATGAAACGCCTATTGGAACAGTATTTAAAGAATCTCACTGAAACAACCCGACGTGGCGATGCCCGCGAAGAAAGTTATTACAAACATCTCGATGATTTGATCAAACAATACGCTGAATCCCGAAACATAAAAAAGATCGATGTGACCATACTACCCAAAAAGACAGAAGCCGGCAATCCAGACTTTCGCATTTGGGACGGCACGAATCACATCACCGGCTATATTGAAGCCAAATATCCGTCTGTAACCAATCTGGATCAGATTGAAGACACGGAGCAATTGGTTCGGTATTGTACCACATTCCCCAACGTGATTCTGACCAATTTTTATGAATTTCGTTTGTATCGTGATGGTGAACGCATCGCACAGGTAATGATCGGACGTCCGGTGATCGCCCAAAAGTTAAAAACTGCTCCGCCTGTCGAGAATGTGTCTGAGTTCGAAACGTTATTCGAAAAGTTCTTTGCCTTCTCTCAACCCAAAGTGAGCACTGCCAGGGTGCTGGCTGTTGAGTTAGCGAAACGAACCCGCTTTCTCCGCGACGAAGTCATCTCCGTTGAAATGGCTGACAACGGAAGCAAGGGTCATAATCAGTTAGTTGGTTTTTATAATGCGTTCAAAAAATTCCTTATCGGGACATTGGCTGAAAAGCAGTTCGCTGATCTTTACGCCCAAACAGTGACTTACGGACTTTTTGCAGCACGGACGAGAGCGGATGGCGATT
>CAYYMH010000089.1:0-11625 GCA_964472785.1 uncultured Cytophagia bacterium | reverse complement strand
GTATAATAAGGATATATGATGACATCATAGTTGATTTTAATTAATAGCGCATATTTTTATTTGACTATTTGCCAAATATTTGTTAAATTGGTTATATAATTCATTCAAATCATTCATTTTTAAAAGAGGTATTTAATGAATCAGCAACCAAAACAGCAGCAAATCAATATTGAACTTGGTGAAAAGGAGGCTGAAGGAATCTATTCGAATTTGGCGCTCATTACCCATTCCAATGCCGAATTTGTGGTTGATTTTACGCGCATGTTACCGGGCGTGCCAAAAACTAAAGTTTATGCCCGAATTATTATGACGCCGCAACACGCCAAATCCTTACTCAAGGCGTTGGAAGACAATATTCAAAAATACGAATCGCAATTTGGTGAAATTAAAACGGTGAAGGGACCAGAAGGAAAATCATTTGGTTTCAAGCCGCCGAGTACCGGCAGAAAAGAACCGGAAAAATAATTTACGATAGTTGTGTCTGTCATGTGTTTTGCTAATAAATGATTGAGAGTTGGTATTTACATGAACTTCATCAGAAAGATTAAAACATATTTTTTTCGTTCATCAGATAAACTTTGTAGGTATTTACTGATTATTTTTTTTATTTGTTTTCTTGTTTCGAATTTATTTGCTCAGGAGAAAAATCCATCCAAACTTGCATTCGGTCTTGAAATAGGCCGTTGGGTGCCGACCGAGTTGAACAGTGATCCGGATCTCTCCTCATTAAAAGAGATTAAACAAAAACCCTACCTTGGTGTCGTACTGTTGAAACCGTGGAAGTTTGGTTTGAATCTGAGGACAAATGCGGGATTTTGGCGGTATGAAGAAATGTTACCCGAGAAGAAAGGGATCAGAGTCGTCTCATTTTTGCTCGATTTGAAATATACACTAATTTCGGATGTGTTGGTATTACCTTACGTCAGCTATGGTGTGGGATGTTTTATCGGATTTGAAAGTGAGAAGAATGAGGATATTTTCGAAACAGAAAAGCAATCCGAGTTGGGTATTGGCATCAATATCGGCGCCGGTTTTGATTTCAGGGTGACGCAGCGTGTGGCGCTCACGGCTGAGTTTCGCTACCATTATATTAAATTTCAAAATGTGATCGTTTTTACAGATAATTATAGCGGACCAAAATTGAGCGTCGGCCTGCTTTACTTCTTATAATCTCCGAACATATTATATTTGTGAACAGGAATCGCTTCAGTAACTTTAAAAATAAAAGCCGAAAATATAGGACATCCAAATGACAAAATTTGAAAAATCTTTCAGCGTGTTAATTTTAATCTTATTCTTACTTTTTATCACAAACTGTGACTCCAACAAGGATCGAATCGATCAATTTTTCGGTCCCTATTCAGGATTAGAAAAGCCGGGCGCTGCAATGATGGTAATCAAAAACAGCAAACCTATTTTGATTAAATCTTATGGCATGGCAGATGTGGAAAATAATATTCCGGTAACAGAAGCGACAAATTTTCGGCTGGCTTCAGTGACTAAACAATTTACAGCCATGTGTATTTTATTACTGATGGAAAAAGGAAAGCTTTCTTTAGATCAAACGCTGACGGACATTTTTCCGGAATTTCCAGAATATGGCAAATCCATTACTATCGATCACATCATCCATCACACCTCCGGTCTGATCGATTACGAATCGCTGATTCCAGATACAGCCACAGTACAAGTATTGGACAAAGATATACTGGAGATGATGATGCTCCAGGATTCGACTTACTTTCCGCCGGGATCGAAGTACCAATACAGCAATTCCGGGTACGCGGTTCTGGCAATGATTATCGAAAAAGTGTCGGGAAAAAGATTTGCTGATTTTCTGGATGAGGAAATTTTCAGTAAAATTGGTATGGAAAATACGGTTGCTTTTGAGCAGGGAATTTCTGAAGTTACCAACCGCGCTTTTGGTTACGCTGAAGAAGATGATCGTTTGATACCCAAAGATCAGAGTTTGACGAGTGCGGTGCTCGGCGACGGTGGGATCTATTCTTCCGTGCTGGATCTTTATAAATGGGGTCAGGCGTTGTACACAGATACGCTGGTTTCTGTCGGGTCAATGCAATTGGCGTTCACTCCGGACACATTGAATGACGGTACACCGACAAATTATGGATTCGGCTGGAGAATCGATGAGCTTGACGGACATTATCGTGTTCATCATACGGGTCAGACATGCGGATTCACAACGGTTATTCAACGTTATCCGAAAAACGATTTCAGTATTATCATTCTGACTAACCGTCATAAACCGATGTTAAATGATTTGGCGGATAAGATTGCCCGGCTTTATTTGGATGAGAATTCTAAAGCAGATCTCTTTCGTAAAAAATCTTCAATCCAATAATGTCAAAGATTATGTTTCTCCATAACCTGAATTATTTATAGGGTGACAGCAGGCTAAAAATAAATATAATTATCCACGCAAAGCCGCTAATAACGTAAAGTTTGACAATTTACTTGTTTTTTCTTTGCGGGCTTGGCAGCCTTGCGTGAGTTTTTTATAAATATTTTTGATATGCCATTCTCAAAGGAGCACGTTTGAAAAAAGTTGAACAGTTGCTAAAACCGATTCTGGAAATTCACGCAATTATCCGGGAACAAGTAGTTTCTGCCTGTGAAAAATCGTCCCTTGATCAGATGGCTCAAATAGATCATGAGTCATCCAGCGATACCATTTATGCGATTGACCGGATTAGTGAGGACTTGATTGTTGAAATGTTCACTGATTATATCGCAAAAGACGATCCAATTGTGCTCATTGCGGAGGGTATTGGAAACGGAAAAATCGTTCTGCCGACTGATGCAGAAGAAAAAGACGCTGCCTGGAGGATTATCGTGGATCCGATCGATGGCACCCGTGAATTGATGTATCAGAAACGCAGCGCCTGGATTCTCACCGGGGTGGCACCGAATAAAGGGGAAAAGACGAATTTACAGGATATCGAATTGGCAGTGCAGACGGAGATTCCGCTCATTAAACAACATCTGTGCGATGTGCTTTGGGCGCAAAAAGGAAGTGGCGCTCAGGCGGAGCGATACAATCGCTTAACCGGAGATTCAGCACCCTTACTGTTGCAGCCTTCAAAGGCAGATACGATTTTTCATGGTTTTGCTATGATTTCAAGATTTTTCCCTGGTATGCGAAACGTGTTAGCCGAAATTGACGATGAGGTTATTCGAAATGCGCTGGGCCCGGTGAAAGAGTGTAAATCGCATTGTTTTGAAGATCAGTATCTTTCAACCGGCGGACAAATTTACGAGCTGATAGCCGGGCACGATCGGTTTAATGCGGATTTGCGACCGTTAATAAATAAATTATTAGCGCAACAAAACTTAGGATTGGGACTTTGTTGCCATCCCTATGATATTTGCACGGAGTTAATTGCCAAAGAATCAGGCGTTATCATTACTGACGAATACGGACAATCTTTGAGTACGATATTGGATGTTGATGAAGATCTTTCCTGGATTGGATACGCCAATAAAAAAATCCGCATTGCTATCGAACCTGTTTTACGGCAATCTTTAAGGAAACGCAATCTAATTTGAACCTTCAAAAAAATCCAGACCAATGAAAGTCATTTACGAAAGTGGCAACTGATCTTTCGATGTTTCAGTGGTTATTTGAGGATTAAATGCTTGTTTTAAGAGAAACGAACTTGCGGGTTTGATGAACATGATCCGATTCGTATTACATGCGCGCCTTTGAAAAAGTGACTCCTGAAAAAATATTTTTATTGACTTTTTGCTGAATTCTATTATTTTGAATAGTGATGTCAACAGAACATCGTAGTTACGATATCACTTGCTCTCTTTTCAGATGAATTGTCTCACATAAAGATTGATATACGAATAATTGATAATAGTACATCGAAAACCATTAACAGAGATTGGAACCTGCAAAATTTCGGAGTGACACAATGAAAAAAACAACGGCTGTAATCATGGGAGGCGGTCAGGGAAAACGGCTTTTTCCGCTCACTCAGGAGCGAGCAAAACCGGCAGTGAGTTTCGTCGGAAAATACCGGCTAATTGACATTCCCATTTCAAATTGCATAAATTCCGGAATTAAGCGCATTTTTGTTCTCACACAATTTTTATCGGCGAGCCTTCACCGTCATATCATGCAAACGTACCAGTTTGACACCTTCACTGACGGTTTCGTTGACTTGCTGGCAGCGGAGCAAACGCCGCGCGGTGAGCAATGGTTTCAGGGAACCGCCGATGCTGTCCGGGCGACGTTGCGACACACCACCTATTATGAATTCAGCCAAATGTTGATACTTTCCGGTGATCATCTTTATCGGATGAACTATAAGGACATCGTCAAATTTCACCAGGAGAATGATGCAGATATTACTATTGGCGTTTATCCGGTGGAATTTTCAGAAGCGGATCAATTCGGCTTGCTCAAGGCAGATAAAGCTGGTGTCATAAACGAGTTTGTTGAAAAACCAAAGGATCCGAAAGTGATCAAACATTTTTCGGCGCCTAATGAATTGTTTGAAAACCTGGGGATGAAGTTTCAAACTGAACGCTATTTGGCCTCGATGGGTATTTATGTTTTCAAACCGAATGTATTAAAAAAGGCATTGGAGCCTCAAGAACGTACTGATTTTGGTCACGATATCATTCCGGCTTCTATTGACAACTTTAAAGTGATGGCATTTCCATTTTCAGGTTATTGGAAGGATATTGGCACAATAGCGTCTTATTTTGATGTGAATATTTCTCTGGTTAAAGCACTTCCTCCGTTTCAACTGAATGTACCGGATTGGCCTTTTTACACGAGGCAGCGTTCGCTTCCTCCCAGCCGGGTGATCCGCTCTGAAATCAGGGATAGTATCTTAGTGGAAGGCTCTGAAATTATTGGCGCCCGCATTGTGGAATCGGTCGTTGGGATGCGAAGTAAAATACGTGAAAATACATTCTTATCTGAGGTGGTCATGTTGGGATCAGATTTTATTGAAGGTGAAACCATTCTCAAAAGTCGGGAACAATTTGAAACGAATCAGCCGGAGTTGGGGATCGGGAAAAACTGTGAGATTCAAAGAGCAATTATTGATAAAAATGTTCGAATTGGCGATAATGTCGTGATACGGACGGATCCAAAGGCAACCGACAAAGACGGTGACTATTATTTTGTGCGAGATGGTATCACTATTGTTCCAAAAGGTGCTGTAATTCCATCTCATGCAAAAATTATCCATTAATCTATTTTTTTAAATACAATAATAAAAAAGCCACGCAGACGAACTGTCAGGTGGCTTAATTTTTTTGATGTGTTCCCTAATAATTAAAACTCGACGACCTCGAAGTTAACCTCTTCTTTCAACTGCTCGATATGATCTTGTGCATTCGTGGAACGTTGTTGATTCTCTAATTTATTGATAATGGTTTCCCGAACTTCTTCCAAAGGTTTGGTTTCTTTTTTTCGATCCAGGACTTTAATAATATGATAGCCGTATGCAGTTTCAACAATATCTGATATTTCACCGACAGGAGTTGAAAAAACGGCTTCATCAAACGGTTTGACCATGGTTCCTCTTTCAAAATCTTTGTACAATCCGCCTTTTTCTTTGGATCCGGGATCCTCACTGTATTGATTCGCTAAATCCGCAAAATCCGCACCGCCTTTCGCTTCTTTCAGAATGTCCTCCATTTTATTCCGAAGTTCCTGCTTCGCCGAATCATTTTTTCCCTGCGTCCTCAATAAAATGTGGCGAACGGTGGCAATGTTATCCTGATTATAGTAATCCTGGATTTGTTGTTCGGTAATTTCTGAATCTGTCTCGGAAAGCTGTTGTAAATAATCGTTTATCAATAAATTTTTCCGTATATCACTCTTAACATAATCTATCGTCACGCCGCTTTGATTGAGCATCTGTTGGAATCTTTCTTCGCCGCCAGACCGCTGATATTGCATTTGCAATAAACTATCTACTTGAGTGTCTGTGATAGTAATGCCTTTTTTCTTCGCAGCGTTTAAAAGTAATTTTTGTTCCCCAAATCTTTCTGCCACGCTTTTGAAATAACTTTTCAACTGATCTGTTTCCATCTGTTTCAAGCCTTCAGCACGATTACCGGCACCGTCGTACAATTGCTTAATAATTTCACCGACAGTTAGTTCGAAATTTTTTGATTTAATGATAACATTATCTTTATCCGGGTCCAAATATTCTATTTTTGCAGATAAATCTTTTGCCAATTGATAGGCTGGCGTATCCTTTTCCAGGGTTGGGGTTTTTTGCCCACACATGGAAATAATCAAAGTCAAACCAATGAATAAAATTAACATCCTACGCATTGCTATCTCCCAGTTAAATGAAAATTAATTAAAATTAGCCCTAAATATAATAAATAATATTTGAAATTCCTAATCATTTTCCAAAAAAATTATAAAAATTATCAACATTTTCTATTAATAATCAACAAGTATTTGTCTAAGAGAAGGTTAGTAACATTTAAATGTCAAATAAATTTAAAATTTAACTGCTCCGTTTTCCACTGCTTTCCGGATGAGAAAAACCAAAACTGATTCGGATTTGGAATTTGTTAATTTTGTTTTTGACGGTTCTGCCATATTCAGTTTAGACCACAATATTACCTTATAATTTTATGGGAATTAAACAAAATGGGAATTTTGACTCACAAAATAGCATTTCTTTAAAAAAAAATAAAAAAGTACTTGACATAAGTTAAAATTATTTTATATTGTAAATGTATTTGGAAGCCCTTCCAAATAAATGGAGTCGCTTTTATGAGAGTTACCATATACGATGTTGCCAAAAAAGCCGGAGTTGGAATCGGCACGGTTTCTCGGGTTATTAATAACAGTCCTCAAATAGCGCCTAAGACACGAGAAAAAGTGCTCGATGTGATTAAGGAACTCAAGTATCAACCCTACGCAATGGCTCAAGGATTGGCGAGAAAAAAATCGAACACAATAGCCTGTATCGTCCCCTTTTTTACAGGTTATTTTTATTTTGAGCTACTGAACGGCGTCCAGCAAACCTTAAGTAACTACGGATACGACCTCATATTGTATAGTGTTGATTTGTTTGAAAAAAAAGAAAAGATTTTTAAAAAAATATTGACTGAACGCAGGGTAGATGGTGTTCTTATTATTTCAATGAAAATATCTGATGAGTTTGCGGGAAAATTTAAGAAATCAACACTTCCGACAACACTCGTGGATAGTTATCACCAAAAACTTGATTCGATCACAATCGAAAATAAAGAGGGCGCTTATCTGGCCACGGAACATCTCATTAAAATGGGGCATATAAAAATTGGTATGATCAATGGTAATCCAAACAGTGTCCCTTCCCAAATAAGACTCCGAGGATTTAAAAATGCGCTTAACCAACACCACATTCCATTGGATTCAAAATATGTCATTTGTGTTCAACAATCAGACCCCCCTGAAATTATTAAGAATGACGGATTTAATAAGCAAGCAGGTTTTCTGGCAATGGAAAAGCTAATCGCTTTAGATACTGAGCGTCCCACTGCTGTTTTTGTCGCCAGCGATATTCAGGCTGTTGGCGCGATAAAAGCCATTCAAAAAAGTGGGTTAAAAATTCCTGATGATATCGCGATCATTGGCTTTGACGGGATCGAATTGTCTGAATATCTGGGTCTTTCGACGATGAAACAACCCATGTTTGAAATGGGTATTTTGGCTGTTGATCATTTAATCAACAAAATTCAGAATGGCTCGGAAAACGGAGCGTTTAAAAAACTTTTTCATCCGGAGTTAGTTGTGCGTGACACATGTGGTGCAAAACTGGAGAAATCAATGGCAGAGACACTATGAATAAAAAAATGATTTTTTTCGTTGAGTAAAAAAAACAGATCTTAAATTGGCTGATATTTTTAAAAATACAATCAATAAAGTCAGAAAGGACACATTTATGAAATATTTCACAAAAGGTTTTGTCATCATTTTATATTTGTTCCTTGTCGTTAGTCTGTTGCAGTCAGGAACGACCGGCAAAATAGCCGGGTACGTGAAAGACGCAGATACCGGTGATCCATTGCCTGGCACCAATATTATTGTTGAAGGAACAAGTATGGGTGCTGCCACAGATTTGGAGGGTTATTACACGATCATTAATGTTCCTCCCGGCGTCTATACGTTGAGAGCTTCGATGATCGGTTATCAGCAAAAGAGAATTGAAAATGTCCGGGTTTCCATCGATCTCACGACAACAGTAAGTTTTGAACTGGGCACCGAGGTAATGGATTTGGGGCAGGAAGTTACCGTTGTTGCTGAACGTGAGATAATCAAACCCGACATGACATCTTCGCTTTCTGCTGTCGGTTCAGAGGAAATCAGAAACTTACCTGTTCAGGAAATGAGCGATGTATTGGAGTTGCAAGCCGGATTGGTAAAAGATCCAGTCGGAGGTTTGCATGTTCGCGGAGGCCGCTCCGGTGAAGTCGCTTTCTGGATCGATGGCATTGCGGCGACGGATGTGTACTCCGGTAATTTGGGGGTAGAAGTGGAAAATGCCTCCATACAGGAATTGCAGTTGGTCAGCGGAACATTTAATGCCGAATACGGACAGGCGATGTCCGGTATCGTTAATATCGTAACCAAAGAGGGGGGCTCTGATTATAATGGTGAGGTTCAATTTTTTATGGGAGATTATGTGAGCAATAACACAGATATCTTTGATCATATAGACCATATAAATCCCTTATCAACTTTTAATGTACAGGGCACACTGAGCGGTCCGTTCCCATTTTTGGGAGACCGACTGAACTTTTTCTCAATGCTGCGATACTTCGATAATGAGGGCTGGTTCTACGGAAAGAAGCGTTTTAAACCGACCGGCTATCTGTCAACGGATGAATGGGTTTCACTGAATCCTTTCCAGAAAATCAGTACTCAGTTGAAATTGTCTTACCGATTAACACCAATGGCAAAAATGAGCTATGGTCTTTTCTGGAATAATAACGAATTCAGAAATTATGATCATGGCTTTAAATATAATCCAGATGGTGATTATCAAAAATTTAGTTCGGGCAATACCCATATTTTATCTTTCAACCATGCACTTTCTTCAAAAACATTCTATGAAGTCAAGGTGACTAAATTCTACACAGATTATGAACAGTACGTTTACGAGAATCCGTATCAAAGTGTTACCTATATTCCGGACCCCAGCGATACGACTGGGAATTCATTTGTTATTGATCCGAACAGTCCGGCGGGATATGTACATCCTGACTCGATGAGAACCGATGTTTCCTACAGTTTTCTGGATGGCGGTACCAAATTGGATCATTTTTACAGAAGTTCAGCCTTTTGGATTGGCAAGGCTGATTTAACCAGTCAAATAACTAAAAGCCATCAGATTAAAACAGGTTTTGAAATACGTCGGCATGAGTTGGATTTAGAATGGTTTAACATTCAACCGAAACGGGAAAGAAACGCAGAGATTGTCCCCTTCCAACCCTATGTCCCTGAGCTATCCACACCTTATCATGATAAATACAATCACAAACCTGTGGAAATCGCAGCCTACATTCAGGATAAAATTGAACTTAAAGATATGATTATGAATATCGGGATTCGCTTTGATTATTTTGATCCGGATGGCGTTGTTTTGGCTGATTCGAAAGATCCCAATGTTTATCAACCGTTATTGGACGAACATAAATACATCAATCCGGATTTGCCCGAAGCCGAACGTGACGATCCATCGAACATTATCCCGCTTGAAGAAAGAAAAAAGACATGGTACAAAGCGGCGAGTGGGAAATACAAAATTAGTCCGCGGTTAGGTATTGCATACCCAATTACTGAAAAAGGTGTAATTCACTTTTCCTACGGTCACTTTTTTCAGATGCCTCAATTTGACTATTTGTATTCATCCACGGAATTCAAAGTCACTGAAGCAGAAGGATCGAGAATTATTGGTAATGCAGATTTGAAACCACAAAAAACAGTGATGTATGAGATTGGATTACAACAACAAATTACCAATGACGTAGGATTTGATATCACGATGTTCTATCGCGATGTCCGGGATTGGGTCGGAACCAGTCCATTGATCGATACTTACGGCAGCGCGAAATATTCCCGCTATGAAAACAAAGATTATTCGAACGTCCGTGGTTTCACCATGGCACTGGACAAGCGATATTCACACTATTTTTCAGCCAGTGTAGATTATTCGTTCATGGTCACCGAAGGTAGTCATTCAAATCCGGCGGATGCCTACCATGCAGCAAATTCACAACGCGAGCCGCGAAGAAGTTTAATTCCGATGAACTGGGATCGACGACATACTTTGAACGGAACGATTGGGGTAGGTACTGAAAAATTCCGCGTATCACTGTTAGGTCGCTTCTGGAGCGGGCTACCCTATACACCTCGGTTCCCCAAAGGTACTGTAACCGGAGGTGGGGCTTATAATGAGCTTCGTGAGAACAGCGACCGTTTGCCGAATCAGTATTCATTTGATATTTATTTACATTATAATCTAAAAGTTTCCGAATTGAATTTTACCCTCTTCACAAAAATATATAATTTATTCGATACACCAAATGCAACGTGGGTATGGACAGATACCGGCTCACCGGAATACACGTTAGATTCGGTTGGAATCTTTGAGGATTCCGGTCGGATCGGAACACTAGAGGACTATTTCACCCATCCGGAATGGTATTCGGAGCCAAGGCAGATACAGATCGGTTTCGCCGTCAATTTTTAAAAAAAAATAAACACATAGAGGTTGAAAATGAAAAAAATTACATTGCTTATTTTAATTTTAATTCTTTTCATAAGCTGGAATGCGGAGTTTGGGATGAGTCAAACTCACTCGCACGGACAACCAAGTGAGGTTCGCAGTGGCTTACATTCCGGCAATCAAATTAAAACGACATTCTACAATACCGGATTTTTTGGCCGTAAAGAAGACAGCCCCAATGATTTCGGTGGTGAATGGCCTAAAAATTCGGGTCATATTTACGTCGGGGATGCGTGCACCATTGTGGGGACTTTTATCGATACCCTCGGTACAAACGGGCAACCCATTGTCATCACACCGGATGGTCCGCAAAAAGGATTGGGAGCAGCCAGACGCGGCGAGATCGGACCAAACGGTCAATGGTTTACCTGGATGCCGTTGCCGGGCTATGCAAATCCGGACAGTAAAAAAGTCGCCATGACTGACTTGAATGCAAGTCCGCAATTTCAAGCTACCTGGCCTGAAGTTTGGCCTGATAAAATGACAGATATGGTCGATCCGGGTTGGCCCGGTTCCTGGAATGGCTATTTCGGCAAAAATGTTTTCAATGCAGATCAGGAAAGCTTTTATGTTATGGATGATTATCAAGCGGCGGAATACGCCTTTTATCCGGATAGCACTGATACACTGAGACGTGGTCTGGGATTAAAGGCAACTGTCCGTGGATTTCAGTGGTCGAACGCTTTAGTTGAAGATGCCTTGTTCTGGTTGTACGATATTACCAATATCGGCACAACCAACTATGACCGAATGATTTTCGGCATGATGATCGGAAATATGATGGGCAATACTCGTACAAATCAGGGCGATTTTAATGATGACTCGGCTGATTATGATTTAATAG
>CAYYMH010000088.1:8450-11690 GCA_964472785.1 uncultured Cytophagia bacterium | reverse complement strand
TATTCAGCGTGCCGCTGTTGTAAATTCCCTGTTCATTTTCGATGGCGATGATCACACCGTCTTTGATATTGAACCACTCTTCAGCCTGGTCGCTATAAACGAACGCCGGGTGATCCTTTGGCATGTACTCATCGAGATCGGTTTCCATGCGCGAGTACTGTTTCATCTGCCGAAAAAAGAAAACAGAGATGACCAACACAAGTGTTAAAATCAACCACTGTTTGGTAATCATTTTTTCAAATAATTTGTTCATATTACCTCCTATATTAGTTATCATTAACTAACTTTAAATTCATAAAAAAATTAAACTGCTAAAAATCCACTAATTAAAAGAACCACGAGTCCCAACACCATATTGGACATCATCAGCGATTTAGTGATAAGTTCAAAATTGTTTACCTGTTTCTTCAACAGCAATCCGCTCACAATCATAATCCCGATCATCATCAAAACGATGATGATTTTTATGGATAACATTGTCGAATAGCTGTTACCGAAATTGAACATGCCGAAAAATTCAGGTTGCATTCGGGATAAATAAACTCCGGTTATCAACAATCCCAAAATACTGATTCCGGTAATTTTTCGAAACCGGGCTTGAAAGCTGCTCATAATTCGTTTCAGTTGCTGTCCGTTTTCGAGATTTTGTTTCAGCACCGGCTGAACAACTAAACCTGATATGAATAAACCTCCGATCCATACAACTGTGAAAACATCGTGTAAACCTTTCATAACACCGTAAATTAATTGTGTTAAAGTCATGCTGTTGTCACCTCCTGAAATGAAAGCCATTTTTAATTTGAGTCTTTCTTTGTTTGTTATCGCTCACTAACCATTTTGATAAAAAAAAATCAATTTGATTCACTTGTCACGAATTAATTTTGACATTTTTTTTCAACACCGCATAACACTGAATAGTGCTGGCAGATTCATATTTATCTCGCTTTATGATATTTTCGGGAGACAAATTAAAGAAATAAATTGCCAAATGCCTTGACATCAATCAAAAAGCAGCAATAAATTTATTTTACTTTTTAACAGTCAACATTGCTAACAGCATGTTGACCACAGATTTACCACGTTGCACCAGTGAAAACTGGTAATTTTTCAATTTCCATTGAAAAATGATCACCCGAACCGTTCCCATAATGATCAAAGCCAGATTGTCTGCATCTTCATCAATGACGATCTTTTTGGCTTGCGCAGATTTTATCAAATCCATGAGCATGCGATAGCGTGAATTGGTGATCAGCGCCAGCTTGTGCTTTAGCTTCTCATTTAAATGAAACACCTCTTCGGACAGCATGATCGTTGTCATAGCTTGATTCTTCTCAAAATACGCCAGTTGCAGTAAAAAAAGCTGCCTGATTTTTTCCAATTCACCCTCCACCGAAATCAATTTTTCCTGAATCAGTTCACCAAATTCCTGCATTTTATTGAGAATGCCCATAATGATGTCGTCTTTATTTTCAAAATGCCGGTAAATCGCTGGCTCCGATATCCCCACCCGGCTTGCCAACTCCCGAATAGACAATGAGGGAAATCCTTTTTCGTGAATAATCTGGATGGCTTCAGTGATAATTTGTTCTCTTCTTTCTCTGGATGTTAATCTCATTTTAACGCTCCACTCATTTATTAGTTATCGTTCACTAACCAATATAGACAAAAAAAAGTTTATTGTCAAGCTTTTTTATATGTAGATACAAAATTTAAATCGAAAGGTCCTTGACTAAAGTCAAGCATGTCGGAAAAAAGTTTCACCGCCCTTTAAAAATAATTTTGAAAATTAATTTTTTCCGGAAGCTAACACCTTTATGTTCAGCATTTTCAAAAAATAAACTTTCAATTTGAAATGTAATTCTTTAAAGAATCTTTAATAAATGAATTTGGTTCATATTCGTTTTCTCTGTTTAATTAATATTTGTAAAAAGGTTTTTTGTGATGAAAAATATTATAAATGTCTAAATATCAATCAATTAAAAGTATAATTCTTTTCCGAAAAAATCATAACGACCATTTTTTTTTACATTGGAAAAAAATTGGCATAGATATTGACTCTTTCCATCACGTGATAATCATAAATCATTTTCGCAACAATAAAATATCAACTGACTCTTTAATTTATTCTTAAAAAAATGTTATTCGTACCACGGATTTTGCAACTTTGGAAATCACAACAGCTATGGATGTAATCGCCAACGAATTTTTGAATGAAACGAGTTCGCCAAATATAACCTTCAGTTGGATCCTCTTTTATATTTCTACTGTCATCTTTTCAGTTGACTTTTTTCATAAATCAGTTAAAAATATTAATAATTATGACTTTTCTAAATGTTTATCTAATAAAATGCTGTTTAAAATCGGATTTTTAAGTGATGAAGTTTTTATTGAAAGAGGTAACTTGCCGATTAACAAACAGAATAAATTTTATAAATAGGAGGATCATAAAAATGAAAAACCAATGTAATTATTTATCAATTGTCATCCTGGTTTTGATTTTAATTTCAATTGCCAATCCATTGTTTTCTGCCATTCCGGACACATTAATAGTTTCCAATGCTGACGAAGTACCAAGTTTTAACGGAACTTATGTGCGGGGGGATAACCAGTGGAATTACCCAGCTTACTATAAAGGTGATCATGAAATAGTTCATTATTCAAATAATACTTGGTCTCTCATATACGGTCATGGTGGATCAGCTCGCATTTATTATACTTATAAATATCCTTCCTCTGATTCTATTCCTCCTGAAAGCAATTATAATTATTATGAATATATGATGGGTTTAGATTGTAACCTAACTGTAACTCCCCTAATGCCAGAAATGAACATTATACAACAAACGACGAATATCTCCGATGGCTCTAATTATGATTTCGGTTCTCTCATCCCAGGTACCTCCCATGATGTAATATTTACTATTGAAAATACTGGTATTAGCGATTTAATCCTGAATGGTTCGCCAATTATTACCATAGAGGGGAAAAATGCCGACCAATTTAGTGTCGAGCAACAACCAGTGTCCCCTGTCTCTCTGTCAGGAAATACTAGTTTTACAATACGTTTTTCACCAACTTCTACAGGAGAGAAAACTGCCACTATTTCGATTGGAAATAACGACTATGATGAAGATCCATATGATTTAACGATCGAGGGGACAGGTGCTCTACCCGAAATAAATTTCAAACAGGGAACAACAGATGTGGCCGACGGTGGTAGCTATAATTTTGGTTCTCATG
>CAYYMH010000088.1:5493-8350 GCA_964472785.1 uncultured Cytophagia bacterium | reverse complement strand
TTTCGCCCACTTCAGCCGGTGAGAAGACTGCCTCAATTTCCATCTCGAATAATGATGATGATGAAAATCCGTATAATCTAACATTAACCGGTACAGGTACGGCGCCGGAAATAAATCTTAAACAGGGAACAACAGATGTGGCCGACGGTGGTAGCTATAATTTTGGTTCTCATGTTACAGGGACAAATTCGGATGTTACTTTTACCATTGAGAATACTGGTGATGCTGATTTGACGTTATCAGGTTCTCCAATTATCTCCATTGGTGGTACGAACGCTAACCAGTTTAGCGTTGAGCAGCAGCCGTCTTCACCGGTGTCTCCATCGGGAAATACGACGTTTGAAATTCGCTTTTCGCCCACTTCAGCCGGTGAGAAGACTGCCTCAATTTCCATCTCGAATAATGACAGCAATGAAAACCCGTACGATTTTAAGATACAGGGAACCGGGACCACACCAGAAATGGATCTGAAACAAGGGTCAACGCCGATCGCCGATGGTGGAAGTTATGACTATGGTGAACAAGCGAGCGGTTCAAATACTGACGTCACTTTTACTATTGAAAATAATGGAACAGCAGATTTGAATCTGTCAGGTGCACCGATTATCACCATTGAAGGCACAGATGCTGATCAGTTCAGCGTTCAGCAACAGCCGACATCACCTGTAGCTTCAGGTGAAAATACCACATTTCAGATTCGTTTTTCACCGACTTCATCAGGTGCCAAAACAGCAACCATTGAGATGGTCAATGATGATCTTGATGAAAATCCGTATAATTTAACTTTGACTGGCACCGGACAAAATACCCAGCCGGTTGCTACAAACACGACACAAACGCAGACCTACACAGAAGGGGATGCCAGTGTGGATTTTGATAATATCGTGGTTACTGATCCTGATCCCGATGAAGAAATCACTGCAACACTGACGTTATCAAATACAGAAAAGGGCATTCTGACTGACAATAGCGGACATGGTGAAAACTATAATGCTTCTACTGGATTGTGGACAGTTACAGGTTCTGTGAACACTGTAAATTCCGCTTTAGCGGCGGTTGCGTTTGAGCCAGAGAAAAATAATGACCAAGACGTTACAGTTCATGTTGATATCATAGATGGACTGGAAGATGGTGCCATTGCCGTGACTGGAACAATTACATTGGATGTGATACCTGTCAATGATCCGCCGTATATCACTGAAATCCCGGATCAGACGGTTAATGAAGATACAGCCACTAATGCAATTGAGTTTAGAATCGGTGATGTAGATTCGGAAATTGATGGTTTGGTTTTGACCGGTAATTCAAGTAATTTAACCCTGGTTCCGAATGAGAATATTGTATTTGGCGGAAGCGGTCATAATCGTACTGTTAGTGTCACACCGGCTGATGATCAGTTTGGTGAAGCCACGATTACCGTAACCGTTTCTGATGGTGAAGATGAAAACCAGGAACAATTTATCTTAACCGTTAATCCAGTTAATGATCCGCCGACAATTTCTAAAATAGCGAATCAAACAACCAACGAAGATACGCCCACTGAAGCTATTGGGTTTACGATTGGTGATGCTGAAACTGATCCTTCCGATTTGGAGGTGGTAGCCTGGTCGAACAATAAGTTATTGGTTGTTGATGAAAATATTGTTATTAGCGGCGACGGCGCCAATCGTACAGTTGTGGTAACACCAGAGCCGGATCAAACAGGTCGCGCCGGAATTACGATCAGGGTAAGAGATTCTGAATATAAATCATATAGCGGTTTTACCCTGTCAGTAAACCCGATCAATGATGCGCCTACGATTTCGGACATCGGGAATCAATCCACGATTGAAGATACGCCAACCGATCCGATTCCTTTTACTATTGGTGATATTGAAACCGAAGTTGGAGATTTAGATATTACGGCTGTATCTGACAATCAAACATTGTTACCGGATCAAAATATTGTTTTCGGTGGCGAAGGAGCAGAACGAACAATGACTTTGACACCGGCAGAAGATCAGAACGGTACAGCTACCGTGACGGTGACAGTCTCTGACGGCGGAGAAGAAGCAAGCGACACATTTGTGCTAACTGTAGGAGGTGTGAATGATTCGCCAACGATTTCGGACATCGCGGATCAATCCACGAATGAAGATATGCCAATCGGTCCGATACCGTTCACAATCGGTGATAATGAAACCGATCCAGCGGAATTGGTGGTGAGTGCAACATCTGATAATCAGACAGTATTACCGGATGAGAAGATAGTTTTCGGTGGCGAAGGAGCAGAACGAACAGTGACTTTGACACCGGCAGAAGATCAGAACGGCACAGCTACAGTGACGGTGACAGTCTCTGACGGCGAAGAAGAGGCAAGCGACACATTTGTGCTAACTGTAGGAAGTGTGAATGATACGCCAACGATTTCGGACATCGCGGATCAATCCACAAATGAAGATACACCAATCGGTCCGGTTCCGTTCACAATCGGTGATAATGAAACCGATCCGGCGGAGTTGGTGGTGAGTGCAACATCTGATAATCAGACAGTATTACCGGATGAGAAGATAGTTTTCGGTGGCGAAGGAGCAGAACGAACAGTGACTTTGACACCGGCAGAAGATCAGAACGGCACAGCTACAGTGACGGTGACAGTCTCTGACGGCGAAGAAGAGGCAAGCGACACATTTGTGCTAACGGTGAAAGGTGTGAATGATCCGCCAACGATTTCGGACATCGCGGATCAATCCACAAATGAGGATACACCGACCGATCCGATACCGTTCACAATCGGTGATAATGAAACCGATCCGGCGGAATTGGTAGTAGCTGCGTCATCTGACAATCAAACTTTGTTACCGGATCAAAATATTGT
>CAYYMH010000088.1:0-5393 GCA_964472785.1 uncultured Cytophagia bacterium | reverse complement strand
TGGTAGTAGCTGCGTCATCTGACAATCAAACTTTGTTACCGGATCAAAATATTGTTTTTGGTGGCGTTGGTGCAGAGCGAACGATAACATTAACACCTGCGGACAATCAATCCGGGTCAGCAATGGTGATTGTATCTGTTTCTGACGGCGAGGAACAAGTCAGTGATAGTTTCAATGTAACTGTAAACGCGGTCAATGATCCACCGATTGTCTCCGGTATTCCCGAGATTGTCTTTAACGAAGATGATTCGTTTAAGATCGATTTGGATGGCTATGTTTGGGACGCGGATAATGATACGACTGAACTTGTATGGTCATTTGAAATATTAACCGATTCACTTCTGGTCGGAAAAACACCAGATGTAAGAGAAAACGAGGATGTCGAGAATGTGCAATCTAAATCGAATCATGACAAAAAAGGTGAACTGAACAAGGCAGAGAAGCAAAATGATGTTCCAAAGGTATGTTCGGTTTTGGGCTCAAGTGTGCCGGAAAATGATTTGATTATCACGATCGATAGCGTCACTCACGTAGCAACGTTCAAGTCGGAAAATGATTTCTTTACTTCCGGCATTCCTGTTGTATTTACGGCAACTGATCCGGATGACCAATCAGGAATGGATACAACCCTGGTAATTGTTGAGCCTGTAAACGATCCTCCTGTATTTGTTAGACCTTTTCCTTTTATATTTCTTGTACAAGGAAAGTATTATAGCATACCAATGAGTTTACCGGAGCGGCTGGTACATGATGTTGACAATCCTGACTCAACACTTATTTGGTCAATCGAAGAACATCCATATCTTGTACCGAGTATCACAGAGGATTCACTCACCTTCTACGCCTCGTTTGATTGGATAGGCACTGACACGCTGACGGTCACGGTGAGTGACGGTGAGTTGAGTGCTCAAACATCACTAGTGGTTGATGTAAAACCACCACTTGATGAAACACCTCCAAATATGCCGGTGAGTTTTGCGGCTACCTGGGAAGAGGGGTATGTTGCATTAAACTGGGAAGCGAATACAGAGGATGATATTTATTCTTACTTTATTTTTAGAACCACGGATACGACGAATGTGTCTGATGAGAATCGGCTCTGCGAGTTGCTTCATCCGACGACCAGTTACAATGACTCGACCGTGGAGTTGGACACAGAATATTTCTATTGTATCGTTGCAACGGATACAGCTCATAACGTCAGTCAATTCAGCAACATGATCAGTGTGAAGAAATCATCAGATGTGAATCAACTCTTCTCAAAAGTGCCGGATCAGTTTGAGCTGTCTCAAAATTATCCTAATCCGTTTAATCCGTCAACTACAATCAAATTTGCCTTACCTGAACGAGCCCATGTGCAAATTACTATTTACAACATCAGAGGGCAGGTTGTGGCAAAGATTTTGGATAGTGAAAAGGAAGCCGGCTATCACACTGTCTTATGGGATGGTAAGCATATTCAATCCGGTGTCTATTTGTACCGAATTCAGGCAAACGACTTCATGGATGTGAAGAAATGTTTGCTGATTAAGTAAAGATAAAGAAAAGCCAGACATTGCTTAATGTCTGGCTTTTTTAATTCAATTCACTGAAAAATAGCATGTATAAATTTTAGTTTCCACAAAATTAGTGTGCGTAATTTTTAGAGCAGAAAATCCTGAATTAATTTTCTTTCACTACCTTAGTATAAATCAGTTTACTCTTCCCCTCTCCGCGAGGTGTGCTACGCGTCGATTCAATCTTTAACAATCCATTTTCGAGTGTCCATTTTTGGGTGGATTCGATGGTAAATTCCCGGTTACGCCGAGATATTTCCATTGTCGATTCGATAATCAGCGTTTTTCCGTCTTTCGACCATTTAGCAACAGAGACCTGTTCGCCAAAAGCCAGGTCGTTTTTGGATTTTTTACCGTCTAACCTATAGGTGAGCTTGGTGGATATGTCCTCACCATTTCGATTTTTACGGAAAGATTCAACAACAAGCTCTTTTTCTTTCTGCTCAATGATCATTTTGTCGGCAGCCATTCCGCTTCCTCTGCCTCTGCCGAATGATTCTCCGAATTCACTTTTTTCGCTGTTAAGTGTCCACTCGCCGGAAAAGTCTATTTTTTCTTCTTCCCCGTTAACAGAGAAACTACTTAAGAGCAGAACCAAACAAATAAATAAAGATAAATATCGCATTGCAACCTCCTGATCGGTTTAAAAGTTATTTGTCTTTTTTTTTAGTTAAAGAACAAAAGCCACGGAGACCACAGAAGTTTCTTTATCATAAATCATAATCAATTCTCTGATCCCTCTGGGGCTCTGTGGCAAATTTATTGTATCCACTCAATATTTTATGGCAATACCCTTTCAAAGGTTTTGAACCTTTGAAAGGGTGCATGTTCACCATCTGTTTTTGAATGGATACAATTCATTCTCATCGTCGGCGCGGAAATTGAGGACGCTCCCGCGGCAATTGATCGAGATTACCCTGACTGCGCCGACTGGTACCTGTGCCGCCAATGGCATAGATGTCTTTCTTTTCCCATCCTTTATCAATCAATCGATGGTACAGTTCTTTTTTTGCATCCTCCAAATTGACCTCCGAAACAACATTGAGCAATAAATTATCCGTATCACCGAATTTTGTTTTTAATAATTCGAGTTGATCCACGCATTTGTCGATGCTGTCCGGATGAAAATCGACACCGATCAGCACATCCTTTTCATTGATTCGGGCAATTAAGCTGTCATCCATAGCTGTGAAACCGGAAATCAAGAAGGAATTTTTAGTGTTATCCAAAATGTCCACAAGCGTCTCTTTGTTTGGATTTACGAAATGAGGAATGATGTATTGATTTTCCATAGCTTTCAACGCAACTTTCCCCTGTTCAGTCAGTCCTTGTTCGAACCAGATGCCATCATCACTGTTAAAGTCAATTCGACCAAATTCAAAAACTTCTTTGGCAACTTGCAATAAATTGATATCGTGATTTACAATTTTAGCACCATTTATCCCACTACGATAAGCTCTTCTGTAAAAGCGACGCCACATTCTTCTCCGCGCATCACCATCATTTTCGTCTGGTTGCTTGATTTCTTTGATTTTTTTGAGCATCGAGTCGGTCAAGGCTGCTGTATCCTCGAACTCTAAAACAGACCAGTTGCCGTCCACATCCAAAGCCGGATTAATGACCGTAACATCCCAGCGCATCGCATCAAAAATGTCCTGGCGATTGGCGATAAGAAGTTGTGTTTCCGTCTCATTTCCTAAATTTACGACGCCCTGCAGAACAAATTGACCTGTTTTACGAAGAATTTCCGGGTTTAGTTTTTCAAAATCATCGCCGGTATCGTGGTAATCCGGATGGCCGCCGGGACCGCCTGTCATCAGTGCGAGCGCTTCAATGCCAAGTGCAATAAATCCCGAATGGTCGCTGCCGCCGGGACCGCCCTCCCGGGCATTGACCGCATCGAGAATATCATGATCCTGATCGCGTTTGATCAGCCCCCAGATTGACGGAAAATTCAGTGCACCGGGCGCATTAATATTATCGCCCAACGCGACCATGTCCATATTAAAATAGGTAACGACCTGATCCATGGTAATATTATCTGTCGGATTTTTTACCCAATAGCGCGAACCAATCAATCCCAGTTCTTCCGCAGTCCACAGACAAAAAATGACGCTGCGTTTTGTTTGGATGTCATGTTTTTTCATCAGTCGGGCGACCTCCATGACCACAGCGCTGCCTGAAGCGTTGTCTTCAGCTCCGTTATAAATCTGTCCGTTGGTCATGCCAATATGGTCAAAATGAGCGCCAATAACAATATATTGATTTTTTAATTCGGGATCAGTGCCGGTGATTTTTGCAATAATGTTTCTGCCGTTATTATCGCCAAACTTCTCTCCCTTGAACAGGGTTTTTTCAAATCCGGTAATTTCTGCTTTTAATTTGGTGTCAAACGATCTGACCTGCTGATTTTTGATGTCGGTCCGAATTTTATTCATCCAGGTATTAAAACTACGCGAAGACATTTGCGGATCAGTCCACAGAATCCATTGAAAGATACGTTCACTGATTTCCGATACGATGATGAAGTCTCTTTTAAAAGGTGAAATTTCGAGATCAGGACGTCTCCTGCGGAAAGAGCTTTCATCCTCATCTTCCGGATTATAAAAAATGATACCTGCAGCACCTTTGTCATAAGCTGTCTGAATTTTTGTGCTATCAGCCGTTTCACATTTCCAGGCATCCCAGGAAATATCTTTCGCTGTGTCGCGTTGGGAGAACCAACTGCGGGGTGGATCAAAATCACCGGGATTTCCTTTTAAAACCAGTACGATTTTTCCCTTCACATCGATGCTGGTGTATTCATCCAATCCGGAATCCGGGGCGCAGATTCCGTAGCCGGCAAATACGATATTGCCTTTGAACTTTTTCCCGGTGGTTGATTTGGTGTCGATCTCGAAATCACCGTAGCGTGAGAAAAATTCCCTGCCGTTGATTATGAGTCTTGGCGTGCCATAACTAAACGCGTATTCCCGGTTAATCGGCACAGATTGAAAATAGGTTCCGTTTTCACCAGCGGGTTCCAGTCCCCAGGGTTCGTATTGGTTGATCACCCAGTCCTGCAGTTTGTAAAATTCCGGAGTGTTGGGTTTTCGTCCCAGGAATTGGTCAGATGCCATGTAGGCGATTCTGTCAAAGATCCGATTACCATCAACCCGGATATCGACTTTTTGAGCAAAAATAGGATGCACAAGTAGAAATTGAACGATGAGCAACAGAGAAAGAACAGTGGTGTTTTGTCGCTTCACTTGATACGTCTCCTTATTTTAAATTTTCAGTGAAAGATTTAATAGTTATAATTTTGGTTGAATTGAAACATCATTTTATTTAGCGGCATATTTAATACTCACAATATTTTTAAAAAATTGTCATTATTTATTAAACAAATTTTAACGATAAAACTTGTGAAAAGTTTTAGATTAATTGATAATTTTCTTTAATTAGTGGTCGTGCAAAATTCGATAGTTTTTTGAAAATTGTTCAACTCCTTCGGAGTTGGAATCTCTTCTGGAATGGATCATACTACAAATGTTTAATCCCTTCGGGATTATATCAAAATTTGTCAATATTTTTCTGAAGAACACCGAAGGTGTTTAACACTTGTAGTAAAACAGCTACTCAAAAGTACAGCAACCCCGACAGGGGTTGAACATACATCATCAAAAAACGCAACCACCAGCCAGTACCAACATCCTCCTTCGGAGTTGTGATATCTGTATTCACTTAATTGATACAAATGTCGAATCCTCCAGTTGGCGGATTCATTTTTAAAATACCGCGTTACCCAGAACACCGAAGGTGTTCAATATTTGTAGTAAATTCAACGAGGAATAAATT
>CAYYMH010000087.1:0-11830 GCA_964472785.1 uncultured Cytophagia bacterium | reverse complement strand
ATTGAACTTAACAAAGGAGTCGATTATGAAAAAGTCAACATTTTTTCTGATTTCACTTGTCACGGTCTTATGTATTGGACTCACTGCACAGGCACAATACGTTAATCAAGACTTTGGAGACAACCAGTCGGTTAACTGGACAAACCAAACAATTCGAGCGACTGGTATCGGCGCAGCCAATCCGAATCTTCCGTTAGCTGCCCAACGCGCGAATGCTGTACGTGCAGCCAAACTGACTGCAGCCCGAAACCTTTTGGAAACCATTAAAGGTATGTATTTAACAGCGGAAACAACTGTGCGCAATTCCATGGTTGAAAACGATGTTATTGTTTCACGTGTCGAAGGTATTGTAAAAAACTTTCGCATCGTTGACGGACCGCGTTATTTCTCAGACGGTAGTGCCGAAGTTGTTGTTGAAATGCCGATTACGGGACAACTATCAGACGTTCTGTTGCCGAGTCAGTTTGGCGGAGGTCAATTCATGACTGCCGGACAAATGGTCTGCCCCACATGTGGACAACCCTGGCCACAAGGAAAACCAGTGCCACCGGGTGTTCAATTGAAACAAATTGGCGGAACAGCCCCTAGTCCATCAAGTGCAGTTTACACCGGATTAGTCATTGATTGCAAAGGGCTCGGCATTCGTCCGGCAATGGCGCCAAAAGTTCTCGATGAAGCCGGCAATGAAGTTTATGGTTCCAAATTTGTCAGCCGGGAGTGGGCTGTTGAAATCGGTATGGTCGGATATGACAAAGACCTGAACCGGGCTCGCAATAATGATCGTGTCACCAATAATCCACTCGTTATCAAAGGGATGGAAGCTTCGGGTCAAAACAAGACCGATGTGGTCATTTCAGCGGCAGATGCAGCATTAGTTCATCAAGCAGCAGCAAATCAAAACTTTCTGGATAAATGTAAAGTCATGTTTATTGTCAATTAATAAATATTATAATTCATTAATTCACGTTTTTATATTTTTTCAACTTAAAAGACCAATTCATTTATTTGGAAGGAGTAAGATAATGAATAAACATACATTTCGCATCATCGGTTCAGTGATCTGTTTAGCTTTGATTCTCGGCATGTTTGGCTGCGGCCCCAAACCGATTCAGAGAGATTCTGTACTGGATACACCGGACAATCATTTCAGACGAGGAATGGTTGAATTTGAAAATGGCAATTTAGACGCGGCAATGAAAGAGTTTGAGCGTTCAAAAGCTTTGGATCCGGATTACGGGGAAGCCTATTCAGGTATGGCGCTTGTGTACGCAAAAAAGGGTGATTTCAAAAAAGCTTACGAATTTGCCAATAAGGGAATCAGCAAAAACGGAAAATCTATCGATTGCCGGATTATTAAGGGACGTGTCATCACGATTGAGCGAAAAGGCGATGACTGGGTCAAAGATGCAGCGAATGAGTTCAACAAAGCCCTGAAAATTAACCCCAATAGCAGCAAAGTCTGGTACTACTTGGGATTAACATTTAAAGAAGGATTCGAGTTTCCCAAAGCAGTCGATGCTTTCCGCAAAGTAGTTGAACTGAAGGGTGAGTATTCCACCGAAGCCAATGCAGAGTGGGAACTGGTTCAAAAAATTGAAAGAGCAAAACCCGGTACCAAAGTTGGTGCCAAAATTGCCCTCATCCCGGAAATCGACAGAGGTGATCTGGCTGTTTTGTTGATGGAAGAATTGAAACTGATGACGCTCATCGAAAAGAAACGTCCCAAAGTGTATGATACTAAATTTCGCGCACCGGACGATCCGACCAAGTTAGAGGCGACAAAGGTTGAGAAAATGGCTGCGGCAACTGACATTCAGGGACACTGGGCTCAAAATTGGATCAAAGATATCATTCAGGCACAGATTCCCGGCTTGGAACCTTATCCGGATCACACTTTCAAACCGGATCAACCGATTACACGAGCCAATTATGCGCAAGTAATGCAAAGCATTATGATGATGGTGACTGGTGATGAGAGTTTAGCTACGAAATATATCGGTGAACAATCACGCTTCCCGGATGTCCCGGCATCGCATTTTGCCTATAATGCTATTGCGCTGATGGTTGATCGAGGGATCATGAATGCTGACAAAATTACCGGTGCTTTTGAGCTAAACAAAACCATGTCCGGTGCTGATGCGCTGTTGGCGATCCGAGATTTTCAGAATGCGTTACGCATTACATTTTAATTTAAGATTTTTTTAAAGAAGATTGGCATGGGAATCCTCTGAATTGAAGAAAAAATCATGAGGGTTCCCTGATATTTCGAAGATCGTCTTACATGGACTAAAACTTAGGATGTAAGACACTGATTTTACTTCAATCCACTTCATTTCAGCGAAAACGGGTCCCAGCATCCGTTTTTTGATTATTGGATATTTACTTTTTTGAGGAGGATACAAATTTTGAGATCATCTAAGTTCATAATCGTAATAATAATAACTATCGTTGTTATTGCATATTTTGTTCAACCGTCAATGGCGCAGCGCAGTACGATGTCAGTCACCAGTCAAGGCGTTGCAAGTATTTTTAGCAATGACGTCGGGTTGGCGCGGGACCAGGCAATTGATGATGCGCTACGTAAAGCCGTTGAGCAGAGCCTGGGCACTTTCATTCAGTCATCCACGCTCGTTGAAAACAGCATGGTGGTTGAGGATAATATTCTCAGCTGGTCTGACGGATATGTGCGTCAGCATCAAATTATTTCCGAAGGCAGGATGGATCCCAACACCTATCAGGTAACTGTAAAAGCCGAGGTTGAATTAGCCAATTTAAGAAACGATTGGGAATCTGTTCAGAATTTGCTCAATCGGATGGGTAATCCGCGGGTGATGTTTATGATCGATGAACAAAATATCGGTGAATCTACAGATCGGTATCACTATCTTTCTGTTAATATGAATATCACCGAAAACCGGCTGCTGAATAAGTTTATCGAAAGCGGATTCGACTGCGTTGACCCGGCGACTGTTCGGCAGAATCTGGAACAGGATCAGGCATTAGCTGTGTTGCAGGGAAATACGAAACTGGCGGCAACTATTGCCAAGCGACTGGGAGCTGAAGTCATTGTCACCGGCAAAACCGTTGCCAGCGTCGCCACCGGATTTAACCTGGCAGGAATGAAATCGTGTCAGGCCGACATTACTGCGCGAGTGATCAAAGCTGATGTCGCTTCTATCATTGCTACAGGCACTGCCCACGCCGCTCATCCTCACATCAATGTGGTTACCGGCGGAACAGAGGCCATCAAAAAAGCAACGGATAAACTTGCTTCGGAACTCATTTTAAAAATCGCCCAGAAATGGAAAGATGAATTTTATAACGCCACAACTGTCAAAATGGTAGTCCACGGCACCAGTTCATTCACAGAAGTAAACGACTTCAAAAACACACTCAAATATCTGATTCGTGGCGTCAAAGATGTCTATAGCCGTAATATTACAGACAGTATGGCGGAATTGGATGTGAAAATTACCGGCAATGCAAACCAATTAGCACGGGAGTTGGAAAAGAAAGACCTGGATAAATTTGCAGTGCAAATTACAAATCTAACCATGAATAAAATTACCTTAAATCTTTCGAAAAAACAATAGCAAAAATGGGAGTGAATTTTTATGACACGCATTTTTAAGACACATATCGTTTTGATAATTATTCTTCTACTCATTAGCTCGACAATTTTGTTCGCTCAGAGCGGGGATCAACTGAAAAGACTAAAAAAACGCGTGGCTGTTTTTGAATTTGAAGATAAAACAGACCATCGCGTCCACTGGTGGAGTGGTCAGTCAGTCGGGCAAGGCATGGCGGATATGTTGACAACTGATTTAGTAAAATCAGATAAATATACAGTTATCGAACGCGCTGCCATTGATAAACTTTTGCAGGAACAAAAATTAGGCATGACTGGCATCGTAACGCCGCAAAGCGCGGCACAGGTCGGAAAAATGCTGGGTGTGGATATTGCCGTTATCGGAGCGGTCACGGAATTCGGACATTCAAAAGGTGATACCGGCGGCCGAATCAAAAATGTCCGCATCGGTGTATCCAGTCAGTCCGCTACTGTTGGCATCGATATTCGACTGATCAATACATCAACCGGGGAAATTCTAACTGCCGAGAATATTCGTAAAGAAAAATCAAAGAAAGGTTTATCGCTCGGAACTCCGAAATTCGACTTCAACAACAAAAACAAATTTGACGAATCACTGGTCGGAAAAGCAACCCGTGACGCCATCGATTCTATCGTGGAATTATTGGATGCAAATGTAGCGAGTATGCCCTGGGAAGCAAAAGTCATCAAAGTGGCTGGCAATCAGGTTTACATCAATTCAGGTTCTGAATCTGGAGTCCAAAATGGTGACGTCTTTGTCGTTTACGCTAAAGGTGAAGATTTGATCGATCCTGATACAGGTCTATCGCTGGGCTCTGTTGATTCAAAAATCGGTAAAATTCAAGTAACGAATAATAACATTGGAGGCGGCAAAGCTTCGGTCTGCGTGATTAAAGAGGGTTCGGGCATGTCCGCTGGTAATTTAGTTCGCGTAAAATAATCTAAATTTTCGGAAGTGGACGTTTTTGTTACCGTCCACTTCCACTTGAATTCAAGATTTCTTGAAACAATTCAGGCAGTTGTGATATAATTGGATTTATTCCATGAGAACGAATTCTACTTTCTCTCAAGGCGTCTATGTTTTACTTTTTTACCTGCTTTGTTTAACCCTTGTTCTTTTAAATATTTTCAACTGTGCCATGATTCCCGGTGTGGACACCCACCGTATCAAAAAAATTACCGAGGGACCTGAATTTCGTCCCTACTATGGACTAAAAAAAAGCATCGCTGTATTTGATTTCGAGAATGAATCGCTATTCGGTACAGACAAGCTCGGAAGCGCATTCGCAGACATGTTAATCACCCAGTTGATGCGTTCTAACCGATTCGTCTTGGTTGAAAGGTCAAGGCTCGATAAAATTTTGAATGAACAGGCATTGGGACAATCCGGTATAATTACGGAAGAAACAGCAGCACAAGTGGGAAAGACGCTGGGTGTTGATGTCATTATTGTTGGTCGAATCCTGGATATGGGACAAAAGACTGGTGCCCACGACTTTGACAATGAAGATGACAAATGGAAACTGGCACTCAAGGCAACCGTTGGTTTTGCAAAGGTCTCTTATCGGGTGATTTCCACAACGACGGGAGAAATTATATTTGCAGATCATTTTTCAACCAGTGAAATCAAGCCGGGCTTCGGCATTCAAACCAAAGAATTTGATTTTGAAAATATGTTCGACTTTGATCAAAATGTTGTCGGAATTGCTCTGCGAAAAGCAGTCAACAAAATCGCATTGTCCGTTGTAAACAATTCAAACAAAATAAGCTGGCTTGGCAAAGTCATCCAAACGAGAGCTGACACACTGGTTTATTTCAAGCCGGGCCAAGGTGCCGGAATTCGGGTCGGACAGATTTTTGGTGTGACTCAGAATTTTGATTTGAATGACAGCCCGATCCGGAATCTTTTAAAGTCGAATTCAAAATCCGGCTTGATCGCTAAAATCCAGGTCACCGGATTCATCGGCGATCAGGTCAGCAGAGCAAAAGTCATTCAAGGTGGAAATATCAGACGGGGAGACCTAATTAAACCTGAAGCGATCAGGTAAAACTAAAATACAATTATCCACTTTGTATCATAAGAGGAGGTTAAATGAAATTTAGAATATTTACGCGAATCATTATTGTTGTTTTATTTTTAAATTCCCTTTTAGGATTTGCGCAGACAAGCCAAAAATCCCTTGGTCGTGTTAACTTTGTATTAGGCAGTCCCGGTGATGTTAAAATTCAGCCTGACGGTAAAAAATATTGGTTTAATGCCCGGATAAATTCAGCAGTCTATAACGGTGACTGCTTCAGAACACAATCCGAATCACGGTGTGAAATCAAACTGAAAAATAACGGCATCATACGTATCGGGGAAAATGCGGATTTCACATTAAGGGAATCGGGCACTGATGGTCGGAATAATTCCGAGTTGCGTAGCGGCAGCCTGTGGGCAAACATAAAACAACTTTTTTCAAAAAATAAATTCCAGGTCAAAACACCAACAGCAGTGTGTTCGATTCGCGGCACGATTTACCGAATCGATGCCGACTCCTCAACAAAAGTCTGCGTTTACAAAGGCGCCGTTGATGTTGGACCGGCATGGATGGCTGATGATGATAGTACACGTTCAGCGCGACCAGAACAATATCAACAACCGCATGAAGTACCAGGACCAACAGAAGTGCCGGGACCTTTTGAAGTGACTTTAGATCAATGGGTTAGAATCGTTGCCGGGTATCAAATCGAAATCAATCAGCAAGGAAAATATCACAAGTCGAAAATTGATGAGCAAGCAGATAAAGAAAATGATTGGGTCAAATGGAACAAACTGCGTGATGGTGTCGAATAATCAAACACACAAAAATCGAATGATTTTCAAAACCCAGCATGAACAAAGCTGGGTTTATTTTTATCTCCATCGTATAAAATTAACAGTAACAAAAAAAACGAAAACGAATGAAAATTAAAGAAATCCTGACGAATAGCATCGCCGAAGAAATCGGTTTACAGGTTAACGACGATTTGGTCAAAATCAATGATTGGGAAATCCATGATATTATCGACTACAGGTATTATTCAAGCGATGAGTTTCTCGACATTCAAATCGAGCGAAATGGTGATAAAATTTACTTTGAGATCGAGAAAGATTTTGATGAAGATTTGGGCATTGATTTCCAGCCGATGAAATTTCGCTGTTGCGGAAACAAGTGCATTTTCTGTTTTATCGATCAGAATCCGCCCGGCATGAGGGAGCCGATTTATTTCAAGGATGAAGATTACCGGCTTTCATTTCTGCACGGAAATTATGTCACGTTGACCAACGCGTCAAAAAAAGATCTGGCACGGATTGCGGAACAGCGTTTATCACCGATTTACATTTCCGTTCACAGCACCGATTCAAAGACTCGACAAGTCATGTTAGGCACAAAAAAAGATGATCATATTTTGGATAAAATCAAGTTTCTCACCGATCATAAAATTCAGATTCATGCCCAAATTGTCCTCTGTCCCGGTATTAATGATGGCGAATCGCTTAAAAAAACAATCAATGGTCTGGCAGAATTTTATCCCTTTTTGAAATCGATCGCTATCGTACCAGTCGGCTTGACAAAACATCGGGACGGTCTTTTTAATCTAAAACCGGTCACGCCCAAGTATGCGAACCAATTCATTCCATCAATTGAACAAATTGCTCATAATTACAAGAAAACTCATGACGATTACTTTGTTTATCTGGCAGATGAATTTTATATATTGGCGAATCAAGAGCTCCCTGCAGCATCTAAATATGAGGATTTCCCGCAAATCGAAAATGGTGTTGGAATGACGCGGGATTTTATCAACCAATTCGAGGAACAAAACCAAGATTTTCCGCATAAAATACCAGAACGGAAATCGCTGAATCTAATAACAGGCACCCTTGCTGCCCCGATTTTAAACAAATATGTTGTTCCGGTTTTGAGAACAATTAACAATTTGGACGTCTCATTAAATATTATCAAAAATGAATTTTACGGTAACAGCGCCTCTGTCACCGGACTTTTGACAGGTCAGGATATTTTCAATCAGCTTCGATCATCCCGTTTGGGAGATATTTTAGCGATGCCTGCCAATTGCTTAAATCATCAAGGACTTTTTTTAGATGATTGGACGATAGACAAACTTGAACAAAAACTCAATCGAAAAATCGTCGTTGTCGAAAATGATTTTCAATTCCTGATAGAGACCTTAAATTAATAAATCGATAGTTACATCATCAACTTTTTCACACAAAAAAATTATGAAAAAAAATATCGTAGCAATTATCGGCAGGCCGAATGTCGGCAAATCAACCTTATTCAACCGCATTATCCAAAAACGGGAAGCCATCATTGACAATCAACCCGGAGTAACTCGTGACCGGAATTATGCAGATGCGGAATGGAATGGCATTCATTTCACGATCATCGATACGGGTGGTTATTTACCCGACTCCGACAACTTAATCCATCGTGCCGTCCTGGAGCAGGCAAATCACGCTTTAAAGGAGGCGAATGTTGTTGTTTTTTTGGTGGATGCGGTAACTGGCATCACTTCGATCGACGCTGAAATAGCGAGAATTTTGAAGCGTTCGGAAAAGCCGGTTTTATTAGTCGTAAACAAAGTCGATAATCAGGCGCGCGAACTGGAAGTTGCTGATTTTTTCAAACTGGGATTGAATTCTCCGCTACCGATTTCTGCAGTGAGCGGGCGCAGTGTGGGAGATTTTTTGGATCAATTGGTTGATTTATTTCCAAACAAACAACAACCGATTGGTACGGATGAGATCGAAATCAAAATTGCTGTGGTAGGAAAACCGAACGTAGGTAAATCGTCACTTGTCAACGCACTACTGGGACAGGAAAAATTAATCGTCACCGACATTCCGGGCACGACACGCGATTCCATTGACACCGCTTTTCAATATCACGGGCATCAATATTTGTTGATTGACACGGCAGGATTGAGAAAACGTTCAAAGGTGAAAGAAAATGTCGAGTATTTTAGCACGATTCGAAGCTTATCCAGCATTCAGCGGTGTGATGTAGCGGTGGTGATTATTGATGCCACAGAAGGCATTACAGATCAGGACAAGAAAGTGCTGGACGAAGCCGTTCAATTTAAAAAGGGCATTATAATTGCAGTAAACAAATGGGATTTAATTGAAAAGGACACGAAAACCGCTCAATTATTTGAGCAAGAGATAAAGGACGAAATTCCTTTCTTCAATTACCTGCCAATTATTTTCATCTCGGCATTGACAAAGCAGCGAATTTTTAAAGTTGTCGATATTGCTAAAACAGTATTTCAAGAACGACAAAAAGCAATTAAAACAAGTGAGCTGAATAAATATTTCGACCCGATTTTGAAACAGACAACGCCTGCAGCAGTTGCCGGTAAAGAAATAAAAATAAAATACGTCACCCAGTTGAAAGCGAAGCCACCGGTGTTTGCTTTTTATTGCAATCATCCAAAATTAATTAAACCCAACTATCGCTCATTTCTGGAAAAGAAGATAAGAACGCAATACGGATTCTTTGGTGTTCCGTTAACCCTGGTTTTTAGGAGAAAATGACTGTTGAAAAAAGTTTACCATCACATCCTTCTGATTTTATTAACGTTTGGTATTATAAATTCATTACAAGCGCAATTCGCACTTGAATCAATTAAAAGTGATTACCAAAAAGGCAATCTAAGTTACGAACAATACTTGGAATACGGTGGGTTAAGTTTATTCGCTCCGGAACATCTTCCCAAAGAATATATACTCCAGCAAAAAGAGCGTCCATTGAGAAACGGCACTATTTTGGTACAGGAAATTAAGGCTAACTGGGAAAAATTGAATCCGTCGGTGCGTCAAATACTGCAAGGGTATCTTATGCGACATGATGATCTTCCTTATAAATACACCAGCCATAGTGGCAGGTTCCGGATTCATTATACGACAGATGGAACAAATGCAGTTGAACTTACGGACACCAACAAAAACGATATACCCGACTATGTTGAGAATGTGGGGTTTTATGCGGACTATGCGCATCAACTGATCGTGGACAGTTTAGGATACCAGTCGCCGCCGGCTGACTCTAATGGGTTGGGAACAAAGTTTGATATTTATTTGGTTCAGATATTTGACTACGGAGTAACGTATTTGGAACGCAAAGTGCCCAACAGCGATCTTGCTTATTCATGTTATATCGAAATTGAAAATGATTTTCGAGGTTTCCCGACACCTCCCCTAAGTTCGCTCCGCGTTACACTTGCCCATGAATATTTCCACGTCGTTCAGGTCGGCTATGCTTTCCGGGAAGAAGATATCTTTTATATGGAAATGAGTTCAACCTGGATGGAAGAATATGCCCATCCGGACGTTAATGATTATCTGAATTATTTGGATTCGTTTTTTCGGCGGATAAATTATCCGTTTTCATACACAAACGGTGGATACGAGTACGGCGCTGCGCTTTGGAATCACATGATTACTAAAAAATATGATGTAAATCTTATCTGGCAGATCTGGGAGAACACTCCAGACAAAAATGTGATGAATATTATGCCCGGAGTACTTCGTAATTACAATACCTCTTTTAATGATGAGCTGGCTTCATTCGGCTTATGGAATTATTTTACAGGTGATCGCGCCGATACAATCAACTTCTATCCGGAAGGCGATCTTTATCCCAGCGTTCGGTTTCAAGATAATTTCACGATATATGGCGGGGATCTGGTTATCGAATCTCAAATGAATAAAATGAGCTCGACAATGTTCCAAGTGAGAGATGTGGCTCATGATTTGGACATCGGCCTCATCGTGACAAATTTCAGCACACCGACAAAAACGATTGATGGTAATTTTAATTTAAGTGATAAAGCTGATTTCCGAATTGACATAATAAACATACCGTCAGATGATCCGAAAAATAGAACCGATTTTTTGCTCAGAAACAATCTGATCGAATTATCAGATTATCACGGCATCCGACTCAATGTTGCCAATAAAACACTCTGGCACGCTGATGCAGTTGTCACCTATCCGGACAATTCTTATGAAATTGTCCCATTCTTTCCGGGCTATGAAAATGATCAGAATAATGACAGAAATTACATCGAAAACATTTACCCGAATCCCCTTATCGTTAGTAACAACAGACCGGTCACGATCACGTTTTACGTCCACGATGATGAGTGGGGAAATTTAACTATATTATCACAGGACGGTCGCTTAATCATAAAACACCGCTTTAACGCCACAAATAAATTTTTTGATTTCTTTGAATGGAATGGCAAGGATCAGAATGGTAACCTGGTTGGCAGCGGAATTTATTTGGTCGCATTACAGGTCGGCAAACAGATTGATCTGAAAAAACTGGCTTTAGTGAGAAATTAGGAATTTTATTATGAATCTATTAATCGAATTTTTATTAATTGCACCGCCCATTTTAATCGCGCTCACGTTTCACGAATATGCCCATGCTTTCGTGGCCAATCTGAAAGGGGATCCAACCGCGAAAGAAATGGGACGATTGACCCTCAATCCTTTTGTCCATTTAGACTTACTCGGAACCGCAATGCTTTTCATCGTCCATATTGGATGGGCAAAACCAGTACCTGTAAATCCGAACTATTTCCGGGATCCGAAACGCGACATGCTTTGGGTGTCGCTTGCCGGTCCGGTGTCAAACTTGTTGCTCGCTTTATTCTTTGGGATTTTGTGCAGAATATTAGGAATTCAGAGTTTACAAATTCAAGAGCCTGGAATAATGGGTTTTATTCAATTCATAATCGCCTTCGGTCTGATAATCAATATCGTACTGGCAATTTTCAATCTGTTACCAATTCCACCGCTTGATGGCTCAAAAATTCTATTAGGTATTCTGCCGCAAAAATTAGAAAACCAAATCGAACCCTTGTTTAAATTTGGGACTCCGCTTTTGATTTTGCTCATTGTTATCGGCTATACATCCAATTTTTCGATCCTGTGGTCAATCATCAATCCGTTTGTAAAATTTTTTACCGTACTCTTTGCCGGTTCCACAATGTCATTATAATTGGCACCCTAAAATAACGGATTCAAAGTCAACAACCGAAAAATTGTTTGACTCTTTGATTTCTTTTTTCTATATTATTTCATGAAAATTAGCCAGCGCACTTTAACTAAAGAGACGTTATGATAAAAAACGGTTGCCGAACTCCACAATAATGTTAACTTGATTA
>CAYYMH010000086.1:0-12336 GCA_964472785.1 uncultured Cytophagia bacterium | reverse complement strand
AGTTTTATTGAAAATATTAAACTTAACTAACACAAGTGTCGAAGTTGGGTTAGATGGTAATTATTCAGCGTGTTTTCTTTGCCACCAAGGCACCAAGACTCGAAGTTACACAAACAAATAAATCTTTATTGTTTTTTCTATTTAGTTAGCGTTTTTTTTTAACATGAATGACTCGTTAGTTCTCTTAAGTGGTGTCCAATCGAAAACAACAATAATAAACCTCACCCCGTACAGGGATGGGGTTTAATCGAATAAATTAAAAATAAATTCATTACGATAAAATTTAATGCAGTTTTCAGTCAACCACCACGTCATAAAAATATCGGTTTCTGAATATATTTTTAAAACGAGCAGTAACATTCATTTTAATGAGATCGCAAAATATGATAAAATTTATTATTGCTTTTCTTGGTGTCTTTGAGACTTGGTGGCTGAATAGTAGTAAATGAATAAAAAGTTCAAATATTAACAATAAAGGTAAATCTATGAAAAAACGAATTCTGATTACTGGCGGGACGGGCTTGATTGGATCAAATATCAGTCAGCGACTCATTGAATCTGATTATGATGTGATTGTCTTAACTCGGAATAGACAAAAAGTAAGTTCAGTCGACAGCGAAATTCACTTCGTTCAGTGGGATCCTGAAAATATTGATATTTGGAAAGAATATGTGAACGGAGCTCATGCCATCGTCAACTTAGCCGGAGAGAGCCTTGACGCGCTGAGATGGACGAAAAAAAAGAAGCAGAGGATATTACAAAGTCGTCTCGATGTGGGACAGGCGATTTGTGAAGCGATTAGGGCTGTGGATCAAAAACCGAGCGTATTGATTCAAGCCTCCGGAATTGGCTATTACGGGGACAGAAATGACGAAATCTTAAATGAATCCAGTACGATCGGAGAGGGATTCCTTCCGGGAATTGCGAGGCAGTGGGAGTCAGCAGTAAGTGAGGCAAGCTCCCTTGGAACACGGTTAGTTTACATTCGGACAGGTGTTGTATTAGCTCGCGATGGTGGATTTTTAAAACGCGTACTGCTTCCATTTCGATTTTGGGTTGGTGGACATTTTGGAAAAGGAGATAACTGGCTTTCCTGGATTCACATTGAAGATGAAATTCGGGCAATCCAATTTTTGATAGAACATAGTTCGCTTTCCGGCAGTTTCAATTTGTGCGCTCCCAATCTGGTTGTGAGTAAGGAATTTTTCAAAATTTTAGGCAAAGTGATCAAGCGACCATCCTGGTTGCCTGTCCCTGAGTTTATCTTAAAATTTGCGTTGGGTGAAGTAGCACAAGAGTTGGTTTTTGTTAGTCAACGGGCAGTGCCTGACAGATTATTAAAAAATGGTTTCCGGTTCAAATACACGGAATTAAAATTAGCGCTTGAAAATATTTTTCGCTGACAGGCTCATCATGAACTGCGACTAGCATATCATTGTTTGAAGCATCCTGCCCAATAAGATACGACATCGCGAAACGATTGGCTGTCCATTATTCGTTCATCGCACAGGCATTGATCCTTTTATGCGTGTTTTCTTATGCGAGGTTAAAAAACGGATGATCAAGCCTTAATAAAATACTTCGGATCAATTTGGAAATTATACTGAAAAACCATTGCTAAAATTTTGGCGAGCAAATTTTATGATTCTAAAATTTCCAAAATTACCCGTTTTTTCTGTTTTGCGGACGATGCATTTACAATTGTTCGAATCGATTGTGCGGTCCGACCGTGCTTACCGATGACTTTCCCCAGTTCTCCATCTGCAACTCTCAATTCATAAACAATAGTTCGTTCACCGACGACCTCAGTCACTTTTACTTCATCCGGTTTGTCAACCAATTGTTTAACGAGGTATTCAATAAATCCCTTCATCTCCTATCCTCCTTAGCTATTGGTATTCTTCTGGCGTCGTTAATTAATCCAATCTGATTTATTGAATTTTGAAAATGAGTTTTCAAATATTCGACCAGAGCTTCTTTCTTCATCTGTTCGTTAACTATCTTTTGTTTCCTATGTCGGGGTAATTTTTTCACGTAATATTCTATTCTGTGTGCATCTGATTTCGAACCGAGTTTCACGGAATAAACAAGAGTTAGCAGTTTTTTTCCTCTGGTGTATTTCGCTGCTTTCGATTTTCCTGAAACATGTTCTCGGTATCTTCTTTGTGTATGTGTTGTGACTCCCGTATAATATTGAGAATTATCACATTGAAGAATATACAAATAATATTTCTGACTGTCCAATTTCATTTATGAACAATTTTTTCTGATCTCACCACATTGGAAACAATTTCTTATGAAACTCGCTCTTTACATCAACAATTTATTAGTCATAAATCGAGCGAAGATATTTGGTCGTTAAATTTTACCACTATTAAACAATATAACATGAACTTTTGATAATGTCAATCATTTTATGAATTTTTCAAAAAAAATTAATTAATTTGGACGTAATCCGACATTTTAACACACGTTTTAGCATAACAAATTGGCATCATTCATCATTATTTGCTATTTTTACTAAATTATATTCGTTTCGAAAATTTCGGTTACAAAATCATCTCATAATCAAAAAAGCCAGAAAAATAATTGAAATGTAACGCCTATTTGATTATATTATACACTTACTATTTCAATTATTGATAAAAAATGAGTCGTATAGTTATGAAACCCAAAAAACGTGTTTTAGCGACACTGAACGGAGAGGTTCCGGATCGAGTACCCATCGGAGAATTTGCAGTTGACTTTGACACGGTTGAAAAAATCATCGGGCACGAAACCTATCTCCGTGCCAAAGCCAAATCCCAAATCGCTTTCTGGGAAGGCAGACATGATGAAGTCGCCGATAGTTATCTCAACGACCATATTGAATTGCACGAAAAACTCGAACTGGACATCGTGACTTTTCCCATGGCGACATGGTACATTCCGGAGAAAACTAATGATCCGCCGCCTCGTAAAATTAGCGAAGGCACCTGGGAAGATAAATTTGGAAGAATCTATAAGTATTCTCCAATTACTGAAGATATCACCTGTGTCAAAGATCCGGTGCAGGAAAAAAAAGTTTATACCGTAGCAGAATTTCAGCGAGAAGCGGAACCGCTGCAGTTGAATGCCCGTTCCGAGCATATTTTAGATAAAGTCATCACACAATTCGCTGAAGAAAAGTTTATTTGCAGTCCATCAGGCGGTGAGCTCGGGATCGTACTGCTGGGAGGAATGGAACGTGGACTGATGATGCTTGTTGAGCAACCGGAGGTTGTTCAAGCTGCAATTCAATATTTTTTAGCTCAACAAAATTCAGCCGATGAAAAATTCGTTCATGAAAAAGCGGACGGAGTTTTATGGGGTCAGGATTTTTGTTATAAATCCGGTTCTCTCATCCACCCCCAAATGTTCCGGGAAATTTTTGTCAACCCAAATAAAATCAGGGTAAAGCATGTTCGGGAGAATTTCAACGTAAAAGTGCTTAAACATTGTTGCGGCAATGTGTGGGATTTAATGGATGATTTTATCGACATCGGTTATGATGCTTATCAATCGATTCAGGCAACAGCGGGTATGGATATTTGCAAATTAAAAAAAAGTTATGGGGATAAAATCACATTATGGGGAGGCGTGGCATTGGAACATTTAATTAGCGGAACCGTGGAACAGATACGTAATGATGTCCGGCGCTCCATGGAATGTGCGAAATCCGGCGCCAAATTTATTTTGGGGACCAGCCATTCCGTCGCAGTTGGTAGTAAATACGACAATTACATGGCGATGTTGGATGAGTATCATAAATGGTGCGATTATTGAACTTTATTATGAAGCGGTTACTCTCATAAAATTTCAAAAATAAGAATAGATAAAATTGAAGGGAGCAAACATGGATGCATTTGAAGCAATTATGACTCGGCGCAGTATTCGAAAATATACGGATAAGCCAGTGTCAAAAGACGATATCGATGATTTACTGAAAGCTGCTATGGCGGCCCCGTCAGCAGTTAATACTCAACCCTGGCATTTTATCATTCTGGACGATCACGAAATCATGGATCAGATTCCAGATTTTCATCCCCATTCAACCATGCTGAAAACTGCAGCCGTTGGCATTGCGGTTTGTATTGACCAAACAAAGGAACATGCCCCCGGCTACGGTATTCAGGACTGTTCCGCTGCTATCGAAAACATTTTATTGGCAGCTCATGCAAAGGGATTGGGTGCTGTTTGGTTGGGCATTTATCCCCGGGAACAACGAGTGGATGGCTTAAGACGTTTATTGAACATTCCTGACCATATTTTGCCCCTTTCAGTCATTTCCGTCGGTTTTCCGGCTGAGAGCAAAGCTCCTTCCGAACGGTTTGACAGGAAAAAGATCCATTACAACCGCTGGTAATATAAATTCTATCAAATTTAAAATATTTTTAGAAACTTTTTAAAATTTCGTGCGTAAGAATACGAAATTTTTTTTACTGGTAAATATACCTACCGTTCGGTAGATAATAATTTGGATAATTTTAATAGAATAGGAACAGGTGTTTTTAAATGCAGGATCTTAAGACATTGCTTGTTGATGACAGCGAAACAAAAATAAAGATATTTGAAAGCGCTGCAAAATTATTCGCCGAAAAGGGCTATAATGGTGTTTCGATGCGAGAAATATCTGCCAAATCAGGTGTTTCGAAACCGACGATTTATTATTATTTTGAAAGCAAAGAGGAAATTTACAAAACACTGATTCGTTTTGGATTAAGATACGGATTGGATCGTTCAAAAGAGATTATTGAGCTTGATATTCCGGCAAAGGACAAGCTAATAAAACTCATTCAAAACCGATTTCGTATCAGCTATCAACACCCTGAATTTTCAAAATTTTTTATGATTGTTTTTGATACGTTGGAGCGTTTACCCTTTTTAGACGAATTTGAAAAACTCGCGGATGAACACCGCAACATGTTGATAAAGTTAATTGAAGAAGGCGTAAACTCCGGAGAATTCGGGGCTGGCGCCAACCCGCAGATGGCTGTGCATATTGTTGGCGCTGTTGTGGGCTATTTTGTCAGAGAACAACTGAAGACAAAGAAAAAAATATTAACGGATGAATTAGCCGAGGAAATAGTCGAATTACTTTTCAAAGGTTTGAACGAATAATGGTGAGAATTTAGATTGTAACTTAGATTTCATATTGAAACTGTATTTTGATCGGTTTTTAACTTATGAGATGATGGAGGTAAGGATGCGAATGAAAAGAAGTTTATTAATTATCGCGGGTATTTTATTCATTATTCCCGCGCTCATTTTTGCTCAGGAAAACCAAGTTTTCACACTCGAACGCAGTGTCGAATACGCTTTGGAAAAAAATCCTGAAATAAAAATGGCTGAAAAGAATTTAAAAAAAGCCAACGCAGGAGTACTTGACGCATGGTCGAATATATTACCCAAGCTTGATGGATCAGTCAGCTTGCAGCATGCATGGGATATTCAGACGTCAACGGTACCCAATTTTCTCAAACCGATGTTGAGCCCACTGGCGCCGATCATTCCGGAATTCGCAGATATGCCAGACTATGTCGAGCTCTCATTTGGTCTGGAAAACACACTTCGATATGGTGCCATGGTCTCACAGCCTTTATTTTTAGGCGGAGCCGGGATTTCGGGAATCCAAATCGCCAAATCAGCGAAAAACGCTGCTGAAGAAAATTTGGAGCAGACCCGGCAGAATTTGATTTATCAAACCACGAATTCGTTTTATTCCTGTTTACTGGCAAAAGAACTGGGAACAGTTCAGGAAGAAGCGATGGAACAAGCTAACGCCAATCTGGATAATGTGGTGAAAAAATACAACGTCGGCTCTGCATCCGGTTTTGATAAAATGCGGGCTGAAGTTGAAGTGGCAAACTTGAAACCGGAGTTGATCAGCGCCCGAAATAATTATCAGTCTGCAATCACCATGTTCAAAAATGTACTGGGATTACCGCGGGATACTGATGTCGAAATTCAAGGCGAGTTTTATTATAATGAAGATGATTTGGGGAATATGGAATTGCATGAATTACAGAAATTGGCTTTTGAAAAACGTCCCATGATCAATGCGTTGGAAGATCAAAAACGGATAGCAAAAAAAGGGGTAGCTATCGCCCGTTCCAATTTTTTACCCAAAGTCTTTTTTCAAACGGACTACTCATACATGCTGATGCGAAATGATTATAAATTCAGACATGCTGACGCCAGCAAGGGATTTACATCATCGATCAGTTTGCAGATACCATTGTTTCAGGGTTTTAAATCAACGGCACAGTATCAGCAATCCAAATTGGATTATAAAATCATGTTGGATACGGAAAAGCAAGCCTACGATGGAATCGCTGCGGAGACCGAGGTGGCTTATAATAAATTTCAGGAAGCAAAGCAGAAATATTTATCGGCAGTCCAAACAGTGGACCTTGCTGAAGAGGCGTTGCGATTGGCAAATATGATGTACGACGAGGGAGTCAATACACAATTGGATGTCTTGAATTCTCAATTGGCTTTGACTCAAGCAAGGCTCAATTATGCAAATTCAATTTATGAATATCAAATGGCAAGATATCAGTTAAGGAAAGTGATTGGAATTCTCAAAGGAGTTTTGGACAAATAATTAAAGGAGCTAAATCATGAAAAGGAATTTGATTATTTATTTAATAACAATAGTTTCAGGGTTGTTACTATTCATTGGATGTGGACAGCAGGGTTCAACAGATGAGACCGAAAACGACGTCCGGATACCAGTGGAAACGATGAAAGTTCAGCGAAAAACGGTCGAAAAGGAAGTAAGTTACACCGGTGACATCAGAGCTGAACAAGAAGTGAAAGTGTTTTCAAAAGTACCGGATCGGATTTTGAGTTTTGAAGTCGATGAAGGTGATTATGTGAACGTGGGTGATTTGATTGCACGCATTGAAGCAACAAAAATAAAAGAAGCTGTTAATCAGGCAAAAGCCGGACTGGTGAGTGCCAAAGCTCAATTTGCAAATTTTCAGATGGAATACCAACGAGCGCAGCGGCTCATCAAAGAGGACGCGATGAGTCAGCAGCAATTTGATGCGATTAAAACACAGTTTGAAGCTGCACAAGCCGGCGTTGACCAGGCTGAGGCAGCGCTGGCTCAAACGAATAGCCAATTGGCAGACGCGAACGTGACCGCACCGATATCAGGAATTGTTGGAACACGGTATTACGAACAGGGTGATTTGGCATCCGGTCCCTTACCCTTAGTTACAGTGGTTCAAATGAATCGGGTAAAAGTGATCGTCAACGCGCCGGAGCAGGATTTTGGCCAGCTTAAATTAGGCCAGTGCGCGACTATTGCCGTAATGAGCTATCCGGATGAAACATTTACCGGTCAAATTACCAAAATTAGTCCGGTGCTCGATCCGATTACTCGAATGGGTAAAATTGAAATTATGGTCGATAATGCGGACAAGAGACTTAAGCCCGGTATGTTTGCTGAAGTGGGTATTTGTATAAAAACATTGGAAGATGTTATCGCTGTTCCGAAACACGCGGTGTTGGAAAATACTGAATTAAAACGCGTGAACGGACAAGATGTTGCTGTCGTAAACTCGGAAATTTTTGTCGAAGAAAATGGTATCGCATTATTAAGAGAAATTGAGGTGAGCTATACCAACGGAACCATTTCAGTCGTCTCGTCCGGATTGAATGAAGGAGAGAATATCGTCATTGTGGGACAGCAAAGTTTGAAGGATAGTGTAAAAGTGAATGTAACGAACCAAGGAGAGTAGTGAGATGAAGATTACGACGCTATCAATAAAACGTGGTGTCACGTTTTTTATGATATATTTGATTGTAGTGGGATTCGGTCTGTTTTCATTAGCGCGATTGAAAATTGACCTGTTCCCAGATTTAACGTTCCCGGTCATTGCCATTATTACGCAATACACTGGAGTGAATCCTTATGATATTGAAAATACAGTAACACGCCCGCTCGAAGAGACGGTCTCTTCTGTAGAAAATGTTAAAAAAGTCAGCTCGACATCGCAGCAGGGATTATCGCTGGTGATTCTCGAGTTTGACTGGGGCACGGACATGGACCAGGCGGAAATTGACACCAGAAAGAACATTGACCTGATCCGGGATTTCCTCCCGGACGATGCCAGTCAACCCATTGTTTTCGCGTTTGATCCGTCGATGCAGCCAATTATGTTTATGGCGGTGCAATCGGATCAATACGGGATGGCAGAATTAAGGCGAGTCTCTGAGAACGATATCGAACCGCGAATTGAACGAGTTCCCGGAGTTGCCAATGCTTTTACGACCGGAGGACTTTCAAGAGAAATAAAAGTACTGGTCGATCCCAACCGGATGAAAGCGCATAATTTTTCTGTAGATATGATTGTTAACGCATTGAGAATGAATAACCTGCAAATTCCAAGCGGGTATGTGGATGATAAATTGCGCGAGTTCACTGTACAAACGGTCGGTGAATATAGAAATGTCGAAGAGATCAAAAAAACAGCGATTGCAAATATTCAGGGCACCACAGTCCGTATTCAGGATGTGGCAAAAGTCGCTGATGGTTTTAAAGACCAGCGTCAGCGGGAATTTATTGATGGAAATCCGAGTGTGTTGCTTATGGTGAGCAAACAATCTGACGCTAATACAGTTCAAGTTGTGGAAAAAATAAGGGAGCGGTTAGAGACCATCCGGGTGGAAATTCCAAAAGGAGTTGAAATCACTACATTTTGGGATCAGGCAACTTATATCAACAGGGCGATGTCGAACTTGGGTAAAACTGCGCGGCAGGCAATCGGTTTAGCATTTTTGGTACTGCTTTTCTTTTTGTTAAATTTCAGAAGCTCGCTTATCGTTGCGGTCTCCATACCCATTTCCATGCTGGTGACATTTTCTGTGATGGATCAGGCAGGTTTAACGTTGAACATGATATCGATGGCTGGTCTCGCATTAGCAATCGGAATGTTGGTGGATAACTCCATTGTTGTTTTGGAGAATATCTTTCGGCATCGGGAGATGGGGGATTCGATTAAAAACGCGGCTGAAAAAGGCGGTTCTGAAGTTTCGATGGCGATCACAGCATCGACATTAACTACCCTGGCTGTGTTCGTACCGGTGTTGTTTGTTCCCGGAATTGCGGGAGAATTGTTTAACGACATGGTGTTGACAATTTGTTTTTCATTAGTTGCGTCGCTTATTGTTGCGCTTACTCTGGTCCCGCTTTTAGCTTCTCGATTTTTAGTCATCGAGAGCGGCGTCGAGAATCGAAAAGATTTTCTGTCGAAATTTATTGCCAAACTCAAAAATGGAATTGACCGCTTTCTAATCAATTTACGCGATCACTATAGCATTTCTCTTGAGTGGTCTTTAAATCACAAAAAAGTGCTTTTAACTGTGACCTTTGTTTTGTTTGCACTGTCTGTCGCTATTTTAGCAACACGAGGACAGAACTTTTTCCCACACTCAGATCAGGGATACATCGTATATACGGTTGAAGCAACACCGGGAACAAGCCTTGACGAAATGCAGAACAGGATGGAAGAGATTGCCCAGGTGATCAGAGAAGAAGTTCCTGAAGCTGAGAACATCCGACTGGAATTTGGGCAAGGTGAAGGCGTCAGCGCACTTTTTGGCGGAGGTGCTTCTCATAAAGGTGAAGTTGGTGCTAAGTTGGTGAGATTAAGTGAGCGAGATCGAAGAGAACCGGAAATCGATGAAGCGTTGAAAGAAAAGTTCAAAAATATACCCGGTGTTAATATTAAGTTGCAACAGCAGGGCATGAGCGCGATGTTCGGCGAGGGAGACATCGTTGTTGAAGTCTTCGGACACGATCTGGATAAATCAAAACAAATCGCTGAAAACATCAAAGCAATAGCTGAAAATGTTGAAGGTACATCACAGGTTGAAGTTAGCATCGAAGACGCAATGCCCGAGCTTAAAATCAAACTTGACAGAGATCGGCTATCCGACCTGGGACTTTCTGCAGCGATGGTTTCGCAAACTGTGAGCTCAAATGTATTAGGCTCAGTGGCATCACAGTATCGCGAAGGAGGCGATGAATATGATATTCGGGTTCAGCTCGAAGAAAAATATCGCCAGAGTAAAAAGGATCTGGAGAATATTTTAGTGATGACGCCAACCGGAGCCAATGTACTGCTTCGTTCGATTGCCAATGTGGTGACGAGTAAAGCGCCAACAGAAGTCACCAGAGAAGATCAGGAACGCGTCGTAAAAGTGTCGATGATGGTTTCCGGAAGAGACTTGCGCAGCGTCACTAATGACATTCGAAAAGAAATGAACAATGTGGTTTTACCGAGAGATTACCGTTTGGAAGTCAGTGGTGTGGCCGAGGAACAGGCAGAATCATTTATGTATTTAGGAATCGCCATGTTGGTCGCGATATTGCTGTCCTACATGGTCATGGCTTCACAGTTTGAATCTCTTTTGGATCCTTTTGTGATCATTTTTACAATTCCTTTATCCATTATCGGGGTTGCGTTGTTTCTTTTTGTCACTGGAACTGACTTAACCGTGATGGCGCTGATCGGTATTATTATGTTAGTGGGAATTGTGGTCAACAATGGAATCGTATTAGTGGATTATATGAACCAATTGCAGGAATCTGGAAAGTCTTTGGTGGAATCAGTTCAGGAAGGCGGGGAAACACGATTAAGACCGGTGCTGATGACAGCGATGACTACCATTTTGGCAATGGTGCCTCTCGCTTTGGGGCTTGGTGAAGGCGGAGAAAACTGGGCACCGTTAGCTCGATCCGTAATCGGTGGGCTTCTCGTGGCAACATTTCTGACATTATTTGTGGTCCCCTCAATTTATTCAATTGTTGAACTTAAGTCCATGAAATACCGGGAAAGAAGAGCCGCGAAATTGGAAGCCAAAAAACAAAGACAATTAGGCACGGAACCCGCTTAATTTATATTTAAGTTAAATGAAAACCGGATGGTGAAGTTCAAATCATCATCCGGTTTTTATTTTTACCCAAAAAAGGAATTAATGATTTTTAATCTATCAATTCAAATTGAGCCGTGAAATGGCGTAAAAGAGATGCCTGATAGGTAAACCGAAATCCCTGCAATGAATCCCGGTTTTCATAAACATCTTTAATAACTTCCAACACATAATCAAAGTGACTTTGCGTATAAACACGACGCGGGAATGCCAGACGCACTAATTCCAAATCCGGAGGAATATATTGACCTGTTTCAGAATCGTTTTTTCCGAACATGATGCCACCAATTTCGCAAGAACGAATACCACCAATACGATAAAGTTCAACAGCGATTGCCTGCCCCGGGAATTGATCGACCGGGATATTCGGTGCAAAAGCTTTCGCATCCAAATAGATGGCATGACCACCGGTCGGTTTAATATAGGGCACCCCCATGTCATCAAGTTTTTCGCCCATATATTCGACAGTTCGAACGCGGTAATGTAAATAGTCTTCATCCAACACTTCGTCAAGTCCCTGGGCAATGGCTTCCAAATCCCGTCCCGCCAGACCGCCGTAGGTCGGAAAGCCTTCAGTAACAATGAGGACATTTCTGGCTTGCACGGCAAGCTCATCATCGTTCATTGCCAAAAATCCGCCGATATTGACAATTGCGTCTTTTTTGGCGCTCATTGTACAACCATCAGCATAAGAAAAAACCAGCTGAGCGATCTGCTTGCATGACTTATTTTCAAAACCTTTTTCCCGTATTTTAATAAAATAGGCGTTTTCAGCAAACCGGCACGCATCCAAAAAGAGTGGAATGTGATATTTTGCCAACAGCTTTTTCGTCTTTTTAATATTGTCAAGCGAAACTGGCTGCCCCCCGCCTGAGTTATTCGTAATAGTTAACATACAGACCGGAATGTTTTCGCTTCCTTTTTCTTGAATAAAATTTTTCAATTTTTTCACATCGATATTCCCCTTGAACGGATGAAGCGACTCAGGGTCTTTGGCTTCGTCGATTACCAGGTCAACCGCCTCAGCACCCTGGTATTCGATATTCGCGCGAGTCGTGTCAAAATGGGTATTGGAGGGGATATATTTTCCGGGTTTCGCTAAAATTCCAAACAGAATGCGTTCCGCAGCCCGACCCTGATGAGTTGGAATAATGTGCTTAAACTTGGTTATTTCGGACACCTTATCATAAAAGCGATGAAAGCTTCGCGAGCCAGCATAGGATTCATCACCGTGCATAATGCCGGACCATTGTAAATCGCTCATTGCTGCGGTACCGCTATCCGTAAGCAGATCAATAATAATATCATCAGCATTAATCATAAACAGGTTGTAGCCGGCTGCTTTAATGATTTTCTCCCGTTGTTTCCTTG
>CAYYMH010000085.1:0-13363 GCA_964472785.1 uncultured Cytophagia bacterium | reverse complement strand
CATTGAAACCTGACTTTTGGGACAATCGAGAAAAAGCTCAGGAGATTATGCAGGAAATCGATTACCGAAAAAGCAGTGTGGAAAAATGGCAAACCCTGGATAAAAAAGCACTTTACATTGAAGAAATATTGACGTTAACTGAAGAGGAGGATGACGACCAGTTCCTCAAGGAATTGCAATCCGAGCTTAACGCGCTGAAAAATAATTTGAAAACATTGGAATTTGAGAGTATGCTCAGCGAGCCGGATGATCATTTGAATGCAATTTTAACAATTCACCCGGGCGCAGGTGGAACCGAAAGTCAGGACTGGGCGCAAATGCTGATGCGGATGTACATTCGCTGGATTGAGCGTAAAGGATTTAAATATCAGACGCTCGATTTTCAGTCCGGAGAAGAAGCCGGGATTAAGAGTGTCTCGATAGAAGTGACCGGGCGCTATGCCTATGGCTATCTGAAAGCTGAAGCGGGAGTGCACCGCCTGGTACGGATTTCACCCTTCGATGCTAATAGTCGAAGGCATACTTCCTTTGCATCGGTTTTTGTCTATCCTGAAGTTGACAACAATATTGAAATTACTATTAATCCCAACGATCTTCGCGTTGATACATATCGGGCAAGTGGCGCCGGTGGTCAGCATGTGAATAAAACCAGTTCAGCGGTGAGAATTACGCACATTCCAACAAATATTGTTGTACAATGCCAAAGTGAAAGATCGCAGCACATGAACCGTGAGAACGCGATGAAAATTCTCATGTCGCGGCTTTATCAAAAAAAGAAAGAAGAAGAACAGAAGAAAATGCAGGAGTTGGAAGATAGCAAGAAAGACATCGCCTGGGGCAGTCAGATTCGTTCTTATGTTTTCCATCCGTATAATATGGTAAAGGATCACCGAACCAAGGTTGAAACCAGCAATGTTCAAAACGTGATGGATGGTGATTTGGATCAATTTATTCAGCCATACTTAATGGAAAATATGAATGCTTAAAGCGAAATCGAAGTGTAAATTTTATTGTTTTAAAGGATTACTTTGAATGAGAATTTTGCTATCAGACACTTTTTAAAGAATAGATTTATTGCCGTTAATATGCACAGATGAACACGGATTTTAAAGAATCCATTATAAAATATTCTTCAAAACATAGAAAATATCTGTGAAAATACTCGTTAATCTGTGGTAAAAAAAGTGATCAGTAGTGAGAATGTTGCAGAGGTTGAAGAGGAATTGGTTTTGCGACCTACATGTGCAGAAATTGATTTAAATGCAATTGCTTATAATTTAAAAGGAATTCGGAAACAGGTATCTCCGGCAGAGATCATGGCCGTTGTCAAAGCTGACGCTTACGGTCATGGAGTGATTCCGGTTGCTAAAATTGCATTGGAATGTGGTGCTGAATACCTTGGCGTAGCGCTGGTTGAAGAAGGCATTGAGTTAAGAGAACACGGATTTGATTGCCCGATTCTTGTTTTTGGTGGCGCAATTTCTGAACAGTCACAGCAGTTTATCGAATATGATTTGGACGTAACGGTTTATACAGAAGAAATTGTTGAGCAGTTGAATAAATTAGCCCAAAAAGCGAACAAAAAAGTAAATGTACATGTGAAAATAGATACCGGCATGGGCAGAGTCGGGGTGCTCGCTGAACGAGCTTTACCGTTTATTGAATCCATAGCTCAAAAAAATAGTATTTATTTAAAAGGCATCTTCACGCATTTTGCCAATTCGGATGAGCAAGATAAAAGTTACGCCAGATTGCAATTTCAGAAATTTCAATCAGTGTTGAAAAAGTTGGAACAAAAAAATATTTCCATTGATATAAAACACACTGCCAATAGCGGCGCCATATTAGACATGCCGGAAACGTATCTTGATATGGTCAGACCCGGCGTTATGATGTATGGTTATTACCCGTCGAAAGAAACAACAGAAAGTGTGCCCATCAAACCGGCGATGACATTTAAATCAGTCGTCATATACATCAAGCAGGTGCCGGCGAACACAAGTGTGAGTTACGGGCTTCAGTACACGACAAAAAAAACAACCCGGATTGCCACTATTCCGGTCGGTTACGCCGACGGATATAATCGGCTGTTGACAAATAAGGGAATGGTAACGATTCGTGGAAAACAATTTCCGGTTGTCGGCCGGGTTTGCATGGATTTGATTTTGGTCGATCTGGGAGAAGAGCATGCGGTGCAGGTGAATGATGAGGTGGTTTTATTTGGAAAAAATTCGGATAACGCTTTTACTGTTGAGGAAATTTGTCAACTGTTAAATACAATACCCTACGAAGTGACGTGTTGGGTTTCAAAAAGAGTACCGAGATATTATGTTAAAAAATGACGGAGAGCATAGGTGGAAGAATTAACTGATATTCAGAAAATAAGACGAGAAAAGCTACAGCAAATCAGAGAGATGGGCGTTGATCCCTATCCTTTTTCGTTTAATCGAACGGACTTTGCAGCCGATCTTATAGAACAATTTGATCCGGATGAGAAAAAAATAGCACAAATCGCCGGTCGTATCATGGCGGTACGAAAACACGGTAAGGCAGCTTTCTGCCATATTTCAGACAACAGCGGAAAAATACAAATATATGTCCGCCAGGATCGGGTTGGTGAAGAGGGCATTGAGCTGTTTAAATTGTTAGATATCGGTGACATCATTGGCGTGAAGGGCGAGGTTTTCAAAACAAGAACTGAGGAAATTACTGTTTTGGTCGAGGAGTTCCAACTTCTGTCAAAAACGTTAAGATCGCTTCCGATTGTGAAAGAAAAAATTGATGAGGGAGAACGCACGCTTTATGATGAATTTGCCGATAAAGAAATGCGTTACAGACAACGCTATGTGGACTTGATTGTTAATCCTGATGTCAAAGAAGTGTTTATTAAGCGTACCAAAATCATACGGGCTATCAGACAGTTTTTAGAAGAGAAAAATTATCTGGAAGTCGAGACGCCGATTTTACAACCGCTGTACGGTGGCGCTGCAGCAAAACCCTTTAAAACACATCACAACAGGTTGGACATTGATTTATACCTAAGAATCGCCGATGAACTGTATTTAAAAAGACTTATTGTTGGTGGTTTTGATGGTGTATTTGAGTTTGGCAAAGATTTCCGAAACGAAGGTATTGATCGGTTTCACAATCCGGAATTTACCATGATGGAGCTGTATGTCGCTTATGAAGATTATTATTTTATGATGGATTTGGTCGAGAAGATGGTCGTGGAAGCCGTCAAAAAAAGTAATGGTACATTGAAAGTCAATTACCAGGGACTAAATATTGATTTTAAACCACCATGGCCCCGATTAAAAATGAAAGATGTTTTAAAAGAACATACTGGTCGCGAGATCATTGGCAAAAACCGGGATGAGTTAATGCAGATAGCAAAAGAGCTTAATGTGGAAATTGAACCGGGTTCGGATGTCGGCAAAATTATCGATGAAATTTTTAGCGAAATCGTCGAACCCAAACTGATCCAGCCGACCTTCATTCTCGACTATCCGCTTGAGCTTTCACCGTTAGCGAAAAAACATCGCACTGATGAGGGGTTTGTCGAGCGGTTCGAAGGATTTATCGCAGGCAAGGAAATCTGTAATGCTTTTTCCGAATTGAACGACCCCATCGACCAAAAAGAACGTTTTGAACAGCAGGTGGAGTTTGGGCGGCGCGGTGATGAGGAGGCACATGTGATGGACGAGGATTACATCCGGGCTTTGGAATATGGTATGCCGCCAACTGCAGGGCTGGGAATCGGAATTGACCGGTTAGTGATGATTTTAACCGATGCGCCTTCTATCAGGGATGTGATCTTTTTTCCACACATGCGGCCTAAAAAATAGGCAATAGATGGTGGATTTTGTAAGCTTCAAAATCACAAATTGACGAAAGAGACCAAAGGAATGGCATTCGAATTTTTTGTAGCGAAACGCTATTTTCATTCAAAACGAAAAACAGCGTTTATTTCACTGATTAATTATTTCTCTATTGCTGGCGTGATGATAGGGGTTGGAGCTTTGATCATTGTACTCTCGGTAATGAATGGATTTGAGACCGAAGTGAGATCCCGGATCATCGGATTCGACTCCCATATTCGTTTTCGAAGTTATCATGATCAGGGTGTTGAAGAATATCAGAAAATAATCGATCAATTATACACGTTCGAGCATGTCAAGGCGATTTCACCTTATATTTTCAGCAAAGGACTGATCATTAATGGTCCTTACAGGGATGCGCTTATTATAAAAGGCGTTGATCCGAAAACAGTTGTCGAGGTAACCGATCTGGAAGATAATATTGTCTGGGGAGAGTTAGATTTCGACACCGTCGAAGTAGCAGGAGATCGACCATTGCCAGGAATTGTGCTGGGTAAAAGTTTGGCCATCCGGCTTGATGTACAGCTTGGTGATAAAATATTTTTAGGGAGTTTTGCCAATACTCAAAATTTTTTCATGCCTGAGCAACCATTGATGAAAGCTTTTATTGTCAATGGCTTGTTTGAAACCGGACTTTATGAATTCGATAGTAATTTTGGATACATTTCGTTGGATTGCGCTCAGGAATTGTTAAGAATGGGGAAGAGCGTATCCGGTTTGGAGATTATGCTCGATAAGATGGAACTGTCTCTGGTTACACAAGTCGCAGAGCAGATGACAGATACATTTGGTTATCCGTTTATGGCAGAAACCTGGTTTGAGCGAAACAAAAATCTGTTTTCGTGGATGCAGATTGAAAAGTGGGCAGCCTTTATTATTTTGAGTTTAATCATTATGGTTGCTGCATTTAATATAATCAGCATGATGATTATGGTCGTGATGGAAAAGAAAAAGGAGATCGGTATCCTCAAATCGATTGGCGCTACCTCCGAATCCATAATGAAAATTTTTATTTTTCAGGGGGTAATTTCAGGTTTCATAGGTACGGCGGCGGGACTTTTGATTGGCTACTTACTGTGTTGGTCACAACTTCACTATGGCTGGTTCTCGTTACCGGCAGATGTGTATTTTATTAGTTCACTACCGGTCGAAATGAAAATATTGGATTTCGTTTTAATTGCCATTGCTGCAATTTTGCTTTGTTTCTTCGCAACGCTGTATCCGTCCTGGAAGGCGGCTAAATTAGATCCGGTTCAAGCAATCAGATATGAGTAAAATTATGAACAAGAAAAATCCTGTTTTATTAACTGATAATATTTTTAAACATTACATTCTCGGAAAAAGCAAAATTCAGGTGCTGAAGGGTATCGATCTTGAAATTTATGAAGGTGAGATCGTGGCAATCACAGGCCCGTCCGGTGTTGGGAAAAGCACGCTGCTTCACATTATGGGTGTATTAGATCGACCGTCAATGGGAAATTTATACATCGATCAAAAAGATATCTTTGCCTATGATGATCGCCAACTGGCACATTATCGAAACAAATCTGTTGGTTTTGTGTTCCAGTTTCATCATTTATTAGCCGAATTTACCGCCTTGGAAAATGTTATGCTGCCGGCAATGATTAGCAGTGACGAACGTCAACAAATTGAAAAACGTGCCGTTGGGTTATTGACCGATGTCGGATTAGCAGATCGGCTCCATCATCGTCCCAATGAATTATCCGGAGGAGAACAGCAGCGGGTCGCTGTCGCTCGCGCGCTCATTAATTCACCGCGACTGATTTTAGCCGATGAACCATCAGGTAATTTAGACTTAAAATCAGCTCGGTCACTTCACGAGTCTTTTTGGACTTTGAATGAGAGATTCGGTCAGACGCTGGTCATTGTGACCCATAATATGGAACTCGCAGAACAAGCACACCGTATTGTTGAGTTGTTTGACGGGAAGGTGAAATCAAATAAACTCAATCGTAGGTAATAAACTGAATTTCTATTTTCGTCACACGCTAAATACTCATATTTTGGAGATAGAAATTTATAAATACCCCGCCGTAAAATAAATCATTGCTTGAAATTTTAAGAAAATAAACCAAGAAAAGCATTGAATTTTTCATATTTTTTTGTTATCTTATAAACAGTTAAAGGGAACCGAACTTGAATTGGGTCGTACCAATTTTTAAGAAATAGATTTTAAGAGGAGATTGATTTAATGAAGAAGAATTTTTCCAGTCGTGTTCAAGTTGTAATTCAATATTCGAGAGAAGAGGCGTTGCGTCTGGGACATGATTATATAGGTACAGAGCATTTATTGTTAGGATTGCTTCGAGAAGGAGAAGGGATCGCAATAGAAATTTTAGCAAATCTTGGATGTGATTTAGAGGAATTGAAAAAGGCGATCCAGGATGCGGTGAAAACAACCGGTGACACATTAACCGTGGGAGATATTCCACTGACCAAGCGCGCGGAAAAGATTTTGAAAATGGCATATATGGAAGCTGATAAATTTAAATCCGATGTGACTGGTACTGAGCATCTGCTGCTGGCATTAATCCGCGAAGAGGAAGGTGTTGCAGCGCAGATATTGTTATCATTTGATATAAATTATGAATTAGTACGAGAAGAATTGGAGAATATTTTGCGAGGAACACCAACAATTCGGGAAGGCGGTCAACAGCGCTCCAAAACACCAGCGCTGGATCATTTCGGAAGAGATCTGACCGAATTAGCCCGTAAAAACCAATTGGATCCGATTATCGGACGGGAAGATGAAATCAAAAGGGTCGCCCAAATTTTGAGTCGACGGAAAAAGAATAATCCGGTGCTCATAGGCGAACCCGGTGTTGGCAAAACCGCGATTGCCGAAGGATTAGCAATTCGAATTTGTTCCAGGCAGGTGCCGCAAGTGTTATATGATAAAAGACTTATTACGTTAGATTTAGGTGCTATTGTAGCCGGAACGAAATACCGTGGCCAGTTTGAGGAACGCATGAAAGCGATTATGAATGAATTGGTGCGGGTGAAAGATGTGATTTTGTTTATTGATGAATTACACACGATCGTGGGCGCTGGTGGTGCATCCGGTTCTTTAGATGCCTCGAATATGTTCAAACCGGCGTTATCAAGAGGTGAAATTCAGTGTATCGGCGCTACGACACTTGATGAATACCGACAATATATTGAAAAAGATGGAGCGTTGGAAAGACGATTTCAGAAAATTATGGTTGATCCGCCTTCAGCGGAAGAGACGCTGGAAATTTTGTACGGTCTAAAGGATCGGTACGAAACGCATCATCGGGTGATTTATGATGATAAAGCAATCAAAGCAGCAGTAAAACTCTCAGAACGTTATATTACTGACAAATATCTGCCGGATAAAGCCATCGACGTACTGGATGAAACCGGTGCGATGGTTCACCTGGCAAACATTGTTGTTCCGGATGAAGTTGTTGAGCTCGAAGCTGATCTGAAGAAAATCAGGGATCAAAAAGAATCAGTGATAAAAGCTCAGGAATTTGAAAAGGCAGCTATTTTCAGAGATAAAGAGCGAAAAATACATCGCAAGTTGGATTTGGCAAAAAAACGCTGGCAGGAAAGTGAAACTGATAACGTCACACAGGTTGAGGAACAGGATATCGCTGAAGTGGTCTCCATGATGACCGGTATTCCGGTAAATAAAGTGGCTCAATCCGAATCCGAAAAATTACTCAAAATGGATCAACAGCTTAAAAAACGCATCATCGGCCAGGACAATGTCATTCTCTCATTGTCGAAAGCCATACAACGAACTCGTGCCGGGCTTAAAGATCCGAATCGTCCCATCGGTTCATTTATCTTTCTCGGTCCCAGCGGCGTTGGGAAAACTCAGCTCGCAAAAGAATTAGCCACTTATTTATTTGAAGATGAAAATGCGCTGATACGGATTGATATGTCAGAATACATGGAAAAGTTCGCAGTCTCCCGTTTGATTGGAGCGCCTCCCGGATATGTTGGCTATGAAGAGGGGGGACAGCTCACCGAAAAAGTTCGACGACATCCTTACTCAGTGGTGTTGTTCGATGAAATAGAAAAAGCGCATCAGGATGTTTTCAATATTTTGCTGCAAATTTTAGATGAAGGACGAATTACAGATGGTTTGGGAAGAAAAGTCGATTTTAAAAATACGATTTTAATTATTACATCAAACCTGGGAGCGCGTCAGATACAGTTTGGTGGTAATATTGGGTTTTCCAAAGTTGATGAAAAAAGCGACTATGACACCATGAAAAGTCGAATAATGGATGAAGTGAAAAAGTTATTTAATCCGGAGTTTATCAATCGTGTCGATGAAATCGTGGTCTTTCGTCATCTGAATAACACGGATGTTGTTAAAATTGTAGATTTGGTTATTGAAGAAATGTTGGAGAAAGTGGCAGATCGTGAAATCGAGATCAATCTGACAAAAGGCGCTAAAGAATTTATTGCTGAAAAAGGATTTGATCCGACTTATGGCGCTCGTCCGTTGAAACGCACTATTCAGAAATATATCGAAGATCCGATCGCTGAAGAAATGCTGAAAGGTAATTTTATTGATGGCAGCACGATTCATGTAAAGAAAAAAGGAAATAGCTTGACGTTCTCAGGAGTGAATAAAAAAAGTGAACATACACTTGATAGCGGTGACAAGCAGAAAAAAGATAATCAGAATTAGAAATAAATAAAACGATGATTTAAATTGAAAATCCTGTTGCATATTCTGATGCAGCAGGATTTTTTGATTGTGTTCAAAGAATTTTGCAGATTCATCATCGATACTAATTAATGTCTGTTCGTAAAAAATGATATTTGTAGTACAAGCATCTTGCTTGTAATCTGAATATTAGACTTAGCATAGATTTTTTCGCAAGCTGGAAGCTTGCGTTACAATTCCGGACAGACTAATTAGACTCATAAAATTTTTGGCACCTTTCCTTTACTGTAATCAAACAGAAGAAAAAGGGCAATGAAATACAGCCCATAAAGCGACAAAGCCTCAATATTTATCAAGCAGAATTCTCGCTGATCCCCGAAAAACAAAAATCCTGACATCTTTAATCTTACAATCAACCTCTGTCTTTGATTGTGTTTGCCAGAGCGCCACCGATGCCCATGCTGATGAAGCTTTGTGCAAAGGCAATAGCAAAACTTAATAGCGTGAGCGGCGTTTGCAGGATAATTGAGTTTACAATCACGGTTGTAATGGCGACACCAACCGCAACAATGCTCAGATGTTTCCACCGAATCACTTTTTCGACAGATAGCGCAGCCCAGAAAAATCCTGCGCTCAAAACAACTGTCCCGATGAAAAGTAAAGAGATAATGATCGTTTCGGTAGATGAGCCGGCTGCACCAAGCAATAATCCCGCCAGAAAACCAACAACGTTAACAATGAATTGCAAAATTCCGATGTGTTTCAAAACATTGCCGTAATTAATTGAAGCGATAGCGGCTGTAATATCAGTAGTTTTTGCACCTGCCGAGGTGTTTTTTTCCTGATCGCGTCGCAAATCCATCCGTTTGGAAATCAAGCCGAATAAGCCCGCAATAACGGCAGATAATATTGTTCCGAGAAGCCCCTCTGACATGCTATTCTCCTTTGGATTGGTTAACAGTGTGGTAGTTAGCTTGTAATGTTGAGTTACAATTTCAAATTAAAATAAATAATAAACATGAAAAAGTCAATAAACATTTACATTGTTTGAATTCTCACATTTCGTGCATGATAAATACAATAAAAATGATTCAATTGAATCAAAAAAATATTAGAGATTTTGAAACGATTCACTTTGCAACTATTACAATCAGTGAGGCTGTAGAATACAAGTGTGCTTAATAACAGATTGATGCTTTTTTAAAATTTGCAGATTAAATTCCATTCACCCATTATTAAATTTAAATCATCACAAAAAACCATGAAATTTGACATACTTACTGTCGCATCAAAATTAACTTCCGGCTCATTTTTGTATCTCCAGATTGCAACACATAAAAATAAACACCATTGGGAACCTCATGCCCTTCATCATTTCTCCCGTCCCATGTATTTTGATAAACTCCGGCTGCTAATGAACTTTCTTTTATCGTCCGAATACGTTGACCGAGCAAATTGAAGATATGCAAACTGACGTGATTTTGTTTGGGAACTTTATATTTAATTAACGTATGTGCGCTAAATGGATTGGGATAATTTTGCTCCAGTTGGAACTTGGTCGGTAACGTCTGAACTGCCATTTCATCATTTTTCTGATCCTCGACCGAATTAATAAAGAACAAGAAGGTTAATATTCTGTCCATGAGGTTGTTTCTCATTTCTACCGATGCGATCAATTCAAACGGAAAAGCAAAATAGAGAACTCTGTGATTGTTTTCAATAGCTACACCGGCGATTCTGGTTGAATCATATTGCAAACACGCTCTGGCCAATAGCTCCGGTTCGATCACATCCAATGAATCAATGTTATAAATCTGGGGATTCAAATCAAAGGCTAATCCGGTAAACCAATGCGCGTCACTGCCACGAATTTCCTGATCCGGTGAAATTTTCCCCTGATAATCAGCTTTGAGAACATTATGCAAAAATGCATCGTCTTCAACTGTGGTGCTGTAACAATCACTGTCCAGATCGAGGTCCCAGGCGATATTCGAACCACTGATGAATAAACGACCGCCATTTTGTAAATACGTATCAATCAAATCCTGCTCTAAAGCTGATAGCGTCTCATTCGCTTCTGCCTCGTCACCCACAAACCAGATAATTGCCCAGTAATCGGCTAAGTCAACTGCTCCGTCAATCACGGCATCATTGCTGCAAATTTCAAATGCGAAGCCGAATTCAGCGACAGAACTGCCGTAAGTAAAACCAAAGGAATGGCTTGGATCGGGCCAGACGCCCCCTGTATTCACTGTCCTGTCAAATCCGTCCACAATTAGCAGATTATCAATAGCCGGGTAGTCCTGCATTTTAATTCCGTAGACATCCGATGGATCACTTTCATTGGGTATGGCGGCATTGTCGATGGCAGTTAATTTAAAGTACAGCGCCGAGGAAAACGAGGTGTTAAAGGATGCTGTGACGCTGTCTGCAGGAAGCTGTTGCTCATTCAGTCGCAAGTTCCAATTTGTATTGTCCCGGGAATAATAAAGCCGGTAACCTAACAGGTCGTCCTCTGTATTTGGATACCAGGCAACCTGAAATCCGTTTGGCGTTCGCCGGACATATTTTAAAACCGGTGTGTTGGGTGGCACAATATCTTTTTCCTTAACTTCAACTTCGACAAAAACTGTATCCGTATTCTGGCGTGTGTCCTCGGTGAAAACCATCACCTGATACGTACCCGGAATCAACCGGCTGGAGTCCCAATAACTGTCAAAGGCGATGTTGTTGGTGACAATGTAAACATGACTCGAGGTAGAAGAGTATTTTTTGAAAAACACATTGTGTACATAACTGTTGTTTGGTTTTAAGTCAAATTTAAAGCGCACACCATTATTCGGAGGTCTGTATTTCACCGTATCGCCATTTGCCGATAAAATGTGATATCCCAATAAATAGGTGCCGTTGTTCAACCGGGAGGAAGCGCTTCCCGGTGGGGCGTTTTTTTCCTCAACCTTAACAACAATATCGACCGCACCGGAAACTGTGTTGCCCGGGAAAATATTATCCGTACCATTTTGGTAAAAATTAACCGATGTGATTTTCGGAGGCCATGGATCATCATAGGGCGTTAAACCTCCGCCTTCACGAATTGCATTAATTTCTGAATTATAATAGCCGTCAATAAAGTGGATGTGTCCCTGACCTGCCAAAATTGTACCCAAAACAGTTTGTTCCTTTGTAACCTGATCGCCCACATTCAAGTAGGGAGAGGGATTAATATGCAGATAACAGTACCGGCCGACACGCACATAAGCGTTTGAACCACCGCGGATAATTTGCGTTACGGTTCCGTTGGCAATGGCATAAACCGGGCTGCCATCCGGTTTTGGAACATCCACGCCATTATGAAAATGATCCGAGTCACCGGTATCGCGAAATTCACAAAAGGTGCCGGTCAGTTCGTGGGATTGGTGCATAGGTGTGACAGGCCATGGATATTGAGCGAAAATTTGAGTAGAAATGCTTAAACATATAATGATTAAAATGATAAAATTTTTAGTCTTCACGTTTTTCCCTGTAAATTTGATAGTTGTCATTAAAACCGACACCGATTATGTTGTTGTTCAAAAATAGAGATGGTTCAATGAAACGTTCATTCTCAAATTCCAGTTCCCAAATTCGCTTTCCCGCAGTATCAATTTCAATCAGTTCCGGTCCAATAAATTCGAAGCGATCATTTTGAAAAACAGAGTTTGCAGTGAGAATAATCGAATTTAAGCTCGTTTCATCAATAGTCAGTTTGGTGATCATTCGCTGGCCAGAACCGGATAATTTGAACAATGTTCGGTATGTTTTGTTTTTCAAATTAACAGAAATGAGTTCGTCCCGATCCGCCAGATATAATTTGGATTGTGACTCAAAAAAACGCGTATACCGGAAAAGTAGCGGTACATCCATTATTTCGCGCCCATCCCGATTATAGATCGTTGTCATTAATTCCGGTGTACCTTTTTGTGACGGATTGGAATGCCCGACAGCTACATAACTCCCGGTTTTGGAAATAGCTACTTCAGAGACTTGTATTGATGGGATTTTGTTTTTCCAAATTAATTCTCCGGTCGCGGAAAAACAGAATACATACGGCTCACCGCTGACAAATCTCGACGTTTTTTCATCAAAAGTCATCGGTTGTTTTTGAGAGACCACAACAAATCGATCACCGTTTTGTCTGACATCGCAGGATAGCGGGCGCTCCAAGGCCGGGTCATCACCAGCGAATAAATCAATTATTCTTTGTAATTCACCATTCGCTTTAAAAATTTCTATTTTGCCACGGAATCCGTCTGCTAAAATCGATTGTCCATTATCAATTACATAGCCTGCCGGAAGGGGTTCATCGTAATTTAATTTTAGCGGAATCTCATAAACCAATTCTCCGGTTTCAGAGGCAACAGTAAAAGCAAATTTTTTAATGCGCCCATCCGTTGAATCATTTTCCTCATTTTGCTTTTTTGTAAAAAAACCGATGAATTTTTTGTCGGGAGAAAGCTTGATTTTGGAATGGGAAAGATAATTGAACTTGGCTCTGATTTCGGAGTTATGAGCCCTAAAAATGAGTTGAGCCTGACGGATTTCAAGAAAAGGGTAAATCGACTGATCGGCGCTTTGCCAATACCAACTTATCACAGGCTTGTCCGATTGCTTGACTTTCACAGTGATTGGTGATTTGCCGGAGTCGGCGATGCCGATATTTATGCTGAGCAGTAGTGCAACTGCTGTGGAAATATTGAATAATATTTTTAGTTTCACCTTTTTAACCTCACTCGAACTATTTTATCAATTCGATGTATAAAATTCTGACGAATTAAAT
>CAYYMH010000084.1:0-13804 GCA_964472785.1 uncultured Cytophagia bacterium | reverse complement strand
TGAGTCGGTTCAAATACTGCGTAGTTGTCACCAATATTGCCACTGCATGCAAAGCCTAATCCGCCCACTAATTGCGCGCTCAAATCAGAAACAATATCACCATACATATTGGAAGTGACCAGCACTTCGTAGTCTTCCGGATTTTTGACCAGCCACATACATTGGGCGTCGATGTTGGTTTCCCAAAGTTCAATGTTCGGATATTCTTTGGCAATTTTTCGGGCTTCTCGAACCATCAAGCCGCTGGTTTCACGCACCACATTTGGTTTCTCAACGATGGTCACGCTTTTTTTGTTGTGTTTTTTTGCATATTCGAAGGCATCTCGAATAATATTTTGAGCAGCTCGCCGGGTAATGATACGCAATGAGATCGCCACATCATCCAATGGTAATTCCGCAAAGCGTTTCATTTTTGGATGATTTTTATTCAGGACGTCCATGACTTCTTGAGGAATGGGATGAAATTCAACACCACTGTACAGGTCTTCTGTGTTCTCACGAAATACAGTAATATCGATGCCGTCGCGGTAATTTAAAGGATTTCCTTCGTACGCCTTACAAGGCCGCATGTTGGTTCTTAGATTGAATTCCTGTCTGAGTCTGACGATGGGACTGGAATAAACATATCCCTTATCCTTCAACTTGGGATTTAACTCTTTGACGGCCTCTTCCTTTGGTTTTGAGGTAATTGCTCCAAACAGTGCACAATCGGTGGTTTTTAACATATCAATCGTTCGCTGGGGTAAAGGATCGCCTTCTTCTTTCCAAAACTCCCATCCAATATCGCCGTGCACATATTCAGCATCAAATTCAATCACATCAAGGACGATCTTTGCTGCATCCATCACGTCATTTCCGACTCCGTCACCGGGTAACCATGCAATTTTGTACTTTGCCATAAAAATACTCCGTTAATTTTGTTCCTAATTTTTTATACAATTATTTATTAATTATCGAAAACGATATTAAAATAATTTTTGGTAAAGATACTCCATCCCACCGCCATCTACAATAATCTGGACTCTATTGACCAGATGTGCTTTATAAAGTTGAGATAAACGAGTACTGCTATTGGTCAGTTCAAGGTTAAGCTGTTTGCTCAGCTCTCGAGCAGTCATCTCTCCATGTTTCATGATTATATTTAAAGTCTCCAACAATGAATTTTTTCGATGTCCGTGATATTGCCAATGATCCTTCGAAGATTTTTCAAGACAAGCAACTTTTCTTCGATCTAAAACAACCTGGATGTTTTCCTGCTGGTTCTTTGTCAAATTTTCTAAAACGAGGAAATTGCTACCATACTCATCTGATATTAATCGACTTATCAACTTTCCAACCAATTCATCAGCGCATGAAAAATCGATAGAGGAAATCGCTCCAAAATCTAAAAAATGCACGGTCGATTTAGTAAATTCACTGATTTGTTGCTCAATTCGTTCCCGTATTTTTTGCCCGATTTCTCGGTCGAACAAATGAATTTCTGTAGTCTTTTTGTTAATTAAATCTGAGACAATTTTTTTTATTGAGATCGTCTGATAATTGAGCATAGCCTAACCGTTCAATGGTTTCAATTGAATTCGCTAATATACTGTTTTCAAATATAATAATCAAGTGAAAATTTGACATATTAGCATCATATCATTTCTTTTTCAAAAATGAAATAAACGGAATAATTCGCTCGATAGAATTTTTTAAATTTTCTGTTGAATCCGTCATTTTTTTTCAGTAAATTCAACTAAAAGTGAAATATAAGATTATAAAAGGAAAATTATTATCCAATCATCGTAGCCCACTAAACACACAAAAATACACGAACTATTATTTTTTGATTTTCAATTTAGCGCTATTTCGCGTGTTTCGTGGGCAATAAATCTATGTTTTCACTGTTATAATTTATTTTAGTAAAGTTAGGTGAATAATAAAAAAATCGAGGGTATGTTTAATGAAATTCATCCATTTTTCTGATACCCATTTGGGATTTTCTGACTACTATAGAATCGATCCTGTATCCGGGATAAATCAGCGCGAACAGGATTTTTATAATGCCTGGTTTCATATTGTTGAGCGGATTATTAAAGAAAAGCCGGAATTTGTCGTCCATGCCGGTGATTTGTTTCACACGACGCGACCGACAAATCGGGCAATTGCTGTGGCGCTTGAGGGGATCCAAAAAATTTGTGATTCGGATATTCCATTCATCATCATTTCGGGTAATCATTCGACTCCAAAAATAAAATCAACCGGGTCAATTTTTGAATCCATTGAACTTCAGCCCAATGCATACGCTGCATATAAAAGCAAATACGAAAAATTTAAAATTAAAGACTGCACTATCCATTGTATCCCGCATTGTTCGCTCACTGAAGAATTGGAGGCAGCTTTCAAAGAAATTGATAAAGATCAAGGGTCAAAATACAACATTCTGATGACTCACGGTGCCTGGGCGGGTGAAAAATCCTTTTCAATGGGCGAATTTAATGAGCAACACCTACCTGATCCCGAGCAAAATTTAAAAACGAATTTCGATTACATCGCATTAGGGCATTATCACAAATATCTGGAAATCAAACCACACGTGGTTTATTCTGGTTCAGCCGAGCGGACCAGTTTTAATGAAGCAAATAATTCGACCGGATATGTTCAAGTGGATTTAAAAAAAGGAGAACACGTCTTTGTGGAAACGCCCTCCCGCCCGATGCAAAAATTAGCTCCGATTGATTGCCGGGAATTAACAGCCAGCCAAATTTACGAAGCACTTAAAAAAGAATCGACAAACGAGTTAAAAGATGCCCTCGTATCTATTCATTTAAACAATGTGAATCATGATACGCTCATCAAACTCGAAAACAGAGAAATCGAAACCATTTTCCAACAGGTCTTTTATCTGAATACATCTATCTCACAGATAACTTCGCAGGGAAAAAAGGCAGATGGAACAATCATGTTGGGTGCGTTACCGGTTGAATTTGAGCGCTATATTGATGAGATTGATGAAAAAGAATTAGATAAAGAACGTTTGAAAGCGATGGGTTTAGAGTATTTAACAGCGGAAATTTAGTATTGATGGATCACCGGACAAATTGAAGTGGGAGATTAATAATAATGAAAAAATTTTCGAATTCAATAAAAGTCAGATCTTATGAGTTAGATTCTCAGGGACATGTGAATTACGCTATCTATTTAAATTATTGTGAACATTCCCGCGTCCAGGCTTTAGAGCAAGTCGGTTTACCGTTCGATGAATTCCACAGGCGGGGGAAATACATTGTAATTGTAGAAGCCAATTGTAAATATATCGCGCCCGCTTTTTTGAACGATGAACTGGAAATCACTTTGGAAGGTGTTAAAGCTGGCAAAACGAGCGGTACCTTTAAGCAAGAGATTTACAACAAAAAGACAGGACAAAAAATATTCGAAGCCACCATGGTGGGCGTGTTTATTAATAAAAAAGGCAGACCGATAAAAATGGATGAAGATTTTAGAGCGGCTTTTTTTAATTTAGAGAATAAGTAATGATTATTTCTAAAATTCACTATTAAAAATCTTTTGATTTGCCACGGATTCACATTGATTTTCACTGATTTTTTTTATTTTATCTGTGTCGATCCGTAATACAAAATCATAACATCGTGTTTTTTTGACAAAGTTATCAGGGTTCATCTGTGGCTAAAAATAAAATGTCTAATAGCGAAAGACCGGAAAAGGAGTTGAATCATGAGCAATTTGAAAATTTACATTTCCGTTGATATGGAAGGCATCACCAGTGTTATTGACTGGGACGAAACTGGTGTGGACAGTAAATCCGCCGATTACCAGTACTTCCGAAAGATAATGACACAGGAAGTAAATGCTGCAATCGAAGGCACGCTGGAAAAAGGAGCTAACGAAATTATTGTACGTGACGCCCACAACTCTGCGCGAAATATCATTCCGGATCAATTAAATGAAAACGCGAAATTGCTTCGCGCATGGGCAAGCACACCGTATGGTATGATGGATGGAATTGATAAATCTTTTAACGCCGTTCTTTTCATCGGTTATCATGCCAGAGCCATGACAGCAGCCGGGACGTTAGCTCACACCATGTCCGGAAAGATATTGAACTTAAAAATGAACGGTATAAAATTACCGGAATTCGGTTGGAACGCGCTCATTGCCGGATATTATGATGTACCGGTTATCTTTATCTCCGGTGACGATTTAATTTGTGGGCAGGCGAAAGAGCTGATTCCGGAAGTTGAAACTGTTGCTGTGAAACAGGGAATCGGGGAAGCCAATCTGAATTTGCATCCGAAGAAGGCGCAGAAATTGATTAATTCGGGAGTCCGGGATGCGCTAAATCGGCTGGATCAGTTCCAACCTTTTAAAATGCAACCACCGTTTACAATTGAAGTGGAGTACAAAAAGACCCAACTAGCAAATAAAGCAGCCTGGTATCCGGGAGCAGAGCGAAAAAATGATTATTGTGTTGCGTATACTTCAGATAAATTTTTTGAATGTATGCGGTTCTTTTATTTAGCACATTAAAAAAATCCTCCACCGGCTTTTTGAAAAAACGGTGGAGGTTGTGTTATATTTTGATGTGAACTGAGTGAAGTTTCTGTGAACGCTTATCAGCAGCAGTTCAGGTTTTCAATGCCGCGCCTTCTGCTTCTCTGACTTTTTCCAGATAATTCTTTTCCGGCAAAGCGCCCTCGAATGAAACGTTTTCATTAATAACAATCTTGGGAACCGCTGACACCGAATATTTATTCGACAGTTGCGGAAATTCAGAAGCCTCAACCATGTCACCACGAACCAAATCACTTTCCATTGCCATCTGATGGGCGGTTCGAACCGCGCGCGGACAATAGGGGCAGGTTAGTGTGACAAATGCCTGAATATGGACCGGCTTTTCCAAATTTTTCAACGCTTGTTTTGTCTCGTCGGATAAACTGGTTGTTCCTTTTGAAACATCAATAATATCTTCGATCAGCGTACTAAACTCATAACCAGCGGGCACGCCGAAGAAACGAATACCATAATCTTTCTCACCTTCCACAACAATTGCCGGTATCTTGTCAATGTTGTATGCTTTGACCTTTTCTTTATCTTTTACAAAATCGTAAATCTCAATATTAATTTTATCCGAGAGCTCTGATAGTTCAGTCAACAACTCATGCGTTAACTGACAATATTGACATTCGAATTCCTGGGTGAACATGATCAGTTTTACCGGATTTACCAAATTATCAAATTCCTTTTTCAAGTGTTCTCGATCTTTTTCGTTTATGTGTGCCATAACTTACCTCCAATGCAAATGTGTTAATCAGTTATTAGATTTTCTACATATTTTTCTGCTGAAACAGCAGCAACGGCTCCGTCACCAATAGCGGTGGCTACCTGTCGCAAACCTTTATCGCGTACATCACCGGCGACGAAGACTCCCGGTACTGAAGTTCCTAAATTATTATCAGTAATAATATACCCCCATTCATTTAATTCCAATTGATCTTTAAACATATCGGAGTTCGGTATCAGTCCGATGTAAATAAAAAGCCCATCAACCGGAATCTGATTTTCTTTACCGGTTTTTCTATCTTTCACGGAAATCGATTCAACTTTTTCCTTTCCATTAATTGCAGTAACCTGATGATTCAACAAACATTTTACATTTTCCCGTGATTTAATTTTGTCCTGCAATATTTTTTCGGCTTTTATTTCCGGCAAAAATTCAACAAAAGTAATTGAGTTAACAAATTTTAGAATAAACAGTCCTTCCTGTAAACCGGAATTTCCGCACCCGATCACAGCAATGTCTTTTCCGGCATAAATCGGTGCGTCACAAGTCGCGCAATAGGAAACGCCTCTGCCCTTTAATTCTGCCTCGCCGGGCACATTTAATTTTTTAGGCGATGTTCCCGTAGCAACAATTATTGATGTTGTCGAAACTAACTTTCCATCCAGAAGCAACGTTTTGGGAGTCTCTGTTAAATTTACTTTATCGAGTGACCCATTATATACAACAGCACCAAAATTCTTTGCCTGCTGAACCATCCGGTCTGCTAATGCATGTCCATTAATTCCTTCCGGAAAGCCCGGGTAATTTTCGATCACATCCGTAGCAGCAGCTTCACCGCCAACTTCTTTATTTTCGATAACGATGGTTTTCATCTTCGCTCTGGCAGTATAAATAGCAGCGGTTAGTCCGGCAGGCCCGCCTCCGATTATCGCCACATCGTACTGATCGTCCAATTGGACATTTTCTTCCTCTTTTTTAAAAGAAAATGTGAGTCCTCCCATAACATACCCTCCAAAACCAAAATATTCATTTTAGTTTTAGATGAAAGTTAATATCAAAAGATTCTTTTATATGATTGTTCAACAATTCGATGGTATCGCCAAAATAAATGACATTTTTTTAAATTTTACACTTGACTTTTTGACATTAACCTCCTATATTTTTTAATGAATTAATATTTTACTCATGAATTGCTCAGTTTTCTCATTGTTCGTTTTCCAAAATAATAGCATAAAGTATCTCGCATAGCTTATCACACTTGTCTCAATTTTTCAATCTCCGGAGGTTTATTTGAAAAGGGCGGCTACCGCTTTTGTTGCCACGATTCTGACTTTTGCTTTTGTTTACGTTCTGTCCCGCTCGTTCGGACCTGTTCCGCCGCTGGGTCAGTTTTTCGATGCTTACAGTGGATTTTGGCATTCCGCTTGGGAAGATGATTTTCCAAAATTGACGGAAATTCAAACTGCTGATCTTCAAGCAAAAGTTGAAGTCATATTTGACGGTCGCTTTGTGCCACATATTTTTTGTTCAAATGAATCAGATGTCTATTTTTCAATGGGTTATATCCATGCTCGTGACCGTTTATGGCAGATGGATATTCAAACGCGTTTTACAGCCGGACGCCTTGCGGAAGTTGTCGGGAAAGAAGCACTCGGTTCGGATATTCGGCGAAGACGATTGGGTACAACGCGAACGGTGGAAAATATCGTTTCCAATTTGAAAGAGGATTCTCAAATTTTTCAGGCGCTTACTTCCTACTCGAATGGGGTGAATTATTATATTGATCAACTGTCAGAAAAAAATCAACCGTTTGAGTTTAAATTGATGAATTATCGGCCGGAGCCCTGGAGCGTTGAAAAAACGGTACTGATCAATTTGATGATGGCAGATCTGAGCCTCACCTGGGACGATCTTTATTTTTCAGAATTAAAACAAATTTTCTCCCGGCAGGAACTGGAACAATTATATCCGCTATTTTCAACCATTGATTACCCGATTATTCCTGAACAGAAATCGGCGGCATCATTTCACAAAAAAGCTGATACGACGTCGATAAAAGTGAATTTGTCTTTGGAAAAGGATGAAAATCTATGGACACGCTCCCGGGTAAATGAGTCCGGTTTCGGGAGTAACAATTGGGTGGTAAGCGGGAAAAAGACAAAGACAGGCGCGCCCATTCTCGCCAACGATCCGCATCTGGGGTTACAAATTCCGTCGCTTTGGTATGAGGCTCATTTAAACTGTCCCGATTTCAATGTGTATGGCGTGACACTTCCCGGAGCGCCGTTTGTGGTCATCGGGTTTAATGAACATATCGCGTGGGGGATGACAAATGGCGGTTGGGATGTGACCGATTTGTTTCGGATGACCTTTGATTCGCAGCAGCACAATTCGTATTTACGTAACGGTAAATGGGAACCGGTTGAAAAAATGAGTGAAACAATCCAGGTGAAAAACGCGCCGGATACGACAATTGTTGTCGAATACACCTATTATGGTCCGGTGATTGATTTCCGGGGTGAAATTTACAGCTTTCAATGGACAGGCAATTTGATTGGTTTTGGCGGCACGTCGGTTTATTTATTAAATCGGGCAAAGAATTTTGCTGATTTTCAAACGGCATTGAAAAATTATACTGTACCGGCGCAGAATTTCGTTTATGCGAATGTCGGGGGTAATATCGCGATGACTTGTGCCGGCAAAAATCCGGTTCGACGCAGCGGATTGGGACGTTCTGTAAGTAACGGAAATAGTGATGCGCAGGATTGGCTTTCGTTCACTCCATTTTCTGACTTACCGCAGATTTATAATCCGGATCAAGGATATCTGGCCTCTGCCAATCAGCAACCGTTAAATCGGAGAGAACCATATTTCGGCTGGAATTGGCCTTCAGATTATCGAGCACGACGGATCAATCAAATTTTAGAAAAAACTGACCAGATTGATGCCAATATGATGCAGCAATTTCAAACCGATGCCTTTTCAGTGCAGGCAGAAAAATTGGTTCCTTATATTTTAAATTCACTGAAGCGGGGTGACTCCGGGAATGGAAATTCAAAAATTGATACGGTTTTCAATGTTTTGAACTCCTGGAATTTTGAGATGCGCAAAGACGAAATTGGCGCTACAATCTTCACTGAATTTTTAAGACATTTCAAACATGCTGTTTGGTCGGATCATTTTCCTGACACGAAGCGGTGGTACTTGAGACCGAGCAATCTGGTACTGGAACGGCTCGTCCAATCTGATCCAAACTCAAAATGGTTCGACGATACAACGACGCCAGAAATTGAAACGCGGGATCAGATAATCGTGCAAAGTATGCATCTGGCTCTTGACAAGTTGAGCGAAATGTTCGGACCGGATGTGCAAGAGTGGCAGTGGAAGAATTATCATAAGACAACGATCCCCCATTTGTCAAAACTGCCGCCATTAGGCGTTGAGCCATTTTCGAATAATGGGGGAAGCGGTACCTTGAATGTCGGTCCGGGAAGAGTCAATTCGTTTGGGCCGTCATGGCGGATGATTGTCTCGATGGGACAGCCGGTACGTGCCTGGGGTGTCTATCCCGGCGGGCAAAGCGGCAATCCGGCAAGCAGGCATTACATGGACTTTTTGGAACCCTGGCAGAATGAAGAATATTTTCCACTGCTGTTTCCGAAACACAGAAATGATATCTCTGAAACCGAAATCGAATCGACAATTATTTTTTTCCAACAGGGAATTGACTAATGAATAAATTTTGGATGGGTTTAATTTTCACTTTTGCCGTGGCAATGTTTTTCGAATTAATCGGATTCTGGCAGGGATTGGTCATTGCCGGATTCATCGGGAGCTTAATTCAGAGAAAAACATTGGATGCATTTATTGGCGGATTTTTTGGCTGTCTATTATGTTCACTGACAATATTGGTTTATGGTGCCGCCCTTCACGAAGTTTATCCGCTTATTGATATGACAGCCGAAATATTTATGCTTCCCGGGTCAATGTCCTGGTTGCTGTTTATTTTTACTTTGCTGATGTCAGGAATCCTGGGAGGGCTTGGCAGTTTGACCGGATTTTTGTGGAAGCGGGTTTTATTTAAGCCGAAAGTGAGTATTTGAAATTATTAGGCTAAATTTTCGTTTTGGAAATAACGCCGTCTCACTTTTTCATTGAGACAAAAATATCAATGAGAATTACTTTTTTCTCTAATTCATTTTTTAGCAAAGGAGAATATTTATGGAGAAAGTCAAAGAACTTTTCGTTATCCTCGAAGACAGACCCAATGCTTTGGGCCAATTATTAAACACTCTGGCTGAACACAAAATTAAAATTGAAAGTCTCGGCGTGTTTGTGGACAGCGCTAAGCTGTCAGTTGACAATGTTGAGCAGACCAGACAATTATTGCAGGATAATAAATATGCTGTCGAGATACGGGATGTGATCAGAGTGCGGGTTGAAAATACCAGCAATGAGTTAGCTTATATTACAGAGCGGATCGGACACGTTGGTATTAACATTTCCCATGCTTACGGGACCACCAGTCCGAACGATAATTTCATAACACTTATTTTGGATGTGGCTGATACAGATACCGCGTTGAGCTTGTTCAAAGAAAGTTGATTCGCGATCGAAAAAACCCATCAATCTTTCGGAGGTCAGATTTTGAATTACCGATTTTTGATTGCATTTTTTGTGATGTTTACAATTACCGGACTATTTTCGTGCAAAAACAATCGGCCGAAAAATGAAGCTGTAAATAATGAACTCCAAATTCGAGCACTTAAAGACACTGTCGGATTTTCGTTCACAGAGCATCAAATCCGATCTGTGATTGACTTAGCTGAAACTCTCGAAAAGAACGTAATCAATCAAAACCGAAAGAAGTTTGGCAATAAACCCTGGATTGCCGGCGTTTGTCCTCACGATGATCATCTTTTGGCGGGACGAGTTTACGTGCATTTGTTTCAAAATTTGCTAGCAAAACATGTCATCATTTTCGGCGTAGCTCACAAAGCAGCTGATTGGGGAGCCGAAAATGTGTTCATTTTTGACTCCTTTGATTATTGGCAGGGACCAGAGAAACCGGTGAGGGTGTCTCCATTGCGTGATAAAATTATCACCCAACTTCCGGATTCGATTTATGTCGTTAACAACGAATGGCAATCACAAGAGCATTCTGTGGAAGGCATCGTTCCGGTTATCCAACATTACCTCCCGGATGCGGAAATAGTTTCTATTTTAGTGCCATACATGAGTTGGGAGCGAATTGAGATGTTATCGGAACAACTGGCTGCCGCTTTGAAAGCGATAATTCAGCAAAATGGTTATGAACCGGCAAAGGATATTTCCTTTATTTGCTCAAACGACGGAGATCATTACGGAGACAAAGATTGGGGCGGCAGAAACATGGCGCCGTTTGGCGCGGATGAAGCCGGCTATTTAAAAGCAACGGGTCAGGATAGCAGTTTGATTCGACATAATTTAACCGGAGATTTGACCGAACAAAAATTGAGAGATTTTTGCCAGCGAGTTTGGGGCGAGAATGATTTGAAGGATTACAAAATTCGGTGGTGTGGACGTTTTTCCATTCCACTCGGATTAAATACGGTGAGAAAATTAATGGAAAAATTAAATCACTCACCATTAGACGGATACTTTCTTCGCTATGACACAAGTTATAATTTAGGAGTAATGCCATTAACAAATATCGGTATCGGAACCACGGCTCCCAACCACCTCCGACATTGGGTGGGTTATTCCGCTATCGGATATCGATGAGAGTTTCAAGCTAATTTTTGATTAGCCACAGAGCCTCGGAGATCGCAGAGGAAAAAATTGAAGAAAATTTACATTAAACTTATTAGATGAAAAATACGGTTTAATCTATGTGGAGACCGCTATTGTTTATCTATAAAATTTATTCAACCCTCTGTGTACTTTGAGCCTCTGTGGCAAGCGAATTTGAAAACAACCGGAATCGAAAAAACACAATTGGTTTATGTTAGACGATATTCTTTTTCAATATCAAAACTTACTCCATAAAATAGGCAGAATCTGCAGCAGGTTGGAAAAGCTTTATGCGGAGCATCTTGTGTGCAAGCCCGGCTGCAGCCATTGTTGCCAGGTAGAGCGTTCTGTACTGTCGATCGAAGCGTACATCATTGAACAAAAATTAAAAACGTTTACACTGCAGAGGATACGAAGACTACGCCGCAGCCATAAAAAAAATGATGAACATTGTCCTTTATTATGGAAAAATAGGTGCGTTGTTTTCCATGAGCGTCCCATAATCTGCCGCACCCATGGATTGCCAATTTATTATCATGAGGCGGAAATTACGTTTATCGATTATTGTCGGTTGAATTTTACTGAATTACCACCTGACAATGAATTTGATGAAAAACATGTATTGGACATGAATAAATTTAACGAAGATTTAACCCGTATCGATATATTGTTTTCGGAACAGATTCTAAATAAGAAATGGCAACCAGATAACAGAATACCGTTGAAAAGGATTTTGAACGACATTCAATTTAATAAACGATAATGGAGCTTTTACAAAAGATAAATATGCAGACGGTTAAACAGCACCTGTTTTCACTTGCTTTTCCATTTTAAATTATGTATTGTGTTAGAACAAAATTGAAATCGAAAATGATTCGATGAATTCGGAAAGGACGTTCGTGTGGATACTTACGGTTGGATATCAATTCTTCCCCCGCTACTAGCTATTTTTTTAGCAATCAAAACGAAACAGGTTTATCCGGCACTGTTTTTGGGCATTTGGCTTGGATGGACAGCAATTCATGGTTGGAACCCAATATCGGGAATCCGCTATGCTCTGGAAGCGATTATCGATGTGTTCAAAGATTCCGGGAATACCAAGGTCATTATTTTCAGCATGATGGTCGGTGCGCTGATTATTCTTATGCAGCACTCGGGTGGTGTGCAGGGATTTATTCAATGGGTCGGCAAAAAAGGATTGGTTAAAAATCGGAGGAGCGCCAGTTTTATGCTGTGGATTGTGGGGGTGCTTATTTTTATTGAGAGCAATATGATAAACCTGGTCATCGGTTCGATTGGCAGACCGATCTACGACAAATTTAAGGCACCTCGTGAGAAACTGGCGTATTTAGCCCATTCCACTTCAGCTCCGGTTTGTGTGATGATTCCGTTCAATGGCTGGGGAGCAGTGCTGACCGGACTTTTAGTCGCACAGCAAATTGACGATCCGTTCTTTACGGTGCTCAAAGCAGTGACGACCAATTTTTATGCCATGTTTACGATATTGTTGGTTTTGATTATTATATTTTTGAATAAAGATTATGGCCCGATGGCAAAGGCAGAAAAGCGAGCAAAAAATACCGGAAAGGTGATTCGGGACGGCGCCCAGCTACTTGTGACAGAAGAAACGATCGCAATGCCTGTAAAAGAAGGCGTCACTCCGCGCCCTGTGAATATGATCGTACCTTTGATCGCGATGGTTGCCACCGTTCCGCTCGGACTATTAATTACCGGAGAAGGGCGTATTACCGAAGGATCCGGATCGACAGCGGTTTTTTGGGCAGTGCTGATGGGCGTTTTTGTTGGAGGAATTATTTACAAGGTTCAACATATTTTCGGTTTAAAAGAAACGCTCGATCTGGTGATCAAAGGAATGGGCGGTCTGATCCCGATGGGATTGCTGATGGTTTTTGCCTTTGCCATGGGTGCGACCTGTAAAACGTTGGGAACCGGTCCCTATGTTTCAGGATTGGCAACCGCTGCGTTACATCCGGTGCTTGTGGTTCCGCTGGTGTTTTTGGTGTCATGTTTTATTTCCTTTGCTACAGGAACGTCTTGGGGAACGTTTGCGATTATGATGCCGATAGCCGTGCCATTGGCGCAAAATATGGGTATCAATTTGCCGCTGATGGTGAGCGCCGTGATGGGAGGCGGCGTGTTCGGAGATCACTGCTCACCGGTTTCAGACACGACCATTATCTCATCCATGGCAACTGCCTGCGATCCGATGGATCATGTGAGTACGCAATTGCCTTACGCCTTTACTGCGGCTGGATTGGCGGTAGTGTTTTATGTGGTCGTGGGGTTATTGTAAGATTAAATTAAAAAATTCTGGTACCTCAAAATGAAAGATAAGCTACAAATAAGGTTTTATTTTACTTTATGCTTAATGTTTATTATGTTCGTTTTCTGTTCTGACAAATATTCTGAAAATCCGATTCGGCATGATATTAATAAAAACTTTAATACTCAAGAGTTTAAAATAAATGAACTTGAGTATAAGGAACTGCCCTATGTGTGTTCCTCGCCATATCCATTGACGCGCTACTATCCCAAAAATAGTACCGGGGCGATTTTGTTTCTCGATGGTTATTCACTTACTGGAGATGATGAGTATCTTTATAGAGCGAAATTGCAAACAAATAGACTTCTCGACATAGCAATTGAAATAGAGGATGCTATATTTTTCCCTTATCCATTTAACCCAACTTCGACACTTGTGTTAGTTAAGTTTAATATTTTCAATAAAAC
>CAYYMH010000083.1:0-14632 GCA_964472785.1 uncultured Cytophagia bacterium | reverse complement strand
CTATTACCAAATTAATCTTGCAAAAAAACGCAAGATTAATTTGGTAATAGAATAATGTCCACCAGCCCGTCGATTTTTCTCGCTGAAGCATCTTTTACCATTGTCTGCAACAGATTCTGTGCTTTTTGGTCCAGCTCATCAGTCACCGAAGAATTGAACAGCGCTCTCATAAAATTATCAAATTTTTCTGCATTCGATTCCCCCATAAAAAACCGAAACGGTTCTTCCCACCAGTCATCTCCAAAATAAGCGACAAGTTTTTCAAGGAATTTTGAATCGTGAGCTTTCTCAAAAATATGCAGGCTACACAAATACTCACGAAAAGATTTGTGACGAAAAATATATTCATCCGTTCCCAGTTCTGCCAAAATTCCGGCGCGTTCACACAGATTTTTACAAAATTCACCGGGAGATAACTTATCATCAATCGGCTTTAAAAAAGGCAATAAAGTATCGTGCATGTCATCCCTTGAGACATCGTCTCGTCTCACTTTTTCCTGCATCCAAAAAGCAGTCGGCGCCAGCACACTGCGCGCCTGTTTTGCCGGTAGCTTGGGATAAAGCTCTCTTTTCCGATCCCGGTAATCCAACAGATAATTGAGGGCGGCGCTGTAGAGCTCGGTCCTGTTGGTCGCGTGAAATGCTCGTTCTTTACCCAAAATAGCGATGATCTGAAGCAGCAGCGGCGAAACCATCAGTTCGCGCAGCGCCTTATTTTCACTTTTTTTAAGATAGTCGATGAGTTCCTGTGCCCGTTTTGAAGCACGTTTTAAATTCCGTTCCTTCCAATCCGCTTCTTCCCCCTTTGGCGGCATGGAAACCCGCGCCACCGCGGCGAACCATTTACGGATAAATTCTTCCTGCTGCTGTGGTGTAAATTCCTTGATGTCCGCGCGCAAATGATCAAAACCGATTTCGATGCCATCCAATTTTTTGTAACCGGTCCAACGCGAGGTGACCACAAATCTCGCTTTTGTTAAACCCGCAGCTTTTTCATCGATCCATTTGCAAACCTGCCGCCGCTTTTCAATTTCACTGATTTCATCCAATCCGTCAAGCAGCACCAGGCTCGTTTTGTTATGAAGCCAGTCGTAAAAAACATCATCGGTAATTTTGTGCTCATGTCTTTTCGCCCAGTCAACCAGATTCTCGCATAGTGATTTTGTCAGCACAAGTTCGCGCAACGGCAAATACAACGGTAAAATCGGTTTATCAAAACCCAATTTTTGATAACCGCCGTCAAGGCAGGTAATGGCGTAATATTTCAACAGAGTCGTTTTCCCGAATCCGGGATCCCCGATGATGAGCAGCATCCGGTAGCGCGAAAAGGCTCTTTTCAAAATTTCGTCAGGATTAAAATCACGATCGACAAATTCTTTGATGTGCTGTTTCCGCTTGTTTTCAAACTGTTCCTCACTGCGAAAGGTCTCTGAAATACGAAGGTTGACAAAAGAATCCAGCAGCTTAACCGGAATGTTCTGAATTTCCGGCGAGCCTAACAGGCGGATACTGCCTAACTCTTCGGTGAGGGCTTTTTTGAGGATTTGTTCGACACCTGTCTTTTGTGTTTCATCTTTTTTCTTTTCACTTTCAGCTTCAGCTTCTAATTCTCCGGTTTTCTTTCTGAACGCATCTGGTTTCATTCGAAAATATTGAACGATTAACAAAAATGACAAAATAACAGATAATATCCAAGGTATCCATTTCTTGAAATCGAATCCAGCACTATCTTTCTCTCCATGATCAAAATTAATTGATTTTATATTTCGTGATAATGAATCTGCTTCGCCCTGTGTATCTTGCTGTTGTTTTGCAGCGTCGATTTGCGAGGTTTCCTGGGCGAACAAAGCCGGAAGATAAATTAACAAAAGGATCAATACTATTTTCTTCATCTTAAATGCTCCTTTCCCACATTTTTAGATTTGGCGTAATATTTTAATCATAAAAATTCAACCCCTACGGGGTTGGTGTGCGTTGTGTTGATCATTATTTCTAAAAATATTCAACACCTCCGGTGTTATTCTAAAATGGTTAAATTCTCGATTCAAACCAATCCCGAAGGGATTGAACATGTGTAGCAAACAAACAAAAAAGAAGTTCAAAACCCTGAAAGGGTTTAACATGAATTTACCTCAACCGCGGATCGAGCGCATCGCGCAATCCTTCACCGATTAAATTATATCCCAATACCGTGATAAAAATGGCTAAACCCGGAAACACCGTCATCCACCACGCAAACTGCATCACGGAACGACCCTGGGCTAAAATATTGCCCCAGCTCGGTGTGGGCGGCTGCACGCCCAATCCTAAAAAGGACAGACCAGATTCCACCAAAATCGCCGCGGCGACACCCAACGTCATCGCCACAAATACCGGCGCTAACACATTGGGAATAATATGCCGCCAGATGATCCGCCAGCGTCCGATTCCCAGCGCAACGGCAGCCTGGACAAAATCCCGCTCACGGACAGAGAGCACTTCCGCGCGCACCATTCTCGCCAATCCGGGCCAACTCGTCAGCGCGATGACAATCATCACGTTGTAAATATTGGGCTCCAACATTGCGATCACCATTAGCAACAGAAAGAACGATGGAATCGATAGCACCAGATCGACCAGACGCATCAGCAGCGTGTCGATCTTGCCGCCAAAAAATCCGGCGAATGCGCCAATCAAAACACCGATCAGTCCCGATATTCCCGATGAAATAAATCCCACACTCATGGAAATTCTCGCGCCGTAAATGACGCGTGAAAACACATCCCTGCCGTTCATGTCCGTACCAAACGGATGTTTCCACGATGGCGGCTGATAAATTTTTTTTAAATTAATTTCATCCGGACTGTAGGGCGCAATGACCGAGCTGAAAATGGCGACGAGAATCAATATCAAAATAACGATGGCGCTGACCACCGCCAGTTTATTTTTTTTGAATTGCGGGAAAAAGATGTCCAGCATCGAATCGGATCGAATGATATCAGTCATATTTAATCCTCGGATCAACAATTCCGTACATAATGTCAGCGATAAGATTTCCGAACAGCAGCAGAAAAACCGAAAACACAGACGTGCCCATAATCACCGGATAGTCCCGCGCTAAAACGGACTGATAAGCCAGCCTGCCCATACCGGGCCAGGCAAAGATCGTTTCCACGATCACACTTCCGCTGATTAATCCGGGCAGGCTCAATCCCAAAATAGTGACAATGGGCAGCAGCGCGTTTCTGAGTGCGTGTTTGTAAATCACTTTTCCTTCGCTCAATCCCTTGGCGCGCGCCGTAGTGATATAATCCTGGCGAATGATCTCCAGCATACTCGAACGGGTGTAACGCGACAACCATGCCAGCCCGGCAAATGCCAAAATGATCACCGGTAAAATTGCATGGCTCAAAATATCCCACACTTTATCATAGAAGGGGAGCGACTGGTAATTGTACAGCAGCGAATGCATCCCCGAAATCGGCAGCCATTGCAGTTTCACTGAAAAGACAAGGATCAATAGCAACGCCAGCCAAAAACTGGGCACCGCCATGCCGATGAAAACGAAAACGGTGGACACTTTGTCAAAAATTGAGTACTGCTTCACCGCAGAGAGGATGCCTATCGGCACCGCTATTAAATAAATGAGAAATAATGATGCTAAATTGAGAATAATCGTGTTGGGCAGGGTTTGCATGATTTTGTCCATAACCGGCTGGCTGTCCTTGAATGAATATCCGAAATCAAACACCACCATGCGTTTGAACCAGCTCCAGTACTGGATGTGGAGCGGTTTGTCCAGTCCGTAGATTTTTTCGAGCCGCTCCCGGGCAATCGCCAGACCGGGACGCATCTGTGTCTCTAAATCGGAAGGCTTACCCGGCGCTAAATGGATGATGATAAACGTGATGATCGTAATTCCGATATAAAGCGGAATCAAAGTAAGAATTCGTCGAATGATATAATTGAGCATTTAACGAGCCTATACTTGATCACTTGTTTAAACGTCTTTTGGAAAAAATATGGAAACCACGGATTTACACAGATCGACACGGATTTAATAAAATTAAATAAATAATCTGTGAAAATCTGTGTCAATACTTGGCTAATATTTTTTTATCACATACGGCTAAACTACTCGATAAAGAGTATTTTTCTGTTAATCCGCGTTTTTCCTGTAATTAACTGCACATAATACACACCACTGGGCATCAGATTTCCGTTTTCGTCTTTTCCGTCCCAAATCACCTGGTGAAAACCGCCCTGTTTAGTCTGTTGGTGAACAAGATGGCGGATCGGCTGACCTAATAAATTGAAAACAGTGACGCTGATTTTATGGTTTCCCTCCGGTAATTCATACGGAATCGTGGTGGCTGCATTAAACGGATTGGGGAAGTTCTGCTTCAGTGTAAATTTTTCCGGTGCAGTCACCCGGACATTAATTTCGTGAGAAAAATGAACCGATCCGTCCATGTCCTGTTGTTTCAACCGATATTGCCAATCACCAACCGGAACATTTTTATCCCTAAATTCATAAGTTTGCGGATGAGCCGTTGTTCCTGCTCCTTCTTTGAAACCAATTTCTTCCCAAATTTCTTTAACTTTATTTCGTCGCTCAATAAAAAATCCATAATTATTGGTCTCAGATTCGGTTGTCCAGCGCAGACGCACTTCTGTGCCAACTGCTGTTCCTTCGAGAGAGGCAAGCTCTACCGGAATGACACCGGACACGAAAATCGTTCCATCATTTGCGCTCACAAAAATATTGGGCGTCAGAAAATCAATGTTCTCAAAATGGATTATTGAGCTTGACCCATCCGGCCCGACGACATTAAATTTCAGGTACACCAAAGCTCCACTGCCGCTGAGTTGAGTCTGTCTGATTGCTGTAATAATTGCTTTATCTGTCTGATCATCCACAAGAGGAAAAACAGAAGACTCCGAAATCGTTCTTTCCGCATCGACTCCGGTAAAATCCAACACCTGTCCATCAAAGGACAACTCAAAACGGTAATTATTGATTCCGAATCCAGTTAGTGAAGAAACCACAATCGGAACATAGATACCCTCATTTGATTTTACGTAACGGTTGGGAATGAATACCTGAATCTCATTTGGTGGCGGTGTTGAAATTGTAACACTTCCATCACTTGCTTGGGCAACAGGCACGCCATCATTAAAAGTCACATCTGTAAAATGCAACTGTGAAAAATCGTTATCGTCTCCCAATAAACTGAATCGAATCCATACTAAATTACCGCTACCCGCAAGCGGAACATTGCCATTTATCTGAATTTCAACATCTGTAGCGCCAATATCGGAAGTCAAATTCCAATCTGAGGCAATTGTGTTTTCGAGACTCACTTCGGAAGCCCTTAAAACAAATTTACTGTAAGAAATACCAATGTGACACGACGTTGCATACATGCCGGTAATATCACCGATTTTCACCGGGACGAATAAGTCAGTGCCGGTCACCCCGCTTGTATCGGGCAACGAAACAGCAACTTCCGGCGGTGGCAATACAGACAAGGAACCGTTTGTTATTATCGCGATCGGATCACCCCGATTGAATTTTACATGGACCAAATTCAAAGGTGTTTCATCCCCGACTTCGCCAATGGGTGTACAATTTAAATTAATCAAAACTCCGCTGCCTGCCAATGGAGACGTTCCATTTAATGACACCTTGACTGTATCGGTTGATATATCCAAAACCGGTAAGCTCCAGGTTTCAACTAAGGTATTTTCTGTTGTAATGTCATCGACAGACAAAATCCGGGAATTATAGTAAATTTGCATTTTCAAACTATCAATTTGCTCTCCCAGCAAATCGCCAATCTGTACCGGAATCTGAATGGGAATTTGTTGCTGACCCGTCGTATCGGGAATAGAAACAACGATCTCGGCAGGCGAAACATAGCCTTGTGAAATTGACGTTGTTGTTAGTGGATTTTGGTAATGATCTTTCATCGCGAAACCCACCTCCCGGGGCTGGTTTCCCGGCAAATAATAGGTGGCGTAAGGGATACTGAAACTGCCTTGGATTTTGCTGCCGTCAAACCGGATTCCGGCATCACCGTAGCTTTTATTATCACCCGTGTCATCTGTCCCGTCAGCGGTTCCACCCGATTCACTGTCGCGGTAGTAAAAACTCTCTGTTGCTCCCGACAAACTTTCGTATTCATTAAGCATGATAATTGTTCCGGGTGTTCCCGAATACATGTACCAGTTTACTTCTGGTGAAGGCAACAGCGTTTTTGTTACCGTTTCATTAACGCCATCAATCAACACCTCAAAATTTGTCGGGTCATTAAACAGCATTCCGGTTGCATTCGCGTTGAGATCAAAGGATTGTCGGATAAGTTGAATACCGTAATCGGAGCTCAGCGATTTATTCGTGCCAAAAGAAATGATTTGGTAGGGATAATATTGGTACTTGAACGTCCCCACCGTCACTGTCTGAATGCCTGCAAAATTTACTTTATATTTAATATCCCGAATTGTTCGAATCGGACCGGTTTTGTACTGAATGCTGCCATCCAACTCTAAGTCGGTCTCCTTCATTTGGTAATTGACCGAGAAAAAAACCAATTTGTATTTCCCTTTGACTCGGGCTTTTTGGCGATCTAAAATATCCGCATTGTTACCACCCGCTTCCGTCGGAATTCTCCATTCATCAGGAACTCCGCTGGTATTGTGTCCTTCGACGTACCCAATCGTTTCAATTTTATCATTTCCGCCACTTGACGCCGGAGTGTAATACATGTACCGGGTTAAATTCGGCTCGCGGGTTAGCAGGTTAGAGCGGTAAACATAGATATATTTAGTCGAAGTTGGATCAAGCGGGTCTGCTATCTCAATTTCGTAGCGATTAAATTGACGTGAGTCTTCATCATCAATCCATTCGGTTTGAGTGGCTCTATCTCCCGCGTCTTTTGCCATTACTAATATTTCATCGTTCGAATCTAAAACTTGATTCGGATTAATAAAATAATCATTCCCGCCATCTTTTTCGTCGATCTGATACGGAATTTGATGCCATTCATTATTCAGCCAATCGTAAGCATAAATAAAAAGTTGATCCACTGGTAACTCCTGAAATTTCGAAAAGCGATTTCCGGTAATTAAAACTGTCTCATAGTCGCGGGTGTTATTCCAGCTTCCCAAGCTGACGGATGAAGTTAAAAAAATAATTGTTATGGTTGATAACAGCTTTGTAGTTTTTCGCATCCTGATATTTTTCCTGTGCTTTAATTGATTTAACTTTGATTTTAAAAAAACCACAGCAATGATAGCTGTGGTTTTTGAAATTATAGATTTATTGAGTTTTTATGCCAATTGTTGTTATCCGACCTGTGTGCCCCCGTGAATAATTCGCTACTATCGCATGAATACCATTTTTTTAGTTTCTGTAAATTCATCAGTAAAAATTTGATAAAAATATACTCCGCTCGTCACTGTGTTGCCATTTTGATCGCGACCGTTCCATTTTACTTGATGAGTTCCGGTATCCTTTACCTCGTCCGTTAACACCCTTATCATTTGTCCTAATTGGTTATAAACAACAACAGAGACCTGACAGGATTTGGGAATTGAAAACTTGATTTCCGTATCCGGATTAAATGGATTGGGATAATTTTGAAACAACACATATTTATCAGGTAACAACTGAGTTGATAATTTTTCATCATTTTCTTCAGAGTTACGAGATCTTTTTTTGGACAATCCAGCATTTTTTACTTCAATAGCTGAAAATTTGGGGCTGTCTGATACTCTGTTGGTTGCAATATCTAATACGCCATCAGTCACTTCAACTGTAAATTCATATTCTAAAGCGACATCGTGACCAACCTCCGAGAAAATATCCAACGAATTCAGAACTTTGCTCCTTTCCAAATAAACGTCAAATTGACGCACGCCAGTTTGTTCGTAAAATATCTCCGCAAACAATAGACGGACCTGGTATTGTCCCTCTGACGGAACACTGAAACGATAAAAAGGCATACCGTAGCGTTCAGTTTGATATAGGGGATCATTGTTAGTATTATCAATTGCATCCTTTGTGGTAAAAGTCCTTCCTCCAACAAATCCCCACGATCCTCGAGAAAATGCCTGATCAGTTGACCACTCAAGACCATCGGAATCCACATAGCGACCGCCTCCGGCATTAACCCGGATCACAAAATCTTCATCAGGCGGCGGAGCCACGATAATAAAATCATTCTCACTGGTTGCAGTCCCACCCGGTGTTTCAATTTCAACTTTACCCGTAGTTGCACCTGACGGAACCTCCGCCCTTAATTGAGTACTTGAATCTATCATATACTCATTACTCGCTATACCACCAAAACGGACCACTGTTGCGCCATTAAAATTCTCACCAGTGATTGTTACTTCCGTTCCCACGTATCCCTGTGTCGGATCAAATCCGGTGATATTCGGCGGATCAGGAAGGGCTATCACTGTCTGTTGCTGTTGTGCATCCGTCCATCCCTGATCAGGATTTTCTGAAACAGTGATCGTTGGTGTACCGACTGTAGCGTCCCGATAATAAAATCCTTTGTTGTTGCTGTCTGAAGCCATAATTATTTCGCTCACCGGTGTAAATGGATTATTCGTTAGAGAAAATTCTCCAGACGGAGAGCTGCTCGTCAGCGAAAAATTAACCGCATCGCTAACATTTACAGGGCTACCAGAGTTACTTTGAGTCTGGACAGTCATCAATTCGGAAATTGAATCCTGAACCATCGTTTGAGCTGGAGTAGTAAACACAATTTTAGAAATCTCTGGTTCGGGAGTTGGCACTGTTGATGAGGAAACCTCGATCGCTGCGAATTTGGGACTATCAGAAATTCGTTCGGTTTCGATATCCAAAATACCATCAGTCACATCAACTTGAAATTCATACGCTAACGCGCCATCATGACCTGCCTCGGCATAAATATCCAGCGCGTTTAAAACCCTGTTGCCTTCTAATTTAACATTAAAACGACGCACACCCACATTGTTGTAAAATATTTCCGCGAAAAGCATCCGAGCCCGATAGCGCCCTGGTTCAGGCAAAGTAAATCGGTAATAGCGCATACTAAAGCGCTCTGTTTGATATAGCGGGTCATCCTCAGTGTTCGCGATTGCATCATTTGTACTGTAAGTTCGTCCCCCTACATATCCCCATGATCCTTGGGAAAATGGCTGGTCTGCTGACCATTCATGACCATTTGAAGCTACATAACGACCTCCACCGGCATTCACTCTGATCACAATTTCGGGAACCGGTGGCGCTTCAACAATGAAATCATTGGTGCTGGTTGCGATTCCTCCCGGTGTCTCGACTTCAATTTTACCGGTTGCTGCCCCTGATGGAACATCTGCATTGATCAATGTATCTGATTCGACAACATATTGATTACTCATTACTCCGCCAAAACGTACAGATATCGCGCCGCTAAAATGGTTACCCTGTATTGCAACTTCTGTCCCTGCTGATCCCTGAGTCGGATCAAATCCGCTGATAACCGGCGGATCAGGAGGTACAATCACTGTCTGTTGTTGCTGTGCATCTGTCCAGCCCTGATCCGGATTCTCGGATACGGTAATCATTGGTGTGCCAATCGCAGCATCCCGATAATAAAAACTGACCATATTGCTGCCGGCATTCATGATAATTTCACTTACAGGTGTGAATGGATTGTTTGTCAGAGAGAATGCACCCGAGGGTGAACTACTTGAGAGACTGAGCGTAATTATATCACCCACATTAATCGGAATACCTGAATTACTCTGAGTTTGTACAGTCATCAACTCACTTACCGAATCCTGAACAATTGTTTGAGCGTTAGAGGTAAATACAATTTTCGCGATATCTGGTAACGGAGGAGCTGGTCCTAAATTAAAATCCCTCATGATTACTTTGGGTAAACCTGTTGCAATACTGGCTACATTCATCATGTAATTATGATCAGTACGCAGCGATGGTCTGTTCGGGTAACTGGTTGGACTGGTATTTGAAAACACGTAAAATGTATATTCGGATGAAAAAATGAGTTCTTCCCGCCAATCGCCTAAAACATCTGCCTGGCTGCACTCACCATTACCGAAAGCTCTCGGAAAATCTTTTTTTAACACTGCTCCATCAAATTTCTTGTACAGCGTACCACTGCGATAATGATAATATTCTGCGTGAGGATCATCATCCCAATACACAGGATTCCCGACATAATATCCCTCAGTTTTCTTTAAAATTGTTCCGTCTGCCGCATATAGAATCCATTTTTCGGAATAGCCGGGAATATGAACTGAGTTCTTCTTGGGTAGATCCCCATAAACACCTGCCAGGATATCTTCCCATTCCGTGCCTTCAAAATAATTCCCTTTTGCCCAAACTTCTAATCCGGGAACGTTTTCATCAATTTCGCCAACCCAGCCATGATGTAAACGACCCCATCCAAGCCCTTTTTCGCGTGTATTGTGGTGCCAAATAATGCTTTTCTGATCCACATCGATAAGATAGGGGCCTTTCCAAAAATTAGGCTCTACATAATATTCATCTGAAGGGTCTTTCCCGACCCGAATTAAAAACCACTCCAAACCCGGATTGCTTGGGTCAATATCAGCGATATACGACCGTTCAGCTGAACCAATATGCGGTCTGTGCCACTGTGTACCGTCCAAATAAAGAGAACCATCATTGTCAATGAGCAAAGGACCATTAATAATTTCATCTTTTTGATCAAAATCAAAATCACATGTATAAATGTTGCACCAGCTATAGGGACTTTTCCAGGTTGACAGTGGTGGATAAACACCTGAGTCGAAACGCCAGTATTCGTTTAAATCTTTATCAAAAGCAATCGTTCTCAGCCGGCCATATTGGTCGCCATAGGTTAATACAAAATATGGTTCATTATTCCAACCATTCAAATAGGCAACCGTGGCTTGCATATTATTTCTCGGTTTGGGGTTAGTCAGGTTTGTGCTTTTTTTAATATTTCCTGTCAGCCCATCGAGGATGATAAGTTTAATGATGCCATTTTCTTTTACTTGAGTTATCACCTCGTCTCTATTATCACCGTCCATATCCCATGCACTCAAAGTAACGACCCACCCCGGATCGCCTCCGATATCATTTGGCGCCATGTGATGGTGAAATTCCCAAAGAAATGTCCCATCATTTAAATATGCATAGGTGATCGTCTGAAATTCCATATCATGTTGTCCCGGAGTGACTTCATCCGCCCAGACTCGTGTGATAAAGTCCGTTTTATCATCACCATTAAAATCACCGACGCCCATGGTGTAGCTTAAATTTTCACCATCTACACCCAATTTTGATGTAGGCAGGTCGATCGCCACAACTTGTGCAAAGACAGTTTGGCCAGCAAAAACTACCCATAAAAATACTAAAATCAAACTCCCAAGATGTAGTGCTCTGTTCATGATGAACCCCCTATCATTTTGAAATAACAATCATTTAACCAGCGTCATCCGCTGCGAAATAATATGCCTCACTCCTTGCTTATTTGCGTACTGAATCCTCAAAAGATAAATGCCACTCGTCACCTCACGCCCATTATTATCTATTCCATTCCAACCCAAAGTTTGTGCACCTGCGTCAAGATCGTTGTTGAAAAGGGTGATGACTTCTTCGCCATAAATATTGTAAACTTTGGCGACTATTTTTCCCTTTTCCGGTAAGTTGAATTGAATCTTTGTCTCGGCATTGAACGGATTGGGATAATTGGGTTTCAAATCGAAAGCGGCAATGGTACCAATATTTACCTGTATTGTTTGAGAATACTCGAAACTACCGTCAAAATCAATTTGTTTGAGCCGGTATTCGTAGGTGCTCTCTTTTATTTCCTGATCCACAAAATGATAATGCTGCGGCGTTGCGGTCGTACCATTTCCCTTGACAAAGCCAAGACTCAGCCATTCACTTGCGGCATCAGTTCGTCTTTGTATTTCAAAACCGTAGTTGTTGGTTTCAGATTCAGTCGTCCAATCCAAAAGGACAGTTGAAGTCGTAGCCGTCGCGTAAAAGCTCGCCAATTCAACAGGCACAAATTGGCTGTTTTGATAGACACTGAGCGGATTTTCAAAATTCAGCGCAAACTCCGGACCAATGGCAGCAGCTTGATTCCCGGGCAGAAAATAATTCTTAAACGCAATACTGAAAGAGCCTTCCAACTTGGAACCTGTGATGACAACCCCCAAATCGCCCCAGGACTGGCCATCACCTGTATCTGCTTTCCCGTCTGCTGACCCTCCTGAGGAGTTATCATGATAATAGAGTTGTGTGGTGCCCAACGGACTGAGTCCTAATAAATACAAAATCGTCCCATGATTTCCCGTCACCAGGAAATAGTTCACACTCGGCAGAAAAACGAGATCGGTTGCCACATCATCAGCAGCGCCGTCGATTAGAATACTATCATTATTATTACTGTAAAACATCATTCCTGATGCTGCCGATACCAAATCAAACGATTGTCGAATGTGATTAATATTATAATCTGACGACAAGGTGGTGGAGGCTCCTCGGGCGTCAACAGAATACGGATAGTAATAGGTAATGAAATCAAAGGGAATCTGGATAAAGCCGCCCAACAGCCAGGCAATGAAAGTCACACGTTTGGCGATTCTCACTTTTCCGACAACCACATCCAATTTTGAAAAAGTGAGATCGTTTTCTGTCATGCTAATTGCTAAACCGAAGGGACTGCCGCTTAGTCTCGCCTTTTGCCGATCAATCATATCGACACCGCTTCCGCCTGCTGTTTGAGGCACTTTCCAGCAATTCACGTATCCGACATCGGTATGACCTTCAACATAGGTAATGCCATGAATTGAATCTGCCCCTGTGCCGACCGGCGCCTCGGTGTAATCCATATATCCATCCGACGTATCCGGAATAGTTGAGGACAGATAAAAATAGAGATACCCTCCGCTTCCCCCGTTGTTGGGGTCTGTTGCAACGATTTCGTAGCGTTCATTTTCACGGGATTCTTCATTATCAATCCAGTACCAGGATACCGGCACCTGATCCCCCATATCTTTTGCCATAAAAACAACGACATCGTTCTCGTTTAATACGTTGTTTTTATTGGGAATCCAGAAATGGGTCGAATCGTCCTTTTCATCAATCTGAATGGAAACCTGAATCCATTCATCATCGTCTGCGTTGTATTTGTAAGCTGAAATATCAAAAATGGATTCCCCGATAAAACTGGCAAATTCTTCTCCCTTAATAGTAATTGGTTCATAATCTCTGGCGTTCCCCCAATGGTTGGCATAAATAAATAACGGAGTCAATAACAAAACCAGCAATATACAGAGAATAGATGAAATTAAACCAAATCGGTTTTTAGGCAGCATTTTGAGCTCCTTTCAAAATAAGATAGTGATAGGTTTGCTATCCTTTTTAAATAGTGACATTGGATTTGATTCACGTAATTAAAAATGTTGTTAAATAAAGATAATCCGGGTGTGGTGATCATTAAAAATTATTGGTTGATGTTTACCGATCAATGTTACAATAATAATTCAACGAATCTTAAAATTGTTTTAAATAAAGTAACTCATTTTATTCAAAATAGCAAGATTTTTTTTTAATTTATGGGTGCAATTCCGAGAAGTTGGTATTTTGGGAAATAAATAAGAAAAATGTAAACTGCTGAAGCAGTTAATCAATTGTTTTATCTTCTTTTAACACCCAGATAAATCTGGGTGTTAATTCAACCCTCCTGTTGAATGATCACCCCGATTCATCGGGGTGGAGTCGTTAAAAAACAGGATATTAGAAACCGTTTCAACGGTTTACCAACTTTATGGAATTGCTCCCTAATTTATTGAAACAGCTTACAGCAATCAGCAGTCAGCTTTCAGCTTACAATGCAACAAAATAATCTGTGTCATTCCGGTTCCGCCGCTATTTCTTTCCAATCAAATAAAAATCTGCTTAAATCGTATTTTTTGCTTGACATTTTAGTTGGATTCAATTATATTGAATTACATTCGTAACAATTCAAACAATCATCGATCAGAGGGGAACATGGCTGGTCATGCTGTAAAAAATCCCTCAGCTTCACAACCTAAATTGTTAGACCAGGTAAGGTCTGTTATCCGTACCAAACACTACGGCTACCGGACAGAACAGAACTACGTTCAGCGGATCAGGCGATTTATTCTTTTTAACAAAAAAGCCATCCAAAAGAAATGCGAGAGGAGGAAATCAATCAATTCCTCACCCACCTTGCTGTTGAACAAAGGGTTTCTGCATCGACTCAGAATCAATTATTGTGAAGTTGATTTGGCAATGAAGGCTAAATCATTCGGCGCAAAATGGAATAGAAAAAACAAAGTTTGGGAATTAAAATATGAGGCAGTTCAAGCTTTAGGGTTAACAGAAAGAATTGTTGATGAAGATAGTAATTTTCCTAATATTAGGAAAACCAAATCCCGTGATTCACCACAATAATTTCATAATATTAGGAAACTATTTTTTCCTAATATTGGGAAAAGATTTGTTTAAATTAGGAACTTATAAACTAATATGTTAGCTTCTATTGTACACGTGTACACGCATAAATTTAAAAGGGTAGTGTAAAATAAATATGAAAGAATAGAAGCAATCGCAAAAAAAAGTTACCCA
>CAYYMH010000082.1:0-14873 GCA_964472785.1 uncultured Cytophagia bacterium | reverse complement strand
ATTTTTTAGCCTTTTTGGGGCTGTTTTTTGGGAGTTGTGGTGAAGTTGGGTTAATTCACAAAACAAGTGGGGAATATCGTGACCCTGAAACTGGGGAATATGATGGACTTTGACATAATGAGAATGTGATGTATGTGGTCAGGGTGAACTGATATTTGATCGTTGAAGGAAGAAATATCTAAATTATGAGATTCGGTCTTTTCAACTAAACAGGAAATGCCCTTTTCAGATTAGACTAAATTCGGTCGGGAAAATCACTATCGATTACGTTGAGCAGCCCGCTCAGTTTGCCTTTATAATCTGGATTAGGCATTTCTAATGTCATATTTTTTGCTAACATACGGCTGCTCAATTCAATTGATAAATGCTCGCTGTCTGTGGTGAGATATGTTTTCATACCGATTTTTGACGCGATCATGTCATTGAATTCATCGTTGCCAACCATCAAACATTGTTCAGGCGGTACATCGATTTTATTACAAATTTCCTGATAATATTCAAGCCGGGGTTTACAGTAAGTGGAATTGTCTGCGCTGGTGATTAAATTAAATGGAATGCTCCCAAGGTTTGCCCATTTTAAACGAATGTATTGCACGTTCATGGGAAACATGGGATTGGTTGCGATAACCAGTTTGAGGTTTTTCTCTTTCAAGCTCAGTAGAATTTCTCGGGAATCTGGCAGCGGTTTCATCAAATATTGAAATTGCTCGAAGTCATTATCATAAAAATTCTCAAATCGCTGCCAGAGTTCTTTTTTATCGACCGGTAAACCATTTGCAAAATCAGCAATAAAATTATCAGCATTGGACCTTTGTCCGTCGTTATTGAGCATCATCTGGGTGGATTTAATTATTTTTTCACTGAACTCTTCGGGACTGAGAAGATCGCTAAATTTCAGGTAGAGTTTTTTGGAATAAGCTTCAAAGAACTTGCTCTCTTCGAATAACAATAACGTATTGTCCAAATCAAACAGGACTGCCTTCAACATCAATCGCATTCTCCATAATTTAATTGTCTGGTTAGCAATTTAACGATCAAACCTTTAAAAAGATTCGCTTAACTCATAACGCTCGCTACTTCTTTGGTATAGATGTCAAATTTCGGTGGATTTTGAATTGTTCTTTTAACAGCGCATTGCTCAGCACTCCGGATAACAGCATCTTTATAGCGTTCCGGGAAATCAGGCGGAAGTTGAATTTCCAATGTGATAGATCCGATCCCATTTCCCATTTCATTGGGCAATAATTTCTGGATAATCTTAATGTCATCCGTTGGAATATCTCTCTGCTGGCAGAAACTCAATACATAAATACCGGCACACGTTCCGATGGAAGCTAAAAATAAATCAAAGGGCGCAGGCGCTGAGTTATCTCCGCCGCCCATCAACGGTTGATCTGTTTTAATGTTAAAATTTTTATAATTTGCATCGACTTTTTTCCCACCCGGGAATGTAATTTCCATATCCATAACATAACCTCGCTGTTTTTTATATGTCAATTTTGCTAAATTTAAAATTACGTGAAACAAAAGTATCAAAAATTCAGTCTAAATTCAATATGATCCTCTTTAAATTGAAGGACACTCGTTTCTTTTGATTCATGAACAAAAGAAAAGTCTCAGCGCATTTCTTGTTAATTGTAAATGGGCAGGAAAATATGGTTGAAATTAAACCGATTTATCTCTTATCGATTCTATTCATCATTTTCATGCCGCTATACGGACAAGAACCGGACTCTGTCACCGCTGAAAAGGATTCCAGTTTAATCTCAAAAAAATCAATCGTATTAAAAGACAAAAAACCGCTTAAACAACCGACTATGCCGCCGCTACCAACTTTAGGTGAGAAAAAAAGATCGATCCATCTTGACTTTCGAAAAAACTATAATGCAAAACATCCGGATGCAGCAACAAATTATGACGCCCTAAATAAGCCGGGCAGTTATAAATATGAGCCACTGTATCGTGAGATGATTATCAAACCACCGCTGCCAATCACGCCTTTGGAAGTACCGGCGAAACCATTTTACAATCCGCTGCCGATCAGGGATTATGTCATTCCGACACGTCAGGAACTGGATATTTTGGAGGTGCTTTGGACTAAAGAAAACGTTATGGATACCACAATCTATTCCTGCCTGGATACGACGATGAACGTCACGTTTGAAGATTTGAACAAATTGTTGGAAGCGATGACAAAAAAGGATTTAGTGAGCCGGAGGATCGTTTCTCCCCGGAACGAATTTAACTTGTTTGGTGTTTTAATCGAAATGAGTCCTCAAAATCTGAGGAATAGAATTTATGAATACTGCAGCAATGTGGATCGGGAAATGATGCGCAGGTTTATTGATGCCAATGCCTATCTGTTCAAAGAAAATTCATCCATCATAAATCAAAAACGTTTGGAAGCGGCAAGAAAAGATAGTACCCTGTTGCACGATTTGAATGTGAAAATCAATACGCCTGAAGGATTAAAGTGATTCAACGCAAAGACGCGGAGGACGCAAAGAAAAGATTTAAACTTACTAATGGACAGATTTTTATAATACTCTTTATCAATTATTGTTTAGTGCAAAATACACCCATCATTCGTACCGCAAACTTTCCACAGGATCCACATTGGCTGCTTTTCGGGCAGGAAAAAGACCGGCTAAAAGTCCGATGGTTGCTAATAATCCAATCGATAAAAACACCACCACATTAGACATGATCGGGCGACCCAAAAATTGCATGGCGCCTTGTTCCGCCGGAATTGTCCAAACCAGTTTAATAATACCGAATGCAAACAACAGCCCGAGCAATCCACCGGTGATGGAGATAAGGAGTGATTCAAAAATGATTTGTGATAAAATATGAATTCGCTTGGCACCGATTGCCCGTTTTATGCCGATTTCATGAGTCCGTTCCTTTACAACCACATACATGATATTGGCAACGCCAACTCCGGCAATCACCAATGTCATGGAACCGATAACGGCAAGAAATATGTTTATGCCCAAAAAAACTTTTGAGCTGATTTTCTCCGCTTCAATGAAATCCCAAATCGGCAACGCGCGTTCATCAGTCGGATCAAATTGATATTTTTTACCCATAATACGGCGGATTTCAGCGATCACTTGTTGACTGTCTTTTGTATTGGATGGTTTTACAATCAATTCGTTTAAATACCGGTCTCCGTAAATGCTTTTGAACGTCGTAAAGGGAATAATGGCACGCCTGTCATCCGGGCCATAATTCATCGCGGTTTGCATCTTTTTCGGCATAATGCCAACAACTTTGAACGGAATGTCATCAATTTTGATCATGTTCCCAATCGGGTCTTGGGAGCCGAAAAGTTCACCTGCGATGACCTCGCCCAGAAAAACGACCCGCCTCCGTTCAACCATATCTTTATCGTTGAGAAAACGACCACCTTCGGCATGATACATCCGTCTCAAAAATTCAAATGGCGGATAGACACCTTCCATGTACGTGGAAGCAATTTTATCTCCATAGCGTAATCTGACGTGACGGCCTATGCCCGGGTTTACCGCTTCGATCATGGCAATACTTTTGAGCAAAACCTCGGCATCCTCCTCTTTGAGCAGAATACGCCGTCCGACGGGCAGTCCCTGGAATTTTTTTGACGTTTGTCCGCCATAGATACGGATAATATAATTACCCGCATTGAGAAAACTCTCGCGCATGCGATAGGACAATCCCGAACCAAACGACATCAGCAAAATAACAGCGAGGGTTCCCCAGGTGATCGCGATGGTCGTTAAAAAGGCTCGCGTCCGTTGTTTTTTAATATCGTGTAAAAATTCTTTTAAGAGCATCCATAATTGCATAAGTCATTCCCAAATTGAATTTAAAATCTCAAACATTCCACCACAACTAATTTCGCGGCTTTCCGGGAAGGAAAAAAACCGGCGACGAATCCAATAGCTGCGAGAACTGAAATCGAAACGATTGCCACTGGCATTGAAAGTGCTGGTGTACCGACATATTCTTCGATAGGAAGAAGCGAAAGTAGTTTAATTAGTAGCAAAGCGATAGAAAAGCCGATGGCAGCACTTAAACCAATAATAAAAAACGCTTCGAACATAAAGTATCCCAAAATGTGCCGCCGTTTCGCTCCGACTGCGCGGCGGATACCGATTTCCCGGGTGCGTTCCTGCACGACCACGTACATGATATTTGCCAGCCCGATTCCGCCGACAGTCAATGTAATGACACCGATCATTCCTAAAAATATTTTCATTCCCAGGGAAAAGTAAAAGAGAAATTTATCAGTTTCGGTGGTATCCCAAATCCCGAGCGTTTCTTTATCCTTGGGATCGAAAATATATTTTTTACCCAACACTTCATAAATGCGATCCTGAACAAATTGCGCCTGCCGCGGATCGCGCGGTTTGTAAACGATGTTGTTAATGTACCGGTGCCCAAAATAAGAGGCGAATGTTGAAACCGGAATCACAACCCGGTCCTGGTCTCTGGTCGTGTAACTCGATGGCTGCGTTTTTTCCTTTAACACACCGATTACGATAAATGGTGAATCACCAATGTAAATGTATTTTCCGATGGCATCCGTTTGTTCGCCGAATAATAGGTCTTTCAATTTATTTCCAATGAATGCGACCCGTTTTCGCTCTTTGACATCCAGTTCGTTTATCCAGCGTCCTCCTAATTGCGGCAAAACATTGCGCATCGGACCATACTCAGGAACCACACCCGCGACGTTGGTTTTATTGATTTTTTCACCAACCCGAACCGGAACACCCCAGCGGCCATATTCAGGGCTGGCAAATTCTATCTCTTTGATTTCTCTTTTTAATAAATAGGCATCTTCCTCCAAAAACCGGATCGGACGATTGCGTCCGTAGCCTTTGAACGGGATGCTGGTTCTGCCGGGCCAGAGGATGGCGATTCCTTCGCCCATGCCGTGCATGTTTTTGCTCATTGAGCGTTCGACACCGACGCCAAATGCCAACAACACGATGACGGTAATGGTGCCCCAAATCAATCCGAACATGGTCATGAATGTCCGGGATTTGTATTGTCTCAGATATTGCAGTGTCTCTTTGATGGTATCAAATAATCGATTCATGAATAATCCTGAACTTTACTCATTTTCAAAGTTTTGCCAATACATGAGGATTAAATAATCTGTTTCACTTCTTTCTCAAAAATTTCCTGTCCTTCTTCCAAGCCTGAAATGACTTCGATGTAGATTGCATCGCTCAAGCCGGTTTCAATGAATACTTCTTTCTTGCTCTCACCATCCGGAATGTTTACGAATGCTGAATCATTCCGAAAAGTCACCACCCGTTCCGGTATCGCTAACACGCTGTCCTTTTTCTGAATAATGATGTTGGCGTTCGCCGAATAACCTGCCCGGAGTACTCTGCCTTCTTCCAAATTGATGGCGATTTCAACCGGAAAAACAGTGGTGTTATCCTCTTTTCGGGCTTTTAATGAAATTTTATCCAGCGTGCCTTGTACAGGTTTCCCGGGTAACGCGCCGACCTGAATTTCAGCCTTCATGCCTTCCTTGAGTTTGCCGACATCAATTTCATCAACAGTTCACTTAAATAAAAGTTGCTTCATGTCTGCCAACGTGAAAAGTACGGTCCCTTCCTGATAGGATGTGAGCGGAACAATGGGATCACCGACGTTGATCATGCGCTCCAGAATGTAACCAGTAGCCGGAGCCTTAATTGTGGATTGAATGTCTGTGCCGGCAATGTTGATTTTACCTTCCTCCAGCAATGCAAGGCGTTCTTTTGCCATTTCCAGACGAATTTTTGACTGCTCAAATTGTTTTTCGGCAATCTCAAAATCCTTCGCCGAGGTAAAACCCTTCTCCTTCAATTGAGAAACACGTTTGTATTCATGACGGGCATTTTCGAGGGCGATTTTTTCCATTTCAACATTTCGCTTTGCTTCAGCTAATTCTAATGGTGTGGGATCGGGTCTAATTTCTAATAACTCTTCACCTTCCTCTACATATTCACCCGCATCCGCGAACAATTTTTTAACCACACCGGATATTTTGGATTTAACATGAATTTCAGTTTCCGGATCTATCGTGCCGATCGCCAATGCCTTTTCAACAATATTCCGTTTTTCAGCTTTGACGGTTGGCTGCTGATTATCGTCGCTGCTGCCGGATTTATTGATCATGGTAAAGACAACAACCACAATAACAAGTAAAACAACTACTATGCCGATAGTCCGACCTTTCTTGAACTTCATTTTTCCTCCTTAAGAGATTTATCATAATTTTGATTTCTCAATTAACGAGTTATGTTACGCATCAACTGTGGATTTGTTGCGTGTAAAAAAATGACTGAAATTAATGGTTTATTTGGCTGAAAATGATATCAGGAAGTGATATTTAGAACTGCTTGAGGTATTGATCTTTATCTGGTTTCTGTCCGGTTTTGAAATCCCAGTAAGTGTTCCCCTGTCTATCAAATTTTCGATTCAGCGGGTCTTTACCGATCAACTTAAAGACGAGGGAGATGGGGGTTAAAATGAAATAGTAGATTATGACCAAAAAGAATCTGGTGTTAATCCAACCCAAAATGTGAGCAATGAACAGCGCAGCCCGATAAATTGGTTTGAGAAGGATGGGAATAAATATTGAAATGATGAGGATTGTACCACCAATAATCCAGAAATAAAGATAAATCGGATTGTGCTTGAAAAAATAGATTAAACCTATGATAGCTAAAAATACGGTTAGTGCAATCCCGAATTTTCGGATGTCGGCTTTGCTGGTTTTTTGCATGTTTTTTAGATTCCTAATATGTTTCAACTTAACAATGCTAACGATTCGAATTTTATTAATTCAAATGAAAATATTTAGTCCGGTGTGAATTCCTTCTTCCAATCAAACCTTTCTTCCCATGCCGGTTGTTCTTTTTTGTCCAACAGATAACTACTCAGGATTAAATAATCCATGTCCGTGCGCATAAAACAGGTGTACGCTTCTTCCGGAGTGCACACGATCGGTTCGCCGCGTACATTAAAAGAGGTATTGATAATCAGTGGGCAGCCGGTCAATTCATGAAATGATTTGATCAGGTCATAATACAATCCGTTATCTTCCCGGTTGACTGTTTGTATTCGCGCCGAATAATCCACATGAGTGATTGCCGGGACATCGGATCGATGCACTTTGAGTTTGTCCAAACCGATAGCTGTTCCATGATTTGGATGTGAATCCCGCCTTTTGTCTTTGGCAACCGGCGCCACCAGTAACATGTACGGGCTTTGTCTGTCAATTTCAAAATAATCGGAGACGTGTTCAGCCAATACTGTCGGTGCAAAGGGTCGAAAGGACTCCCGGAATTTGATTTTTAAATTCATCACCCGCTGCATGTCGCTGGAACGCGCATCGCCTAAAATACTCCGATGCCCTAATGCTCTCGGTCCAAATTCCATGCGTCCCTGAAACCAGCCAATCACGTTTTCCTGATTAATCAATTGAGCCACTTTTGCGGCTATTTCATTTTTAGGCAATTTTTGGAAAGGCGCTTTTTTCGTGTTCAGAAAATTCTCTATCTCCTCGTCGGCAAATTCGGGACCGAGATAGGATGCTTGTTGCTGATCTTTTACTTCATCTGACTGACGCGGATTATTCAAAAACTGATACCAGGTAAAAAGCGCAGCCCCAATCGCACCGCCGGCATCACCTGCTGCCGGCTGAATCCAGATGTTGTCAAATGGTCCTTCCCGGAGAATTCTGCCATTGGCGACGCAATTCAGCGCGCAACCGCCTGCCAGACACAGGTTCTTCTGCTGAGTGTGCTGATGGACGAATCTTGCCATGCGAAGCATAATTTCTTCGGTCACTTCCTGAATCGAACGGGCGATGTCCATGTAAAATTGGGTGATTTCAGTCTCCGGTTTTCGCGGTGGCTGACCAAAAAGGCGGTCGAATTTTTTATTGGTCATGGTCAGACCGACACAATAGTTGAAATATTTCATGTTCATTTTAAACGAGCCGTCCTCTTTCAGATCGAGCAGTTCGTCAAAAATGAGATCAACATATTTGGGCTCGCCGTAAGGCGCCAATCCCATCAGCTTGTATTCTCCGGAGTTCACTCTGAATCCGGTGTAATAAGTGAAAGCCGAATAGAGCAGACCCAGTGAGTGGGAAAAATTCATTTCTCCCCGGATCGAAAGTTCATTATTTTGCCCAACGCCAAACGTCGTCGTGTTCCATTCTCCCACGCCGTCGATGGTCAGAAATGCTGCTTGTTGAAACGGTGACGGAAAAAATGCGGAAGCAGCATGCGATTCGTGATGAGCCGGGAAAATGATTTCTCCGTCATAATCCAGGTCTTTTTTGAGCACTTCTTTGGTCCACAGTTTCTGCTTCAGCCAAACCGGCATAGCTTTGATAAACGAGCGGATGCCTTTCGGAGCATAGCTGAGATAGCTTTCGAGTAATCGCTCGAATTTAATAAACGGCTTATCATAAAAAGCAACGTAGTCCAAATCAGCGGCAGAAAGATTTCCGGCAGAGAGGCAGTACTCAATTGCCTGAGAGGGAAAATTAAAATCGTGTTTAATCCGTGTAAATCGTTCTTCCTGTGCTGCTGCGATAATCTGTCCGTCCTGAACCAGACAGGCGGCGCTGTCATGATAATATGCTGAAATTCCGAGAATGTTCATAAATCAACAATCCTTTATTTCTTCAAAAATGTAAGTCTTTCATTTAATAATTTTTTAACAATTATGCAAGTGTTTTTTGGGATTTATTTACAAGTCAGATTTGGACATAATTTTTGTGAAGTTGTTCTTGACATTATTCTTTGAATACACTATATTTATTCTGATTTCGGAGTAATTAATTAGCCACAGAGCAATAGAGGACACAGAGAGAATAAAAAACATATTTTGGTAATTATTCACGCAACCCAACTTTGATCACTGAAAATTGAAGATTAGATATGTTATAAATTTTTTAATAAATTCTAACAAGGGCTGAAGCCCAATTCGAGTGTTTATATTCAACCCACCGACATGAATGTCGGTGCAATTCATAGTTGATAAAAATAATAATTTCAATTGAATATCTATGCTAAAAATAGCTTCAAGTCTTTAAGGATGCTTTACATTAGACTCATCAATTTTTAACTTTGTGTTCTCTGTATGCTTTGGGGTGAAATGTTATATTTTTTGTATGAACTCTGTGAACTCTGCTTCTCTGTGGCTAAAAATAAAAAGTCACAAATTGGAATAATGAATTGATTTACGAAATCAAATTTTAAAAATAAAAAAGGAGATTTAAATTGGCAGGAAAAGACTTTCAATTTCAGCGCCACCTGAAATTATGGGAAGAGCAGAATAAATTGATCAAACGATCCGTTCTGCTCGCGCTGATATTTAGTGCATTCGTTGTGGTGAAAATACTCATTCCGACATCGAACCTTGATCAGAAAAAGCTGGAAGATAACCCGGAGATAAAGCAATTAAAAGAGAAAAAGGCCGAGCTTGTAAAAACAAATCAACAACTCATCGAACTCGACAAAACGTTCAGCGACGTTCAGGAGACAATCAAAAAGGCGCCCTGGACTAAGGAAAAGGACAAACTGGTTTCCACATTTCGAAACATGCGTGAACGGGGCGATTATCCCGCGCAAAGAGAAATTCAGGATACGGCAAATGTTACCATTCGTCGCATAGCGAATCAGTTCAGAGGAGAAATTATCAAGCCGTTATCCGAAAAAATGGACAAATTGGATAAATCCTCGGAAGAGCTAAATCAATTAAGTGAAAAAATTGAAAACATCGAAAAAAGTGTCGATCAGTGGGAACAGAATTATGTCGACCGGGTGTGGTATGGGACGATCGAATCGAAATCGATGACCACGCGTGATTTCAACAGGCGATTCGAGGAAAAGGTCAGTGACTCGATGCAGGATTTTGAATCGATTCGTGAAGCCGTGAGCCAGCAGCGCGCTAATTTGGATGCTGAATTACAAAAATCAACAGAGCAAATAAATGACATCGCTCAACAGATTAAACAACAGGAAGAGAAACTACTGGCGAGTATTAATGAAGCACTGAAACAGGTATTGCCGTCCTGGTTTAACTATTTATTTAAAGTCGAGAAAACTATCCAAATTTTTCCGGTGATTTTGATCATTTTATTGGTTCTGGAATTGTATGTAATTTATTTAGGAATCATGTTGTCGCGCCATTATCGCTTTATTGCAAAAAACGTCAAATTTTCGGAAACAGAACGTCAGGATTTATCCACGTCGTCACTGTGGACGTTAACAGAGCGGGGGAAATTCGGTAATTCGGTAACGAGGCTGGCTTATATTTTATTTACATTGACACTTTGGGCATTGTTTGAATGGTCCTATTTTCTGCTCATCAAGTTGCGTTTGTCTGAAATTTATTTAGATTGGGATATTGGTTTTATCGGGCATGAATTATTTCTCTGGATTTGCAGAGCTATTTTTCTCGCGATCATTCTGATTTTTACATTTAAGCCATTAATGCTGAATAAAATATTTTCTGAATGATGAGGGTGCCTGATGTACTAACTATAAATTGAACGGAGTGATAACGGTATATGAATTTTGGAAAAGTTCGCCTCAAAAGCTGGCTCATTATTTTACTCGCTTTTTATCTTCTTTATCTTGGTTGCGCTGCTCATCAAAAGTTACGCTATTACGGACGCAGTTTATATGATCGGGTTGAAAATAGTCAACTGCCGTATAAAATATGGGCGAAGTCGGTGAAAGATCGAAATATCCGCTTGTTGGAATTTGGTTCGGGGGAAAAGACAACGATAATTTTCGGTGCCTTTCATGGCAGCGAACCATTGAGTGCGGAGCTGATAATCGAATTTGCTGAATATTTGTACGAAAATCATCGTCAGTCATTACACAGTCGGGTTATCATCATGCCCATTGTCAATCCGGACGGACTCGCGATGGGAATCCGGACAAATGCCAATGGAATTGATTTAAACCGGAATTTTCCCACTCAAAACTGGACGAGCAAATATAAAAAACGCAGTTGTTTTCCCGGAAAATTTCCGGCATCAGAACCGGAAACGATCGCGTTGATGGAATTGATTGAAAAATATCAACCGGATCGCATTGTATCAGTTCACACGCCACTGGAGGTGGTCAATTTTGATGGGCCAGCAAGGGAACTGGCAATTCAGATGTCCATGTTCAATGGCTATCCGGTGAGTCACGATATCGGTTATCCAACGCCAGGTTCATTGGGTACATTCACAGGAAAAGAGCGGGGCATTCCGACGATTACATTGGAATTGCCCAGAAAACCGTTCCCGCAAATTTGGAAGGAAAACCGGGATGCGCTTTTAATTTCAGTATTTTATGGAAGAGAAATCAGTTGATTTACGATGAAAAAACTTGATGTTAAAATTACCCGTTACCATAAAAATCCGGTACTCAGTGCCAAAGATGTGCCTTATCATGCAAATTTAGTTTTTAACGCTGGCGCGATCAAATACCAGGGCAGGTACGTGATGGTGTTCCGCAACGATTATGGTGATGAAACGAAAAAACAATTGCAGGGCACAAATTTAGGACTTGCTTTCAGCGATAATGGTTTGGAATGGCAGGTGGAGCCGGAACCCTGTTTCGATTTGGCGGATGAAGATATAATTTGTGTGAACGATCCGCGGTTGATCGAAATCAAAGGTCAATGTTACATGACCGTCGCAGTGATAACGAAACACGGCGTTCGGGGCGGAATTTTTTCGACCACCGATTTTAAACATTTCGAAACAGTCTATATGTCCCTGCCAGATAACCGGAATTTTGTGCTCTTCCCGGAAAAAATCAAAGGCAAATATGTGAGATTGGAGCGACCGTTTTCCTGGTACAAAGGCGGAGACGAACGTTTTGACATCTGGCTTTCCGAATCGGAGGATTTGAAATGTTGGGGCAATCACCGGCTGGTTCTGGGAGTGGAACAAGTGCCTTACGCAAACAACCGAATTGGTCCCGGCACGCCGCCCATTAAAACGAATCATGGTTGGTTGATGATATTTCACGCTGTTTTTCGTCATCGAGGTAGCGCCTTTAACGGGTGGGAAGGAAATTGGAATAAAGAATACATGGCAGGAGCGCTGCTGCTGGATTTGGATGATCCCGCCAAAATCATCGGCATGTCGCGACAGCCGATATTAAAGCCGAACGCTGAATTCAAATACGAAGCGGAAGGTTTCAGGGGAAATGTCATTTTCCCCGGCGGTATAATTGTCGAACCAGACGGAAAGGTGAAGATTTATTACGGCGCGGCGGACACGGTGGAAGCGCTTGCTCTTACGCATCTAAATGATTTGCTCGAACTTTGTGAGCCGGTTAGTTTTGGTCAGTAAAAGTGATTTTACACTAACGTGAAAATGGTTTTAAGATTTTCTATTATAAGAAATCAGTTTAGTCCTCTCTTAGCAAAAGAGGATAAAAAAGTGAAATTTTAAAACCACTTGGTGATGACTATACACTAAATGATTTCGGAGTTAATGCGTCAGCATTTTATAGAATCACCATGCGTCACTTATGCTGAATTATGAATGAAAAAACCAAAAATAAACTCGGAGATTAAGGTGGAATTGAATGTGCAGAAATGTCGTCAGATTTTTGGAGAGATTTACGGCGAGGATAATCAGGTATTAGAAAAACAATACCAGCGATACCAAAAGTTGGGGGAAAAATTTGAAGATACTTTTCTTAATCGAGATGTACATTTTTTCAGTGCACCAGGCCGAACGGAAATTGGCGGAAACCACACAGATCATAACCACGGGCGAGTCCTGGCTGCCAGCGTCAATCTGGATTTGATCGCCGCTGTTGCAATTTCTGATTCGAATGTCGTCATCTTATATTCCGAAGGCTACAGCCAGCCATTTATTGTTGATCTAATCACGCTTTCAGTGGTTGAGGAAGAAAAGGGAACGACATCAGCTTTAATCCGCGGCATTGCTGCGCGCTTTAAACAATTGAATTACAAAATCGGTGGCTTCAATGCTTATATCACCAGCGATGTGTTGCCCGGCTCCGGTTTGAGTTCCTCCGCTTCCATCGAGATATTGATCGGTTCGATTTTCAATTATTTTTTCAATGATAATAAAATAGCACCCGAAGAAATTGCCATCATCGGTCAGTATGCCGAAAATGAGTATTTTGGCAAACCCTGCGGTTTGATGGATCAGATGACCTGTGCCGTCGGCGGTATTGTGACCATTGATTTTAAACATCCGCACCAGCCGGTTGCTGAGAAAGTGGATTTTGACTTTGCTTCACAAAATTACCGATTACTGGTCGTTGACACCGGCGGGACTCACGCGGATTTAACCGAGGATTATGCTTCGGTCCCTACAGAAATGAAAGCCGTCGCCAAAGTGTTGGGAGCGGAAGTTGTCCGGGATTTGGAATTTGACCATTTTATGTTTAACATCCGGGAATTGCGCTCAAAAGTTGGGGACAGGGCAGTGCTGCGCGCCCTTCATTTTTTCGGAGACAACGCACGCGTACTTGAGCAAGTCGATGCGCTGAAAAAAGGAGATTTTGAAAGATTTCTGGCACTGGTGAACCAATCCGGAGAGTCCTCTTTTAAATGGTTGCAAAATATTTACACCACCAGGAATGTCAGCGAGCAGGGCGTGAGTTTGGGATTGGCACTAACTGAACAATATCTGAAAGAAATCGGTGCCGGCGCCTGCCGCGTACACGGCGGTGGATTTGCCGGCACCATTCAGGTCTTTTTGCCGGAATCAGCGGTTGATCATTACATTCAACGCATCGAATACGTATTTGGCAAAGATGCGGCGCTCGTTCTGAAAGTCCGTTCTCGCGGAGCGATGCATGTTGATGTAGCTTAATTTTTAAATGCCACAGAGAGAACAGAGAACACAGAGATTTGAGAAAGAATTATTTTTTAGCTGTGTTCTCTGTGGTGACAACAACAGGGGTGCCAGTCTCATTCCTAATTTTTAGGAATTTTCAAATATACCTTATTTTAATATACAAAAGACGGATGCCGGGCGCGCAAGTTTTTGGACAGCCTGTGAATCGTGAACATGCACCCTTTCAAAGGTTCAAAAACCTTTGAAAGGGTATTGCCATTGAGGAGTAATTTGTGTGATAATAGAGCATCTTCCTAACAGGTATTTCGATCGCATTCGTTTGATTTAAAAAGAATATAGCTTCGACAATCGGAAAATCGGCTTTAAATTCTGCAGTGGCTTCTGTAATTGAAATATTGGGTTCGTATGGTCTCGATTTTATCCATTGCGTAAAATTGGATTCTGCTGCTGAAAAGTCATTGTAAATCTGATTTGTGATTCCCTGGGCAATTTCAATGAGCGCTGATCGCTGTTGCTTTTCAATGAGCGCCTGATCGTTCAGAATTCCCCGATAAGCGAAATAGCTCAGCATCAAGCAGGGTAAACCGATGCCAAACATAAATATAAGAACTAATTTATTGACTCGAAATTGAAAAATTTTCATGATCATCTGATGGAAAAATTAAAAAGAATGAACTTGTTTGCGCATCAGAATAGTCAAGTTACTTTTTATAAATCTATAAATTTTTCACGGCAATATCAAGGTTTATTTCAAATTTTGCTATCGCGGTTCATTTTGTTCTCTGTTTTTATTGTAATTTAATTGTAAACTGTTAAAATCGCTTGACTTTTTCAGTATAATTTTTTATTATGAATGCGTAGCACAATTTTTCAATTCATTAATTTTACTTCGATCTTTGATGTGAATATTGAATTTGCATCATTTCAGAAAAACACCCCGATATATCAATCAGCAGAACCTCAGGACCAAATAATTGAGACTTGGATAAAATGGCATTTCATTTTTTCATAAATAAGGAGA
>CAYYMH010000081.1:0-15087 GCA_964472785.1 uncultured Cytophagia bacterium | reverse complement strand
ACGCATTTTTGTCAAAATTGAGTAAAAAAAATTTTAACTGTCGAAGTTGGGCTAATTTAAGGGAGAATACCGTATTATAAACGATATGAAGCAAAATAGTTGATATAACGACTAAAATGATGAGAAAATTTATCTGATTGATATTACAGAATGGAATCCGGACGGAAGACTGTTATTGCAGATTAAAAAAAAGAGCCGAAATAAGACAGATAACACATGATATACCGTTCCTACATGATAATATATCGTTCCTACCCGATGATATACCGTTCCTACCCGATGATATACCGTTCCTACCTGATGATATACCGTTCCTACCTGATGATATACCGTTCCTACCTGATAATATACCGTTCCTACCTGATAATATACCGTTCCTACAAGATGGTAGATAACTGCTCCGAATTAAAAGATGAGCCCACATAATCGAAATTATGTCTAAACGGTCTTTAATATTCAGTATCTTTTGGTGGATAGGGATCTTTAGCCGGTTTGATGGTATCTTTGCTGCGGATTTTTCCGTCACGACTTTTCGTGATCAGCTCTCCGCCACCGCCCTTCTTTAACATGTCGCGAGCCGCATCTTCGGCTTCTTTTTGGGTATCCCGGATTGATTTTTACATCGCTCTACCTAAAAGTTTATGAGAAGATTTCAAAATCCATTCTGCGAAATCACTTCCGATTACTATCCCGATTGGCTTTTGAAATTCATCTCTTAAATTCTGAAGTTCACTTTTAAACTCATCCGTTATTGATAGTGCAGTTCCTATGATAAGCCCTTGAGTAAAAGAACTATCCGTTTCAAATGCTTTTCTAATATCTTCTATAGCTTTTTTATATCCCATCGTGCCCTCATATGCCTTAGCTTGTACGGCAACCTTTTCATCAGTATTGATAATTTCGTTTCTATACTCAAAAATAATATCCGCACCAAAATCTGCTCTACCTTTTTTTTGTTCAACAGCTTTATTAATTACATTTGGAAATGCTTCGAGAGTGTATGCAACAATTTCTTCAAGACTTTTATTAGGAAAATTATGCAGTATTTTTGTGGTAATTTGCTCAAAATCAGGTTTCAATTCATTAGACAAATTATCTAAACATTGTTCAAAAGTAAGCACAAATACCAAATGGCTTTAACCGAATTAGGACTAAAGTCCGTTGTTGCGTTGGGTTTAACTTTCACCAGAGCTAAAGCCCGGGTCTATGAATTGTTATTAAGAGCTTTCACCAAAACTACGTGAGAGAATTGTTAATCTGATATTTCTCGTTGCTTGATCCGTTTTATCTGATTTGAGCGATATTAGCATTCATCAGGCTTTTCTTTGATTACTATTTTTTTAAATTGCCACGAGCTTCAGCTCGTGGACAGATTAATACCCAACAAATATCGGCTTTAGCCAAATTTGGGCTGAAGCCCATTATTTTTTGGGACGTTATTTTATCCCCGATCTGAAGATCGGGGCTATGAATTACTATTAAAAGCCTCCCTCAACACCGCCTGCATCAGTTGCTCTGCTCGCTCTTTGCAAGATTTGATTCTTCTACTAAGATCGCAGTTTTAGAATATTTTATTGCCACGAGCTTTAGCTCGTGGATCAATTGTGACTAAAAATATATTGGCTTTAGCCTAAATTGGGCTGAAGCCCTTTTTTGTTGGGGGCTTTTTTTGTCCCCGATCTGAAGATCGGGGCTATGAATTACTATTAAAAGCCTCCCTCAACACCGCCTGCATCAGTTGCTCTGCTCGCTCTTTGCAAGATTTGATTCTTCTACTAAGATCGCAGTTTTAGAATATTTTATTGCCACGAGCTTTAGCTCGTGGATCAATTGTGACTAAAAATATATTGGCTTTAGCCTAAATTGGGCTGAAGCCCTTTTTTGTTGGGGGCTTTTTTTGTCCCCGATCTGAAGATCGGGGCTATGAATTACTATTAAAAGCCTCCCTCAACACCGCCTGCATCAGTTGCTCTGCCTGCTCTTTGCGCTCTTTGACCTGCTCTTCCAGCGCATCGATTTTCGCCATCAGCCTGTTCACTTTTTCGACAATGGATTGTTGTTCGGAAAGGGGTGGTAAAGGAAAGACAGCATTCTCAAAATAGGATACAGGGACTCTCTTTTGTCCTGCTGTTCCAGTCATTATTTTTTCACCTTCTTTCAAAAATTTAGGCGTTTTTAAAAATAAATAAACATAATGTGATTCCAAAAAATTTTTTACCAACCTCAAAACATGAAGTTCTGTCGTTCCTGCACCAAATCCATTTTTTAAATTAGCAAACACACACGACTTTGAATTCTCAAAACATGGTGTTATTTTGGCCAAACCTATGTCACTTTCAGCAAAATGAGTAAAACCTTTTTTAATATCTCGCCAAGGCTTTATCTCAAAAGTAGGATTAACACCATATTTTTCTGAAATATTTGCCATTGGAATGAATGATACTTCTAAACTGTCTTCTACGAAGTTTCTCGGGTTCACAATTCCAACTTCCCCCAATCTAGACCAAACCCACCCCTCCGGCAACTCAAAAGGTTTTTCCTCTTCGCTAATAGGAGGTAGTGGTTTTTGTTTCTTAATTTTGCCTTCTTTTACCAGTCGTTCTTTTTCCGCTTTGATTTTTTCCAGCAGTCGGGCAACGTGGTTCTCACCGGAAATCAGTTCCGGGTGTTGTTTTCGCCAGTCTGCTGTGAGCTTTCCTTCGACTGCTTCCTGGAGAATGGATTGGCGGAATTGTTTAAGCAATGCTACTTGGTTATTGATTTCTCGATTAAGGTGAGTAATTTTATTTTCTGTTTTTTCAAAAAAGTTAACTATAGATTTTTGAGTGTCAAGATCAGGTAAATCAATTTTTAAAGGCAGGAGATGCTTTGGTTTTATTTCCGTTTTTATTCCGCCTTTTACTTGTTCTTTCAGAAGTTGGATAAATTTAGGACTTTTAAGAAAACGTTTAAAATACTCAACATCAATTTTTTGTTTATCAAAAGTATATGATGAGTAATGAATAGTGGCAGTTACGTCTTCCTCTCCTTCATATACAGCTACTGCACCCTTTGAAACATTAATGCCGGATACAACTAAATCACCCTTTTTAGCAATTATCATATTAGTTTTTGATGATTTGTTGGAAAAATGCAATTTACCTGAAAAATCGATTTTTTCGAGACGTGTTAAATTAGCTACTTTTGGATCATTTGGTTTATATCTACCGGGACGCTCTTTCATGAATTCACTAATTAAAGTATTTTTCCATTCTCTCATTTATTTAGCTCGCTTTTAAGCTGATCCAACAACTCACTACTTTTATCAAAAGACTTATTCAGCATCTCTAATATTTCTACACTTGAATAGGTGCGATCTTCTTCGGCAACAAATGGATTTTTGATGTCCAAATTATAGCCATTCTTGATAATTTCATCTATCGATACCTGCCAGGCATGTTCGTTCGACTCTCGTTTTGTCCACCAGTTTTTCAGTGATTCGAATTCACTTTTCTGAATCGGTTTGGTTTTGGAATAGGCTTTCATACTTTCGGGCAATTTATGCTCCCAATACCAGATGTCGCGCGTGGGTTTGCCCTTTTCAAAAAACAACAGATTCGTGGCAACACTGGCATAGGGCTGAAACACCGAATTGGGTAAGCGCACAATCGTATGCAGGTTACATGTCTCTAAAAAGTGCTGCCGGATCCGTTGTTTTACACCGTCTCCGGTCAGCGAACCGTCGGGTAACACAATGGCAGCCCTGGCGCCTTCTTTGAGATAGCGGATCATCAGCACCAGAAACAGCTCGGCACTTTCGGTGGTGCGAAAGTTTTGCGGGAAATTGGTTTCCACGCCATCACTGACCGATGCGCCAAAGGGCGGATTCGCCAGAATAACATCCACGCGATCTTTATGCCGGATACTGATGTATTCTTGATTGAGGCTATCCGTATATTCCACATTAGGGACTTCGATATCGTGCAGGATCAGGTTGGTTACGCAGAGCATAAACGGCAGCGGTTTCAGTTCCTTGCCTTGGATGGTTGTCTCCAGCGTTCTTAAATCTTCCACACCTTTGACATCCTGCCGCCGGATATTGTCAATCGCGCTGGTTAAAAATCCACCGGTACCGCACGCCGGATCAAGCACTTTCTCACCCAAACGGGGATTGACCATCTCGGTCATAAATTCTGTTAACGCGCGCGGCGTATAGAATTCACCGTAATTGCCTGCGTTTTGCAGGTCTTTCAAAATGGTTTCGTAGATATCGCCAAACACATGCCGGTCTTCGGAAACATTGAAATCAATTTCATTGAGTTTATTCACCACCTGGCGAATGATAGTCCCGTTTTTCATATAGTTATTGGTCCCGGCAAAAATTTCCCGGATGATCAAAGCTCTTCGGTTGCCTGTGCTAATGTCCAGATTTTTGAGTGAGGGAAACAGCTTTGCGTCGATGAATTTTTGCATTTCCTCGCCGGTGATTCCCTCATCATCCTTCGCCCAATTCCGCCATTGGATATTTTCCGGAATCGGGGAATGGTAATCTTCGTGAAGCAGTTCCAGTTCCTTGTCTTTATCGTCCAGTATTTTGAGAAAGATCATCCAGCCCAATTGCTCAATCCGTTGGGCGTCGCCTGATACGCCGGGGTCTTTGCGCATGATGTTTTGTAGTGTTTTGATGATGTTGCCGATGTTTTTCATTTATTGTCCCTAATTTGGGCTAAAGCCCGGTTTGATTTGAATTTGGTTTAATTTATCCACGAGCTGAAGCTCGTGGCAATAAATTTATTAATTTCAGCCATGATTTAGCGCTTTAGACATTGAATTTATTGAAATTACTCGGTACCTATTCATAGCCACGATCTTTAGATCGTGCGTACATATTCAATAGAAATATATCCGGGCTTTAGCCCAAATATTTAATCCCATATTTTTCCATAAACTGAAACTCGTGGCAATGAATTTATTAATTTCAGCCATGATTTAGCGCTTTAGACATTGAATTTATTGAAATTACTCGGTACCTATTCATAGCCACGATCTTTAGATCGTGCGTACATATTCAATAGAAATATATCCGGGCTTTAGCCCAAATATTTAATCCCATATTTTTCCATAAACAAATCATATTCTTCTTTAAACGACCGTGTCCGATGATGTTCTTCCTGATTTTTGATATAATTCCGGACCTTAACTAACTGTGATTCACTTACAGAGACTCCAATATATTCATCCTGCCACTCAAATTTTCCCATCACTAATTTGGTTTTATTCACCCAATGAGACGATTCACCCTTAATCAAAAAAGCGACCTTGCTGATTGTTTGGGATGCACCCAAAGAGATTAACGCATGACAGTGATCATCCGTACAATTTAACTGATCAATATAGATTTCTTTTTGTTTCGCGTTTTCGAGAATATGATGCAGTAATTTCTGTTTAATGTTTTTACTGATTATTTTTTCTCTGTTTTTTGTGGACCAGATCAGATGCACCCAGATTCTGACAAAGGGCATGGTTGATTCCTGTTTTTTTCTAGGGCTAAAGCCCAGTTTGATTTCGTTTAATTTCTCCACGACCTCAAGGTTATGGCAATATTTTTTGTTAGCTAATTATGCCTATAACTTGAAATTCATGGCAATCAATCTCGAAGCAGACAATTTATTTTTCATCTAATTCATAGCAATGCGCTTTAGCGAGTACGAAGAAGTAGTAAAAAAAATAACTCTAAAATATCATATCACAAGTTAGATAATCTAAGCTGCCTCTCTGTATATTTCTGTCTCAAGTTCAGAAATCATTTTTAAATAACCGTTTCTCCCTCCAAATATTTTTACAATCTCAGCTGGCGTACCTAAATTGGAAAAAGGCTTGATTCTCAAAACAGAAAGTTCTTCAATATTTTCGATACCTTCGGTTGCATACTTTTCCAGCAGCGCATCAATAATTTTCTTTGCCTGATCCCCATATTTTGTAAAATAGTCTCGCTTCTTTACCTTTTCAACCCGCTCACGTCTTGTGAGAGCGGGTTTATCCCAGGCAATGTGGCATATCAGATCGAACAAGTCCAAATCTTTTTTCACTTCTTCTTTTAGGTTTTCTAAAATAATCCCCTGTCCCTCTAATTCCTCGATAATCGCTTTTTTTCGATCAGATGTATTCCACCGATTCAGAAAATCATCCAGACTGCGAAATGTTTTCAGAATATTTCTTTTTGTATAATCTTTCAGACTTTCTGTAATCAGCTTGCCATTGCCATCCATATACTGTATTCGTTCATTCAGAATGGATACATCAACACCGGCTACATACACCTTTCTTTTTGGCTCTTCGTCGATCTCACCACCATTGATGATCTGTGGTTCTTCAGGATCAACGAGAATATCGTCTTCTCCAAAGTCAATCGTTTCACCTGTTTCATCATCAATAATTTCTTCCTCATCTTCCGTATAAATATCGTCATCTGTTAATGGTTCTTCTGCCTCGACTTCTTTAATCATTACCGGATCGCCGTCAAACGCCGGATCTGCAAAGAGATCGGTCACTTTACGAAAATCCATAATAGTAAAGAATGTTTTCTCATAGTCTTCATTGATACGAGTACCGCGACCGATGATTTGTTTAAACTCGGTCATCGATTGAATATTAGATTCAAGTACAATCAATTTGCACGTCTGCGCGTCAATGCCAGTTGTCATTAGTTTTGAGGTTGTTGCTATAACTGGATACGTTTCCTCCGGATTAGTAAAGTTATCCAATTCGCGTTTGCCTTCTTCCTCGTCACCAGTGATTCTCATGACATATTTCCGATTGACCTGAATCAAATCAATGTTTAAATTGGTGATCGCTTGTCTCATTCTTTCAGCGTGTTCAATATCAACACAAAATATAATGGTTTTGTCATAGCGGTTTGTTTTACTCAGAAACTGTGTTACTTTTTCTGCGACTTGTTTAGTACGCTCATCAATCACCAGGTTGCGATCATAATCTTTTGTATTGTAAATACGATCAGCAACAATATCTCCTTCCTTATCTGTTTTTCCTTCTTCAGGCCGCCATCCTTCAAGATCAACATTAATGCCGACTCGAATAACTTTGTATGGTGCCAGGAATCCGTCGGCGATTCCCTGTCGTAGAGAATATGTATAGATTGGATCACCAAAATATTCAATATTTGATACTTCTTTTGTCTCTTTTGGTGTCGCTGTCATACCGATATGTGTTGCCGACTGAAAATATTCAAGAATTTCTCGCCATGCGCTATCTGCTGCTGCGCTTCCACGGTGGCATTCATCTACCACGACAAGATCAAAAAAATCTCTGCTGAATTCTTTATATGCGTCTTTATCTTCGTTATAGTTTGTCAATCCCTGGTACAATGCCAGATATATTTCAAACGCTTTGTCAATCTCCTTTTTTCGAATGACAGTCATGCGTTCCTTAAAATGTTTGAAATCGCCACGTTTGGTTTGGCTGATCAACGCGTTTCTGTCTGCTAAAAATAATATCCGTTTTGCAGTCCCACTTTTCCATAATCGGTGAATAATTTGAAAGGCTGCATAGGTTTTACCAGTTCCTGTTGCCATGACAATCAGTATTCTTTTTTGCCCTCTCGCAATGGCTTCTACTGCTCTATTTATTGCAATTTGCTGATAGTAGCGTGGTTTTCTGCCTGAACCATCATAAAAATAATCATGTGAAGAAATACGCTCTTGTTCTGGTGTTTCGATGTTTTTATATTTTTTATAACGCAACCAGAGTTCGTCTGGACTCGGGAATTGGTTTAATGGAAAGGCTGTTTCTATCTGATTTTTATGATTAGAGCGATCATGTTCCAGAAATCCATCACCGTTTGAGCTATATGCGAGCGGTATATCAAGGATTTCAGCATATTCCAGTCCCTGTTGCATTCCCGCACCAACGGAGTGCTTATTATCCTTCACTTCAATTACGGCGACTGGTATATTCGGCTTATAATAGAGGATAATGTCTGCTTTTTTAGCCTTTCCTCGTTTTGTTTTATTTCCTTTGACATATACTCTGCCTTGGGTAAAGTAGACTTCCTCGCGGATTTGTTTATGTATATCCCATCCTGATTTTTTAATAGCTGGAACGATGTACTTTGTGATGATGTCTCGCTCGCTCAAGTCTTTTTTGGAAGTCATCTGTCATTCCTTTTTTGGATATAAAATATTTGGGCAAGGTATTGTATCGAATAAAATAAAATTACGACTATAAAAATTTAACGTAGATTTCTTTCTTATTTATTGATTACTTTACAAATAATTTACGATAAAATCAAGCGGAAATTGTCATAAATAACATTTTCTTTTAAACTGTAGCACTCTTGTAGTCTGATGCTTAAATAAAGTTACATTGCTATTTTTCTCTCCTTAACTCCACCGCCCACGACGACAATCTCTCACTCCCCCGAAATAAGAAACTCCGGTTGTTATAAACATCATCCCTAACCTTCTGTAGCACTTCGGTGCCGGAGTACCTGAAAATATAAATATTTATCACATTTACATTTTTTTATTGACATTCCCTCAGAAATCCACTATATTTTTGATTATTACTTGTTATTTATGACTAAACAAAAAATCTGCCACTCGATTATATGGAATACCTATTAATAATAATTAAAAAAATTCTCAGCATAGATACTCCTCTCATCTTATACATATCTTCATTTGCTATATGGTTAATAACATTTTTAATTCCAAACCTAACTTTAAGTATTATCAGAATAGGTTCAGCTATCTGTTTTTTTTTCTTAACAATCACAGATGGAATTTACTATTCAAGGCAATTAGCTTTACTATCGGAAATAAACTTCACATGGATTGATTATGCATTTCTTCCTGCTAAAAAGCAAGGCATAGAATGTTTATTTTGTTTTAAGTGGGGTTTTTTCTACGGAATTTTATTCACAATTACTTTTATAATGTTTTTAACCGAAATAGCTCGATCGAGATATTGTAGAAGAGTACAATAAAATATAATCTTTATTTGAAAAGTATCTGTGAGATCTGATTACGAAATATTCCTAAACTGCACGGAATACCATTCCGAGCTACGACGACCCAACCACGAACTCGGTGTTTGGCCTCAAACACGTGCGCGCTGGCAACGTGAAGCGCCGGATGCTGTGAAAGAATTCGAATGGAATTGGTTCTACGGTGAAGCTGTGTTATCAATCGATCGGCGGGAATTTATTCCTATCGATTATGGATTTATCCCCCCTTTTCAGGAAAAAATTTTAGAGGAAACAAAAGATTATCGCATCGTTCAAAACAAACGGGGAATTGTGGCGAAATGTCTGAAAAGTGGGGAAATGGATAATTTCCGGTTGAGTATGGATCAACTGCTGAAGTTTCCGGTGGAAGATGCAACTGATTTTCAAAAAATTAAAAATAGACTGATTGCTGCCATACCGCAACGTTACCCCACTGATATTGATCAAAAGATTGAGCAATGGAAGCAACGGGATTATCCGCTGGTGCTTGGTGAAAATTGTGCTGCCAATGGATTTTACTGGCGCGCCCGGGAATTTATGGGCACCGAAAATCTGTCCGTTGCCTGGTACGATCAGCCGAAGTTGATGCACGAAATGATGGAATTCTTCGCTGACTTTATCATCGAAACCAGCAGGCCCGTTCTGGAAAAAATTGATGTGGAATATTTCACGCTCAATGAAGACATGTCGATGAAAACCGGACCGCTATTAAGTCCGGAGATGTTCAAAACATTTATTTTCCCGCATCTGAAACGCATGGTCGAATTTTTCAAGAACCATGGCGTGCGATATTTTGCAGTGGACACTGACGGGAATCCGACGGTGCTGATACCTTTATTGCTGGATGCCGGAGTGGATACCTTATGGCCTATCGAACGCGCCGCTGATTTTCATCCGCTGGAAATCAGAAAGAAATTCGGCAAATCCCTTCGCCTCTGGGGCGGCGTTGACAAACGTGTGTTAACTCAAAGTCATGGAAAAATTCGGGCACATCTTCGGGAAATGATACCGTTGATTGAAGAAGGCGGTTTTATTCCGACTGTGGATCATCTGATCCCGCCGGATGTGTCGTGGGATAATTTTCGTTATTACATGGAATGTAAACAGGCTTTACTGAACGGAGAATTTAATAAATTAGACAAATCGTACAAACCCAAAAATAAAATAAAACAGGAGAAAATTAATGTTTAACAGAGAGAATCGTCGTTTGTTGATCAGCTTACTCGTTATCACTTTTTTCTTTTCAACACCACTGTTGTCACAAACTAATAAAGCGTTGACACTGACGGATATGATGGAATTCAAACACCTTCATCACGCTTCCATATCTGAAAATGGAGAATGGATCACTTATAATACCGAACCTGATCGCGGAGACGGAGAAGTTGTTGTTCGGGCAGTTGATAGCAAACAGGAATTTCTCATTTCGAGAGGCGACAATCCGGTCTTTTCAAAAAATGCCAGGTGGGTAGTTGCAGTCGTGAAGCCACCCTTTGCTGAAACGAACAAAGCTAAAGACAAATCAAAATTGAAAAACGGATTAGCTCTTTTGAACACAAACACAGGGGAGATTACGGAATTCGATAATGTGAAAAGCCATGCACTGTCGGAAGATTCGGAATGGCTGGCTTATCAGCTTTACGCGGAAGCGGATACCAGCAAAAATGAGAAAAATAACAAATCTAAAAACGAGAAGTTGGCTGGTACTCAATTGATCCTTCGTGAATTAGAAGCAGAGGCAGAAATTGAATTGCCCGATGTCGTTTCTTTTGCCTTTGACAGTACATCACAGTTTTTCGCGTATTCGGTTGCTGACACATCCGGCGACAGGAACGGACTCTTTTATCGCGAGCTAAAAAATGATCCGCAGATCGAGCACACCATTTTGCAAAACGAGGACGAGCAATACCATCAACTCACCTGGTGCAATCAGAGCGGCAAATTGGCGTTTTTGTCAAATGTCAAAGCCGAAAAAAAAGAAGAAGTTCCTTGCAGCATGTGGCTTTGGGACAGCGAATCCAGAGATTTGAAAAATATCTTACCACCGGATAAAACGCCGGATGGTTGGTCAATTCCCGAAAAGAATAATTTATCATGGACCAGGGACGGCGACCGGCTCTTTTTTGGCTTGAAACCAAAAAGTATGTTTGACTTGAAGGACGATGAAAAAGAGGAAGATGAAAAGGAAGAAGTCGATATTTTTGACATACAAGATATTTTGGAAAAGAAAGAGGTCGATGTCTGGCACTGGGATGATCCGCTGATCATCCCGCACCAGAAAAAACAGTGGTCCAGACTGAAAGACAGAACTTACAAATCGGTTTACTTCGTTGATTCGGATAAATTTGTCCAATTAGCTGACGAAAAAATACCGGATGTCAATACCAACGAAAATCCCAATGTTGCGCTGGGGTTATCAGATGTGCCCTATTTAAAAGAAAAAACATGGGATGGCACTTTCTATGATGTGTTCACTGTCGATTTAAAAACTGGTGACCGAGAAAAAATACTCACTCACATGCGCAGTCGTCCTCGATTGTCACCAAAGGGTAAAATCATCGTTTATTATGATCAAGGGCAGTGGTTTATTTATGATCTGGAAAAAAAACAAACGATCCAGCTCACCAAAAATCTGGATGTTCCGTTTGCTAACGAAGACCATGACTACCCCTATCCGGCACGAGGATACGGCATCGGAGGATGGATCAAAAATGATGACGCCGTTTTTATTTACGACAAATATGATATCTGGCTTTTTCCGACCAGTGGTGGCGAGCCGGTCAATATTACGGAGGTCGGACGAAAAAGCAACATGACTTACCGGATCATCAAAACGGACAGAGACAAGGAATATTTTAAGAAGAACGAACGTTTGCTGCTTTCCTCCTATCATCAATTGGAAAAGAATGACGGGTTTTATGAATGCTATCCGAATAAACCGGGCGTCAAAAAATTACTTGAAGAGGAGAAAAAATTTCGCTTCCTCCAAAAAGCCGAACTCGCCGATAAAATGATTTTTACGCGGGAAAGCTACACCGAATTTCCGGATATTTGGATCAGTGATTTGAATTTTAATGCAAAGAAAAAACTTACAAATGTTAATCCTCAAATAAAAGATTTCGCGTGGGGTAGCGCAGAGCTTGTCGAATGGAATAGCGTCGATGGTATTCCGCTGCAGGGTGTTTTGATCAAGCCGGGTAACTATCAAAAAGGGAAAAAGTACCCCGTATTGGTTTATTTCTACCGGCTGTTTTCACAACGGCTGCATGATTTCAATCAGGTGGTGGTTAATCATCGCCCCTGTTTTCCGTACTACGCCAGCAACGGTTACGCAATTTTCTTGCCGGATGTTCGTTTCGAGATCGGCAGACCCGGGTTTTCTGCCACAAAATGTATTGTTCCGGGAGTACAAAAACTTATCGAAATGGGCATCGCTGATCCGAACGCGATCGCACTCCATGGCCATTCATGGAGCGGGTATCAGACGGCGTTTATGATTACGCAGACGGATTTATTTTCCTGTGCTATTGCAGGAGCGCCAGTGTCCAATATGACCAGTGCGTACAGCGGCATTCGCTGGAGCTCGGGTTTAGCCCGGCAGTTTCAGTACGAAATGACCCAGAGCAGAATCGGCGGCAGTCTCTGGGAATATCCCGAACGGTATATCGAAAATTCTCCGGTATTTTTCGCGGATCGGATTCATACACCTTTGCTGATTATGTTCGGAGATGAAGATGGCGCTGTGCCATGGTATCAGGGCATCGAGCTTTATCTGGCGATGCGGCGGCTCAAAAAAGACTGCGTATTTTTGCAATATCGAGGAGAACCGCATCATCCTAAAAAATATGCCAACAAATTGGATTACACCATCCGAATGAAAGCGTATCTGGATCATTATTGTAAAGGTGTTCCCGCTGAAAAATGGATAAAAACAGGCATACCTTATGAAGGAAAATAGTCTTGACTTTGTCATAATCGATTGGAGGATATCATGACAGAATTATTGTTTCAAACAGATGGTTATTTGAGAAAATTTGATGCGACAGTCACGGAGGTGGATTAGGAACAGAATGCGATTGTTCTTGATCGCACTGCCTTTTTCCCGGGCGGAGGAGGGCAGCCTAATGATGTGGGAACAGTAATGGTCGGCAGCGTAACTGCTGACGTAACTAAGGTGAAAAACGTGAACGGAAAAATCCTGCATTGGATCGATGGAAGTTTGCCGGCAGTGGACACGCACATCACCGGAAATATTGATTGGGACCGGCGCTATAAATTGATGCGCACCCATTCCGCATTGCACGTGCTGTGTGGTGTTGTCTGGCGGGATTATGGCGCACAGGTGACTGGCGGGAATATGGAACCGTTGAAGGGACGAATGGACTTTGAATTTGAAACGCTGAAACGGGAACTGGTGACTGAAATCGAAAACAAAGTGAATGCAGAAATTGAAAAAGGCCGTTCGGTGAACATCAAAATTCTACCCCGGGAAGAGGCGTTTCAGATTCCGGATCTGATTCGCACAAAGATTAATTTGTTGCCCGAACACATCACTGAAGTTCGAACTGTGGAAATTGTGGGACTCGATTTACAGGCAGATGGCGGCACTCACGTTGCCAATACCAAAGAGATTGGTCACGTGCGGATTGTGGATTACAAAAGCAAGGGTAAAATCAATAAAAGAATCCACATTGAGTTGGATGAACAATAAATTAGAATGACTCCTTTGCATTTGGGTGACCAAATTAGAAGCACCGAGAGTTCGCGTAGAACACGAAGTTCTTTTGAATCTGTAATATTTTTTTCTCTGCGCATTTGTGGGAGAAAAAGCGTAGAAACACATTAACTTTAATGATTGGGTTTTCTGTTCAGCTTTCAATTATTAACATCCCCCTAAATCCCTTTTCAAAGGGGGACTCTTAAAAAATCTCCCCTTTGAAGGGGGGCAAGGAAAACATTTACCATTAAGGTGTAAAGAACTAAAATAAGGTCTTAAAACACGGTTGTTTAAAAAAAATATATGTCATTGTAATTGTGAAATATCGTACTGAGTTCACGTAGAATACGAAATTTTTTTGGAGTTATAATATTTTTTTCTCTGCGTTCTCTGCGCCTCTGTGGTTTATAAGTACTTTAACTAAAAGGACGGACAATGAAAATCCCGCTTTATCAAATTGATGCGTTCACAAGCCAGGTTTTTTCCGGCAACCCGGCAGCCGTTTGCCCACTGGATAAGTGGTTGGATGACGAAACATTGCGTTTGATCGCGGCAGAGAATAATCTCTCGGAAACAGCGTTTCTCGTTAAGAAAACTGACCATTATCAGTTACGTTGGTTCACCCCGGAAGTCGAAGTTGATCTGTGCGGACATGCTACTTTGGCGTCCGCTTTTGTGATTTTAAATCATCTTGATCCTTCGAGTAATTCGGTTTCCTTTGAGACAAAGAGTGGGAAGTTGGCCGTAATTCAGGACAATGAACTACTGTGGATGGATTTCCCGAGCCGTCCTGCGTTGAAGATTGAGCCGCCGAAAGACTTAATTCGCGGACTTGAAATTCAGCCGGAAGCGGTGTTTTATTCCAGGGACTATTTGGCAGTTTATCAATCGGAGGACGTTGTCAAATCGCTTCAGCCAGACATGCATTTATTGAAAAAATTGGAAGGACTCGGCGTCATCGCTACGGCACCGTCAAAAGAAGCGGATTTCGTGTCGCGCTTTTTTGCACCGAAAGTGGGCGTACCCGAGGATCCTGTGACTGGCTCTGCACATTGTACGCTGGTTCCTTATTGGTCCGAAAGATTGGAAAAGAATGAATTACATGCTTTTCAGGTATCAAAACGTGGCGGTGAACTGTTTTGTGAAAATGCAGGGAACCGTGTAAAAATTGGCGGCAAAGCTGTCCGATATTTGGAGGGGGCAATTTATATTTGATAAAGTTTTGATGATCATTATTTCTTTTTGCCTGAATAATCCCGGTACCATTGCACTGTTTTTTTGATCGCCTCACGAAGTTCAACTCTGGGTTGAAAACCCAAAATCCGCCGTGCTTTTTCGATTGAAAAATGGTAATCTTTCCCATAAT
>CAYYMH010000080.1:0-15455 GCA_964472785.1 uncultured Cytophagia bacterium | reverse complement strand
TTTTAAGGTCAAAATTAATGACATATTTTTATTGCACCTTTAGGTGCGCTGGGTATAATCAGTACAAGATAAGATTTTTTATAACTGAAAAAGAAATGTATTGTTTGCTCATTCCAAAGTATATTGTTTAACATGCCGTCTTTTTCTATGATTCGAAATGAATATTTTATCAGAATTATAATCTTATTGTTAGTCCTGTTTTCGTGCGTCGAACGCGAGCGGCTAAATCCGTTGGATCCGCAAAATCCGGAAACCGGAGGTAAACCGGGCGGACTTCGTATTTACTCTGAATTGCATCAGGCAGTTTTGAGCTGGAATCATGTTAATGTTAACGATTTTATCGGCTATAAAATATATCGAAAAACTGAACATGATACAAGCTTTCGACACATTTACACCACGTCGCCAGATTCAAATCTTTATGTCGATCAAAATTTAGCATACGAGGTTAAATATTATTATCAAATTTCGGTGTTAGCGACAGACTTTGAATCGAACCGGAGTGATACGGTAACAATTATCCCGGGTCCAACAACGATTTGGGCGGGTGATGTTTACGGAAGACGAATCAAAAAGATTTCTCATGACTGCGCCCATGAAATTGAATCGATTGTTTTCGATGCTTATCCTTTTTCTTTGGAACGGGAAGAAAAGAATAACCGGTTGTGGTTTTCGGATGTGTTGTTAGATCGGATTTACTTTGTTGATGGCGGTCAGTATCAAATTTTTGCCGAATTAAATGGCGGCGAACTGTTCAAAATACGATTGGATCAAAAAAATAATCGACTGTGGATCGGAGATTCATACAAAAATAAAATGATCATTTATAATTTGAACCAAACGAAATTGAAAGAGATCGATGGCTTTACTCGGTTATCGGATTTTGAAATTGATGAAGTCTCAGGTTCATGTCTGGTTTTAGATGCTGAACGTGGCGTTGTGCAGAGATTCGCTGCTGATTTTACAATCGATTTGGAGCTTACCGGATTCAGATATCCGGCGCGGATCGCATTGAACCAGACTACTGGTGATTTTTGGATTATCGATAATTACCAGGTCAGGAAATTTGATGCAACTGGTGGGGAAGTATTTCTTTTGGATCATCAATTTAATTTACCGAAGCGAATTACGGTCGATTCTGAGAACGGAAATTGCTGGGTCGCTGACTGGTCGTATCAACTGGCAGCGTCAAAACTATTTTGTTTTTCCAGTCAGGGTGAGAAATTGGTTGAAATGGATGGATTGGAATGGCCCGAGAATTTAGTTGTAAATCCCTATGACCATAGTTGTATTGTTGCGGACTCCGGGAATGGACGGTTTTTGAAAGTGACGCCGGAAGGTGAAATTTATGGCTCATTTAGTCGTGTTGATTATGCTTATGGAATAGCGGTTGAGTATTAAAGAAAGGTACGAATGAAAGTAACTCAATTAACAGCAAAAGATTATCTCCTGTTATTAATTTCGTTTTTGATGCTTGCTGTTTTTATACAGTTATATCCAAAGCTTTTTCCGGATTCCGCATTAAAACTAACGGTAGATAAATCTCAGATCATGAGCCGGGCAGACAGTCTGATTCTGAAATTGGGTCATCCAACCAATGATTTTATTTATGAACCGACACTTCATCAAAATGGCGATCAACTTGGCTATCTACAGAAAGAATTCGGTCTGGCAAAAGCGAATCAGATCATTAAAGAAAACAAGATTCCGGTTTACTTCTGGAAAGTTAAGCTCAGAAAAGCTTCGGATACACAAAGTCTGGTAAAAATTTCCGATGAAACTGAAGAAGAGGCAAAAACGGCTATTGAGAATGCACTTTCGGATTCGATCAAAATGAGTTTGGCAACGGACGGAGAATTAATTGAATTTAAAATTAAGCCGAGTGCAGAATGGGATGTGGATTCGATGGGAGCCCGGGAAGCTCTTGATCTGGCGCGAAAAACGTTGATTGAACTGAAAGGCGCGAACTACCAGAATTATGAATTTGTCAAACAGGCACTGAATGATAAAAACGGCGCTTATGATTTCCAGTTTGTCTGGGAAAATAAACAGGATGTTTACGGTGAAAAAGAACAGATTAAGATCGAAATAAAGAACGCTCACCTGGTGGGATATTCTGTCGAAATTGAACCGGTAAAGGACAAAAAAATTGGAGCAAAGAAAACCGAAGTCAAGAGCATTGTTTCTGTCATCGCTTTTATCGGTATTTTCATCCTGCTGGTCGTTTTATTGATTCAAAAACTCAGACGTGATAAGATCGATTTGAAAAGCAATCTTTTAATCAGTATTCTGGTTGCTTTATCCTGGATTATCACTCTTATCAACAATATTCAAGTCGGAGCTGAAAATTTCTGGTTGGTTGTGATTTTACCGATTATCATAACCTCACCATTTATTTTTATGGCAATTCTGGCATCAAGTAGCGTTGCTGAATCGGAAAGCAGGGATGTCTGGGATCACAAACTGCTGACCTATGACCAGGTCAAAAGGCGATTGATCATTTTTCCGCACATGTCACTGTCAATTTTTCGGGGATTGGCTCTCGCCTTTATTTCAGCCGGTTTGCTTGCTCTGCTAATGAGGCTCGCTGATTTAGGTTTCAACTTTTACATGAATGTCGAAAGTAATAGCTTGCATAATAAAATATCCTTTTTTCCCCTGTTGTATGTTTTTGCATTGGCAATACTAAACGCCAGTTTTGGTGAGTTTGTTTTCCGATTATTCTTCGTTTCATTTTTCAGGAAAAAGATGAATAGCAACCTGATCATTGTTATTATCTGTTCATTGATTTGGGTGATTTCCACCGGTGGATACACGAATTTAAAGTTATCCTCAATTCCACTGAATGGTTTTATTAATTTGATTTTAGGGGCACTGTTCATTATCTTTTTTCTTAAATACGATTTCGTCACCGTTTTTATTGGCGCGTTCGTTTTTTATTCGCTCAGGGAATTATTTCCGCTGATTTATTTTGATGATTCCTTTCTCTTCTGGAACAGTATCGGACTGTGGATCATTTTGGCCGTTTTAATTATGATGGCAATTGTGGGAATTCGGAAGCGAGTGGATTTTAGACCGGTAGAAAAATACATTCCGGATTATATCAAGCGAAACGAAGAACGGGAGCGTATTCGAAGAGAACTGGAAATTGCGCGCAATGTCCAATTAAGTTTTCTGCCCAGGGCTTATCCTAAATTAGCACATATTGAGGTTGCCAGTATTTGTATCCCTGCAACCGAAGTCGGTGGCGATTATTATGATTTTATTAAAATTGATGACAACCGCCTCGGCGTGGTTATCGGTGATGTCTCCGGAAAAGGAATCTCAGCTGCTTTTCACATGACATTAACCAAAGGCTTCCTCAAGTCTCAAGCGAAATCCAATTTGTCCCCGCGTGAAATTATGATTCATCTTAACGAATTATTTTATGAAAATGTGGACCGAGGAACCTTCATCAGTATGATTTATGGCGTTTTCGATTTGAGGAAACGGACCTTCACTTTTACCCGCGCCGGTCACAATCCGTTGATCATGAAAAAAAGCGTTTCGGAGACTGCTGAAATAATGTTGCCAAAAGGATTGGCGCTGGGGTTAGAGAAGGGAAATATGTTCAGCCAGATTGCCGAGGAATATACGATGGGAATTCATCCCAACGATATTTTCATGTTTTATACCGACGGTTTTTCTGAAGCAATGAATGCAAACAAGCAAGAATTTGGCGAAGAAAGATTGAAAGCGATTTTTGAAAAAGTGCATTCAATGTCACCGGAAAATATTTTGAACGAAATTAAAAATCAAGTGTTTGAATTTGTGGGAAACGCTACCCAGCATGATGACATGACGATGATTATTATCAAAATAAATTAGTATGAGTTGGGCTTAAAATTTTACATAAAATTCTAAAACAAACAGTAAATGAAAAAAGATAACTTATTGATAAATTTTTGAGTGCAGCAACTGCGTTGCTGCATGAAGTAACACAGTTACTTCACTCCATAGTTTATTAAAATTAAAAATGATTTCATTTTTTTATATTTTGGGTTAAACTGTATTCATAGCATTGTGATGAAAAAGAAAATAAAAATAAATCAACTCATTCTCCTGCCCATATTCATATTTCTAATTATTTTAATCGCGGATTGCTCTTTTTATTTTAACTATGGGGGATTCGAGTTACTCCGTCGCATACGAAGCGTAGCCATTTTTTCCGCAATCGTTCTATTATTGATTGGAATCAACAAACGGCAGCACAAGGTTCAAATATACGGAAAAGTAAAGATTATCCTGCTCTGCATTTTTTTTATTTATGTGTTTAATCAGGTGAGTGGCAGAATTGATTTATCGAGTTCATTTCACCAAAATATATTCGTCTCCGCACTTTTTTTGATGCAATTAATACTTACCATTTTCGTTTTAGTGTTGATCAGAGAATTAATATTTGTTCAGCGGAAGAAAAATACCAACCGCAATTTTAATATCCTTTTTATCCTGCTGATCGTGGTGAGCTTTTTACCTAATGGTCAATCATATAATATTTCATTGGGGAGTTCGTCCACTGCATTCTCTCCCAGTCCAAATTCAGCAATTATCATTTTAGTGAATCTGTTGTTGGTTTATTTGATGGTCGTTAATTCGTTTCGAATTTCGTGGGTCAAATTTCTCAATAAAACAGACAAAATAAAAGTATTATTGCTTGCAATAATTATTCAAATTTTCAACTTCCTGATCATCGCCAACAATGATCATCTTTTAGGCAGTAACAACACCGCCGTTTATAATTTTTTCACCAGTTGTTTTCATTTTCTCATTGTCTATTTTAGCTTTTCGATCGTAGTCATTTTGCTGCATTTACCAACTGCCGGCGTTTATGATCGGAAAGTAAAAGAAATATCTTCTTTACAACACCTATCGCGATTTATTTTAGGTGTGTTTGACGTTAACGAGGTGATGAAAATTATTACCGATAAAACCATCAATGTCGCTGAAGCACACTATTGCTGGCTCATGACTAAAAACCGGGAGTTGGGGACGTTTGAACTTGTCGCCCAGAAAAATTTACCGGATAAGCTGGTTGAGACATTCAGCGCAAACCCGGATAATGACTTCACACGATGGATTGTGGAGCGCAAACACGTTTTAAAAATTGATAATTTGAATAAGGATCCATTGACGGCTGATTTTAAATCGTGGGACAGCCGTTCCGGTTCTTTGTTGGGAGTACCGCTTTTGTCCGATCAGGAGCTGCTGGGAATTCTTTTTGCCGGAAAAAACGTTGAGTACGGTTTTTCCATTGATGACCAAATCCTCCTCACCATGTTTGCCAATAATGCGGTGATCGCCATTGAAAATGCCAGACTGGTGAAGCAATCATTGGATAAAGAAAAATATGAACAGGAGTTAAAAGTTGCCCACGAAGCACAAATGAAATTGCTGCCAAAGAGAATACCCGAAGTCAAGGCGCTGGAGGTCGAAGCTGCCTGCCAAACAGCAAATGAGGTTGGCGGTGATTATTATGATTACTTTGAATTTGGCTCATCGAAACTGGGGATCATTATCGGCGATGTATCGGGAAAGGGTCCTGAAGCGGCATTTTACATGGCAGAGGTGAAAGGGATCATTGAATCATTGAGCGAAATTTATTTTTCACCAAAAAAGCTGCTGGTCGAAGCCAACAAAATACTTTACCGGAAATTAGACCGAAGAACATTCGTAAGCGCGCTGTACGGCATGTTTGATTTTAGCAAACGTTCTTTTTCCTTTTGCCGGGCCGGTCATTGTCCGCTGCTTTATTGGAATAATAAAAAGGAAGAGATTTATTTGATCGAATCGTCCGGACTGGCGTTAGGACTGGAAAAAGGGAAAAATTTTGAAAAATATTTGATCGAAGAAAAAATAGCGTATCAAAAGGGCGATGTTTTCGTATTTTTTACTGATGGTGTTACCGAAGCCCGTAATGATGAGCAGGAAGAATTTGAAGAACAGCGACTATGTGATACCGTTTTTGAAAACCACCGTGAAAACGCTACCAGCATTAAGAACGCAATACTCGATAAAATCAAATCCTTTGTCGGGAATCAGAAACAGCACGATGATTTGACAATGATTGTTATTCGAGTTAAATAATTCAATTTTTATTTGATTATGACTTTAAAATTAAGTATATTTTTGGGTGTATTATTACACGAAATCAAGAAAATATTTCGCCACCATCTGTACATAAACAGGAGATGAATCATGGAATCTTTCGAGGTATCAAAAAAGGAACAGGGCAATGTGGTCATTCTTTATATCAAAGGCTATCTGGATGCTCATACAGCGCCTGTGTTGGAAAATGAAATTCAAAAACTGGTTGATGACAAAAAATACAAAATTCTGGTGAATTTTAAAGATTTAAAATACATCAGCAGCGCCGGATTGGGTGTTTTTATGGGGTTTATCGAAAATATCAGAAATAATGACGGAGATATTAAACTCAGCAATTTGAATTCAAAAATTTACCGTGTGTTTGATTTGTTGGGATTTCCGCAATTATACGATATTACTGATGAAGAGGCTGATGCCTTGAGCAAATTTAAAAGTTGAATCGGCTAAAAAATGGTGAATAAAGTGAAAAGAGAAAAAACAAAATATCAGTTAAAAATTCCGAGCAAAACCGGGAACCTCGAGTTGATCCGTTCTTTTGTTTCTCATGTATCAGAAATGGTCGGATTTGACGCCGATGAAATTTCTAAAATCGAATTAGCTGTTGATGAGGCGTGCGCTAATGTTATTAAACATGCTTATGATAAACAGAATAAAGATTCGATCGATATGGTGGTTGAAATCGATTATAAAAAATTGACCATTATCATCACAGATCAGGGGAAGGGGTTTGATGTCAACAAAATATCCAATAAAGATGTCCGGGAATATCTGGCAGAAATGCGGGTTGGCGGACTGGGAATCCATCTGATGAAGGCGCTGATGGATGAAGTAGAATTTAAATCGGAACCGGGCGTGAAGACCGAAGTCAAAATGGTGAAGTACTTTGTCAAGGACGGAAGAGTCGAGTCAAAAGAGGAAAAATAAATTTGAATGATATAACCAAAGATAATAACCAACAAATCCAACCGATGGCAGAGGACGACAGCACTAACCGCTTGCTCGATGAGAAACTTATGGAGCTGCAATCCCTCTTTGAAGTAAGTCAAACGTTGAACTCCTCACTCAATCTCAAATCAATTCTCGATAATATGCTGTTGACACCGATGGGGAAAATGTTAATTACCCGGGGTATTGTGCTTTTATATTCTGAAACAGACGATTTGTTTGTGGAGACGTTGAAAGGTTTGAACAATGATTTAATCGGACAGAAAATTGATTTGAACATTGATATTAAAGAGCCGCTATTTTTAGACGAGATTATAGGTGATGATTATCAGGGACTGGATTTTCTCAAAGAAAATAACATCAAATTGTTAGTGCCGATTCGAAGCAGTGACCACTGCCTCGGAGTGATCGGATTCGGAAAAAAAATTACCGGTCAGTCCTACTCGAAGCCAGAGATCGATTATTTAAAATCACTTTCCAATATTGCTGCAACGTCGATTGAAAACGGCAAGATGGTGATGCGGTTGCGGGAGGTGAACAGGCGGTTAGACAAAAAAATTCAAGAGTTAAATACTCTGTTTGAAATTGGCAAAGAATTGAATTCGACTTTGGATATAGACAAAATTCTGAATTTATTGAGCTATGCCATCATGGGGGAGATGCTGGTTAATAAATGTATGATATTTTTGGAAGAGAATGGTGAGATGTCGCTGATGATGGAGAAGGGGGGACAGGAGGGCGGCAAAATAAACAAATTTCAGGATAAAAAATTGTTAGCTGAATTGATCAATCTGAAAGATCCGATAATCTTAAACCGGGATGATGAATATGAGTGGATTTTGAATTATTTTAAAAAAATGAATTACCCGCTCATTGTGCCAATGCAACTTCAAAATCAAACGCGCGGTGTTATGGCTATCGGAGAAAGGATCACCAAAACCGAGTTTGCTTCTGATGAGTTGGAATTTCTGTTAACTTTGGGAAATGAAGCTCTGATCTGTTTGGAAAACGCGAGACTGTTTGAGGAAAAGCTGGAGAAGCAGCGGATGGAAGAAGAGTTGGCAGTCGCCCGGGAAATTCAGCAGCGATTGTTGCCCCGGGAATTTCCGAAATTGGATAGCTATGAGATTTCCGGCATTAATGTGTCCAGTCTTCATGTGAGCGGTGATTATTTCGATTGCATTCAATTGGATGAAAACAGGTATTGTGTTGCCATCGCTGATGTTTCAGGAAAAGGAACACCGGCTTCATTGCTGATGGCAAATTTACAGGCAGTGCTCAATGTGCTGATTACCACTGAAATTGATCTGGATAAAATGGCGGGCAAGATTAATAATCTCATTCACAAAAATACCAATTATGATAAGTTCATCACTTTCTTTTTCGGGATTTTTGATATTAGCGATAACAGCTTTACCTACGTCAATGCCGGACACAATCCGCCATTCTGGGTTAAAAATGATGGCGAAGTTGAATTGCTGGACAAGGGTGGTCTGCTTTTGGGCATGATGTCAGATGCACCGTACGAAAAAGAGACGATCAAGCTCGCTAAAGCGGACTGGATCGTGATGTTCACCGATGGCGTCACGGAAGCCCAGAATAAGGACGAAGAAGATTTTGAAGAGGACAGATTACAAGAAGTTGTGTTGAATAATTTATCAAAATCAGCAGAGGAAATGCAAGTTGAAATATTGAACCAGGTTAAACTATTTACCGGCAATATGCCGCAGGGGGATGATATTACTGTTCTTATTATAAAAGTGAGTTGAGGCAAAATAGCTAACAAATTGAAAGTCGAGTGATTTAAAATAAATTTAGGATTAACGCATCAACGAATTAAGGGCAAGTTTGGATATGGCAAAAGTTTTATTGGTTGATGATGATAGGAATATTTTGTTTCTGTTGTCCGAAACACTGAAAAAAGATAAATATGATCTCTCGTTGGCAAACAACGGGGAAGCAGCAATAAAGAAAATCGAAGAGGGAGATTTTGACCTGATTATTTCGGATCTTCAAATGCCGGTGTTGGACGGCATCGATGTGCTCAAAGCAGCCAAAAGGGAACTTCCTGACGCCGAAGTGCTGATCGTCACCGGTCACGGCAGCATCAAATCTGCTGTCCGGGCGATGAAGCTAGGGGCATTCGAATATCTGTCCAAACCGATCGATGTTGAAGAATTGAGATTGAAGGCGGCGCAGGCACTGAAGCACCGTGATTTAATCCGCCGGCTAAAAGAGCAGCAGCAGGAGATCAATGAATTTAACGAGATGATTCAGCGGGATCTCAAATTAGCCGAACAGGTGCAGCAAAGTCTGGTGCCGGAACCGTTCAAAAACGACAGGATCGAAATTGGTCTGAAATACCTGCCCATGATCGAATTGGGAGGTGATTTTGCGGATATTTATTATGACGGTAAAAACCATGTTTATCTCACGCTGGTCGATGTCACCGGACACGGCATTAGCGCAGCGCTTCTGGTGAACCGCATTTCCAGCGAGGTACGCAAGTTAGTGCGAGAACAATTGGAGCCCAGAGAGATTCTGTTTCAGCTCAACAATTTCATCATCGATGTTTTCGATCAGACCGGATTTTTTCTCACAGCATTTACGAATAAAATCGATATCCGCAACGCCACCCTGACCTATGCCGGTAGCTCGCATCCCTCCATGGTACTTTGGGAAAATCAGCAAGGGGAATTTAAACGAATTGAATCCCAAAATGTGATTATTGGCTTTGAAAAAGTTGGCGCGCAAAAGTTTTTACAAGATAAAATTCAACTGTTCCCGGGCGATAAAATTTTTCTCTACACAGATGGCATCATCGAAGCCGAGGATGAGAAAAATCAGGCATTAGGCATTAACGGATTCGTTCGTATTCTCAATGAAAAGAAAGGTGAATCCGCCGGCGAAATCACTCATTCGATCATACAAAGATTGCATGATTTGAATTATAACAAGATCAGAGACGATATATTTTTAATTGCCACGGATTTCTTTTAACCGTGTTTTTAATTCAACATGTCTTCATTCTTTACTGTTCGCATTCCGCTGACAAAAAAAGCTAATCATATTTATGCTGGTGATCCGATTCATTTTATGAGCTGAAAAGACGCATAGATTGGAACAATTTTTTGATTATTTTGTTTTAATTTGTGATTATTTATTGATTTCGACCAACAGATTTTTTACAGAATTTTATAGCCTCGAAGTCACCAGGACTCAAAGAAAAATTATATTTTCTTTCCTTTGACTCTTTGAGCCTTGGATGTAAAAAAAATAAAAATGTTCAAATAAAAATAAATTCAAGGAGTAACACACATGGCAGATAAAAAAGCAGGTGAAAAAACTTACAAATTCAAAGCCGAAATTAAGCAGTTACTGGATATTTTAGCAAAATCGCTTTACACCAATCGCGAGATCTTTGTCAGAGAGCTGGTCTCCAATGCAACGGATGCGTTGGACAAAGCGCGTTTTGAGAGTATTCGGGGTACTGAATTGCATCAGCCTGATCTCGATTTTGAAATTAAAATTGATCTGGATAAAGACAAAAAATTGTTCACGATAACCGATACCGGTATCGGGATGACAAGAGAGGAACTGGTTTCAAATATCGGCACTATTGCGCATTCGGGATCGGTTGATTTTTTGAAAAAAGCAGTGGAAAATGAAGAGCAGCGACCGACGCTTATTGGTCAGTTTGGCGTCGGATTTTATTCCGTTTTTATGGTGGCGGATCATGTGGAAATTACCACCCGGTCTTATCAGAAAGACGCTGTTGCCTGGAAATGGAGCAGCGATGGCACCGGTTCTTACAAAATTGAGCCGGTCGATGAAGCGCCCCGCGGTACCAAAATAGAAGTTCATCTCAAAGAAGATGCGGAGGAATTCGCCGAAAAATACCGCATCGAAAATGTGATCAAAACCTATTCCAATTTTGTCCCGTTCCCGATCAAACTGGATGGTGAGCAGATTAATAAAATCTCTGCTATTTGGCGTGAGCCCAAGTCTTCGGTGAAAGATAAGGATTACATCGAATTTTATAAATTTTTTACCAATACCAATGAAGAACCGGTAAGTTGGATGCACTTTGCAGCGGATGCGCCGATTCAGTTGAACGCGCTGCTGTTTTTTCCAAAGACCAATTACGAAACGCTGGGCATGAGTCCGGAGGAACATGGCGTGAGTCTGTTTGTGAAACGGGTGCTGATCCAGAATGACAACAAAGACCTGATGCCGAAATATCTGCGCTTTGTTCGCGGCGTGGTGGACACGGCCGATTTGCCGTTGAACATTTCCAGGGAAACGCTGCAGGAAAATACCACCGTCATTAAAATCAAGAGTTTGCTGGTGAAACGCATCCTGTCACATCTGGATGAGTTGAGCAAAAGGGAACCGGACAAATACAACGACTTCTGGAATCAGTTCGGCAGGATTTTGAAAGAAGGTTATATCGACTACGCCAACCGGGAAAAAGTGGCGGCGCTGTTCCGGTTCAATTCGTCAAAGCTGGAGAAAGCCGATGAATTGTGTTCCCTTGACGATTATATCGAACGCATGAAAGAAGGGCAGAAAAATATTTACTATCTTTCTACGACAAACCGTGAAGCCGCGGAAAAGAATCCGCATCTGGAGATTTTCAGGCAGAAAGATATCGAAGTGCTTTACTCCTATGATCCCATTGACGAATTTGTGCTGTCCGGACTGGGTCAGTACAAGGAAAAAACGCTGGAATCGGCAGATCAGGCGGATTTGAGCGAGCTCAAAGATATTAAAACAGCGGAAGAAACAGAAGAGAAAAAGAAAGAAGAACAGGAAGAAAAACCGGATACCGGTGAATTGAAAAAATTGTGCACCCGCATGAAGAATATTCTGGGCGACACTGTGGAAGAGGTGCGTTTGTCCGAACGGCTGACCGATAGTCCGGCAGTGCTGGTGGCAGCCGAAGGTGGCATGTCCGCGCAGATGTCCCGGATTATGCAGGTGGTGAATAAGGACGCGCCACCACCCAAACGGGTCATGGAAATTAACGGCACCCATCCGCTGATCAAAAACATGCTGACCATGTTCAAAAATGATCCCAAAGACACATATCTGGAGACATCGGTGGAGCAGCTTTTTCAGGTATTGATGCTGCAGGACGGATTTTTGTTAGACCCGCACAAGATCGTGGAAGGTGTGCAGGTGTTGCTGAATGATGCGACGAGCTGGTATTTAAAGGAAGAGGGGGGAGGTAAGGAGAAGAAATAATTACTTTTCTTATTTGAAATTTAATAAGATTCGATTGACGACAATTCATCTTTTGTATTGCACCTCAATAAAAAAACACTTATATTCGCGTACACTATCATCGTGTAATTTATCCTTTGGAGGATTGAATGTTAAAAAACATTACATTAAGTGCAGAAGAAGAACTCATCAAGAAAGCTAGAAAAAAGGCTCAAAGGGAAAATACAACTCTAAATAAAAATTTTCGAAAATGGCTCAAGAAATATATTAGTACGGACAAAAGTGCAATAAACTATAATGAACTGATGGAGCAGCTAAATTACGCAAATTCCGGTCGAAAATTTTCAAGGGATGAAATGAATGAACGATAAATTTTTCATGGACACGAATATTTTTATTTACTCTTTCGATAAGTCAGAGCCTGATAAAAAAAATGTAGCCACAAAATTAATAAATGATGCACTCTACCAAGATGCAGGATGTATAAGCTTTCAAGTCATACAGGAATTTTTAAATGTCGCTACTCAAAAATTTGAAATTCCGTTATCAAAAAATGATTGTAACAAATATCTTATCAATGTTTTGGAACCACTTTGTGAGATATTATCGAGTATCCAACTTTATCACGATGCTTTAGAAATTAAAGAGAGATGGCGTTATTCATTTTATGACTCGCTAATTATCTCTGCTGCACTAAAAGCAAATTGTAATATTTTATATTCTGAAGACCTCCATCATCAACAAAAAATAACAGATTTAATTATCATTAATCCATTCGTATCTGGCTAAAATTTAAGTTAAAAAAAATCGGCATTTACAATATTCGCAGCCGAAGGCAGCATGTCTGCGCTGATGTCCCGGATCATGCAGGTGGTGAATAAAGACGCACCACCACCCAAACGGGTCATGGAAATCAACGGCACCCATCCGCTGATCAAAAACATGCTGACTATGTTCAGGAATGATCCCAAAGACACATATCTGGAGACATCGGTGGAGCAGCTTTTTCAGGTGCTGATGCTGCAGACGGATTTTTGTTAGACCCGCACAAGATCGTGGAAGGTGTGCAGGTGTTGCTGAATGATGCGACGAGCTGGTATTTAAAGGAAGAGGGGGGAGGTAAGGAGAAGAAATAATTACTTTTCTTATTTGAAATTTAATAAGATTCGATTGACGACAATTCATCTTTTGTATTGCACCTCAATAAAAAAACACTTATATTCGCGTACACTATCATCGTGTAATTTATCCTTTGGAGGATTGAATGTTAAAAAACATTACATTAAGTGCAGAAGAAGAACTCATCAAGAAAGCTAGAAAAAAGGCTCAAAGGGAAAATACAACTCTAAATAAAAATTTTCGAAAATGGCTCAAGAAATATATTAGTACGGACAAAAGTGCAATAAACTATAATGAACTGATGGAGCAGCTAAATTACGCAAATTCCGGTCGAAAATTTTCAAGGGATGAAATGAATGAACGATAAATTTTTCATGGACACGAATATTTTTATTTACTCTTTCGATAAGTCAGAGCCTGATAAAAAAAATGTAGCCACAAAATTAATAAATGATGCACTCTACCAAGATGCAGGATGTATAAGCTTTCAAGTCATACAGGAATTTTTAAATGTCGCTACTCAAAAATTTGAAATTCCGTTATCAAAAAATGATTGTAACAAATATCTTATCAATGTTTTGGAACCACTTTGTGAGATATTATCGAGTATCCAACTTTATCACGATGCTTTAGAAATTAAAGAGAGATGGCGTTATTCATTTTATGACTCGCTAATTATCTCTGCTGCACTAAAAGCAAATTGTAATATTTTATATTCTGAAGACCTCCATCATCAACAAAAAATAACAGATTTAATTATCATTAATCCATTCGTATCTGGCTAAAATTTAAGTTAAAAAAAATCGGCATTTACAATATTCGCAGCCGAAGGCAGCATGTCTGCGCTGATGTCCCGGATCATGCAGGTGGTGAATAAAGACGCACCACCACCCAAACGGGTCATGGAAATCAACGGCACCCATCCGCTGATCAAAAACATGCTGACTATGTTCAGGAATGATCCCAAAGACACATATCTGGAGACATCGGTGGAGCAGCTTTTTCAGGTGCTGATGCTGCAGACGGATTTTTGTTAGACCCGCACAAGATCGTGGAAGGAGTGCAGGTGTTGCTGAACGATGCCACGAGCTGGTATTTGAAGGAAGAGGGGGGAGGTAAGGAGAAATAAGATTTGAGCTTGGTGGCTTGCTCAAATATCAGTTTTGGCGAACCGCCTCATACGAGTTTGAGGATTTAATGATTAAAGCTATTACAATTAAAGCAGATGATGAACTTATTGCTAAAGGTATTAAGAAAGCCAGATGCGAAATTACAACATTGGATGATAAATTCCAGCAATGGCTGGAGCAATATGTCGGCATAGGAGAGATTGAGTTGAGCTATTATGAACTTATGGATCACTTTAAGCATGTCAATGTTGGGCGAAAATTATCTAGGGATGAATTGAATAAGAGATAATATTTTAACAATTATAAATTACTTAATGTAGAATTAATTCATTAAGAATAATGAAATTCTAATACAGATCTATAGAACAAAATCACTATCAATATGCTTATTATCAAATTCGAGTATATGCTCACAAAGCTTAATAATAAATTGTAAACAAATAACAGTAGTTTGAGGACTTAAATTTTTAGGTAGAATTCGAGAAAAACCAAGTTCTTTTATATACGGCTGCAAATTTTCTATATCTAGTGATTTGGGTGTTTTCTCTTTTTTAAATTTTTTCAAGTAACTTGAATAAAACATATAAAAACTGTTTAAAATATTATCGTTAATATGAAAATTAGTTTCATCAAAATTACCAAACCATATGATATAGAGATTTGAAATAAAATTTTTTGTTATATTATTGTCCATTTTATCTTCATAATATTTAATCCATTCATTCCTATTTGAATTATTTTGAAATAACTGACCAAAAAAGTCGGTCGCCTTAAGGTCATCCATAAAATACTCAATAGAAACTATGAATTGGTCCATATGACGATAATAATTATTTATTTTAACCCAACTTCACCAAATAAAAAAACAGACAAATTTTACAGCTATTAATT
>CAYYMH010000079.1:0-15553 GCA_964472785.1 uncultured Cytophagia bacterium | reverse complement strand
GTAAATACAGTTTTATAATTTCTCTTTGAATCAAATACAATTATAAGATACGAGTCACAATTAATCTACGATGAATTCCGCCGACATTTATGTCGATGGATTGAATTTAAACACTAAAACCGAACTTGATAAAAACCAAGCAACATATCTTTTTAACCTGAAATTCTTGGCAGTCAAAATTTGATTGACTGAATAGCTAATAGCAAGTTATCGTTCTCCTTTCTTATCATCTGAAATGATTAAATAAATTTTTTCTTTCTTTTTTCCCATTTTATATTTCTCTCTGACGATCTTTTCAATGTATGAATAATCATTGATGAGTTGTCTAATTTCTTTTCTTAGCCGCACCTCCTCCTGTTCCAATTGTTTGATTTGTTCTACTAACTTTGCTTTTTGTTTTTTTAATTGAAAATAATTAATCAATCCGTACTGGCCCTGGAGAAATAGGTATGCACTTATAACAAATCCGACAACTATCAAATAATGCCATGCAGTAAATGTAAACTTGCTTTTTCTGCCTGACTTATTTTTCCTTTTATCAAAGTTCATATTCGAGACCAATGGAGGATATTATCATACACCTCTTTTTTAAATCTAAAACAAAAACTGCCTTTCTATTTTTTTTTAACAGGCAATCAATAATCAAACGAATTTAAAAAATTCAGCAGCCAACCATGAAATGAAAGCAGATTTTCAATAATTAAATTAGGAAATCTGCCTTCACATTATCGTGGTCTTGCTTCGCTATTTGAGGACACTTTTGCCTGCGAACTTTGCTGCTTCACCCAATATTTCTTCAATGCGGAGCAGTTGGTTATATTTTGCTACGCGATCAGTTCGTGACGCGGATCCGGTTTTAATTTGACCGGTATTTGCTGCAACCGCAATATCGGCAATTGTTGTGTCTTCTGTTTCACCTGATCGATGAGAAACAACAGCAGTGTATCCGGCTTTTTGTGCCATTTCAATCGCATCCAGCGTTTCTGTCAAAGTCCCAATCTGGTTCACCTTGATCAAAATAGAGTTGCAAATACCAAGCTCTATTCCTTTCGCCAGACGTTTGGTGCTGGTGACAAACAGATCGTCACCCACCAGTTGAATTTTGTGCCCCAGTTTTTCAGTCATAATTTTCCAGCCATCCCAATCATCTTCTGCCATTCCATCTTCAATCGAAACAATGGGATAATTATCCACTAATTTTGCATAATAATCCACCATTTCTGCCGGCGACAGTTCTTTATTTTCAGATTTAAGTTCGTATTTCTTCTTTTCTGTGTTAAAAAATTCACTCGACGCCGGATCTAAAACCAAGTAAATATCCTTTCCGATCTTGTAACCCGCTTTTTCAACCGCTTCAATGATCACCTGCAACGCTTCTTCATTTGATTTCAGATCGGGAGCAAATCCGCCCTCATCTCCCACAGTAGTATTGTATCCTTTACTCTTTAAAACCGATTTCAACGAATGAAATGTTTCCGCTCCCATTCGAAGCGCCTCTTTAAAATTTTCAGCGCCGGCTGGCATAATCATAAATTCCTGAAGATCAACATTATTATCTGCATGAACGCCCCCATTTAAAATATTCATCATCGGGACCGGCAACAAGCGGGCATGAACACCCCCGATGTATTGAAAAAGTGGCAGTGACAGCGCATTTGCCGCAGCTTTGGCGACAGCCATTGAAACACCGAGAATTGCATTAGCGCCAAGTTTTGCTTTATTTTCTGTACCATCCAACTCGTTGAGTATTTGATCGATGAGAACTTGCTCTGTTGCGTCTTCTCCAATAATTTCATCAGCAATAACTTCATTCACATTTTCGACTGCTTTTGTCACACCTTTACCCAAAAATCGTTTTTCATCGCCATCACGTAATTCAATTGCTTCATGTTCTCCTGTTGATGCGCCGGAAGGTACAATGGCTCTCCCTTCTGCGCCGCATTCCAGCAATACCTCAACTTCCACTGTCGGATTTCCTCTCGAATCAAGAACTTCGCGTCCAAATACATCAATAATCATCGTCATATAGCGTCTCCTTAGTTAATTCAATAAATTAGCATTATTTTTAGATTTATACAAACATATCTTTTTTACAAAACCACTAAATAATACCCCATCACAGCAAACAACGCCCCGCTCAAAGCACACGCAGCGTTGACCAAATCATTATCAATTATTTTAACTCCGGCAATTAACTCTGTTTTATGGGTCTGACAATGAACTTTTTTTTCAGTAACTTTGCCGCAATTTGGGCATTTATACTGGGCCTGGACTGTGGAACCGATAATGCTATCCACAACGCTTCCCAACAATCCGGCAATGATGATGAGAATTGGTAAATTATAAGACAAGTTATCATATAGGTTCGTAGCCAAACTGCCGGTAAAGACAATCAAAAAACTGCCAAAAAAACCACCCATTGTTCCTAACAACGAGACAGCGCCTGAAGTTCCCGGCATAACGGGTTTGAACCTGAGAATATCTCTGGGCATTTTTTTCGAAAACACACCAATTTCTGTACTCCATGTGTCGGCGGTCACCGCAGCTACAGAACCGATAAATGCAAAATACCAGGCATCGTTCGGAAAATAATTCCAGAGAATTACGATAATTCCGGCAATTCCACCGTTTGCAAATACCTGTCCGATATCGCGTCTCCCCCCCTTTTGAAATGTTTCTTCAAATTTTTTCTTCCATGTCTTCCCCATTTTTGAGAGCATACTGGACAGAAAAAAGAACAACAAAATCGGGATGCTGAATTCCCATTTTCCGATTCCAAACACCACCGCTCCCAAAAGAAATGTTGCCACGGCGCCGCTCGCGCTCAGAAATCGGAAGTGCATTGACAAATAGGCAATAGCAAAAGCCAACACCATACCCAACGTGAAAATAAAATTCTGGTCAAATGAATGTAAAATCAAATAAGTCAGGACAAATGCAGCGCCAAGTGGAACACTTAGATTGTCCGAACCTTTATAGGAAACCGATTCACATGCTGTTGTAAATAAAGCGACGACAACCGAGTACCACCCTGCTACGAGCCATGGTAACGTTAACTGATCAATTTTCCCAAAAAATATCAACCCAATAAAAGTGATCAAAAATGTCAGCACAAACATTGCTAAAGAGCCCTGAAGGGATTTCCGCTCACCAGCAATTTGATAAAATGTCGGACTTTTAATATTTTCTCCGACAATGGCTGCCCCGGCGTCAGCAATAGCCATAATCAGCATGGAGATGACCAAAACAGATCGATGATCATTCCATAACAAATAAATTAATATAAAAAAAGAAATCGGATAAAAAACAGTACCATAACTCACTTTTGCCGTGGCATGCATGCCGGGCATCCATCCCTTTTGAATAGCAATTAAATTAACGATGATAAAAATACCGGATATACTCAATAATGGAATGGGACTTTCCAGTAAAAAAGGAGTAACAGCAATAAAAACACCGGTTAAAATATGAACAAATTTTCGAGTGACCTTTATTGACCAATTATGCTTCCTTCGAAAAACTTCAGAAAAAATGATAACCACAACTAATCCTGTAAGAAGAACAAGCAACCAAATCCAATCCATTTTCAGGCACAATTCCAATTTAATTATTGATTTTAGTCTATTTTTTTGTTATACTATTTAATGAATTTTTCATTCAAAGTCAATATTTATTTGCTGTTTTTGCGTTGTAATTTCGTCTCTTTTAAAATCCAGAGGTAGAAATTAATGTCTGATTTAACGTAGCAGTGGACATTCAGTTTCCCGATTTCTGCAATCAGAATAGCACTGGAACGCTAACTTTCAAATCAGCTGAGACGACAAAAATATACAGAGGATGAAACGGTGAAGTAATTTCTTTTCATCAGGTAATTTATACAAAGTTATCCACATCCATTATTCAGGTAAAATTATCGTAAGCAGCCATTTAACCATTGCTGACGGCTGTATTCTTTGCGCTTGATCTTTTTCATTTTGAAATAACGATGATTTCAATTTTAAATATGTGACGTTTTTTACAATTTTATCACATTTTTAGTCCGTTCAACTATTTGTTATTTTTATGCTTAAACTATACCCATTTTTTCTTATACTAAATATTGAGGTTTGCAACTTGAACTAATCTATATATTGATTTTTACATTTTCGGATCAATTAAAATATAAACTTATATTAGGTAAAGACGATTTAAAAGTAACTCACTTATCCACAACTTATCAACAGTCACACAATATATTGATTTTAATTTTTTGAAACATACAAGAAGACAAAAATTAGATAAAACAAGGCAACTGGTACGCTAAAAATCGCTTTAAAAAAAACACGTTGTTGGTCACTTGTAAAACCGAAAAGGTGAAATCTGAAATGATATTTTTTAAAAACGGCGCTTGCTGATTATCAGATTCTAATCGCAGATCGCTTGTTTTTTTAAGCGACCGGCAACGAATAAAATCCGGAAAAAAAAAGACGAGACAATGATGGCAACCAAAAATCTATTACTTGTTTTTCCGCAGGATGAAACCATGGACATACTGAAAGACGACTTAATTAAAAATGGCTTTCGAGTCGAGGTCACGCACACGGCAAAGGAAGGTTTTGGCTTGGCTAAAACAATCAAACCCGATATCATATTAGCGGCACACCAGGCTTACGGCATAAATGGTATTGACTTTTGTTTTATGGTTCGCAACAGCACCAAACTCGCTTCCATTCCCTTTATCTTATACACAGACTATCTGAACCGCGATGAGCGCATCAGCGCTTACAGAAACGGCGTCGATGCCATTGTTATTTCTTCGATCTCAACACGCGAATTAATCGTCCAGATCGAAATGCTTATTTTACACCACCAACTTTTAACAAAAGATATTCTCAAATCCTCTCAAACACTCATGGGCAAAATCGAACACTTCAAACTAATTGAAATCTTGCAAATGCTCAATATGAATCAGAAATCCGGTATGTTAACGGTTTATCATGAATATGCTGATGGGCAAATCGCGTTAAATGCAGGTGAGATCACATTTGCCATTTATAAAGATTTTCTCGGTGAGGAAGCCATCCAACAAATGGTGCGCTGGACAGAAGGTATTTTTATTTTCGAATCAGATGTCAGCGAACTTGAACAGAACATTGAAAAACCAACCATGCAATTAATTTTGGACTGCTGCCAAATGCTCGATGAATCTCCCAATCCATCTGATTAATTTGTCTCTCAATGAGTCAGAATCCGGTACACTGAAACAAAATTAATCCAAAATAACGGTCACATTTTTTGCTAACACTCATTAATCCAGATAAAAGTTGTGTCACTTATGCTATTATTTTAATAACACTTACCTTTATTCAATTATTTATCGAAAAATCATGTAAAGCCATACCCCCGCTCTGGCATATATCTTGCGTATTGCATGGCAGAGCCCATTGCAGATTCTCCTTTAAAATTTTCTGAGGTGAAAAATGAAAAAATTTAAATCCCTCATCACACTCAAAGTTTTTCTTATCATTACCTTGTTCTGCCTGATTTCGGCAGTGGCGATGCCAAAATATTTTGATCTCAACAACAAAAATAACGCAAATATGTGCAAGGCAAATCAAATCATTGTTGAGACGGCTTTGGCTGTGGCGTATGCGGATAATTTAGCCAGGGGTGTGGATTGTTATCCTGAGAAGTTGACAGCAAGCATGTTCGCTGACGGTAAAATTCCGACCTGCCCACTCGACGGAACGCCAATTCAATTTGACAAAAAAACTGGCAAGGCACATTGTCCGAATCACGTGCATTCTCACACACGAACTGCTGATTAATATTTAAGCAGATTTTTTTCGTTTCTCATTTAATGAAAGACTACTCGTGCAGCAGCATTTTCAAATTTCAAAGAAGAAGTTGTCAGTTTAATTACAACTCCATTACACCATTAAAATATCACTAATATCTTAACACGCTCGTTCTCCCACCCCGCTGCTCGTATTTCAAATCTCGCAATTGAGGCGCTTTCACGTTAATTCTCAGGTAGTATGAATTCCCGCCAATTCCTGAAGGCCGCCAGGTCAAACGCGCTTCCCAGCAATGTAAATCCCGGTAAAATGTAAATGAATGATTCACAATCTGTTTTGTCTCAAAATCGTATTGCGCATTGTAACTAATTTTCCAGTTTTTTGTTAGCTGAACTTCCATGCCGCTGATCCGGAGATAATAGTTCTTGGTCGGATTTTCAGGATTATACTTATTCAGTGAAAAATTAAACGACAGCGACATCCGCCACGGAATATCCAATCCGGAAAACCGATCATTCACTTGAAATCGGTTCCCTCCGGGTTCGTATAATCGGTCATAATATTCCTGCTCCGAAACGACCTCACCGGTTTGTTCATCAATAAATACTTGCTGCTCAACGTCCTGTTTTTTATCCTGATCTGCCTTAGTTCTTTTTTTCTTCCCTTGTAGCTGGAGCGATGCTGATAGCCGAAAATTCGTTAACCGCAACAAATTAAAATTCGAAATCGCATCCTTGTCACTTAAAAGAAGTTGATTTACGGTGCGTCCTGATTGATAATCATATTTATAAAAATTATGGGTCGCGGACATGTTAATATTCAAATTTCGTCCAATTCGGGAGCGAAAGGATGTACTCAGATTGGAAAGCTTGAGCGAATCAGCCTCAAAATTATATCCGGAACTGAAATTAAGTGTGAATAAATCCACTTTTTTCTCTTTTTCTCCGTCCGACATTTTCATCTGAAAGACATTTCGCACACTAAAGGAAAGTCGCTTTTGGGCTGAACCGGAAACACCATCCATTAACCGCTGCGCAACTATCTCCTTACCCGTGGTATCAGTAAAGGTGTCCACATATCCCCATTTTTCATCACTAAAATTTGGCTGATAACTGAAAGACAAGCTGGGTGAAACCACATGGCGAATGGCCGTTACATTACCGATTTTAGGTGTGAACATGCCGTAGATATTCGTTGATGCGTTCAGACTATGTGTAAATGTTCGGCGTGCTGCAAAACCAGTGACCGTGTCGGCTTGCACGCTATTTGTTTCCGGATCAAAAGTGTTTTTCTTGTACCGGTCGTACCATCGTTCCTGGTAATTAAATGACTGTCCCATGGTCAGCCAGCCAAATATTTTTTGAGGTGTATTCATACTTAAACTAAGATTATGATTCAAATATCGGCTGGTTCGTTCTGAATAACCGCCACCCCGAACAATACTGTTATAAAAATTGGAACTGTATGAATAATAGAGCGATTCGTACCAGCGAGTCTGCTGAGTTGTTCGACTGGATCGTGTGTAAGATCCGGTTCGCGATGATTTATTGCCGCTTCCGAATAGTGATCGTTGCGACATGCTGAAATTAAATCTGGGTAATGTTCGGCTGACTTGACCGGTCTCGATATCCCTTTCCTGCGATATGTTTGCACTGAATGACAATCTTTTATCAGGCCACCTTTTTGAAAAGGTCGCATCAGAGCGAACCTTCCGAGTTAATCTTGTATCAAAATTTGAACTATAATCTTTGTAAAAGCTGTTGTCGCTGACAAAACTACCGCTGACTTGAAAATTGGTCGTCGGATCAAGTGTGTGCCGGTGATTAATTAACAAATCCCAGCGTTCTTGTTGGCGTCCGGTAATAAAATTCTTTTTTGTATAGGAGCCGGAGATTCTTCCATTTAACACGTAGCGCAGCGCATAATTAATATTACTTCGAAAAATAACCCCGCTGCGGTCAAAATAATCGAGCTGGAGGCTACTGTCAAAATAATCATTTGGAGCCCAGTAATATCCCAGTCCACGAATAAACCGCCCCTCAGAGGCGCTTTCGCCATAGGTGGGAATAATAATACCCGACTGCCTTCCCTTCTTTGTCGGGAACACCGCGTACGGCAATGCGGCAACCGGAACATGTCCGAAATACAAGACAACCGGTTTGGCAATGACTTTGTCTCCGACAACGAACTTAATTTTCCGGCTACGAAAATGATAGTGCGGATTATCCTTTTTGTCACAGGTTGTAAAATATCCTCTGGAAAAATTGATTACTTTTTTGCTTATTTTTTTAATCGCCTGACCGGAATAATACCCGCCCTCAAAATCGGTTCGTCCCCGAATCACCCGACCTTTTTCGGATCTAAAGTTATACAACATTTTTGCACCGTGCATCACATCACCCGCATCGGATAACACCGGATTCTCTTTTGTTACGACTTGCATAACCGAATCAACACCGTTTTCAGCTAATTGATACACAGTGTCCGGAATGCCTTCAGCAATTAAAACATTGGTGTCCCAATCCACAATGATCTGACCCGCCTGTAAATGAATCGCTTTGTACTTCACTTCCGCTTTACCGACCAGATAAATTTTATTTTCTTTTGGCAGAACATTTATTGTGGTTGCATTATAGTACAGGGTTGTATCCAGCCCACTTGAGGACTTTGAAGGCGTCTTGAGAGTGTCAGATTTGACAGCGATACTATCCGTAGTCGTCAGTGTATCACCCTCGACTTTGACCGATGCGGTGGTGTCCTGGAAACCAACGTTTAATTTTTGGGACGCATCGGAAAGCGGTTTCCCATCAGTATGTTGTAACGTGAATAAAATCACCGAGGTGATAATGACTACAAAATTTTTAAGCCCAATTTGTCGCTGCATTTATTTTTCGCAATGAATGAAATCTTGTCCTGTGGTATTTAGAATCTGCTGTCTCAAAAAAATTATGACACAAAGAAACGACTGTGATTTTCCGTAACCGGTCAAAATAAAACCGTTGCGTTTAATACGGATTTTTTTTACAGTTGGTTCCCCTTCATTCAATTTAATTGCATAAAAAACATCGCCACTAATTCGTGTTCATATTTTCTTTCTTTTGCCCCATAACTTTTTCAAGCGCTCGCGAATCGTTTTTTCGTAGCCCTGTTCTGTCGGTTTGTAAAATATTTTATCTTTTTTACTTGGAGGTAAGTATAGTTCTTCTACGAAATGCCCCGGGCTATTATGAGGATATTTATAATCTTTCCCATAGCCCTGTTGTTCCATCAATTTAGTAGGTGCATTTCTTAAATGAAGGGGAACCGCTTCGGGAGGCGTGTTTTTAACATCTTTCATCGCTCCCTGAATCGCCAGATAGGCTGCATTACTTTTAGGAACGGAAGCAAGATACGTTGCTGCTTGTGCCAGTACGATCTGCGCCTCCGGCATACCGATATAATCAACCGCTGTAAAAGCGCTGGTCGCCACAACCAACGCTTGAGGGTGCGCATTCCCAATATCCTCGGAGGCTAAAATAATTAATCTCCGGGCGATAAATTTGGGGTCTTCTCCCCCTTCCAACATCCGTGCCATCCAATAAACAGCAGCGTCCGGGTCACTGCCCCGGATACTTTTGATAAATGCAGAAATGATATCGTAATGGTAATCCCCTTTTTTATCATATAGTAATGCCTTCTTCTGTAATACATTTTTAATAACCGAAAGCGTTATCACGCGTTGATTTTCTTTGTTCGGCTTCACAAACTGCGCTGCGTTGTCGATGGCATTCAACGTGATGCGGGCGTCTCCGGCAGCATAATTGATCAGCGCCTGTTTCGCTTCCTCTGCCAATGTGACATTTTGCTGTTTTAATATATCATCATGTTGAAGTACGTGCTCTATGATCGAATCAATTTCCTGATCAGAAAGTGGTTCCAGCGTATAAACCCGGGTTCTTGACAGCAGCGGTGAAATAACCTCAAAAGATGGATTTTCAGTAGTTGCGCCGATCAGCAAAAGTGTGCCATCCTCGATGCTGTGCAAGAGTGCATCCTGCTGCGCTTTATTGAAACGGTGAATTTCATCAATAAACAAAATCGTCTGCTTACCCATGGACTGACGATTAAATTTGGCTTTTTCAATGATCTTTCGCACATCCTTCACGCCGGCAGTGACCGCACTAATGGAGACAAATTCAGATTTTGTCTCGTTGGCAATAATTCGCGCCAGTGTTGTCTTCCCAACTCCGGGCGGTCCCCAAAAAATCATCGATGAAATATTATCTTCCTCAATGGCGCGTCGTAGCACTTTTCCCTCGGCCAACAAATGCTTCTGACCAACAAATTCATTCAAATTCGTTGGTCTCATCCGTTCCGCCAATGGCGTTTTCAAAGTATCTTTATTGCTGGTTCCGTTTTGCTCAAAAAGATCCATTTAAACTCTCAATAACATCAAAATAAATTATTTACCCCAAAAATCCTCTAACTTTTTTTTCAGCGCGCTGAGGCTTTTGATTTTCTTTCGGCTGGGCGCGGCAAACGGTCCGTCCGGTTCCTTCTCAATGGCAGTCTTATATTCGCGGATGGCATTATCAAATTCATTGCGATCTTTTTTTTCATAAGCTCTAGCTAAGTGATAATGCGGTTCGGCAGATTCCAAGCGCATAACCATCGCTTTTCCGAAGTGTTCAATCGCATCCCAGAGCCGGCTTTTGCTCCCTTTTTTGAACAATACTTTACCCTGTGCCATGTGAAAATAATATTTCGCATCATCATGGTCGGCTTGACTTTCCAGCGCTATTGATAAATATTTGACTGCAGATTGATTCCGTTCCCGGTCATAATAGCTTTTGCCTTTTTCAAAATTCTCCTGCGCCTCTTTTTTCAAACTGTCAATTTTTTCTAATTTCAACGTTACTGTGCTATCATTCGGTTGTAAGCGAGCCGCCTTCGAAAAATAATTTTCAGCTTGATCCAGCCAGCGATTTTTCTCATACGCAACAGCTAATTGAAAATTTGCCCTAAAATGGGTAGAATCGACAGCTAAAATGTCCTTGTAATCCGAAAAGGCGCGATTATAATTTTCGTTCTCCAGCGCCCGATCCGCCCTGATCATTTTCGTATCAACCATCTCTTTTGTAGCCTCTGCCGTGAGCCTGGTCTCTGGCTGAATCTGCGAAGCGGTTCGAAATGCATCAATTGCCTGATCAATTTTATCTAAGGCGCGAAAAGATTTTCCCATAATAAGGTAAGCTTCCGTATTCAAAGAATCCTGTTCGATCGCTTTCTGGCATTCCGTAATCGCCAATTGATAATTTTTTTTCTGGTACATTTGATTGGCTTTTTTCATCCCGGCACAACTGACCAATAAAATAATGAAAAACAGTACTACCAGCTTTTTCATGACATCTCCCGTGCTAAAACATCCTGCTCAATTTTTTTGAATTTTTCCAGCACCTCACTAAAATTTTTAAACGAATGAAAAGCGATACCGTTCTCCAGACAATAGCTCGCTAAATCATCTTTGGCAAAAATGATGTCCGATTCTTTAACCGCACATCGGTCTGAATAGCCATCACCGATGAACACTACGATTTCCCCGTTTTCGCGTAACTTACGAATGTGATATCCCTTACAGTTAGCGCAATCGCTGCAGCCCAATCCGTAGTAGGGAAATTCAGCTTTAATTTTATTTTCATTGATAAACACCAGTTTATTCGCCAACACAGAAAGCTGATCAAAACCCGTGCTTTTGAGAATCCTGTCAATGTAATGATCAAGCCCGTCGCTAAGCACAGTCAATGGATAATTGCGGTGCGCACAATAATCGACAAAATTTCTAAATGTCGTATCTATTGCCTGCTGATCACAAAAATGATTCAGTTGCTTTTCCGAGACAATCGCGTGTTCACAACCGTGAGAAAATACATCCCGCGAGGTAATTTTTCCCTGTTTCCAGTCATCAACAATTTGATCCCAGTCTGTATCGGCAAACTTAACAAACATTTCATCGCCAATATCATTAATTGAAATTGTGCCATCAAAATCGGTAAAAATTCTGAATTTATTCGACATCATGCCCTTTCAAATTTCATCTCAGTCCAAATTCTTTTTTTAAGCAATCACCATATTTTTTTACACATCATAATAAAGATTCATCTCATACGGATGCGGTCGGTTTCTCACTTCATTGTATTCATGATTAATTTTGTATTCGATCCATGTTTCGATAATGTCCTCGGTGAAGATACCGCCTTCCAATAAAAACTCATAATCCTTTTTCAATTCTTCCATCGCTTCGAATAACGACGTTGGGAGCGATTTAATTTTTTCAAATTCGCTTTTTGGTAACGTAAAAATGTTCACATCGTAAGGACCAAAACCTTCCTGCTGCGGATCGATTTTATTTCTAATGCCATCAATGCCTGCCATCAACAAGGCGGAAAGCGCCAAATAAATGTTGCAGGTAGCGTCCGGAGGTCTGAACTCCATCCGTTTTGTTTCCGGCGTATTGGCATATTTCGGAATTCGGATCGCAGCACTCCGATTCGCCAAACCAAAAATCGCTTTGACCGGAGCCTCAAATCCGGGAACCAGCCGTTTGTAGGAATTGGTGCTCGGATTGGTGAACGCTAACAGAGCAGGGCTGTGTTTCAAAATTCCCCCGATAAAATAAAGCGCTTCCTGACTCAGTCCGGCGTACCCATTCTCGTCGTAAAAAACTGGCTTATCGTTTTTGAATAATTTCATGTGAATATGCATCCCATTGCCTGCTTCATTATAGAGTGGTTTGGGCATAAACGTTACTGTTTTTTCATGCTTCGTGGCGACCATGTGAATGAGATATTTAATCAACATAGTCACGTCAGCGGCTTTGAGCAACGGATGATGATGAATTTCGATCTCTGATTGTCCGGGACCACCCACTTCGTGATGATGATATCTCACCGGAATATTACATTCCTCGATGGCTTTTACCATTTTCGCCCGCAGATTAAAGAGATTGTCCAGCGGCGGAATGGCGTGATAACCGCCCTGACGGGGAATTTTGTGTCCCAGATTTTTGTCTTCATTGGAGCCGGTATTCCAGTCCGCCTCTTCCGAGTCAATTTGATAACCAGAGTAGTTAATATCACTAACATATTCAATATGATCAAAAATATAAAATTCGAATTCCGGGCTCCACATGCTTCTGTCAGCAATGCCCGTTTGTTTCAAAAATTGTTCGGCTCTAAAAGCAATATTTCGGGGATCTTTCTTGAACAAGTCCTGACTGTCGGCTTCGTACGCCGAACAGATAAAACTCAGCGTTCTCATTTCCCAAAAAACATCAATCAACATGGTTTCCGTATCCGGAATCATCACCATATCCCCGGCTTCCAGTTTTTTGAATCCGGGAATGCTGGAGCCATCGAACGCCAAACCTTTTGTGAAAACCGATTCGTCAAACTGACTGACCGGAATTGTTAAATGATGCCAACGTCCGAACAGATCGCAAAATTTTAGATCGACCATTTCGACTTGCTGGTCTTCAGCATATTGCAGAACCGATTTAATATTTTTGTTCATTCACACCTCCGATAAAGGTTCATCAAATTTTTTACCAATACGCTTTATTTATTCTCTTCTTTTTGATTTTTCAACCGTTCTTTTATTTGATCCCAAATCTGATCCATTTCCTGCAACGTCATATTTTTAAAATCGTTATTTGATTTCTTAATTTCCTGTTCGACTTTTTTAAACCGGTCGCTAAATTTTTCAATCGCCTGTCGCAATGAATCTTCCGGGTTAACCTGAATAAACCGGGATAAGTTAACAACTGTAAATAACAAATCTCCGAACTCCTCCTGAATATGAGCCTGATTTTTGGAGTCGATAGCCTGTTTTAATTCGTCCAATTCCTCCATCAATTTCTCCCAGACCGATTCGGCTTTGTCCCAATCAAATCCGACTGTTGCGGCTTTCGCCTGAATACGGTGTGAACGCAGCAGTGCTGGCAATTCTTTGGGAACGCCGTCGATCACCGAGCGATCCGTATTTTCGATCTTTTTCATCTTTTCCCAGTTGACGGTCTGCTCGGCTGCGTTGCGGATCACTTTATCACCAAACACATTGGGATGCCGGTGAATCAATTTTTTGTTGATATTTTCCAAAACCTCTTTTATAGTGAACCGTCCATCTTCAGCAGCAATTTGAGAATGAAAAATAACCTGCAACAACAAATCCCCCAATTCGTTTTTCAACTCATCGTAACGCGCTTCATCAATCAGCTCGAGCACCTCATAAGTTTCTTCCAGCAAATACTGGCGCAGCGAATCGTGGGTCTGTTCCCGATCCCACGGACAACCATCCGGACCGCGCAGCTTTTCCATAATTTCCACCAGTCTGCCAAATTCAGCTTTAATTTCATCCAACTCGGTTTTCATCCAGAACCTCGACATCATTTTCATAATTTATTAATATTTTTGGGAACCGTAAAATAGGACTTATCAATGAAATAATCAAGTGAATTTTCCGAATAATGAAATTGTTCAATTGGGATAATGGGAAAGGGAAACACACAAAATAAAGTCAAATTCAATATCAAAAAATAAAATTTCCTGTATTTTAGTGTATTTAGCGGACGAATATCAGCTACTGATTCTCATTTTAGGATTTCAGGGGAATTATGTTGTTCAATCAAAATTTACAACACGACCGGCGCCCACAAATCTTCGCTGATAATATTGTTTCGACATTTTAGAAATAACGACGCCACGCGTGGAACTGGCGTGAGCGAATGAGTTTTCGCCCACGTAAATTCCCACATGGTTGATCTGATTATTAAAATTCGTGTCAAAGAAAACAAGGTCTCCGACCCGCAAATCATCCTCGCTCACAGCATCACTAATTTGATACAACTGAGTACTATTGTGTGGTAACTCCAGCCGGTACGCTTCCAGAAAAACTGTTTTGATGAAACCGGAGCAATCCATGCCATAGCGGCTGTCCCCCCCGAAGCGGTAAGGCGTTCCCACATAAGAATTTATTATATTCAACAGGTTCCGGTGAACGAAATCAGGCCTTACTATTTCTCTCCTGTTATCTTCTTCCCGTCCAGGCAACCTGCTTTCTCTTTGATCTTGCTGATCTTCCATTTTCCGCTGATAATGAGTCGCACAGCCGGTGACAATGACCAGCAAAACCACAAGCCAACATTTATTCAAATTTCTCATTTTTAAGTTCCTTGTTAACTGAATTGGCATAATTTCCAACACATCAATTTAAATGAAAATTTTGTAAAAATCAACCGCTTTTTGATAGTTTTTAACAATTATCGGTTTAATTTTAACAAAATTCAATTCACTATTTTTTGACGGAAAATGACGAATCATTTTTCATTGGATCTGTGAAACATTCTGATTATTAATGCGTTAAATCATTACAATATCATAAAACGGGGACGAATATGGTTTCGACGGGAGTCGAGGCGTTATAGATGGCATACCGAGGTCCTGGTTTCTCGTTAAACAACTGGGAAACAAATTTAAACGCAGATAACTATGCGTATGCAATGGCTGCCTAAAAAAGGTTAGCCCGTGTTGTTCGGGTCGTGCCCATCAGGCTCTTTCAACACGACGATAACGATGGGATTGTCCTGTTTCTGCCTGTGAAATTGGGATGAAATTTGACCAGGCTGGCTTTCCTTAAAGCCTTGTTTGTTGTGCTTGGGAAAGTGAGATTGAACAATAAACTACGTATGTAGAGGTCTATAAGACCGGACTCTCGGACGCGGGTTCGAATCCCGCCGTCTCCAC
>CAYYMH010000078.1:0-15774 GCA_964472785.1 uncultured Cytophagia bacterium | reverse complement strand
CTCCTTAGTGCTAAAAACCAATCAATGGATATGATTAGAATGTATTTCCAACAATTACAAAATTTCTTTACGTCCTTCTAATGCTTTAAGTAATGTAATTTCATCTGCGTACTCAAGGTCTGTGCCAACCGGTATTCCGCTTGCAATCCGCGATATTTTGATACCCAGCGGTTGGATCAACCTCACCAAATAAATTGCTGTCGCTTCGCCTTCCACATTCGGATTGTTCGCCAAAATAACCTCTTTTACATCGCCACTCAATCGCGTCATCAACTCCTTTATCCTTAAATCATCAGGACCGATTCCATCCAAGGGCGAAAGCGTGCCCCCCAGCACATGATAAAGCCCCTTATACTCTCCGCTTTTCTCAAAGGCCACGACATCACTGGCTTCCTCCACAACACAAATAGTGCTCCGATCCCGAGATCTATCCTGACAAATAAAGCAGGGATCCGTTTCTGTAATATTAAAACAAACTGAACAGTATGATGCCTTATCCTTCATTTCAATGAGTGACTGCGCCAAATTTTCTACTTCATTACGAGGTAATTTTAACAAATAGAACACCAGTCGCTGGGCAGATTTTCTGCCAATTCCCGGCAGCCTGGAAAGCTCATCTACGGCGCGGTGCATTGTTTTTGATAAATAGGTTTGTGCCATATTTAAAAATCAATCAATATCTATTAAAGATTCATCCCCGGGATTTTAAAGCCTTCGGGAAGATGACTTAAAACACCGCCTGTTACTTTGCCCATTTCTTCATTCGCCAAATCCTTCGAGCTTTCAATTGCTTGATTTACTGCGGCGACAACTAAATCTTCCAACATTTCCTTGTCCTTCGAATTAAAGACCTCGGGCTCAATTTTTATATCAATAATTTGCTGTTTTCCGTTTGCCGTGACCTCGACCATCCCTCCACCTGCAGAACTTGTAACCCTCATACCAGCTAATTCCTGTTTCACTTTGCTCAATTCTTCCTGCATTTGTTGGGCCTTTCTTAAAAGCATATCAATGCCCAAATTTTTCATTCTATCATCTCCTTCAAATTAAGTTTATTTGTTGAACGCCCAGTCGCGTTCCTATTATAGAAAATCAAACAAGTAATAATAGCTTACAGATAAATGTGTTGTTACAATATTATTTTACCCGCTCACCGTCAAAAATTTCAACAATCGTTTTTAATATTGGAATTTTCTGTCCCAGTTTTTCCAGATAAATATCGTCTGATATCTGATTTTCAGTCGGCTCAATGGTACTTTTGTTTGTCGCATACTTTATCCTGACTTGCGTTCCCAACGCCTCTGAGACAATTTTCTCAACCACACTCTGATTGTCATTTAGATAGCTAACATGAAAACCGTTATCCCGACCAAATGCTAACTCGAGTGTATTATTTTTAAAACATACGACTTCTCCTTCTTCTAAAAAAGATCCGAAGGCGATTTTTTGAGTCTTAATCGTTTTTATTACATAACCCCAGCGTTCTTTAATTTCTTCAAGCGTCAGAATCGATTTTTTGGTGTCTGAAATTTCATTTTCATGAGAACCGGGATCGTCCTTTTGTTCAAAATCTGATGCTCTTTTGTTTTCGTAAGTTTCTGCCTGCTCACTTACCCTGTGCGCCTCCCTTTTCAACGGAATCTTAATATTACTGGTGTTTTGATTGCTTGTTTTTAAATCATATTCTTTTTTTTTTATTTCCGGGCTGACCGAAACTGACACCTTTTCTTTTAAAGATTCAATACTATTAATCAGTGTCTCAATTTTTTGGGACTTATCAAACTTAATCATCTTTAAAACAATCGTTTCAAGAAACAATCTTTGATTACTGCTGTTCTTCATACGATACTGTGCATCAGAAACGATTTGAATTAACTTCATCAAATCATGATCTTCAAACTGATCCGCTATCTCCTGATATTTTAATTTATAATTTTCAGCGACCTCGATAAAATCCTGAGATTTTATCGTCTTTGTGATTAAAATATTTCTCAGGTGCTCATTCATGCCATTCAAAAATTCGACAAAATCATAGCCATTCAAATATATTTCTTCTACCAGATTAAATCCATTCTCGGCATCCTTTTTTACGATAAAATCAGTTAATCTAAAATAGATGTCCCAATCAATAATTCCGAATAATCCGGTAACATCCGAGGACGAAATTTCAGTGCCACAAAATGATATGGCTTGGTCCAGCAGACTCTGACTGTCCCGCATACTTCCTTCCGCTTTTCTGGCAATGAGGTATAAAGATTCATCATCAATTTTTATATCCTCTTGCTGACAAATCACCTTTAGTTGGTCAATGATTTCATTAATCGAGATTCGTTTAAAATCGAATCTTTGGCAACGCGAAATAATAGTTGCCGGTACTTTATGTGGTTCTGTTGTCGCAAAAACAAACAAAACCCGCTTGGGGGGTTCTTCCAGCGTTTTTAATAATGCGTTAAAAGCGGAATCCGAAAGCATGTGAACTTCGTCGATAATATAAATTTTGTACTTGTTTGGTGTTGGTGCATATTTTAACTGCTCTTGTAGTTTTCGTACATCATCGACCCCCGTATTAGACGCACCATCAATTTCGAAAACATCCAAACTTCGGCTGGCTGTAATCTCTTTGCAGGTGCTACATTCATTACAGGGTGTATCTGACATTCCCCGGTCACAATTTACCGACTTCGCCAATATTCGAGCAACTGTGGTTTTTCCAATACCGCGCGGGCCGGTGAAAAGATATGCGTTTGCCAATCGATTTGTTTTTAGCGCATTGCGAAGAGTTAGCACCACGTGCTTTTGGTTAACGACTTCATCAAAATTTTGTGGACGCCATTTTCTTGCTAAGACAAGGTAGGACATCGAAGCCTCCTGTTGAATAAATTCTCCGCTTAAAGACAAACACAAGGGACGAGTATGTCGTCCCCTTTCTCATAGAAATTAAAAAAAAGATGGCTGTGCACCCTCTCCTTGATTCCTCTTTTCTAGTAAAAGGTAATTACAGCCAACTCCAGCCAAGCGACCCTGCGTCACATAAAGATCCTGCTTACCGCTGCTACCTTCCGGTCCTGACGGGGTTGGGCAGTACTTTATTGCGCAGGACTTGACGATCAACATCGCTTATAATCACCTCATACCTGACGAGTAAACCGCAGAGAGGTTTTCAACCCTGCTATAGCGGCTTGCAGGTTACAGGGCACCGCTAGCTCCCCGCCTAGCACAGCCACGTGGAGCCGATGGGACTTGAACCCACGACCTGTACGTTGCGAACGTACCGCTCTCCCAGCTGAGCTACGGCCCCATTTTCTTTTTATTCCGATTGCGGAGAGAGAGGGATTCGAACCCTCGGAGAAGCATCTAACCCCTCACACGATTTCCAATCGTGCCCCTTCAGCCAACTCGGGCATCTCTCCAAAATCAATTGATTATTGACAATTGATCATTCACCATTGAAAATTTAATTCAGGTTTCTGAAAAACATTCTATTCTAATAGTCAATGGTAAATTGTCAATTTTTAATTGTTAACATAAAACTGGCGGAGAGGGAGGGATTCGAACCCCCGGTACCCGAAGGTACAACGGTTTTCGAGACCGCCCCGATCGGCCAACTCTGGCACCTCTCCTCAAAACAGAGATCAATTTTTTCTCGACTCAAAATTACTATCGCGAAGCTGCTTGAAAAAATCTTTCAATATTGCTTCACATTTTAGCTGCAAAATTCCTGGAATTATGTTAACCGGTGTGTTGTATCCATTATTTTTGAACACATCAGAAACCGAACCACAGGCTCCCAGCCGGGGATCAAACGCGCCAAAAACAACATGAGGAATCCGACTGGTTAAAATTGCTCCGCCGCACATAATACAGGGCTCTAAGGTCACATAGATTGTCGTATTTTGCAACCGCCATGTTCCCAGATAATTGGCAGCGGCCGTAATCGCCAATATCTCAGCATGCGCTGTGGGATCTTGCAGCGTTTCAATGAGGTTATGCCCCCTGCCAATAACTTTATTTTCAAAAACAATAACCGCTCCGACAGGTACCTCTTCTTTTTTAAATGCTTGCTCAGCCTCTAAAAAAGCTTGCTCCATCCATCTAACATGATTATTCATGATTCTTTAAACTGTCTTTGCGGTCATATCAAATTTTGTACGCCCGGAGGGATTTGAACCCCCAACCTTTTGGTCCGTAGCCAAACGCTCTATCCAATTGAGCTACGGGCGCACATAAAATTTTTTGTACCTTTTGTCTTTCAATCTTCAAAGCCTACGGGAGTCGAACCCGTGCTATCCTGCTGAACGGGACGTCCTAAAATCACTGATAAATCAATTCGACTTTATTATCTCAACTTGTAGCGCGTACGGGAGTCGAACCCGTGCTACCGGCGTGAGAGGCCGGCGTCCTAGACCACTAGACGAACGCGCCATATTTTAATTTCATTTGTACGCCCGAAGGGACTCGAACCCCTAACCCTCTAATCCGAAGTCAGATGCTCTATCCAATTGAGCTACGGGCGCACATTTGCTGGGGAGCAGGGATTCGAACCCCGATTCTACGGTCCAGAGCCGTATGTCCTGCCATTGGACGACTCCCCAAAAATATTACTGTTGACAATTCAAATACTCCATTGCATGCTCGAGTCGGCGAGTTACTGTCTCCTTTCCTAAAACTGCCATCAACTCGAAAATGCCCGGACTCACTCCATAACCTGTGATTGCAAGACGAACCGGATGAATAATATCACCCGCGCCAATTTTCATCTGTTCTGCTAAATTCCGAATGGTTGTTTCAATCTGCTCTTCATTAAACCGATCTAATTCTGATAATTTTTCTGCTGAAGCCCTAATTCGGTGACATGCATTTTCATCCTGCCAATGTTTTTTCACAGCCTTTTCATCATACTTTTCAGGATCAACGAAAAAATATGAGCCGTACTCAATAAAATCAGTTATTCTCTTCAGTCTGGATTTAAGTAAGCCGATTGCCGTTTCAATGTATCTTCGCTCATATTTTTTAATCCGCAATTCTGGCTCTTGTTCCAATAGGGGTAATAATTTCTCGTATAACTGCGCATTTGAAAGTTGTTTTATATATTGACTGTTCAACCAAACCAGTTTATCTTCATCAAAAATAGCGCTGTTTTTGTTGATTTTTTTCAGTGAAAAATTTTTAATCATTTCCTCTTTTAACAGGATTTCCCTATTGTTACCGGGAGACCATCCCAAAAGAGCCAGATAATTTAGCATCGCATCAGCCAGATACCCGTTAGCCTCGTATTCCATGACCGAAACTGCACCATGCCTTTTGCTCAACCTCTTTTTATCCTGACCAAGGATTAATGGCACATGCGCAAAGTTCGGAATTCTCCAATCCAAAGATTTGTACAATAAAATCTGCTTTGGTGTATTGGTTAAGTGATCGTCCCCGCGAATTACGTGGGAAATATTCATGTCATGGTCATCAACAACAACAGCCAAATGATAGGTTGGAATATCATCTGAGCGCATAATCACAAAATCATCAATTTCTTCACAATTAAATGTCAAAGAACCGCGTACCTTATCATTGAATCTAACTTCGCCAGGATCAACTTTGAATCGAACAACCCTCGGTAAACCCTTCTTTTCCTGGTTCTGCTTTTCTCCTTCCGAAAGATTTCGGCACCGCCCATCGTAAAAATAGGCTGATCTTTGTTTTTTATCCGAATCCCTGAGTTGAGCGAGCCGCTCCTGTGAACAATAGCAGTAATAAGCCTTATCTTTGCTTACCAAATTATTGACAATGCTTCGATATCTCTCCAGACGTTCTGACTGAAAAACAGGCTCCCCGTCCCATTCTAATCCGAGCCATTTCAAACCGTCATAAATTACCTTGACCATCTGAGGATCTGACCTTTTTACATCGGTGTCTTCGATCCTCAGCAAAAATTTACCCTGCTGTCGTTTTGCATATAACCAGTTAAAGATCGCAGTCCGTGCTCCACCGATATGTAAAAAACCGGTAGGACTGGGAGCAAATCGGACTCGAATTTCATCTGCTTTTTCAAATAACATATTATCTTTTTAATAATGAGTTAATTTAAATTATCAATTTTCGATTGATAATTAAGGAAAAAAAAGCGGAGAGGGAGGGATTCGAACCCTCGGTAGATCAAAAGACCTACAACGGCTTAGCAGGCCGCCCCGTTAAGCCAGCTCCGGCACCTCTCCAATTTTGCGGAGGACGAGGGATTCGAACCCCCAAGCGCTTGCGCGCGGCGGTTTTCAAGACCGCTGCCTTACCAGTTAGGTCTAGTCCTCCGTAGCAAATTGAAATATAAGAATTTTTATGCTTTTAGTCAATGAATTTTTTTGCCACCCAAGAGAATTATCGCAGTTTTTGAGCCAGCCAACTTGCTTTTTGATCAATCGCATCGTGCGGACAAATTTCATCACAGCAAAAGCAATTGATACATTTGGAATAATCAATAACCGGGAATCCTTCCTCCGATTTCATTGCTTGAGTGGGACAATTTTCAATACACGCGCCGCATCTTTTGCACATGTCAATATTGGGTTTTGGTCGAACCCAGACGTATCTTCCAAAAAACTGAATCAGCGATGTTGGGATATAATTCAAAAACCGGTTCGTCGGCAAATCAAAATCTAAATCCTGATATGCCTTTAAATCCACACCTTTTAGTTGAATTCTCTCTTTCCTTTTTTCTCCGAGTCCCCGGTCATAAGCAGTTTCCGTTGTTTTAATCTCACCGTCATTAAATCCGATCAAACTCGCTGCTACAGAATCCAACGCAACAGCATCCGTACTGGCAAAGATCAACCCCAGTTTTTTCGGGCTCCCCGCGGACGGACCGTTTCCCTCCATAGCGACTACCGCATCCATAATGTTAATCTGTGGTCGAACGACAGAAAAAATGTCCACGATAATTTCGGAAAACGCATTAACTTTGGGCGCCTGTTTATGATATTCACTTTTTCGGAATCCGGGAATGACACCAAACATATTTTTTATCGCACCGGTAAAAAGAACTAAGTTGTGCGTTTTTAATTTACACAAATTAATAACAACATCCGCGTCTGCAACAGCTTTTGCAATATAATAGGACCGCCCGTTGACCTGCTTTTCTCTCACTTTATTTTTTTCAAACCGGATGAGTCTGGCACCAGTATCCAGGGCAACTTGTTCCAGACCTGATTTTTTCCAATATTCCTCAATTGGTGTTGAAATTCCAGCCGGGCTATCGCCGATGGTCACCTCCCCGCCAAGCTCTTTAACAATGCTCACCACGCGACGCACAACTGACGGATGCGTTGTCGCAGCCTTGTCCGGTGTTTTTGCTGTCAGGAGATTGGGCTTAATATGCACCCTATCTCCGGCTTTAACAAACTGTTTTAATCCCCCGACGTGATCCAATGACTGGTCAATGGCTTTATCGACTTGTTGTTGGCTGTAATCTTTACATTCAACAACCGAAACAATACTTTTTCTTATTTTCTCTTTGTGCCGTTTCTTTATAACTGGAACTGAAATTTGTTCGTTATCCAAAACTTATGCCTTCAGACTCGAATGAATAATTTTCCAGGTAACTGCTTTACTAATCCTTTAAATTCCAACGGTAATAAAACCGATAATGTTTCCCCCGTTGTTTTTTTCACTAAAGGTGCCAGCTTATCAATATGGATTGGCTCATTAGACAATTGCTTTAAAATTGTCTTCTCAACCTCTGACAAATTTTTATCAATATCCTGATAATTGTCTTTTTCTTTTTCTGCTTTTAGAAAATGTTTTAGCTGTGGTTGCAATTCTATTAAAATGTCTTCAACCGAAATCACCAGCTTTGCTCCCATTTTAATCAACTGATTGGTGCCAGCGCTTTTCATGCTGTTGATATTGCCGGGAACAGCAAAAACTTCCCTGTTTTGCTCCAGGCTATAGTTAGCTGTCAATAACGCACCACTTTTTACTCCGGCTTCGACAACCACCGTTCCTAATGACAGGCCTGAAATGATGCGATTACGACGCGGGAAATTTACCGCATCCGGAGCGGTTCCTAATTCAAATTCTGAAACCAAAGCGCCTTTTTTAGTAATTTCTTCAGCTAATTTTCCGTTTTCCGGCGGATAAATTCTGTCCAAACCCGAGCCCAACACCGCTATCGTTCTACCGTTACATTGAACCGCAGCTCGATGACTGATTGTATCAATGCCTCTCGCCATTCCACTAACAACTACCATACCTTTGCTCGAAAGCTGTTTTGATAATTTTTCAGCAATCAACCGGCCATAATCGCTCGGCATTCGCATGCCGACAATGCTGATGGCAAACTTGTCTTCTTTTTCCAAGCTTCCCTTGACATAAAGCAACACCGGCGGATCGTAAATCCGTTTCAGATTTTCGGGATACCGCTCATCCCAGAATGAAATTATTTCGATTCCGCGTTCATTAGCCCTTTTAAGCTGCTCGCTTCCATAATTAAAATTGGAGTACTGCAAAATATTTTTGGCAGTTTTATCATCAACGCCATCAACTGAAGTTAGTTCCTTGAATGACGCTTTGAATATTTTTTCAGTCGACCGAAAACGTGCCACAAGCGAACGCAACCTTGTCGGACCGACCCCCTGTATTGCGTTTAAGTTAAGGAGCTGTTCTAAATTAATAAACATAAGCCAACTCAATCTGCATTTTCTGTCCCGTGAATCAGATTCCAGATTTTTTCTTTTAATTCTTCCAGTCCTGCGCCGGAGATTGCTGACATAAAATGCAACGGAATGTTTTTCTTTTTAAATTCCTTTATGCCAGCAATTTCGTTTTCAGGTAACAAATCTCTCTTTGTAATTACGATAATTCTTGGTTTATGTAATATTTCGATATTATATTTTTTTATTTCGTTTACTAACGTCTCATAATCTTTTGAAATATTTTCCGAAATTGATTCAATCAGAAAAGCCAAAACCGTGGTTCGTTCGATATGTCTTAAAAATTGTAGCCCTAAGCCTTTGCCCTGGTGAGCGCCCTCAATTAACCCGGGAATATCTGCCATCACAAAGGTTTTCTGTTCTTTGAAGCTCACAATGCCCAAGTTCGGATTTAATGTGGTAAACGGATAATCCGCTATTTTGGGACGTGCTGCTGACAAACGAGACAGCAGAGTGGATTTCCCGGCATTGGGTAATCCTACTAATCCGACATCCGCGATGAGTTTTAACTCTAACAGCAGTTCACGGTGTTCTCCCGTTTCTCCATCTTCTGCCTGACGAGGAGTACGTTTTGTGGGTGTGGCAAAATGCTGATTTCCTCTGCCGCCTTTTCCTCCTTTTGCGACAATAGCTTCTTGTCTGTCCTTCACTAAATCTACCAGTATGTTACCCGAGTTCACATCGCGAACCAACGTTCCGCAAGGGACACGAATCGTCACATCGTGACCACTTTTACCGCTCTTTTGAGAACCTTGCCCATCCTTTCCCGACTCAGCCTTGAATACGCGTTTGTATTTGTAATCCAAAAGTGTCTGTAAATTGCGATCCGCACGGATTATGACATCGCCACCCTTTCCGCCGTCACCGCCGTCAGGACCGCCTTTGGGAACATATTTTTCCCGCCGGAAGCTGATTATCCCGTTGCCACCGTTACCGGCGATTGCTGTTATTTTTGCCCTATCTATAAACATATACTTTCAGAAAATTCTAAGAATTATTATACACAAAAATGAGAAATTAAGCAAGTGAAAAAAGACTTTCTGCTGAAAATTCGTGTGTTCATTACATTAAATTAGCTGACATCAAAACAGCCCCCAATAAAAATCCCTCCTCGATTATTCGAGGAGGGATTCGTATTTTTTCCACATGTCATTGTTCAAGTTTACTTTTCAGCCATCCGTTTGTAGAATTCATATCGTTCCTTCGTCACTTTCTCGAATTCTTTCCAATAAGCCTCGACTTTGTCCGGAAAAGTGACCTTCAGTGAATTATATCTTTTTTCACCTTTTAAGAATTCTTCAAGGTCGATCTTCGGTTCCTTGGAATCAAGGGTAAACGGATTCTTGCCTTCTTCTTTCAACATTGGATTGTAACGGTAAAGCATCCAATAACCCGAATCGACAGCTTTTTTCTCTTCTTTTTGAGATTGAGACATGTCAATGCCATGATTGATACAGGGTGCATAAGCAATAATAATCGCGGGCCCATCATAGGCTTCCGCTTCTGTGACCGCCTTTACAAACTGATTCTTATTCGCGCCCATCGCAACCGAAGCCACATAAACGTATCCGTACGTCATCAGCATCAATCCCAAATCCTTTTTCGGAGTCGGTTTGCCTGCTTCAGCGAACTTGGCAATCGAACCCAATGGCGTAGCTTTTGAAGCCTGACCGCCGGTGTTCGAATACACTTCGGTATCCATCACTAAAATGTTCACATTCCTGTCAGACGCCATCACGTGGTCTAAACCACCGTAACCAATATCATAAGCCCAACCATCTCCGCCAAAAGACCAGATACTTTTATCGACAAAATAGCTTTCCAATTCCTTAATTCGTTTCAGCGTTTTTTCAACATCCCCGGAAGCTTTCTTCAGCTCATCAGGCAGTAGCTCGCGAATCTTACTTGCATTTGCTTTTGCTTCTTCGTCAGTATTCTTCCACAGCTCTTTTGCCTTTTGCAGCGCATCTTTTAATTCGCCGCTAACGCCATTCTCTAATACTTTGTTAACGTTATAGAGGAGCTGTTTCCTGTTCGCATCGACTGCTAACCGAAATCCAAAACCATACTCGGCATTATCTTCAAATAAGGAATTTGCCCAGGCAGGTCCGTGTCCGTTTTTATTTTTTGTGTACGGAATTGTTGGAAATGTACCGCCCCAAATTGAGGAACATCCTGTCGCGTTCGCAATAATCATTCTATCACCAAACAGTTGCGTGATCAACTTCGCGTAAGCGGTTTCTCCACATCCTGCACACGCACCGGAGAACTCCAATAAAGGCTGTTTAAACTGGCTTCCTTTGACCGATGTTTCTTTCACCTGCTTGCTCATTACATCTTCGGGCAATGATTCGAAGAATTTTTCATTCTCATTCTCGCCAGTGTCGCGTTCTTCCTGAATCGGTTTTTTAACCAACGCTTCTTTGGGACATTCATTGACACAGACCATACATCCCTGACAATCCTCAACGTACACCTGAACTTTGTAATCATATTCATCGCCGTCTTTTGCCATTGCCTTCAACGTTTTAAATGTGTCCGGTGCGTCTTTTAACAATTTCCGGTCAATGAGCTTGGTGCGAATCGAAGCATGAGGACAGACAAATGAACATTGATTACATTGAATACAATTTTCAGGAATCCAATGCGGAACAAACGCCGCGACGCCGCGTTTTTCAAGTTTCGTAGTACCCGAGGGTACAAAGCCATCATAAGGCATTTGCGATACCGGAATATCATCACCTTTTTCTCGCATAATTCTTTCAATGACATTTTTGGTAAAATCATCCGAATCATCTGGCACCAGTTGTTTCTTCTCACGACTGGATTTAGGCAATTTGTCCGGTACCGGAATTTCCTCCAACGCTTCATCGGTTTTATCCACGGCTTCCCAATTCATCTTGACAATTTCTTCGCCCTTTTTACCGTAAGTCTTTTTGATCGCGTTTTTAATCATCTCGATGGCTTCCTGACGGTCAAGAACTCCGGAAATCAAAAAGAACGCTGTCTGCATCACCGTATTAATGCGACCGCCAAGTCCGACTTTGTTGGCGATTTCCAATGCGTCAATATTATAAAATTTGATCTTCTTTTCGATAATCGTCTTCTGCATATCTTCGGTCAAGTTTTCGAACACTTCATCCTTAGACCAATTTGAATTCAAAAGAAAAACGCCGTTTTCTTTTATTCCTTCCAGCAGATCGTAACGTCCGACAAACGCCTGATTGTGACACGCAATAAAATCCGCATTGGTCACCAAATACGGAGACTGAATCGGAGATTTTCCGAACCGTAAATGGCTGCGCGTAATACCACCGGATTTTTTCGAATCATACTGAAAATAGCCCTGTGCGTACATGTCGGTATTATCACCAATAATCTTGATTGAATTTTTATTGGCGCCTACCGTTCCGTCAGCACCCAGTCCCCAGAATTTACAGCTAATTGTTCCTTCGGGCAAGGTATCTATCGTTTCTTTCACTTTAACGGACGTGCCTGTAACATCGTCATTAATCCCAACTGTAAATCCATGTGTCGCCTTGCCGTTCAGATGGTCAAAGACAGCTTTAATCATTGACGGTGTAAATTCTTTTGAAGAAAGTCCGTAACGTCCGCCAATAATTGTCAAATCTTTTTTGTCCTTTAATGCCGCGACTGTATCCAAATAAAGCGGTTCGCCGATTGAACCGGGTTCTTTTGTTCGATCTAACACTGCGATCTTTTTGACCGTCTCGGGTATCGCTTTCACAAAATGTTCGACGGAGAAGGGACGGTATAATCGCACCTTGATCAATCCCACCTTCTCGCCACGTTTTTCATTCAAATAATTTATCGTTTCTTCAATTGCCTCACAACCGCTGCCCATGGCAACAATAATTCGATCCGCATCCGGAGCGCCAACATAATCGAACAGATTGTATTCTCGACCTACTTTTTCGGCGAATAAATTCATGTATTCCTGAACGATTTCCGGGGTTGCTTGATAGAATTTATTTACAGTTTCTCTGCCCTGAAAATACACATCCGGGTTTTGCGCCCCGACCTTGACTCTTGGATTTTCGGGATTCAAAGCACGGCTACGAAACTCCTCCACATATTTCATGTCAAGCAGTTCAGCTAATGTCCCATAATCGATCTCTTCGATTTTTTGTATTTCGTGTGAATTGCGAAAGCCATCAAAAAAATTTAAAAACGGGACTTTTGATTTTAATGTGCTTAAATGTGAAACCACGGCTAAATCCATTATTTCCTGAATTGAACTTGCTGCCACCAATGCAAATCCGGTATTTCGCGCTGACATCACGTCAGAGTGATCTCCGAAAATTGATAACGACTGACACGCTAATGAACGTGCGGAAACATGAAAAACGGTTGGCAACATTTCACCGGCAATTTTATGCATATTCGGTAACATTAACATCAAACCCTGTGATGCTGTAAACGTTGTCGTAAACGCGCCAGCTGAGAGCGATCCATGCACTGCGCCAGAAGCACCACCTTCAGATTGTAACTCAACAACATCCACTGTTTGATCAAAAACATTTTTTCTTCCGGTTGCCGCCCAGGCATCCGCCAATTCACCCATCGAAGAAGACGGGGTAATCGGATAAATTGCCGCCACATCGCTAAACGCATAAGCAACATGAGTTGCAGCAGTATTTCCATCCATTGTCACTTTTTCAAATTTCTTCATATTTTTCTACCTCATCTCATTTATTAAATATTTCTATTCTTCTGCGCATCATCCATGAAATTGCTTCACCCAAATCATGAAATGCTTACCTATAATTTTTATTTAAAAACTGGTTGATTCCAATAAAGGTGTGACATCAAAAATTCGAACTACTAAAAAAATGAAATTTTAATATAATAATTCATTTGCAAAAATGCAAATTATTTTTATTTTTGGGTATGTTTTTTTAGCTTTTTCTTTTACTTAATGGCAGGTTTCGATGAATTTAAAACACGGATCCCGTATCAAAGACCCGTGTTTTAAACTTAAGTTAAGATTTTAAAAGTTAACAGTTGCTTCGTTAGAGCAGGCTGAGCCGTCGGTTTCGCATACTTTGTAAGTGTAAGAACCGCCACCGACATTACCTGTCGCATCCGTGTAAAAGCCGTCATTTGGAGTTGTGGCAATAAGAACGCCATCACGGTAAATATTCACATCCGTGCCGGTCGCACCACTCCATTCCAAATCTGCATGATGTCTTCCTCGGACTTTATAGCCGGTTGCAGTCAACGTGATACCGCTTCCTCCAGATGAAACTGTTACATCCTTGGATGTACTTCCAGTTGCACCGTCATCATCGGTCACGGTGAGACTTACGCTATAGGTACCATCAGCAGCATACGTGTGGCTCGGATTCTGGCTTGTGGAAGTCGCGCCATCGCCAAAATCCCAGCTCCATCCAACAACGCTGCCGTCAGAATCATAGCTTTCATCCGTAAAATTGGCCGTTAAATCGGATTTCGTGTAGGAAAAATCTGCAGTTGGCGGATTATTGCTGGTGCTACTCGAAACTGTTACATCTTTAGATGTGCTTCCTGTAGCGCCATCATCATCGGTTACAGTAAGTGTTACAGTATAAGTACCATCAGCAGCATACGTGTGACTTGGATTCTGGCTTGTGGAAGTAGCGCCATCGCCAAAATCCCAGCTCCAGGACACAACGCTTCCATCAGAGTCATAGCTCTGATCAGTGAAATCTGCAGTCAAATCAGTTGTTGTATAAGTAAAATCTGCAGTCGGAGCAACATTCCCGCCGCTACCACTACCATCATCGATGGTTACATTGAAGCGATTCAGGACATAGCTAATGGGATTTGCCAATGTTCTTGTGTCACTTCCGGCGAAAAGCAATGCCACCGGATTCTTGTTGCTGTCATCGGTTACAATCAATGAACCTGAATCACCACCGTCACTAAAATCTCCCGGCGTAATAGCAATTTGGTCAACAAAGCGTGCCAGTTTAACACACTTGAACGGACCACGCGATTCATAACACACATCCACTGTAACGTTGAGTTCTGAGACTTCGCCATGCGTCCAGACTGTTGTTCGACCGTATTTTTGAACATTCATTCCAACTGTTACAGATTTGGTCGTTGTATTCGGTGTGCCGTATCCATCACCGGATGGCGTCGAATAGCCGACATCCGAAGTCGTCGTTATTGCAATGGCAGCATCAATGGTATTATTGCTTCCGTCAAAAGCAATCGGTTCAAAATCGTACAAGGTTCCAATTGCGTCTGCCGGATCCTGTCCGCCATCGTAGGGACCTGGTTGTAGTTCGTTGTCCCCAATCGAGGCTTCATTTCCATTAGCGTAAACATGATTGTTGCTCAATGCAAACACATTGCCCTGACTGTCTTTCACACGGCAGCCAATTGTACCGGCTGTAATGTCCGGATGTCCGGTTGATACACCAATTGGTACCGGTCGGTCAAACCGTGCAGTTGGATCGGCATAAACGACAAACATGCCAGTGTATTCCTCAACCACAGGTACGCCATCCAACTTTTTGGGGACATCAACAACTTCCGGCAACTCGCTGGTAAAAACTTTCACAACCAGATTTCCCTCTGCATCCAGACCGGTTGCCGTTCCCACGACTCCCTCCACATCCATTAATTTTTTAGTGTGCTTGTTTTGCACCTTAATCACCTCTTGAACCTGCGGATTTTCCTTGCTCAACACAATGGTTTCTTGTGTTGGTTGCGGTTCAATCGGTGATTTTGTGTTCTGCTCACAACCAATCCATAACACAACTGAAAAGGCTGCCAACAAAGCCAGAACCGTGACAACTCCTTTGAAACGATTCATACGAATCCTCCCGTTTGGTTAAAAGTAAAGGGTTAATTAGAAACCATTATTAAAGAAAGTAAATAATTATTAATAAGTCAAGAAAAAAATAATACGTTAAAATATTTTTTTTATTATGAAAAAAATCATTTTGAATATTCTTTTTTGCTTTTTAGAGTCTCATTGCTGTACCGAATTAATTTTTGTTGACATTTGTTTATGAATTGTATATTTTATAATAGTTACGCCCCAAATTAAGAACAATTCTTTTTTTAA
>CAYYMH010000077.1:0-16033 GCA_964472785.1 uncultured Cytophagia bacterium | reverse complement strand
GGTAGTGTAAAATAAATATGAAAGAATAGAAGCAATCGCAAAAAAAAGTTACCCAAAAATTCAAAAGAAGTATTGACGAATAAATTTGCAAAAAAACCATCAAAAAGTCAAGCGAAAAATGATTTGGAATATGGGAAAAAAGAGGTATTGGGCGTAGATATCCCATTAAGCTCAAAGATGGCAAGCCGAATTTTAGATAAGGAGAGATTTTAAAAAGCAGATCAAGAAAGACATTTCAGGATCATTCTAATTTCTGATAGAAATATTGAGCGTGTTCAAGTAATCTCACCCATCGGTAAGGTTGGTTTTGCTGGACATTGATAGATTCAATGGTTACCGGTATTTTTCCGTTCAGCTGGTTATTTTTTCTGATGAAATTATAATGCGCCGTAAAAACAATCGCATTAGAGAGGACACCGTTGCAAGCGCCAAAATGTTCGGATTTGTTGATATATTTCTTGAAGTTTTTATTCAACCGCTCGATGATCTGCTTTAAGTTTCTAAAATCGGTTGATTGGTCATCATTATTTTCCAGCCCGATAACAACTTTGTGGTTGATAAAAATATTAGACTGTCTCAAGAACTGTGCAATCAACTGATAAACCGGATTTCCATCAGTTACCACTAACGGATTAAAATCAGCATTTTCCGTCAAGCAGTCGAGCGGGTACTTTGAGACGGCATGGTTAATTGCTTTAGCCAAACCGATGAGATTTCTTTTTTCCGACACATTTAGCGCTGAAATTATCTGTGCTTTGGGATCGAAAGCAAAAGTGAGATAATTCCATTTTGCCAGGGTTCTGATATAGGTTTCATCGGCAGCTAAAATACCTGACAAGTCGTACGGATAATTAAACACCATCGGAGCGAGCCTGTAGGCAGCCGCATCGAGATAATTTTTTACGGTTTGATGGCTGATGGGGACTTGATGGATTTCTTGCAACAGATCAGCGATCTCCCTGGTTGAATTTCCGAACGCCCGATAAGTGAGCGTCAGTCCAATGACATGGGCTGATGAACGGACATTGGCTAAATCGACTTTTGGCTTATCCGGTGAATCAGGATGAAGTGCAGTGATGTCGATAACTGCTTTACGATAGATATAATGCAGTTTTTTGACGTCTGTTTGTTTGTTCTTTTTAGATAAATATTTTTGCCTGTTTTTATTACTGATGAAAAATGAGCATTTATTACTACGGCATTTGTAATACAGATAGCCGTTTTTCTCGGTGTTTTTTTTCATTTTCACCAGCGTGCTATCGCAATGCGGACAATGTAACGAAACGTCTTTAAGCTGTTTTTCATAATTTGAGAAGCGCTTGCAGACTTTGCAATAGACTTGTTTGTCTCCATCGTTGATGGATAGAAATTCAGCCGGCGCATGACAGAATTGACAATGAGCGTGCTGTGGCGGTCTTTTTTTGCCCTGTCTTCTGTTAACAGGTTTTAATTTTTTACTGTGAGTTTTTTGATATTGTTCCAGCAGGATTTTATAATGGGGCACGATTTCTTTAGATTTATAAACAGGCAGTTGATCGATTGAGAAGGTTGGTCGTTTGTGATATTGTGGTGTTTTGGGCTGTGGATTTTTTCGGTATTTAATATACGGTTTAGCGTTTTTGATCAGGATAAGAATAGCGGTTGACAAAATATATATAGCTTTGATCAGTTCTTTGATGAGTTGTAAAATAGAAGGTTCATTGTTTTGTGTGGTTTTATGGTTTTGATCTGACTTTTGTGGTTGCTGACTGTTGTTTTCTGTTTGTTGATTTTTTGTTTTTCTTACTTTGGCGCTTTTTTCATCGGCATCATTGATCAGTTGCCCAAAAGAAGATTTTCGTTCTTGTGGCTTTGTATATCTGATCCACAGGTCGATATCTTTATGGCAGGTGTATTGTAATGGGCATGGAGTGATGCCGGCATTGGAGAGTTTTTGTGCGATGTTTTGGGTTGCTTTTTTCCCTGCAGAATCCTTATCCAGCGCCAGGTAAACCTTTTTGATGTTAGCAGTGGTGAGTTTTTGCAATTGCAACTGTGTCAATTGATTGCCGCATAAAGCCAAAACATTGTTGTGATCGGTGAACTGTACAATTGAGTGCAGGTCGCTTTCGCCTTCAACAAGAATAATTTTCTGATGCTGTTTGGAGAGCAGGTCGTGATTATAGAAAGTATTTCTGGAAAAGAGCCTCAACTTGACTGGTGATTTATAGCGTCCCAGGTCTTTGATGGTGAAGCCGATAACATTATTATTTTTAAAATGTGGGAAGAGGATAATTTCCCCAAAAAAGTAATCCAGCAGCCGATTGCCACGTTTGGCGATTAATTTGGACTGCAACAGTTGGTCGTCAGAAAAGCCTTTATTTTTCAAAAATTGATAAAGCGCGCGTCCACCTTTGGCATAGCCTATTTTGAATTGTTTGATGATGTCCATGCTGCGATGGCGTTGTTGTGTCAAATAATCCAGCGCCAAAGTATCGTTTGCCAGAAACAGTTGCTGGTGATAAAACTCGGCAGCAAGATTATATATTTGCTGACTTATGGGATATTCACTAACTTTTGCTAATTGCGGATCGGAATTTTCAGGCTGTTGTTGCGCTTGAGTTTGTTGAGAATGTCCAGTAGCAGACGCTGGAGATTTCTGTTGGTTTGGCAACGGTGTGTTAGTAATTTCAGCTAACTTGACAACTGCTTGTGGAAATGACAGCTTCAAGTAACTCATCAGGAAAGCAATATGATCACTGGATTGGGTAACTTGTTTTGAGCCAGCTTTACAACCGAAACAAAAGAAACTTTGCGTGTTGGGAAAGACTGTGAAACTGGGATTATGATCATCGTGAAATGGGCATAATCCGATGAAGTGATCCCCATGCTTTTTTAAATCAATATATTGCCCAATGAATTGTTCAAGGAGAATACTTTTTTTAAGCGAAATAAGAAATTGTCTGGAAAAATACATTGGTTTACCCTCAATTTTGAATCGCTTTTCAACTAATTTATAGGGGGTAAACTCTCTTTCCGTTCTATTTTCTTATTATTTTTCTAGTTAAAAGAAAAAAATAAGGATATTTTTTTACACTAACTTCAAGTGAGGTGGGAGAAAAATATGTTTATTGATCGAAAAGATGCTGGCAAGAAATTAGCAAAAGCTTTGGAAAAATACAGAGACCAAAATGCTATTGTTTTAGCGATTCCACGGGGAGGTGTTGAAATAGGAGCTGAAGTTGCCGAACACTTGAATGCGTATTTTTCTATTATCGTCTCACGAAAATTACCGCTCCCTTATAATCCCGAAGCGGGATTTGGTGCAGTTGCTGAAGATGGCAGTAATTTTATCTTCGGAGATACTGATCGCTTTCTACCCAAATCTTCAGTTGACGAAATTGTGGAGGAACAGAAGCAAGTGGTTAAAAGACGGATAAAAACGCTTCGAAATAACGAACCCTTGCCGGATATTTCAGACCGGACTGTGATCTTAGTGGATGACGGCATTGCAATGGGATCGACCATGCGCGTGTCAATAACCATGTGTAAAAATGAAAAAGCGGACAAAATTATTGTTGGTGTGCCGGTCACCAGTGACCGGGTTAAACAGGAAATAGAACAATTAGTCGATGAGATTATCGTGTTGGAGACGCCGCCCAACTTCAGAGCAGTGGCTCAGGTTTATCAAAACTGGCACGATGTGACTGATGAAGAGGTCATTGACATACTGACCAGAAAAAAGTGAAAATTTGCCACCGAAAATTTTTTAAAAATAGATTCATTACCACTGATATTCACAGATAGACACGGATTTTGAAGAATATATTATAGAATCTACTTCAAATCATAGAAAATATCTGTGAAAATCTGTGTTAATGCGTGGCAAAAGAAAAATGTACTGATAATTGTTTTTCAGCAATTATTCACGTTGAAGAATAGCAGGCTGAAACTAAAATAATTAACATAACATTGGGATTTCATGAAGAATTATTGGACTTACAAAGTAAACAATCTCTTAAAAGAATTTGAAGTTACCACGGATGATGGCTTATCAGCAAAGCAGGTCAGAGAACGCCGAAAAAAATACGGAAAGAACCGGTTACAAGAAACAAAAAGCAAGAGTACCCTTGAAATTTTGATCGATCAATTCGAAAGTTTGATCATGGTGTTGTTAGTTGTCGCGGCTGTGTTGTCATTTCTATTTAGTGATCCCGTTCAAGGTTTGGCAATCGTGGCAGTTATCCTTTTAACAGTTGCGATCGGCTTTTTTACCGAAGTCAAAGCTGCCCGATCCATGGAGGCACTGCATAAAATGAGTCGGGTCAGCGCGAATGTGCGGCGCGATGGGGATGTGAAACAGATTCCAGCCATTGAACTCGTCCCGGGCGACATCGTCATTTTAGATGGCGGCGATATGGTCAGTGCCGATATGCGAATCATCGAAGCGAACCGATTGCAGGCAGACGAGTCCGCACTGACCGGCGAATCAGTTCCAATCAGTAAAACAACGGAAAAAATAAAAGAAGACGCCCCGCTGTCGGACAGAAAAAATATGCTGTTCAAGGGCACTTTTGTGACCCGGGGATCAGGAGCGGCAGTGGTTGTCAGTACGGGCATGGATACGGAATTGGGAAATATCTCGGAACTCGTCGAAGAATCCGAAGAAGAAATCACGCCCATCGAAAAAAGACTCAATCGATTAGCGAACAAGCTAATTTGGATCACCATCGGAATCGCTGCTGTTGTCTCTGTGCTGGGTATTTTAAATGAAAAAAATGTATTTTTGATGATCGAAACTGGAATCGCATTAGCCGTCGCTGCGATCCCCGAAGGACTGCCCATTGTGGCAACTATTGCTCTTGCCAGAGGTGTCATGCGTATGGCGAAACGGAATGCGCTGATTAACCGATTGGGATCAGTGGAAACACTGGGAGCGACGAATATTATTTTCTCCGACAAAACAGGAACATTGACTGAAAACAGGATGACAGTTACTGATATCGTATTAGCGGATGAACGGATTAAAATAACTGAAAATCAAAACGATAACTTTGTCAAAGATGATAAACCGGTTGATTTGAATGACGATAAAATTTTACATGAAGCTCTCAAGATTGGCGTATTATGCAATAATGCTTCTTTGTCAGAAGACGGCGAAAACGAGATCGGAGACCCTCTTGAAACTGCTTTACTGGTTGCCGGTAAAAAAGCACAGATGGAGCGTGACCAATTGTTGGAGGAGATGCCCGAAAAAAGAGAGGAAGCCTTTGATCCTGAAAACAAAATGATGGCAACGTTTCATCAGAAGAATGATACATACTATGTTGCGGTCAAAGGTGCGCCCGAGTCTGTACTCAAGGTATGCACAAAAATCAGCATGCAGGACGGCGAGAAAGACATGAGCGATGCGGAGCGGGATGATTGGATGAACACAAACCAACAGATGGCGGACGATGGATTGAGGGTACTGGCAGTGGCTCAACGGGATGCTGAAACAACAGATGAAAATCCGTACGAGAATTTAACCCTGTATGGACTTGTCGGACTATTTGATCCGCCACGTGAATCTGTAAAAGAAGCGATTGCCGCCTGCCACCACGCAGGAATCGATGTTAAGATGGTGACGGGTGACCATCCGATCACTGCCCGCAAAGTAGCTTCAGCGGTTGATTTAATCGGAGATGAAAAAACAGATGTGATGATCGGTCAGGATTTGAAACACTTCGAAGACTTGACCGATGATGAGAAACAGAAAATTCAAGACATACCCATATTTGCACGAGTGAATCCGAAGCAAAAACTCGATCTCATTTCAGTCCATCAAGACAATGGTGCTATCGTCGCGATGACAGGCGATGGTGTTAATGATGCGCCTGCCTTGAAAAAAGCGGATATCGGAATTGCAATGGGGAAAAGAGGAACCCAAGTTGCCCGTGAGGCGGCGGATATGATTTTAAAAGATGATGAATTTTCGACGATTGTCACGGCGGTGGAGTACGGTCGGGTAATTTTTAAAAATATCAGAAAATTCGTTTTGTTTTTATTATCAGGAAACGTCGGGGAGGTACTTGCTGTCGGGCTGGCGTCGATACTGAGTTTGCCGCTACCGGTTTTACCGTTACAAATACTTTTTATCAATCTCCTGCTCGATGTTTTCCCGGCGATGGCATTAGGTGTTGGAAAAGGAAATCCGAATGTGATGCATCAGGCACCCCGTGATTCGAGTGAACCAATTCTGAAGAAGCAACAATGGTCATTAATTGCCGGATATGGAGCAATCATCGCTTTATGCATTTTGGGTGCGTTAATTCTGGCAATGGAATGGCTCAACCTGCCAACCGATAAAGCAGTGACCGTTTCATTTCTCACATTAGGTTTCACACGCCTCGGTCATGTGTTTAACATGCGGGATACAGAGTCAAAATTGATACTGAATGAAGTCACTACCAATCCTCTCGTATGGGGTGCGATTTTACTTTGTGGAACCATGCTCCTGGCAGGTGTTTATTTGCCCGGATTGTCCGGTATTTTGCAAACTTATCATCCCGATCTGAGTGCGTGGACATTGATCTTTGGAATTAGTGTCATTCCTTTATTCATTGGACAGAGCATGAAGTTAATTAAAAAACATGTACTAAAATAAATTACGAAAGGTTGTGTTGCTATGTATCTTTTAACCAAAAATAAAATTCGTGAGTTGTCAGAGAAACATCAATCACCGTGTGTCTCAATTTATATGCCCACGCATAAAAAAGGAACAGAGGTTGAACAGGACCCAATCCGATTTAAAAATTTAATGAAACAAGTTGAAAAAAAACTTGTAAAAAAAGGGGTGCGAAAACCTGAAATTAACGAATTTATAAAGCCGACGAGGGACCTTTTGGATGACTCCTATTTTTGGTTTTATCAAAGTGATGGATTTGCTGTATTCTTATCTCCTGATGAATTTAATTATTATCGTTTCCCAATTTCTTTTGATGAGCATGCCGTGGTCAGCGAGCGGTTTTATGTCAAGCCATTGATTCCCTTGCTGAGCAGTGATGTGCAGTATTATGTTCTTGCTTTGAATTTAGATGAAATCAAACTTTATCAAGGATCAGGTTTTAGCTTGAATGAAATCCAATCAGAGGAAATACCCAAAAACATTGACGAAATTCTTCAGTACGATGATCCGGAAAGGCAAACCCAATTTCATACCGGAACTGGTGCACGTAGAGGCCGTCGAGATGCTATGTTTCACGGACAGGGTGTTGGTAAAAATGATACGTTAAAAAAGAAAAATATCCTTCGCTTTTTTCAGGCGGTTGACAAAGGAGTCGAACGGGAGTTAGGCGGTGAAAACTCACCCCTGCTGCTGGTCGGCGTTGAGTATCTAATTCCCATCTATCGGGAAGCCAGTTCTTATCCGCATTTGTTTGATAAAGCGGTCGATTCCAATCCTGCTGATTTTAGCCAGGATGAGTTACATCAGAAAACATGGAAGAAAATTCAATCCTATTTTCAGCAAGAAAAGGATGGCGCTTTAGCCGAATATCATGAATTATTATCAAAGGGAAAAGCCTCGAATGATGTGAAAGAGATTGTCAAAGCTGCTCACCATGATCGCATTAAAAACCTGTTTGTTGATTTGAAAGAACAATGCTATGGAAAATATGATTCGGATAATGACAACGTCGAAATATATGAACAAAATCAGGACAAAGGGGAGGATTTAACGGATCTTGTTACCATGCAAACTTTATTGCGTGGCGGCAAAGTTTACAATTTAGAAACCGAGCATAGACCATCGCAGTCACCGCTGGCGGCAGTTTTTCGGTTTTAGAAATTTAATGGTTGATAATTAATGATTCTGTTGATTTAATCCAATTTACCCTTGCGAAGGTTTAGAGCGAGCCAATATATTGTACATAATTATAATACAACCACAATATATTGACTTCTATGCAAAAACTAACCTTCGCAAGGGTAGTAAATCAACGGGGTCATTAATGTATAAAAAATCCAAAAGAGGTGATGATGAATAAATTTAAATTTATCCTTTTAATCTTGCCAATATTGTCGATATTTTTGTTCAAGGTCGGATTGACTCAAGAAGCATCGGAATTGAATGTTCGCGAAATCGTCAAACAGATCGATGAACTTTACCGCAGCGAATCCAGCTATTCAGAATTGGAAATGGAGATCATTACACCGCATTGGGAGCGGACCCTGAAAATGAAGGCGTGGTCAAAAGGAATGGAAAAAACATTCATTCGCATTCTGGCGCCTGCCAAAGAAAAGGGCGTGGCAACGCTGCGCATCGGCAATGAAATGTGGAACTATCTGCCCAAGACGAATAAAGTCATCAAAGTCCCGCCATCCATGATGATGAGCTCGTGGATGGGATCGGATTTCACCAACGACGATCTGGTCAGGGAATTCACCTGGACAGAGGACTACAACTTCGAGCTGATTCAACCCGAAGATGCCAAAGAAGATTTGTTATATATTAAGCTGATCCCCAAAGAAGATTTGCCAATCGTTTGGGGAAAAATTATTTTGGCAGCTCGCAGACAAGATTACATCCCTGTCTGGGAAAAGTATTACGATGAAAAAGGCAAATTGATGCGAGTGATGAAATTCAAGGACATCAAAACCTTTGACGGCAAAGAAATTCCCGCTGTCATGGAATTGATTCCCCAGGATGAAAAAGGAAACAAAACAGTCATACGGTATCTTGACCTTGATTTCAATATAAATGTCTCGGATGATATTTTCAGTTTGAGAAATTTACGGTCTCGGAGGTAACATGATTTTCAAAATTTCGCTTCGAAATACCATGCGGCAAAAGCGCCGAACGATTCTCACAGCGTTGACCATGTTCGGCGGATTTGTACTGGCTGCCATTTCAGTGGGCTGGTCCGACGGGACGTATTCGTACATCATCGACATGTTCACCCGAAATCAATTGGGGCACATTCAAATTCATGGCAAAGGCTATCTCGATAAACCATCGATTTACAATACGATTGAGGACTATGAAAAGGTCGGGGGAAAAATTGAAAGCATAAACGGTGTGGAGCAGTGGACGCCTCGATTATTTGCAGCAGGGCTGGCTTCAGTAGAAGACAACAGCGCTGCCGTTCAGGTAAAAGGAATCGATCCTGCAAAAGAAAATCAGGCAACTCGCTTCAATAAAAAGATCGTTGAGGGAAAAACATTTCCCGACACAGCGGCCCACGCAGCTATTTTGGGAAAAGGTCTCGCCGAAGTGCTCAAAGCAGATGTCGATGATGAAGTAGTGATTGTTTCCCAGGCAGCGGATGGTTCCATTGCTAATGATCTGTACAATATTATTGGCATTATCGAAAGCGGCGATGAGATGAGCGACCGCATGTCATTCTATCTTCATCTTCAGGATGCGCAGGAACTCTTTGTGCTGTACAATCAAATCCATGAAATTGCCGTCATCGTGAATGAACTCGATCAGGTCGATGAAATGACCGTAGCTATTCAAGAAAAATTGAATGATCCCGAATTAGCCGTAGCGCCCTGGCAGGAATTCGCCAAATCGTTCTATCAGGCGATGCGAGCCGACGTCCAGGGCATGTGGGTCATGATTTTTGTGATTGTGCTAATTGTGGCAATTGGGGTTTTGAACACAGTATTAATGTCAGTGCTCGAACGCACACGTGAATACGGCGTACAGAAGGCAATCGGCACGCGTCCGCGTCAAATTTTCTGGCAGGTCATTTTGGAAGTCAATGCCATCGCTGTTGTCAGTCTCGTTATTGGCGCTTGTTTAAGTGTGCTGGCGAATCATTTACTTTCCATTTACGGCATTACACTGCCCCAGTCGTTCACGTATGGCGGCATTGAATTTAAATATATGTATGCTGAAGTGAATGCACGCAGTCTGTACATTCCTGCTATCACAGTTATGCTGTCGGCATTACTGGTAAGCATTTTTCCAGCGCTGCGAGCGGCACGCATTGAACCAGCAAAAGCAATGAGAATGCATTAGAGGTGAAATATGAATTGGACTTATTTAAAACTTGCCTGGCGTAATCTGTTTCGGAATAAACGACGCTCGTTCATCGCAGGGGTTGCCATTGGTCTGGGATTGGCTTCGTTGATCTTCGTCGATGCACTGATCATTGGGATGGAGGAAAATATGGTTGCTTCTGCTACATCTTCTTTTTTGGGTGAGGGACAAATTCATCAACAGGATTTCCGACAAACACAATCGGTTGAACATACCATAAACAATCTGGACCAGGTGGTTGCCAATTTGAAAGAGGAAGAGATTGTCGAACATTTTACGTTGCGTGTGATGAATATGGGCATGATCAATTCTGCTGCCAATATGAGCGCGATAAGTCTGGTGGGGGTAAACCCTGAAACAGAGCAGCATCTCTCTCAAGTCGACGATGCCATCACGAAAGGTTCGTTTTTCGCTGATCAAAAAGAACAGGATATTTTAATCGGAAGCAAGCTGGCAGAGATTTTGGAAGTTGAGTTGGGCGATCGGGTCGTGGTAACGGTTGCCCAAACGGAGACAGGCGATCTGTCCCAGGAAATGTTTCGGGTATCAGGAATTTATCATTTTAATATCAAAGAAATGGATCGGGGAATGGCATTTATCCGATTGGGAAAAGCACAGGAGATGTTTGGCATTGGCAAAAGTGTGCATGAAATTGCCATCCATTTTACCAGCACCAAATATGGAAGCAATGAGAATCTGCTGTTTTGGGACAAGTACTCCAGGCATGAAAACGAAGCGTTGGGTTGGACACAATTAATGCCCCAATTGAAAGCAGCATTGGAAATGTCTTCATTCAGTACCTATTTGACAGGGCTTATCCTGTTTGGGGTGGTATCGCTCGGTATTATCAACACATTATTTATGTCGCTTTACGAACGCATGTTTGAGTTCGGCGTGCTGCGAGCGGTGGGAACCCGCCCTTTTGGCATCGCCCGACTCATTCTTTTTGAAGCGGGTGCGCTGGCAATTTTGAGCATCGTTCTGGGGAATATTTTTGGATTTATCATCACTTACATCACATCCAAAGTCGGCATCGATTACACGGGCATCGAATTCGCGGGAGTTACCTTTCGGGAAATGCTTTATCCAGTTATGGAGATTAAACAATTTATCTATTATCCATTCTGGGTGTTCGTATTAACGGTTATTGTGGGAATTTATCCTGCCATCTATGCGGCTAAACTTTCACCTGCCAATGCGATGAGAAAAGTACTATAAAAGGAGACATTATGGAATCGAAAAGCAACGGCGATTTAATTGTAACGAAACAAATAACTAAAGTTTACTCCGATAATGGCATTCCCGTGAATGCAGTCAATGGAATCGATTTGAAAATTCAATCGGGCGAGTTCACTGCCATCGTGGGACCATCAGGCTCGGGAAAAACGACGCTGCTCAATATCATTTCAGGGTTGGATTCGCCGACTGAAGGCAAAGTATGGTTGAGCGGCGAACTGCTGTCTGAAATGAGCGGAACCGAACTGTCAGATTTTCGTCGCGATCATATCGGATTTATTTTTCAGGCATACAATTTAATTCCCGTTTTAACCGTGGAGGAAAACATCGAATACATCATGTTGCTGCAAGGTATTTCCAAAAAGGAACGGCACAAACGGGTGGCAGAAATTTTAAGGGATGTCGGATTAGAGAGTTTTGAAAATCGGCGTCCAACCCAACTTTCTGGCGGTCAACAGCAGCGGGTTGCCGTGGCCCGGGCGATGGTGTCCAAACCATCGCTGATTTTAGCTGACGAACCAACCGCCAATCTCGATTCAAAAACAGGCACAGCCCTGCTGGACATGATGCGGGAATTGAACCAAAAAACGGGCATGACCTTCATTTTTTCTACTCACGATGATTTGGTGATTAACAAAGCCAGAAGATTGGTAACCCTGCAGGATGGGGAGGTTGTGAGTGATGAGGGGCGTGATTCGTGATGCTTAATTCGTAATGCGTAAAGACCGTGATGCTCAAAATACGCTTTACAAATTACACATCACGGTTTTTATGATGCATATATGCCAACTATCAAATTGATCAATTAATACAATAAATCGATTATCAACAAAAAACAAAAGGAGTTAAATACCATGAACAAACGTATATTCTTGATCGAAGGCATCATTCAAGCATTTATCGGAATTGGCGCAGTCATTTATGGTTTATTACTAATTATTGATCCAGACGGGGGCAAGGCGAATATGCCCCTTGAACTATTAGCAAGCTCACCGTTTACAAGTTATTTGATCCCTGGCATCTTGCTATTTTTAGTAAACGGAATTGGGCATATTATCAGTTCAGGTTTAAGTTTTACAATGAACAAATATGCTGGCTATGCAGGAATATTATTCGGCTTCGCGCTGATTGTATGGATTTTCGTTCAAATTATAATGATTGGTTACGCGAACTGGTTGCAGCCGTTTTATCTGATTTTAGGCATTTTGGAGTTGATCTTTGGGATTCTTATTTATAAACAATTTATGAAAAATTAATACTATGGTGTTTGAAAATGAATGGCTTAAAAATAGTATTAGCTTTCGCATTTATAATTAACACCGTTCCAAATCTAATTTTAGCACAAACCGCCTTTTCCATCAATGGCTATTTTAAAAACTTTTCAGTCGTTTTAAAACCATCGGGAGCAGCCGGGCTTTCGTCTTCGATACTAAATTATCCGGCCATGGGAATGGTGAATAATCGAGTTCGAATGAATATGTTCTACGATGTTAGCGATCGATATTCTGTAAATATTGCCTATGACATATCGCCACGAATTCAGGATCAGGCTTTATTTGATCAGGATATTTTATTCACTGGCATTGATCATTTTCAGTATCGTTTTGACGATTTAGATTCAAGGCTTTACCCCAAAGAAGGTGAGCGCGTCAGGTCATTCGCTATTTTTCAAAATTTAGATCGGGCATTCTTCAAAGCTCGATTTGATTTTGCTGATTTTTATCTCGGACGGCAAGCTATTGCCTGGGGCAGTGCCAGAGTCATTAATCCAACGGATATAATCGCACCTTTCACATTTGAAGAATTGGATACAGAAGATCGGATCGGTGTCGATGCAGTCAGAGTGCGGATCCCGATTGGGTTCATGGGAGAATTCGACATGGGCTATGTCTTTGCCAAGGATTTTGAATTTGCACAGAGTGCAATGTATCTTCGAAGTAAATTTTATGTTGCCAAGACCGATGTTTCAATACTCTGCATTGGATTCAGGGAAAATCTATTGGCAGGTTTTGATATTGCCCGAGCAATTGGCGGCGCCGGCTTCTGGTTAGAAAGTGCTGTTGTATTCAGCAACGCATTTAATGATTTTGATATTAATGATAATAGCAACTATGTGAGAACAACAATCGGTATGGATTATAATTTTGGTAGCAAGACTTACGGATTTGTCGAATATCATTTTAGTAGTGCCGGTGCCGGAAAGTCGAAAAACTATTTGGACGTTTTCAATAATTCGGCGGCTTTGGAGGGAGCAGTATATTTAATGGGTAAGCATTATCTTATCCCGGGATTGACCTATCAAATCACTCCACTGATTGCACTGACAGGACAGACGCTGATCAACATCGAAGACCAATCTCTGTTCGTCACGCCACAGGTGGAATACAATATCGCGGAGAATATTTATCTTTCAGGCGGTGCGTTCATCAGTGTAGGGAAACAACCGGAATTTCAAATATTGGAGGGAAATATCCCTAATTTATCCTTTCATTCGGAATTTGGTGGGTATCCGGATATTTATTATAGTTCGTTCAGGGTTTATTTTTAGACTGTCATTTTCATTCTTGTCATAAAAACTGGCTCACTATTGAATAACGCCGTGATTTCAAAAATCAGCTTTAGAAAAATAGTTTGTTAAACAAAAAAAAGCCTTTAAGTCTTTTAAACTTAAAGGCTATTTTTCGTGCCGCCTCCCAGAATCGAACTGGGGACACACGGATTTTCAGCCCGAAGTTCAAAAGACTTAACAAAAACATAAAATCATTATTAACAGTATGTAAGTACATTACAAAAAAGTAATATTTGTAATTATCTCTCTTCATTGTCCAAATATTGTCCACACATTTCACCGATTATCTCCACCGCCTTGACCTTCCGTTTCCAGCTTGCGTGAGTGTAACTACTGGTCATTGTACCCTTCGAGTGACCCAAAAGTTCGGCTCGCGTGTTCTCTTCGATTCCACCCATCGCGAGGTAAGACGAAAATGTGTGTCGTAAATCGTGGAACCGAAATTCTTTTATTTCAGCCCTTTTCAGTGCTGACTTGAACGATTTTTTAATTGTGGTGACATGCCTTCCGGTATCCGGATTGTGGAATAAATATGTATTTTCATCACTCAACTCCTCAACAATGTTGAAAAGAAAATCATTCATCGGTATGTCTCGATCCCGATTGTTTTTGGTAAATAATACATGAATAATCTTTTTATCCATATCGACCTGATCCCACTTTAATTTTAATATCTCACCCAATCGCATCCCCGTATTTAACGCAAAACAGACAATTTGGAAGGTGTGATCGTAGGTGTTTTTCAGCAACCTTTCCATCTCATCCTCCGTTAAAAATCGGTCCCGTCTGATCTCTTTAAATAATTTGATTGATCTTCTCGCTACCGGATTCTTTTCCGTATATTCCCAGTCAATCGCCAGGTAGAAGATGTGTTTTAAACAAGCAATTTCTCTGTTTATTGAGGCATAATTCCTTTCCCGTTCGGATTTGCCCTGATCATCAAATTTCGCGTCTAATTCCTGTTTTCTTTTTTCCTGATAAGCGAGTACATGTTTCGGTGAAATATCATCAATATCATATTCACCCAATTTCTTTCCTTCCACTTCCATGTTGAGAATATGGCTCAATGACAGCACGTCGCGATCCCAGGATCGTTTGTTCATTTTGGCAAATTTGATGTATTCATCACTCAACTTTTTCAACGTAATTGCTTTGCCCTCATTCAAGATTCCGTACTGTTTATTGACTATATCCATCTCTAACTTTTGAGCCAACAGCTTTGCCTGGGCCTTGTTTTGAGCATTCAATTTCTTTCTGTACCGCTTTCCTCTGACCCGAAAATCAGCGTACCAGGATACCCGCCCAGTTTTGTATACTTTTTTGGTAATATTAGCCATTCAATCCTCCTCGGTTTGTTCATGTTAATCTCTTTGTTTTCCGGCTTTCTTATACCAAAAATCAGAGATTAACAGAACCGAGCTTTACTCGTATTCCTCCAGAATATTAACTGTGTTGTTTTTGATAAATTCATCAATTTTTTCAATATCAAATCGCACAGATCGACCGATCTTAACATGGGGGATCGTGCCCTTATGGATTTTCTGGTAGAGACTTCCAACTGTCGTTGCCAAATATTCAGCTGCTTCTCTAATATTTAATAATCGCTTTTTCATGTTACTATTTTATTTGATTTAATTAATCTCTCATTACTAAATACAACGAACCTAATCTTTTTTGGCATCTGATTCATAACCAACATCGAAAAGCCAGACACCCTAACTGATCATGAAACCTTCAAGCAACCCCAAATTAAGATTAATGACCTGATAAAGGTTCTCCTCAAGAGGGATTTCCCGGTACAAACACTTCTCATATCCATCAATACGGAAATACTGTTCTAAACCGGCTGCTTTCAGATCATCTAAAATATTGATGTCCCAACGAAAGTTGAGAAAATAAAATTTCAAAACGATCTTAATACCGAAACGGTCCTTGTTGATTCTCACCTTAGTTAAACCAGTCACCTTAGATGCTTTTCGGATGTGACAAACAAATCCACATATTTTGGAAATGTAATCCCAGTTACATCTCGAAGCTCCTCGAGCTGGCAACTACCTTGGGGAGTGTAAGGATAATTTCGACGCCAGGAACCGAGTTCAATCACTTTCCCTGAAATCTCCAATTTTAATTCTTCGACTAAATATTTAAAGCTCATTTTCAGTCTCCTGTTGTCAAAGTCCACCAAAATTCCCCATCAAAATCAATTTAGGTCCATTTAAATT
>CAYYMH010000076.1:0-16302 GCA_964472785.1 uncultured Cytophagia bacterium | reverse complement strand
CGCGGCTTCTTTTTCCGGCAGCCTCGATGCCAGCCAGGCCGACGTGATTTTAACCAGTGAAAATTCTAATGATCATTTTGGTTGCTCTGTCTCTTCGGCGGGTGATGTTAACGGCGATGGAATTAATGACGTGATCATCGGAGCAGTTAACAATGATGCTGGCGGCTCGGCGGCTGGTCGTGCCTATGTTTTTTTTGGCGCGGCTTCTTTTTCCGGCAGCCTCGATGCCAGCCAGGCCGACATGATTTTAACCGGTGAAAATGCTGATGATCGCTTTGGTTACTCTGTCTCTTCGGCGGGTGATGTTAACGGCGATGGAATTAATGACGTGATCATCGGAGCAGATAGAAATGATTATGGCGGCTCGATGGCTGGTGCTTCATATATTTATAAATATATGTATAATATGTATGGATTAAATATATCCTGTCCTAACGGGGGAGAAGCCTGGAAAGGAGGGGATATTAAAAGTATCAGTTGGTACACTATTGAACTTCGTTCAGTTGATCATATTAAATTATTTTATTCCACAGACGGTGGCGCCAGTTATCCCTTTCTCATAGCTAATAATGTTCCCGATAGCGGCTCGTTTTACTGGACAGTCCCTGCTATTAATTCAAATACGATAAGAGTTAAATGCCAGGCCATTTCTGCGGCAAATACTGTACTAGCAGAAAACGCCAGCCGTGCAAATTTCACGATTGATTCCACACCACCAAATACCTTTAATTTACAGTCGCCATCTAATGGCATTTGGACATCTGATATGCCCGCCTTTTCCTATCAAGCGACTACCGATAATTTCGGAATGTTGAAATATCAATTATGGGTGGATGGCGTTGTTAATCAAGACAGTGTTCCAACTACGATCACTTCAACCCCGCCCAAAGCACCCCTTGCAGGTGGTTTTCATACCTGGAATATAAAAGCGATTGATAAAGCCGGCAATGCTCGTCTATCAAATCAAACATGGTCAGTAAGAGTTGACAGTGAGCCGCCGTCATTATTTAACTTGTTGGCTCCGGCAGACTCAACCTGGTCAAAATATGGTATGGAAACTTTTTTATGGACGCCTTCCTCTGACGCGGGATCCGGGTTGGAAAAATATGTTTTTCACTTTGGAGTAGCCACAAATGAATTATCAAATAATCAGACATCCTATGTGCCTGGATCAGTTAATTCCGGATCATATGAATGGTATGTTGAAGTGGTCGATGCGGTTGGAAATATAACCGAAAGTAATGAGAGACGTACCATATTTATAGATAACACCCCTCCCTTATATTTTAATATTGTTTCGCCCGCAGATAATATCTGGACAAAAAATACGACACCCATATTTAGTTGGCAAGCGAGCAGTGATGCGCATTCAGGATTAAGTAAATATGAACTATATATAAACAATAATAAAATAATCGATAATATTGACCCAGGTGCAACATCTGTGGAGATTGATTCCTCATTACAGTTGAGCGAAGGAAATCACACCTGGTATGTAAGAGCGGTTGATATGTTGGGAAATACTCAAACTTCAAACCAAACTTACACGCTTAAAATTGACTTGACACCACCGAACGCATTTTCGTTAAAAGCTCCTTATGATAGCTCATTTGCGAATTTTCCCACTCCCGATTTCTCATGGTATGCCACATCGGATAATCGATCGGGATTTTCCCATTATAGTTTATGGATAGACGACGTGATGAGTGTGGATAACATTACATCAACAACCTCATCTCCTGGTTCTCCGATAAATGAAGGTCCGCATATCTGGTATGTAAAAGCAGTAGATAATGTTGGCAACATTCAGGAATCAAACGAAATATGGACCATTTTTGGAGAATGGAATCCACCGGAATCATTTAATCTTATTTCTCCGGAGGATGGCGCTGTTCTAAATACCGATATGCCGATTTTTGTTTGGGATGCAACTACAGATTTAGGATCTGGCGTTGATAGATACCAATTATGGATAGATGGCATCCTAAGTGATAGCTGTTCAGCAATTGATACATCCATTATTTCGCCAAATCCATTGTCCAATGGTGACCATTATTGGTTTATAAAGGCGATAGATAGGGCGGGTAATGAGAGAGTGAGTAACGCGACCTGGCAATTTACATTGGACAGATCAGGAAATTTGGCTCCTGTTATCAGTCAAGTTTCCGATTTATCCGCAACAGAAGATGAAACCTTTTCCTATCAAATCACAGCTACCGATCCTAATACTTCGGATGTATTAAGATTTCAAGACAATACAAGTCTATTCGATATTGATCGGTTTACTGGTAAATTTGAATTTACTCCTACCAATGAAGATGTAGGTATTCATGAAATCACTGTTACGGTTACCGATGGTGATCTCAGTGATTCAACAAAATTCAATCTGACAGTTGAAAATGTTAATGATGCACCATCCACCTTTGAATTGCTTTATCCAGCACATTTTGCAATTATTGAAACATTAAATCCTAATTTAGTATGGACAAGATCAAATGACATTGATCTGGGTGACACAATCAAATACAAAATTAGTGTGGACACGTTAAGTACTTTTGCAACTCCTATTGTATTCTCAGATGTACTTGACACAAATTTTGTTATTCCTTATGGTCTAAAAAAATCCAAAGATTACTTCTGGAAAGTTGAAGCGTTTGATTTATCGGGTGCAACTACCGAGTGTGCATCCTTCCATAAGTTTACCACTTCGGACAACGCGACTTATGTTGGTTACGATAAGAGAGGAAATATTATTAATGATTATGTTCTTTTCCAAAATCATCCTAATCCGTTTAATCCTGAGACGCATATCTCATTTCAGATTCCAAAGCCAACTCATGTGACAATCAAGATATTCAATCAATTAGGACAAGAAATAAAAGTATTATTGGATAAAGAAATGACATCTGGTTTTCACGATGTTTTATGGAACGGTAAGGCTAAATTAGGCAACAAAATTGGTTCAGGAATTTATCTGTACCAGATAAAAGCTGGGGAGTTTGTTGATGTTAAAAAGATGATTTTGATGCAGTAGTAAAAAAGTATTATTTGAAAGATTATTTTTTATTCAAGAAAATGCCCATCTCCTCAAAAAACGATGGGCATCTTTATTTAAAGTGATAATCATCTCTTTGCGATATAAAAATGAGTTTTTATTCAAACCCCTCCAAAACATCCTTCGAATACCCCTTTTCCAATAGAAGCGGCAGAATCTCAATTTCGGGGGGGACTTCCACACCGATGGTTTTTAATTCTTCGATGTTTTGGAAGACGATATTGGGGGCATCGTCAAAGATGATCTTTCCTCTGTCCATCACGATGAGCCGGTCTGCTTTCAGGGCTTCGTCAGCGAATTGGGTGATCATGATGGTGGTGATTTGATCGGTGGTTTTCTTCTCCTTGTTGTCGTCCCGAATTTCGTTCAACAAGTTCATCAAATCTTGCCTGCCTTTGGGATCGAGCATGGAGGTGGGTTCGTCTAACACGAGATATTTCGGATTCATGGCTAAGACAGATGCCAGCGCCAGGCGTTGTTTTTCGCCGCCGGAGAGCAAGTGCGTCGGATGGTAGCGGTATTTTTCCAGATCGAAACGCTGGAGAATGGCAGTGACGACCTGCTGGATCATTTTCGTGGGGACGCCCAGATTTTCCAATCCAAAAGCGGCTTCCCGTTCCACAGAGGTGGAAACAATTTGATTGTCCGGATTTTGAAAAACCATGCCGACTTTTTTTCGAATCGGAAGCAGATTTTCAGGCTCCGAAATTGCTAATTTATCCACAATCACATTGCCGTGACGGGGAATGATAAGTCCATTCAATGTCCGGACCAGCGTCGTTTTCCCGCAACTGTTCGGTCCCATGATGGCGACAAATTCACCTTCGCGAAAGGTCAAATTGATATTATCCAATGCGATGACCGGCTGGGCTTTATCTTCGTGATAGGAGTAAGTGACTTTTTTCAGTTCGATCATGAAATTATTCACCCATGATTTGCAGCACGACTTCTCTCTGGCGTGAGCGATTGTCAAAATCAATCACGACAATTTGCTGCCAGGTGCCCAATAATAATCGGGAATCTTTAAAGGGAACAGTTAAGGAGCAGCCCAACATCGCAGCTCGGACATGCGAAAATCCGTTACCGTCGTGCCAGGTCTCATTGTGATGATATCTCTGATTCTGGGGTGCGATTTTTTCGAATGCTTCGGGTAAGTCCTTTAGCAACCCGGGTTCATATTCAATGGTGGTAATGCCAGCGGTGGAGCCGGAAATAAACACAGTCACTGTCCCGGATTTGAGTCCTGTTTTTTTAACCACGCCGGAAACGTCCGATGTGATGTCGATAATATCGGAAAAGCCTTTGGTTGCAATAGGTATATAATCGGTGATTATTTTCATTGGTAAAAATTCGTTTTATTAAAAATTTTGGTCATTATTCAATTTTGGTCATATCAATAAATTGCTGATAGCGTCGCTGAATCTCTTCCATGGATACAGTTTCCAATCGTGTCAAACTGAATTTTTCAACACAGAACGAAGCGAGCGCGCTGCCATAAACCACGGCGCGCCGGAGATTTTTGTCACAAATGTAATCGGTCTTGGCAATGTAGCCCATAAAGCCGCCGGCAAACGTATCGCCCGCACCAGTGGGATCTTCCAGTTTTGCTAAGGGAAACGCCGGTGCAAGAAAGTATTCTCCGTTGTTGACAAGTAGAGCACCGTGCTCGCCTTTTTTGATAATCAAAATGGAAGGTCCCATTTCTTGAATTTTTTGAGCGCCCACGAATAAATTGGATTCGCCGGAAAGCAGCCTGACTTCCGAATCGTTGACGATTAACACATCGACCAATTTTAATACCTGTTTTAGCGTGTCCAGTGTCCGCTCAATCCAGAAATTCATCGTATCTAATACGACTAATTTGGGTTTTGACACTTGTTCAAGGACTTTCAACTGTAATTCCGGATGAATATTTGCCAGAAAAACGTAAGGTGTATTTTGGTAACTTTTCGGCAGGATCGGATCAAAATCCTCAAAAACATTGAGATGGGTGTACAATGTCTCCCGCTCGTTCAAATCGAAATCGTATTTGCCTGCCCAGCGAAATGTTTTTCCCGGTTTGCAAGCAAGTCCGTCAAAATTCACTTTCCGTTTTTTTAAAAAGGCAATTTTTTCGTCCGGGAAATCTTCTCCGACCACGGCAACTATATTCACATCAGTAAAATGGCTGGCAGCCGCGCTAAAGTAGGTGGCTGATCCGCCGACTGCTTCTTCAGCTTTTCCAAATGGAGTTTCAACACTGTCTAATGCAACTGATCCAACGACTAATACGCTCATTATCTTCTTTTTCCTTTTTGTCATTTACATGTATTCAGGAGCTGTAATGCCTAATATTTTAAATCCGTTTGCCAGCACAATTTGTGTCGCTTTGGTTAGCATTAAACGGGCTCTGCTAAGATCACGATCGTCCGAAACGACACGGTGCAGATGGTAAAAATGGTGAAACGTTGCTGCCAATTCCTGCAAATAATTTGTCAGCCGATGTGGTTCCCAGTTTTTGGCTGCTCCGATGATGATGTCCGGATATTCTAATATTTTTTTAATTAATAGCTTCTCTTCGTTTTCTTTGATCAAATCCAAATTGGCAGATTCATCAAACGTCAAATTGTTTTCTTCAGCATATTTCAAAATATTACAAATCCGGGCATGGGCATATTGTACGTAATACACCGGATTCTCTTCGGTTTGTTTTTTTGCCAGATCAATGTCAAAATCGAGATGGCTGGAACATTTTCTGTTCACGAAAAAGAAGCGTGCGGCATCGACACCCACTTCGTCAATCACCTCTTTCATTTCAATAATTTGACCGGCGCGTTTGGACATTTTGATCACTTCCCCACCGCGAAGTAAATTTACCTGTTGCACAATTTCGACGTGAAAACTTTCCTCAGGGTAACCCAATGCCAAGATAGCCGCTTTCATCCGCTGGATGTATCCGTGATGATCGGGGCCCCAAATATCATAAACCTTTTTATAGCCGCGTTGATATTTATTTTGATGATAAGCGATGTCCACCAGAAAGTAGGTCGGTTCACCTTCGCTCGTGATCAGCACCCGGTTTTTTTCGTCACCGAATTTTGTGGAACGAAACCAGATTGCACCATCCTGTTCGTAAGTGAATCCATCTTTTTTCAATTTATCTAACACTTTCAGATGTTCATTATTATCTCTCAATTGACTTTCGCGAAACCAATTTTGAAAGTCAACCCGGTACTGATTCATAATCTCCTTTTGGTGAGCAATCATTTTTTCGAGGGCAATCTTGGCAAGTTCTCTGACACGTTCCTCTCTTGTGGTGTTTACAAATTTTTCACCGTGCTCTGCTGATGTGCCTTCTGCCAAATCGATGACGTATTCACCGCGATAGCCGTCTTCAGGAAATTGTGCGTCTTGATCGTATCTTTCCAAATAGCGTGCACTCACAGATTCCCCCAGTAAACGAATTTGCCGTCCCGCATCGTTTACATAAAACTCCCGATCCGCTTTGAAACCGATTTGATTGTATAAATTTGCCATCACATCGCCGACGGCTGCTGCGCGGGCGCTAACGACATTCAAAGGCCCGGTCGGATTTGCGCTGACGAACTCAACCTGAATTGGTCCATTTTTGCCCAAATTACTTTGACCGAAGTTTCTACCTTTTTTCAAAACGTCTTTTATCACATCCCGAAAATATCCCCATCCCAGATAAAAATTGATAAAGCCGGGACCCGCAATTTCGACCTTCTCAATGGTCGAAGAATCAAGCTGAAGCGCTGCTTTAATATCTTCAGCAATGTTTCTGGGTGCTTTTTTTAAATCGGATGCCAGTTGCATGGCGATATTGGTTGACCATTCCCCATGATCCGTTTGCTTTGGTCTGTCCAGAACAATCTTATCCGGATCGTAGTCTATGTTCAGCCGATTGAGAGCATCGTTCAGCGCATTGATAATTTTATTGTTAATGTCATTCATTCGTCTTTGATTTCCTTGGTTTCAGCGTCTCCCCATAGTTTTTCCAGTGCATAATAATCTCTGGTTTCCGGTTGAAAAATATGAACCACTACATCGACAAAGTCTAACAATACCCAGTTGAGCGCTTCAAAACCCTCTGTTTTCCACACGCGGATATTCTCTTGTTTTAATTTGTCGAGAATATGGTCGGAAATTGCCTTAACTTGAATATCGGTTTCACCAGTACAAATAACGAAATGATCCGTGATACTGGTTAATTCCTTTAAGTCCATAATGAGGACATGTTCAGCTTTTTTTTCCAGAGACCTCTGAGCAATAAAATGTGCTAATTCTGTTGATTTCAAATCTAATTAAGCCTCCATGTTTTATTCAACACTAAATTGATCGTGGCAAGCCCGGTCATGTACGAAGCATGTTTTGCACAGCTTGAATGACCTGTTCTGCTTCGATTTCTTTCATACATTTGAAATGACGCTTGGGACATTTATGTTTACCAACATGGGAACAGGGACGACACGCTAATGACTTGTGTTCGAGAATAATGTGTTCAGTCAAATAAGGATAAAATCCCAACAACTCAGTGGTGCTGCCAAAAATCGCCACGACCTTTTTTTTGAGCGCAGTTGCCATGTGCATCAGACCGCTGTCATTTGTTAATAAAACGTTACAATGATCCATTAAGGCGGCAGTTTCCAGTAAATTTAATTCACCGGCAGCATTTACAACAGTTTGAGTTTGTTTAATGTTATAAGATTCAATAAGTTCCCTGTCTGTGGCATCCCCGAAGAGAATGACTCTGAAGTTTTTTTTCTGGTTAAAAAAATGAACGACCTGTTCAAACCCTTCTTTTGTCCAGCGCTTGGTTGCAAAACTGGCGCCCGGCGCAATGCCGATAATTGGGGACTTTGTTAGTGTTAAAAACTCATTGTAAACAGAACGTATTCTTTCATTTGTTTGATCATCGATGAAAATGTCAAGTCCCTGATTGTCATATTGGATCTGAAAATCTGTTAACGCTAACAAATAACGTTCATAGATTGGGATGATCCGTTTGAATAAATTGATCTTGAAATGAACATAAAGAAAACGTTTTATAATAAATTTCTTATAGCGAACAATTTTTTTAGTGCAGCTTCCCTGTGTCAGGTAATAGCTACGAAAATTTTTGTGTAAATCAACAATGAAATCATACCCTTCATTTTTAATATTGATTTTAATCTGCTTCAGGTTCTGTGCGTCCTTTTCGAAAATATGGAGCTTGTTGATCGATGGATGAAAGCGCAGCAGTTGGGCGAACTTTTTTTTGACAACAAAATCAATTTGACTTTCCGGATATCTTTTTTTTAGCAGTCGAATAACTGGTGTTGTTAAAAGAATATCCCCAATAGAGCTAAACCGAATAATCAATATTTTTGGAGGATTGGTCTCATCAAAATAGTTTTTCATATCAGGATAAATTCAAAGTTCGAAACCATTCAACAGTTTTTGTTAGTCCTTCAGCGAGATTGACTTTCGGCTCCCACTTTAATAACTTTTTTGCTTTCGCGATGTCCGGTTGGCGAATTTTTGGATCATCGACCGGAAGCTCTTTGTAAATGATTTTGCTTTTGCTGTTGGTAATTTTGACCACGGATTCCGCCATTTCTTTAATGGTCATTTCCTGCGGATTGCCGATATTCACCGGGTCGTTGGTATCAGACATCAGCAAGCGGTAGATTCCTTCAACCAAATCGGAAACGTAACAAAAACTTCGCGTTTGAGAGCCGTCTCCGAAAACCGTGATCGGTTCATTTTTTAGCGCCTGCGGAATAAATGTCGGAATCGCCCGTCCATCTTTGGGGCGCATCCTCGGACCGTACGTATTAAAAATTCGAACGATTTTTGTATTTACATCGTGATAACGATTGTATGCCATAGTTAGCGCTTCACCAAACCGTTTTGCCTCATCGTAAACGCCCCGGGGACCAACTGGATTCACATGTCCCCAGTAATCTTCGTGCTGAGGATGAATCAGTGGATCACCATAAATTTCCGAAGTTGATGCCAACAGGAACGTGGCTTTTTTTGATAGAGCTAATCCCAGCGCTTTATGTGTGCCCAATGCACCCACTTTCAAAGTTTGAATCGGTAACTGCAAATAGTCAATCGGACTGGCTGGTGAAGCAAAATGTAAAACGTAATCAATTTCTCCGGCGACGTATAAATATTGAGTCACATCATGTTTGATAAATTTGAAATTTTCACCTTGCAAATGTTCGATGTTTTCAATATTCCCGGTCAGCAAATTGTCCATCGCGATCACCTGATGTCCCTTGTTCAAAAGATATTCACAAAGGTGGGAACCTAAAAATCCGGCGCCGCCAGTCACTAATGTTCTCGGCATGGTTGGAGTCTCCTATGATGTTGTGCAATGTATTGTTAGAAATTGATCAAGTATCAGTTTATGATCATTGTTTAAAAGTTACTACCGCTTGTGTGCTCGAATCGCGAAAAAATGAATAGATAATTTTCAATTTTTTACAAATTTGTTTTCAAGTTTTTTCGAGGCGATCCAGTTTAACTGATTGTTTTCTTCAAAAAGAATAATGGCTTCAACGTTTTTTTGACTTTCCACAAAATTCATGCCATCTTCAGGTCCCATTACAAAAAGGGCTGTGGCTAATGCATCTGCCAGCTCAGCATTCTCCGCTTGAACAGTGACACTGACGCATTCTCGCGCAGGATATCCGGTTTTTGGATGTAGAATATGATGATATCTTACACCATCCTCGATAAAAAATCGCTCGTAATCTCCCGATGTTGCCACACTTCCTTCATCCATTTTGAAATAACCAAAAAGTTTGGCTTGATCAATTTTGCGAGGATGCTTGATCCAAATTTTTCTTTTTCCTTTGGTGAGCGCACTACAAAAAGCCCTTAAATCACCACCTGCATTTATCATCGCATCTTTCACATTATATAATTTTAATACTTCGACCGCTTCATCAATGGCATATCCTTTTGCAATTCCGCCTAAATCGACCTTTAAGCCTGCTTTTCGAAAACGCAATGTATTCTCATTTAATTCGATCAGACGATAATCAACAAATTCCAAATATTTTTTGATGCTATCAGGGTGAGGAATAAAATTCGTGTCCGAGTGAAATCCCCATAAATTTTTTAATAGACCGACAGTATTATCGAACGCACCATTTGTTTTTTGTGAAATATCAATACTCTTTTCAAGAAGGTGTTTCAGCGTTGGATTAATTCTGACAAAATCGCTCCCTGCTCTTTGATTAACTAAAGAAATTTTACTGGAATCATTATAAATATTGGTGATCTGATCAATTTTTTCAATTTTTTCAAAAGCCGCATCAATAATTTGATGAATTTCTTGTTCCGGTTTATGTTGGTCATAAACGACAATTTGGATAAAAGTATCCATCAGAATTTGCGTTTGCTCAACTGAGCGGATGGGCTGCTCAGTGCGACATTTAATTCCCAAAACGATCACTAATAAGAACATTAAATACTTATTTATCATTTATTTGTCCCGCGAAGTGATATAATCAGATAGCAACAGCAGCGAATCTTTATACGAGGAGGCAGGGAAGTCGTCAAGTATGTTTAACGCTCTTTGAATGTAAAAGTCAGCTTTTTGTTCAGCATAGGTGATGCCATTATGTGCTTTGACAAAATTGATTACTGTCTCGAATTCTTTGTCATGATTATTTTCTAATATGTTTAAAATCTGGGTGCGTTGTTTTTCATCTACCTGTTTCAAACTGTGCAAAATCGGAAGGGTAATAATATTTTCGATTAAATCCTTACCGATGGGTTTGCCGAGATTTTTTTCCTCACCATAATAGTCTAACAAATCATCCTTGATTTGAAATGCAATTCCTACACTTTGACCAAATTCGTGCAGTTTTTCTTCATCCTTTTCATTATAATTATCTGAAGTGATAGCGCCAATTTGACATGTCGCTGCCAATAATGAAGCCGTCTTGTGTGAAATTAAGCGCATATACGTGTCTTCGTCCATGGTAAAATCTTGTGCTTTCTCCATCTGGAGCAGCTCACCCTGACTCATTTTAGACGTAACATCAGAAATGATTTCAATTAATTTTGTATCATTGATTTTGACGAGACTATTAAAAATATGGGCGAATAAAAAATCTCCGATTAGTACAGAAATTTTGTTCTCCCAAATTGAATTGATAGACGGATTTCCGCGTCGTAGGTGAGAGTTATCAACAACATCATCATGAATCAAAGTCGCTGTATGTAACAGCTCGACAATAATGGCGGCATTGATTGATTTTTCAGTAGGTTTACCTCGTAATCCACAACATAAGAATAATAGTATCGGACGTAACCGTTTCCCTTTATTCTTAACGATATAATCAAAGATTTCTTTAATTAAATGGACATCTGTTTCTATTACCGAAGAAAATGTGTTTTCCATTTTATCTAATTCATTTTTAATCGGTCGACAAATTTTTTCAAGCACTGAGATCGCCTTTCGTATTCTCCTGTTTGATGAATAGTCTTTCTAATGCTGGTTTGATTAATTTACAAATATGTGACGATACAAAAAGTCGATTTTTTATCAATGTAAAAAATAAATAGCTCAAAGATAATAAATAATAAGATTATAGTCAATAAAAAATAATCCAAATGACCGATTGATTATTTTTCCGGTTAACTTTAAAAATAAAAAAGCTTTCAGGGCTGATTTACCTTTTGGGAAGCACCTAATCAACTTTCTATTATGCTGTTCTCATAAAATCGCTGCATAAGATAGCAGAATAATTTACTCAACTAAAATCACCCCGAAGCTACGACCAGAGAGTACCAAGCCTACTTTTATGGTGCCTGTAACGGACACTCGGTCACCCTTTGCCGGCATTTCACCTGTTGGTTTGACCCACATTTTTCCGGTTCCATCGTCAATTTGATAGACGCCTATATTTAATACCGGAAATGAAATTGTGTTATCGACAACCCCGGTGAGCGTGACCGGTTGATCGTGAAAATTTTTCGGGGATTCCCGAATGTCTGAAATTCGTGTACGAGCCGCACAACTGATGATCATCAGAATCATGATCAAAGAGATGAGTACTTTTAAATATTTCATTTTTTCCCTCGCTTTATTTTATCTGCTTTTTAGGTTTGGTTTTACTTATTTTCAGTTGATTTTTTCAATTCCATCGAATGTTCGAAGAATTCATCTACAGACATTTTTTTAAGAAAATTGAATCCTCTGGCTGCACGTAATCGCGGATGCGGATTCGAAAAAAGGAAATCCCTGCCCATGCACGTTTTAATTTGCTGATATTGCTGCACCATGATTTTCTGGGCTAACCGGGAAAATGGCTCATCGAGTTCATAACTGGGAAATGAAGCGCTTCGTTGCGAGCCGAAACAATTCCGAAATGCCTGATCCAGACTGGCAAAGGAATTTAATGAAACCGGTACATAAGTTGTCGCTTCTGACGGATGAAAACGGAACCACACGTTTCGGTAACCCCAGATCTGCATATTATCCGTATTATGTTTTTCCCGATAGGCTTTAAGGGCGCCGCTAATTGCCTGCAGCACTTTATAGTGCGTATCAGGCCCGCTCCCTTCGGGATCCAATGCTACGGTAATTACCGTCGGCTTGATGGTTTCGATCAAATTGAGAATTGGCGTGACATCCCGCTGGAATTCCGGTTCCTCGGTGAAAATATCGCCTTTGTAAAATCCGAGCCGCAGATGCTTGACGTTCTGACAATTAAATCCCAAATACGCCCAGAGTAAATCCGCTTCCCATTCCCGAATCATTCCCTTGAGTTGTTGAATGAAATGAATATCCTTTTTCCCGGGATATTGGGTTTGAAAATAGCTAATCATTTCATTAATGCGATTTTTGAGATGATGTGAACTATCCTCTTCAAAGATGAATATCAGGTTTCTTAACAGCCGACGGCATTCGGCTTCGTCACGAGTCGTTCGACTGTGAGCGGCTGCGCCGTCAAGGTAGTGGTAAACATCCCGGTTACGACCCATTTCATTATCCGGATCAAAATAATTCTCATCGAGCAACCGATTGAAAATTGGCAGGTCAATGAACTCTTTCAATTTTTCAAGTAATTCTAAAACATAACGGTTGGTGACAGCATTAAAGCCGCTGGTCATATAATTAAAAAAGTGCTTGTTTTTCGGGTCGCGAACCAGATGTACCATGTAAGGCCAAAATCCCAGCATAATATCATCATGGTGCGGGGCTGTGTGCATAAATGTTTCGCCGCGAACTGCGTCGGTACCGTTTTCGATTTTTGTTCGAATGGAATTTGTGGTTAATTTTTTCAATTCGCTAACTGATTTTTGAGACTTGGAGAGAATTTCTTTTCCCATTTTATTTTTATTAAAATGATCACTGGTAAGCTCATTAATCGTTTTTTTATTAATCAACGCCAAATTGATAACGATTCGCTGAATGTCCACATCATTAACTTCCGGTTTGTGCGCTAATTCAAAATGGCGCCGTTCGACCAAATGCTTGGAAGCGCCCTTGGTGATATAAAACCTGGAACGGGGTAATTTTTGCAGCACAGTTGCCGGGAAAATATTGGTTTCCCCATGTTCAACGGAATCTGCAACGATTTTCGCCTTTGCTTCACCAGCGGCAATGATAATGGCGACGCCATTTTTGTTGTAAGTAATAGTGCTTAACCCGATTGTTATAACTAAACGGTTGCGAGCGACCTCAATCCCACCCATGTCTGTAGCAGCAGCCGCTTGTGTTTCGTAATTGGTCGGTGTCAACCGTGTGGTTGAATAGTGATCAGATCCTTTTACATTGAATCCAATGTGACCGTCCGGCCCGATGCCGCCTAAAAAGAAGCCAATCCCCCCCATGTTTCGGATCGCAGTTTCGTATTCCGTACAATATTGGTCCACCTCTTCGATAACCTTTTTCTGAATCCGTTCTACTTTATTGGTTGCCTGCCGTGTTCTTAAACTTAAATCCACTTTATCGTCCGGGAAAACCTGATGCATTTCCATGTCTTCGGGAACGCCAACACGATAGGCGTCTATGAGCATTGCCCTTTTTTTGTCCAGCCCAAAACCTTTGATGTAAAAACGATTGATGTAATGATAAAAGCTATTATTCTGCAGCGGATTAATTGGATAAAATTCATCTATTTGCACAAAATGCAGATTGTCCATCGAGGGAAATTTTGTATCCGTCAAACCCCATGCTTTCAGATCTTCACGGGCAGATTTTTTATCCCAATTCTTTAAAAAATATTTGACCCAGCTAATAAAGTGCTCGGGAGTTTTCCCGGTAGGGAGGGAGATAACGCCTTTCGGATTTTTTTGTACCCATTCCAGAAAACGGATTGCGGTCAATTTACCCAATGCCGGAAAATTATCGACCATAATAACCGGGATTTTTTCGGTCGGTTCGTAAATCGGTTTCATGCCAGAATTGTTAATCGCTGTTTCTTCTACTGCAGATTCATAAACATAATTTCTTTTGCTTTTCATCGACTATCCTCATAAGTTTTTACATCAAATATCATAAATAAATTACTACATCAAAACACCTATAATTTAAAAAAATATTATCATTAAGCAAGAATTTTTTGAGAATATATGAATAAAATAATCTTTCCGCCATGAATTTATACTGATGAACACGGATCAAAATTGAATAATTGATCAATAACATAGTTAAAAAGTAATTTTGTCAAATAAACTGTCTGTGAAAATCCGTGTTCATCAGTGGCTAAAAAATGACATAAAAAAAGGGACTGTAGCATATTGCCGACAATCCCTTTTTGAGTTTTTGCTTAAATTTGATTACGAGGATTTTTTTGTCTTCAGACTGTCGCAATCTCCCTTCATCTTGATATATTCCTCTAACGACATTTTTTGTTTAAAGCATTCTTGTTCAATATAGCCTAAAATGTAATAGAATTGTTCTGCCGGAATGTATCCTGGAATGACCGTAATGATTTCTTTTTCCGGACTGATAAAGGCAATTGAAGGAAATCCGGTGACTTTGAAAGCTCGAGTCAACTCCATATTCGTGTATTCTGTACCTTTGAAATTTGCTTTTTCTGTTCGGCTTTCAGCATCGATTCGAATAGTAACGAATTTATCGTTCAATTTATTAGCGACTTTCTCATCATTGAATGTTTTTTCGTCCATCACTTCGCACCAGTGACACCAATCCGTATAAAAATCAACAAGAATGTATTTATTTTCCTTTACACCCTTTGCGACACCCTCATCAAATTTATACCATTTTAGTTCAGCATTTTTTGAAACAGATTCATTATTTTTACTTTGCGCTATAGATTCATTGTTTGAATCGGAACAGCCGATGGTAAACAATAAGATAATTAACAGGGAAATATTGAGTAACTTTTTCATCTCAACTCCTTATGATTTAATATTTTCTTTGTGAAAGCCAACTGCTTTCTTCTTTTTTTAACCTCAAGTAAACGGACTGGAAGATGAACAACCTCCGGAAGCCGCATCGCTTTGATTTTTTCCGGTTGATCCGAAAACCGAAAACACGCGTTCCGGTTTTGGTTCGTTACAATTGGGACAAACCACGGATTCATTTGTCGCTCCAACACTTTGAAATACTTCAAATTTGTTTTTACATTTCACACAGCGGTATTCATAAATTGGCATGGTTTCTTAATTTCCTCCGTCTTTCGTTTCATTTGTTTCAGTTTTTGACTTTTTTGATTTCATATTACCTTCCTCCGGAAGGCGACAGGTTTGAGACATTCAGGTATTTAAACCTAATTTTGGTAAAATATATCTCATTATAACAATATAAGCGATGATAAATATGAGTATTTCAATTATTTCCATCAATTAGTCCCTTCGGTTTTTTCAGCAGATTTTCGTTTATTTTTCCTTCCAAGAACCAGAATAAATCCGATAAGGGCGCCATAAAACGTGCTAATCCATGGATTGCTGGTAATCGGACAAGTTCCTGATGCACAACCAATGAAATGGTAATATAAATATCCCCCGGTCGCGCCTAAAACAACAATTACTACTTTAAGAATTGGTTTCAATTTTTTTCCCTTTTGATTTTTATAAACTGAATACAGAAAGAATAGTTCAAAAAGTTATAGATGATATAAAGCAAAAAAAGATTCTGTTATGTCAAATTAATTTTGTGTGCACCATAATTTTTCCTAACCAAACAAAAAATTAAAACCATTGTTGTGAAGTGATAAATATCCCAGCGCACCTAAAGGTGCAATAAAAATATGTCATTAATTTTGACCTTA
>CAYYMH010000075.1:0-17396 GCA_964472785.1 uncultured Cytophagia bacterium | reverse complement strand
GTGAATCCGATTCCGGTTGATGGATGGCAAATTTTGTCCAATCAGGGAGATACGTATAACGAAGATTTTGTGATTGATAACTTTGGTAAGGTCTGGTGCTTCTATTACAATTCTCCGGGCGACAATCAGCCAGTTTACATGAGAATTTTTAGACCCAGTGGGTATCAGTATAAAATTAAAACAGTCATAGGTCATGGTTCCTATTTATCCAGTGAATACAACTCAATTCGGGCAGCATTGAACGATTCGACCGGTGATGTCTGGGTTGCTATTCAGGGAAATGAAGGTTCCTATTTCATGATTTTCGATTCGACCGGGACTGTAAAACAGGATTCCACCTTGTTGAATTATAACGCCTATATGGCAAAAGTCACCTGTGATAAAAATAACAAAATGTGGTTCTCCTGGCATACAGATGTAACTTATCCAGAGGAAAGTACAGCCAAAATTGCTTGTTATCAGCCGAATGGAGAACCATTTTACACAGCTCAAAATGTATCCGGACGTACCGGTATTCTAAATACAGATATTGCCGTCGATGATAGTAATCATGTTTGGGTGCTGTGGCAAGCGACTAATGGTTCTGATTACTCCACACGTTTCAGTGTGTTTAAAAATAATTTGGACAACATTATTGATGCTAATGTAATTACGGACAACGAAGTTGCTATGAGCTCAGAGCGACAAATTTATGCTGATCCAATTAATCATCGGATGTGGATTCTCGAAAAAAATCTGCCAATTGTTAATCAACAGCTTCATCTTTACCAATTAGATGGTACAAGGATAAAGACAATCTATGATACAGGTGATTGTGCTTTTACCAGAAATCAAGACAATCAACTGGAAGTGGTCCGTTTTAATGATAGTGAAATATTAAACAAAAAGTATGAAGTCGCATACTTCGACACCCAGGACGGCGACACATTGGAAATCTGGTCAACGCTATTTGACAGCACCTCACAGTTTGTTAAAAATGCAATTACTTATAACAACAACTATAAATCGCTAAAATTGTATGCCGTCAATGATGACCAGAATTTAACTAAAATTAAATTTCAGGAGGTAACTCCCGCTTATCCTGAAATATCAGTAAAACCAACATCGATCAATTTCGATACCACAAAAATTCAAGAAAATTATCAAAAACAAAGATTGATTACCATTCAAAATAACGGAAGCGATATATTAACTGTCAGCAATATTGAATCAAATGATGCGCATTTTACAGTCTCACAAACCAGTTTGGAGCTTCTACCGAATGAATCACAAAATGTCGTGATTTATTTTTCACCAACCGACACCAATCAGGTGAATAGTACTGTACTTGTTTATAGTAATGATCCCTCAAATTATGCAGTTGAAGTTGTTGTAAGCGGAAAGGGATACAACCCTTCTACACCAAAGATAACAGTCGTACCAGGCTCCATTATATTCGATACAAATGTGATTGGAAGTTCTCAAACCAAATATACTTATGTAAATAATGGCGATGAATATGAGCCATTGGTGGTAAGTTCTATTACATCTTCCAATCCACAATTTACAGTTAGCGATACGACCTTTACCGTCACCCCACAGAGTGGTAAGTTTATCGGTATTACCTTTACGCCTGTTGAGACAGGTTTTATTGAAGGTTCTTTGACTATAAATAGTAATGATCCCGACAGCTCCAGTTATATCGTGCCTTTGGTCGGAGAAGGCAGGGAACCTGATCAACCCCAAATTTCTGTTGGTACGGATTCACTATATTTTGGTGAAGTGACGATTGATGAACAAAGGACACTGTCAATCGAGGTGACAAATTTGGGAGAGGCGACTTTGACCGTGTCCAGTGTGTCTTCGAACAATGCTCAATTTACTGCAAATCGGGAGCAGTTTAATGTCGGCGCCAGCGAAACGGAAATTTTGCAAATAACGTTTTCTCCGACAGAGGAAGGATTTACAGACGGAGTAATAACACTCATCAGCAATGATGCTAATAATCCGGAGACATTTGTCAAAGTTGCTGGTATCGGTCTGTTGCTAACCGATCCAAAGATCATTTACGGACAGACGCAAATCAACTTCGGTCCTGTTTTTGTCGGGGATACATTACGCCGGGGAATCATTTTCCAAAATTTCGGCGACCGAACTCTGGAGCTTTTTGACATTACCGCATCAGACACCCATTTCTTTGTAGAAGAAGACTTTATCGAAATTGAAAAGCAGGAATCGCATACATTGATGGTCTCATTTGCGCCGGATGACACGGTCAATTACCAGGCTGTTCTGCAGATTTATACCAATGATCCGGATAGTGAGCTGGTGCAAATCGGTTTGAGCGGATCGGGTGAAAAAAATTATCAGCGAATTTCTGTCTTTCCATCAAAACTCAATTATGAAGATGTACTCGTGAATTCAAGCTCGACAAAATCGCTGTTAGTGACAAATATGAGTAATACCAGCCCACTAACGATTTCAAACATATTTTCAAGAGATGATAATTTTTATGCGCACGATGACGGTTTTACGCTCAGCAGAGAGCAATCAAGGCAGGTTTTGGTTACCTTTACGCCAGACTCAATTGGACAATTTAACGGCACTATAACTTTTGTGAGTGATGATCCGGTGGTTGATACATTAGATGTGACTGTATCTGGAACTGGCAGAGATTCGACCAGAGCCCACATCATGATTTCTGCTGATAATTTAGAGTTTGGAACTGTGGCGAAAAATAACACAAAACCACTGGCATTGACGATATCGAATCGTGGTGAAAAACCGTTATTAATAAAAGTGCTAACTGAACAGAATCCTGATTCTGTATTTTCTGTTACAAACCCCAACTTATATATCGAGGGACTATCTTCACAAAATGTTTATGTTTATTTTACTCCCGATGCAGTAGCTGATTTTGAAAGTCTGCTACGAATTGTGCACAATGACGTTGAACAAGATACACTGGATGTGAAACTAACCGGTAAGGGACGGGCACCTTATCCGCAGCAAATTGAATTGTCAACGAGGGAGTTAGATTTTGGAACAGTCCCCATCGGTCGATCTGCTGCGAGATCGTTTTACATTCAAAATATTGGCGAGCAAAGGCTTACGGTGAGTCAGATTAGCGTGACAAAAGCGCAATTTCATCTTTCACACCTGTGGTTTACATTAAATCCAAACGAGACTAAATATTTGAGTGTAACGTTTACACCAGTTGAAACCGGGACATTTTCCGACACCATAACCATAGTGAGTAATGATCCGGAGAATCCGGAAGTGTCAGTATATTTAAACGCAAATGCTGAAGAATACAGGGGACCGAACGCTTCTATTTATCCCTCCCAAATCTATTTCGGTAATACAATTTTAGGCGCGCGCAAACAGCAGGCATTCTGGATTTCCAATTCATCAAGTCAATCAAATCTCAATGTAACGGATTATTTTATTAATAATCCAAATTACAGCGTGTCTTTCCAAAATTTGCAAATTCCACCTGAGGGGAGTGCAGCAATTCAAGTCACTTACCATCCGACAACAACCGGTTATCAGAGCGGTTCGTTGGCGCTTTATACGAATGATTTATACAATGAGCAACTTAACGGCTGGATGTATGGCTATGGATTTTCCGAAGAGAATGTCGGCCAAAATCTATTGGGCAATTTGAACTGGTATGCTGACGCGTCGGCACCATTCGGGGATGCGTATGGTGAAATGGATCACACGCCCAATGTATTGACCAATGAAGAGGACAGAGCCTGGTTTATTAAAGATATTTATTTGTACGAATATCCGGGACCTGATTCTACAATTATTAATATTTCATTTAAAAATAACATTACGCTTGTCATTAACAATACGTTTGTGCTGGAATCATCCTCTACGGAGTTGCTTTACTGGAACGTTGAAAATTTTGATATTTATAATTATCTGAATATAGGGAGAAACAGAATTGCTGCTTACGTCCGAACTAACAATAACGATCCTGTTGGTGGTTTTGATTGTGAGTTATTTGTAAACGGAGAAACAAAAATCAAACGAGGCGATCAGAATTGGAATCAACCTGAGGCACTCTGGTGGTACTATTATCAACCCGGATCAAATGTACCCTGGGACAATTTACAGGGAAGATTGTGGTTTGATAAAGACTATGCTTATATCGGAATTGATTCAGTCACAGCAAATTGGGATTTTGAACCAAATGGCAGTGATACGCTCTATGACAATTCTCCGTACGGTCATCGCGCTATTTTGCACAATGTCAGTTGGATAAATGGTGTTAAAGGCCAGGCAATGCGCTTTACTGGCGGTGAGAACTCCTACACCGAATTAGGTGCTAATTTGAACAGTCTGCCGTTATCGATTGAAATTTGGGCGAACAGTTATGGTACACAAACAGGAGTTCAAAACCTTGTGTCCAATTTCGGGAATGGTAAATATGGTCGAGGTCTATTTATTAACGAAGTTAAAAAACTCGGTGTTTATTATTATTCGGACACAAATGAAAATCAATTCATTATTGAGGATTTTACGGTAGAAGACAGTGTTTGGTACAAAATGTCCGTGCAGTATGATATGAACCCTGTCACTGGTTTAAGTTACATTTACGTTTACGTAAACAACGAGTTGGTCGGAACAAAAGAGTATGATTTTCCAGGTGTTTATCCAACCGGCAGCATCAATAAGTGCTATCTCTCTGCCAATCAAATGGCACCGGATGGGTTTGGATTCGCGGGTGCTATTGATGAATTAAAAATAAAAAATACAGTGACAGGCCAGGCGCCGCCTCCTGATGAAGTCGCCGAGTTATCATTTTTCAAACCAGATTCGCTAATTAAAGGCGAGGAAGATATCCAGTTTGAATTTGACATTTTTCCGACTCCGTTTGAAATCATTTCTGGAGAATTTAAGTATTCTGCCGGCGGTTCGAATTCTGCAGTTACGATGGCTATTGGACAATCTGATTCAATTTACAATTCACCGCTCATCATTACGTTGCCCAGTGAGGCTATCGATATTCGGGGTTTAAATTTCTCACTCACGGCGGAAACAAATTACGGAACCGTACATTATCCGGTTTTTGGTCCCGGAGAGTTTGGTTATGAATTTGTTAGAGTATATTCAAATCAAGAACAGTCAAATCTTGCGCTGACAGAAAGAAGTTATCGCATGATTTCAGTGCCTTATGAATTGCAAAATAATTCGATAGACGCGGTTCTGGGTGATGAATTCGGCTCGTATAATAAGTATAAATGGCGTGTATTCGATTGGTTGGAAACGGATACTTCGGATTTTTACATCGAGTATCAGGAGCCTTTCTGGGATAATGATAAAGGATTTGAGCGCGGTAAGGCTTTTTGGCTGATTACAAATCGCGATATATCGTTTGACGCCGGAAGTGGAATAACACCAGAAAATGAGGATTTTATTTTGGAATTGAATGATGGGTGGAACATGATCGCGAATCCGTTTCCGTATCCTGTTTACTGGTCAGAAGTGGTTAAATCCGATGAAGATTTGGTTTCCGAACCGATCTTCTACAATTCCGAAGAGGACACCGCTTTCTATAGTTATTTAACTGAAATCATTGAACCCTGGATGGGTTACTTTGTTTGGAATGAAGATACGACAGCGATAAAACAGTTTTTGGTTTTTCCCGCGCAAAGCGAAAGCGAATATGGTCCATTGAAAAAAGCGCTATCTCCAATTGAGAAATATTTAACAAAGTATCAGGATTTGGAGCTTTTAATTTCATCATCTGTTCGATGCGGCAAATATGCTGATAATTTTAATCTGTTCGGAGCTGCTAAAAATGCAAATAATGGTTTTGATAAATATGATGCCATGGAGGTACCCCAAATCGGTGAATATGTCTCTTTATGGAGCCTTAAAGAAGAGCGTAAGAGGGCTTATACAGCAGATATTCGAAAATCGGGTAAGGATGGCTATTCCTGGAAAGTGATGATTGACTATTTAATTGAAAATCCACAGAAAGTTATCACAGCAATGTTCAAATCGATCATTGAATTGCCTGAAGATTGGGAGTTGTACCTGTTCGACTTGTCACAGGACATTGCTTATGATTTAAAGAAAAATAATGAAATAAAAATTCAGGCGAAAGCTGGTGAGCGTACTATTAAACCCTATAAATTGGTAATTGGGACAGAGGAGTTTATTCAAAACAATTCAGATGACATTCCCTTAGTTCCGATGGAATTTAAATTACATCAGAATTATCCCAATCCGTTCAACGCTTCGACAACAGTACAATTCAGCCTGCCGAAGCGTATGAGAGCCGAGGTAAATATTTACAATATCCTTGGTCAAAAAGTCAAAACGCTTGTTGATGGTGAATTACGTGGCGGCATGCACAAAATGATCTGGGATGGGACGAATGATCACGGTCATCTACTTTCAACGGGCATCTATTTTGTTCGAATTACCGGACAAAATAAAACAGCAGTAAAAAAAGCACTTTTAATCAAATAACTTTTTGGAGAGTGATATGCGAAAACTATGCTCTTTCATACTCATTATTTTGATGATATCAACTTATTTGTTCGGTCAAAATAATGGAGGACATATTCGAACCAGTCTGGTTTTTCAGCAATGGAAAATTCATGAGGTGGATGATCCGATATTTGAGGCAGCGTTTCCTATTGAAGTTTATTATCCGGTGATGGACAATATGTCTCTGCAAATCAATCACTTCCCGGCATTATCTCAATTTGGGGATTATAATCTTGCCGGTCCGTCTGATACCTGGATTAAAGCATCTTACATGTTCCCTGACCAGCGAACCATGGCAAGTGTGGGAATTGGCTTGCCCACCGGAGTGACCGAATTAGATCAGTCTCAATTAACAGTGGCAAGGCTGATCAGCCAACAGTCATTCAAATTTCAAGTGCCTGTTTTTGGACAGGGATTAACTTTGACTAGCGGAGTGATGTACGCGTATCCGGTGAATGATCAATTATCGCTGGGTGCAGGACTAAATTATGTGATGAGGAATAAATACAAGTTTAGTAAAGATCACTCGGAATATAATCCTGGTGACCAATTCGGAGTGAACCTGGGAGGTGATTATTTTGCCTCTGAAGCGATGCGAGTGAAATTAGACTTTGTTTATAGCTATTATACCTCTGACAAACTTGGCGATTTAGAAAGATTTAAATCAGGTCCCAGATTTCTCACTAGATTAGGTTTACATTATCAACTTAACTTTGGATTACTGTGGGCGAATGTGCTGTACCAATCCAAAGCAAAAAATGAAATATACAACGATCTTGACCAGGAATTAGCAGTTGAACCAAAAAATTCCAACATCACACTTCGAGACCTTGATTTTGGGCTGAAAATTCCTGTGAACGAACAAATTTCATTGTCTGCCCTCGGGGAAGTACGGTCTTATGTTGAAAATGAATATATGCGTGGTTGGGTTGACATTTTTGGATTAGGAGCTTTGGGCGAATTTCAATTACTCCAAAATCTGAATCTATTTTCGGGTTTTAAATTCTTTTTCGGTGATGGTGAATTTGGCGGACTCAACCAAAATTTATATGGCTTTGAATTTCAAATTGGCATGAAATGGGGGTTCTAATTGAAAAGGGAAAAAATGATTCGGAAAATGATTTTCAAGCTTATCTTAATTCTAATTGTTTTCTTTTGCTCAAATTCTTTTGGAGTTGAAAGTACAATCGCTATTTTGGATTTTTCCAATAATAGCTTAATGGAAAAAGATAATTATAATTCTCTATGCTCTGGCTTTGCTGAAATAATGATTACTGAATTGAGCAATGTGAGTTCTTTAAAAGTCGTTGAAAGGCAAAAGATCAATCAGTTGATTCAGGAAATGCAATTAGCACAAAGTGGTGTTGTTTCTGAAGAGACTGGGGTGCAAGTGGGTAAACTTCTCGGAGCAAAATATTTGGTATTTGGTAGCTTTTTTATCATGGATAAAAAGATCAGAGTTGATACCCGGATTGTTGAAGTAGAAACGGGACTTACGGTCAAAGCAGAACAGGTTACTGATAAACTTTCCAAAATGTTTGACATTATTCAGGAACTGAATAAAAAGATTATAAAAAATTTAAATATCTCAATTACAAAAAATGAAGAAAAAATTCTCTTTGAAGGTGATGCATCCACAGAGGTAATTGCTTTATTTTCTCAAGCGCTGGAGTATGAGGAGGCGGGTGATCTGCAAAGAGCTAAAGAGTTTTATATCAAAGCATTTAAAATGGACAATAACTTTGAGCCAGTCAGAAAACGGCTCAAAGATTTACTTTTGAGAATGCAAACTGAAAAGCAGAATTGATTGTTTAGTTTTGCAGCAATTCATATTTAAATAAAGAAGCCGTTATCTTTATTTTAGAGGATAACGGCTTTTTTTCTGAAGGAAAGAATTTACTCCGGTATTCCCGGCTCTGTTTGCCGAAACGGGTTTAAAATTTTATTCAGTTCTTTTTCCGGAAGGATTTTTTGTTCGACGGCAATCTCGCGGATGGTTTCCCCTGTTTCATAGGCTTGCTTGGCAATTTGTGCGGCTTTATCATAGCCGATAATTGGCGCCAAAGCTGTGACCATCGCCAAACTATTCTCAAGATAGGATTCAATGCGTTCTTTGTTTGCCTGAATGCCATCAATACAACGTTCGGAAAAAGTACGGGCTACATTGGCTAATAAATTAATTGATTCTAATATATGTCTGGCAATAACCGGCATCATCACATTCAGCTCAAAATTCCCGTGCTGACCCCCGGTAACAATAGCAGTGTCGTTTCCAATCACAGTCGCGCAGACCATCATCACAGCTTCCGGGATGACCGGATTGATCTTTCCCGGCATGATTGAGCTTCCCGGCTGGAGCGGAGGCAGTTGGATTTCACCGATGCCGCATCGCGGACCGGAACTCATCCAGCGCAGATCATTGGAAATTTTCATTAGACTTACAGCCAGTGTTTTGAGTTGTCCGCTCAATTCGACAATGGCATCTTTTGCTGCCATGGCTTCAAACCGGTTTTTCGCCGGGACAAATTTCAATCCTGTATAATAACAAATTTTTGAAATCGCCAGACAAAGAAATTTTTCGTGCGCATTGAGACCGGTTCCCACGGCGGTTCCGCCCAACGGCAATTCGCGAAGGTGAGGCAGCACATTTTTAATCCGGGAAATCCCGTGCTCAATTTGGGAAGCATAGCCGCTGAACTCCTGTCCCAACCGAATGGGTACCGCGTCCTGCAAATGAGTCCGAGCGATCTTCACGATTGAATCAAATTCGGCTGATTTTTCTGATAAGGATTGAAATAACTTATCCAGTGCCGGTAGCAGCTTCTTCTCGACGCTTTCGAGAGCTGCAATATGGATTGATGTGGGAATAACATCATTACTGGATTGACCCAAATTGACGTGATCGTTGGGGTGAACCGGTTTTTTGCTACCGATTTCGCCGCCCAGAATCTCGATCGCCCGGTTGGCGATGACTTCATTGGCGTTCATGTTAGTTGACGTACCGGAGCCGGTTTGATAAACATCTACCACAAAATCCTGATCGAATTTCCCTTCGATCACTTCGTTGGCGGCGCGAATAATTGCCTTGCCGATATGATCATCCAATAAACACAATTTCAAATTCGCTTCGGCAGAGGATCTTTTGATAATGCCAATGGCGCGGATAAAGTCACGCGATACTCTAATCCCGCTGATGGGAAAATTCTCTTTTGCCCGCTGGGTTTGAGCGCCGTAATATGCCTTTTTCGGCACTTTTATGTCGCCAATCGAATCTGTTTCGATGCGATAATTTTTCATAAATCAGAACTCCAAAATTATTAAATTTCAACCCACAGAAAATGCGTAAGTAAACAAAGAAACAAATTGTTGACGGAATTTAAATTTTGTGTTTTTAGCGTGTTTCGTGGGCAATGATATAACTTTCGCCTTTTCATGTTATTCAGAATCAATTCACGTATGAAGGTAACAATTGTTCCAATTAATTTCCTTCGAAAAAGCAGACTTATCGTTCAGGTTAAATAAAATGTCGATTAATAAATAATTTGTTTTGAAATCGAAAGGGTAATTTTAATCAAAAAATTGAAAAAGCGTGACTTTTTCACTTGCTCAATTAAATTTGAACAACACCATGTAATCGAGCTTGTATTCTTCAAAATAAGTAAATTCTGCTTGTTCAGCTAAATTAATAATTTCAGACGGTGATATGCGGTGATTTAGGGGTGGTCCCTTGGTTGATTCGGTGTAAGGCCATTCGAATATAAATACATCCTTTTTGGTTATCCGCTTGACTTCTTTCAGGGCAGCCAGTTGATCTTCGGACTCGTGGAGCACATGTCCTAAAAATGAAACATCGAACTTAGCATCAGCAAAAGGGAGAATCTCAAGAATTGCTCTAACCAATTTTATCTTGGGAGCAAAATGTTTAGTTGCCAATAGCATATCGAAATTCAGATCGATACCGGTCACGTCGATTTTTTTTTTGATAAACGCTTCAGCAAAGAGTCCGGAACCAGTCCCGATGTCCAGCAGGGATTCAATCGAATTACCGGATAAACAGATATCAACGACACGATCTACTTCGAGTAGTTCGACGCGTTCAGGGGATCGGAGTTTTGCGATTGCGTCATTGTAAACTTTATGATTCATATTCGGTTCGTCAACATCACTAAATATTACGAGATCAGATAAAACAGTGGGGATCAATTTGACTGAAAATTTCTCGTCCGTAACTTTTGGTAATCGCCATGCAACCACCACAATTCGAATGTATTGCGCATCCTCGACAGCTTTCAGATCCGATCCGATATTTTTGAGCTAAGTTTGAGTCATAAATAACGGATAAATTGTCGCTGATCACATTACCGATCGGAGAAGGAAATTTCCGGCAGGCATGAGCTTCTCCATCCGGCAAAACTGCGATAAAATTAAACGCGGCGCCACAGCCAAATCCGGTGCAACCGCTAAATAAATTATGGTGATTTTCGTTTAGAACAATGTTAATCAAATTATCTTTAAAACCAATGATCGAATTATCACGCGCAGCTGCAACGTATTGATGCAAGAATTCAGCGTACTCTTTTTTATCCGGAAGCGGAAGATTTTTACCTTCGCCGGTTTGGGATAGCCGATTAAAAGTAAACAAGTCCGCATGTCCTCTCAGTCTGTCGGCAAGGTTTAAAACCTGTCCCATGTTGTCTTTGGTTAAAGTAAGCATAATTGTCGATGGGATATTAAAATCGCGCAGCACGCCTAAAAATTCAATAACGCTGCCAAAATGACCTTTGCCCCGAATCGAATCATTGTGGACTGGCAATCCTTCCAAACTTGTTTGAAAATAATTAGGTTTTTGGATTTGAACCAGCCGCCTTATTTTTTTCCTCGGCGTGGGATTTCCTAAAATTGACGTTGAAAAACCTCGATCAGCAGCAGCTTGATACAGCTCAAAAAAATGTGGGTACATGAACGGATTGCCTCCGGTGAAGCACACATGTCCGGAGACGTTATTGTCAATACAAAATTCGACCAAATCGTCCAGCAATCCTTTTCCCTGATTTAGGGTGAGCGGTGAACGTTTACTGCGGTCGTAACAATGTTTACAATTCAAATCACAGGCGTGCGTGATGTGCCACTGCAAAGTAAACGAAGGGCTGTCAATTAACTGAATCGGGATATTATCAATTGTTTGAAACCGATCTGTATTTCGGTGAATTTTCGATCTGGGACCGATCAAAATTCTTTTCTGAACTGCCTGGGTGAGCGTTTCGTGAAGTTGTCCTTTTGTCGTTTTACCGGATGCGACAACTTGGTCGAGGGGCATGTCCTCCGCTATTATCTTGATTGCCAGCAATTCATTTTGGTCAGCCGCTTTTATTTTTGTTAAATCAGATTTCGGATCACGCCAGATGAGCACCCATTCCTGTTTGTTTTGCGGAACTGATAAAGCATCGGAATGAAATAATTTTGCTAATTGCCAATTACTCTGCACCACTTTTAATGAAGGATTTAGAATTAAATTTTCATGGTATATCGGGATGGAATCATCACTCTGTTTTGTTTGAAAAAAAAGGTTTTCCAAATGCATCAATTCAGGGATGTAATCAGGAAAAATGAGTTTCGGACTGAATTTATTCAAAAAGTCAGCAACCGATTGATCCGCCAATGATTGGCTGATTTTTTCAAACGCATGCTCCCCGAGAATCATTCGGGAAATTTTAAACTGATTGTTCAAATTATTTTGCTTCATTAATCATCCAAATCTTAAATGAAACGACCCGTTCACATGCAGTGAAAGGGTCGTTCAAGTACCTAAAAATTCAATTTAATCGGGCAGAGATGACTCTCATCCGAACTGTTTAACCACAACTACCTTTTTTGGTAGTGTCTTCAGGTGCCTTAGCGCATGAACCTTGACCGCAGGAACCCTGTTTAGTGCTATCCTGAACTGCCTGACCGCAAGATCCTTGACCGCAGGAACCTTTTTTCAATGTATCTTCCGCGGCTTCTTTTTGAGCTGGGGCTTCTTCGGTTTTGGACTTACATCCATCGGCTGTTAAACTGACACCTGTCACTAAACCGGCAATGGTTAAACTTGCCATTGCTTTCTTGATTTGTTCTTTGTTCAAAACTGATCCTCCCAGTTTTTGATGAACGAATAATTAGGATTTATTGTCAGCAATTGATCATTGCTGTGAAGGATAAGTATAATAAATATCCTACTAAAATGCAACATAAAAATAAAATAATGATAAATTGTTTATTTAGCACAAGCATTCAAATTATTGAATAGACATGGTTAGACTGCCTGAAACAACAAATACTTGTTTAAATTGACCTTTTAATTTTGGCACAATAGCCCTCTCAATCCGCTTCATTTTTCACCATCGAATAGAATTCCTTTTGAATGGATTCGGTGAATGATCCCGGTTTTCCGTTTCCAATTTGTTCCTGGTTGACTTGCACCACAGGAGTAATCTCAACTGTCGTACCAACAAGCATTATCTCGTCATAATTAATAAAATCAACCGAACGAATCGGCTTTTCCTGGTAAGGTATGTTGAGGCGGTTACAAATTTGCAACACAACTTCTCTGGTAATACCCGGCAGAATAATATTTGACAAAGGGGGAGTGATTAGCTTCCCATTATCAAGGACACAAAGATTCGTATGAGTTCCCTCGGTGATATAATCGTCCCTCACGAAAACAGTTTCTGCAGCACCGTTTTCGATTGCTTTCTGGCGTGCCAAAACATTAGGCAGAAGCGCAATGGATTTAATATCGCATCGATGCCAACGCATATCCGGCTCAAGTAAAATCTTTACGCCATTATCAATTTCGTCCTGATGCGGTTTGAATAATGATGTGGTGATAAAAATAGTCGGCGGCGTTCCTTCCGGAGGAAACCAGTGTCTTCTGGGATAATAATCACCGCGGGTGACTTGAATATATGCCAGCGCCTGCGTGTATTTAATGTTATTTTGTTCAATCAGATTTTGAATGATTTGTTTGAATTTTGCCACATTAAGATTCTGGATTCTCAATTCGGATAATCCGCGCGCCATGCGCCGGAGATGGGCATCAGTTTGAAAAAAGTGATCATCATAAAAACGGACCACTTCGTAAACGCCGTCCGCGAATTGAAATCCTCTGTCATACGGCGAGATTTTAATTTCTTGCTCGGAAAGATATTTTCCGTTAAAATAAGCGATCATGATTAAATCCTCTTGATTATTATTCCAAAAATTGTTGGATTGCTTGTACACATTTTTCCATTTCACAGCCAATTGCCAAATGCCCACAATTGTTTTTCAGGAGCAAAACTTTGGCATCGATCAATTTTGCCAGCACTAAAGCAGGCTGTGGATTAACCAAATGGTCTGATTCTGAAACGATGATGAAAACATCAGCCTTTATTTTCGCTGCTGCTCTGTCCATTGAACCGCCAAAATTATTTGTAAAGTCATGGCTGATCATAGCTTCGGTTTGAGCCTTCCAGTTATCGACTCCGAACAGTGTGGAAGGATTGCGCTCAAAATTTGCAAAAAAGCTGGAGAACTCCTTCCGGGATGTTTTTTCGATCCGATATTGTGGTGTCCGGGCGAGTAGTTCCTGCACCAACCGAAGAGTTGTCATCGTCTCAGTATCGGGAACACCGTGCAGCCTGCCTGAGTCGATGATGTGCAAATAAGTGTGGAAAATGAGCAGATCAAACGATGTCAACTTTGGAGAGCACACGTACGGAATTGCTTTGTCAATGAAATCCGGGTAAGACACTAACCATTGAAACACCTTCATGCTTCCCATTGAACCCCCGATCGCAGCGTATAAATGACGAATATTGAGCTTTTGTGTCAAAAGTAAATACTGACTAATCACCATGTCTTCAATCGTGATTTTGGGGAATGGTTTTCCGGATTCACTGCGATAGTTGGATGGGGAGGAGGATACACCGTTTCCCAAAGCGTCCACAGCGATGACAAAATAACGTGTACTGTCCACCAACTTCTCCTGTCCGATCAGATTTGCGAGATGTTCGCTGGTTCCGCCAAACCAACTGGGGTACAGAATTGCGTTTGACTTTTGTTCATTCACTCTACCAAAAGTGCGATAGCCAATTTTGCAGTTATAAATTGTGTCATTTTTCGTTGTTACGAATTTTTCAAAGGTGGCAAATTTTTGGTTATTTTCTGCCTGCGTAAATTGACTCAGAAATAACAGAAAAGCAAGTAGAATTTCGCTCACTTTCTTCATGAAAACGTTACTCCAATTTAATCATTTTTTTATGATAAATGCGCTCCAAGCCGTCCGCTTTAATTATCAATTGGTAAAAATAGAGTCCGCTGGATACGTGTTGATTCAGATCAGTTTTTCCATTCCACAAAACAGAATAAAAACCGGCGGTCTGCTTTTGATTGACCAACGTTTTAATGGTTTGTCCCATCATATTAAATATTTTCAGACTGACATCACAGTCTTTTGCCAAAGCATATTTGATTTCAGTAGATGGATTAAATGGATTGGGGAAATTCTGACCAAGGCTAAATTCCTGGGGCATATTGGACAACTTTATTTGCTCTCTTTTAACAGAAGTTAACTCCATAAATTGAATTTCAACATCATCGATATACCAGCCATCAGTGGATACTGCGCCGTCCGAAGCGAAATGGAAGCGGAGCTTGATGGTTTGGTCTTTATAAGCAGAGAGATCAAATAACTCTGGATGCCAAAAATTACCAGTGCTCGATGGTCCACCGAAACACGGTTGCCCTCCCAGAAATGTGTTATAATCGTCAATGACTCCGTCGTAACCGCCTTCTGGTTCAATTATCTGGAAAGGCGCACCATCCACGGAAATTTTCACGTTCGCGCCATCCCAATAAGTGCCGCCGCTGTATTCGTTGATATACCAGTGCCAAAATGTTAATTTTGCAGAATCTTTATCCGCTAATGAAATCTCTGGTGTTTCCAGGATCGATTCAGTAAGATCGCTGTAATTTCCTGACAAATTGGTTGCCCAGATTTTGGTGCCCGAATGAGCGGATTCAGGGCCGAATGCCGGGACTCCCCACTGCCAGTCACCGCCGGATTGCGCTGAAAAAATTGCTTCTGTCTCGAAATCATAAAAGATACTGTTTTTGATATTTATTCTGAAAAAACCCTGTTCCGGTATTCTCACTGTATTTTTATTGGCTGAATTGTCCCGGGCGATAATGCTGTAATCATAATAATCGACGGAACTCAAATTTTCAGTCGTGATTTCAGCCTGATATTCATCGGGAATACCAGTTGTTAGCATATCCAGTGAATCCAACGGATTCGTATTTTTACGATAGTGTAGCTTCACTGAACTTACTTCGCCATTGTCAGTAGCGGTTGCTTTTATCAAAATTTTTTCACTGTAAATAGACGCCGCTGACAATGGTACATGAGTAATGACGGGTGGCTCCATATCCATTCCCACATAAAATGATTTCCCGGACAAAGGCGCACTTCTCGGAAAGTAGCCTGTTCTGCCGTTTTTATCAGCAGCAGCGATGTAGTAATAAATATTTTTACCGGCTCCGAGATCAGGAATGTCGCCTGCGAACTCGTTAGGATTTCCGGTAGCCATCATCTGGACTGAATCAAAAGGTGCAGTGCCTGTATCATTGAAATAAAGAAAAACGTTGTCAGAATCAATTGTCGCCGCAGTGGTAAGAACGATAGGCGGTTTAATTTGAACTGTCACAGGATACGGGCCTGACAATTCGGTATCCGGCAAAGGAGTGTGCTCAATGAAGGGTTCCTCCCCGGCGGCGTAGGTCATGTATAACATCGGACCCTGATTTTCGAGAATTTGTTTTTGAATATTACCGGGATCTGGATAAAACCCCCAGCAACCAGCTATTGCCTCTGCTGAACTACCCACTTCAGGTGTAAAAGCGAATATTTTATTTTTCTCCGTTTGCTCGCCATACAGCCAATCATCGGTATCTCCGTTGACTAAATAAAGATCAGCACCCGATTGTGCAGTATAATTATTGTAAGCAACACAACTATCTGCCAGAGCAAGGAAAATATCGTGATCCGGTGCGTGGTCATACTTAAATCCCCAGGGATACAGCCAAAGTTGACTGTAGCTATGAAATGAAAGGGAGACGATGAAATTATGTTGGTTCACAAAATCACGGATAACTTGTGCTTCTGGTTCGGAAAAAGGTGCTGATCCGCGATACGTATTTGAAGATGGATTTGGACTGGAACCGGCATCGTCAATGCCCCAGGCATAGCCAAAATTACGGTTCAAATCCACTCCATCATATTCCGGATCAAACTGGCCGTTATTGTTGTTATCCCGTTTATTCTTCCGCCACAGCATAGGATCGTTACGATTTTGACAACTCGTGCCGGAAAAAACATAAGCCAGCCCGTCAGGATTGGAAGTCGGAATCAGCCAAATTTGGCGGGTATTGACGAGACGTGTCACATAGCCATCAGTGCCGTAATTATCCAACAGGTAGTGCATAAAATACATGATGATTTCAGGGGTAATAATTTCCCTGGCATGTAGATTCGCCATAAAGAAAACTTCCGGTTCATCCTCCTCTACCTGAACATTGTCGGAAATTTTCATCGCCCAAATATCGTGTCCCTCGAGACCGATGGTTTTTTCATAACTATCACCAATATCTTCCAATTTTACTAACTGGGGGTACTGATTTGCCGCTTCATTCAATTCTTGAAGGATTTGTTCATAACTGTGAAAATTATCCAAATATCCGGTTTGCCTGAGCTGACACACAAATTCTCCGGCGTCAGCAATGATTACATCGTAGTCAAAACCTAATTTTTGAATCTTTTCGATTTCATCATTTTTTACTAAAACATCAATGTGTTTCTGCTCCCGGTTAATTGAAGTAATATCTAATCC
>CAYYMH010000074.1:0-17428 GCA_964472785.1 uncultured Cytophagia bacterium | reverse complement strand
TTACTAAAACATCAATGTGTTTCTGCTCCCGGTTAATTGAAGTAATATCTAATCCCATTCTAAACAAACTTTTTAACGCTTCTTCGCTTTTATTCTCAAAAGGGATTTTTATGACTTGCAAGGGATTATCTTGCGCGAAGACACAAAATGGTAAGCAAATAGCGATTAGTACCAATATCAGACTAATTCTTTTCAACATGAGAATCTCCTTGATAGGTAATTTTTATTGTTCAAACGAATACATTTTTTACTTTTCACCCTTGAACCATTCCTGAGCATATACAGCAACGATCTCACCTGAATCAAGACTGACGATAAATTCAATTTTTGCTGCATACATCAAATCATGTTGCTGACTCAAAAACAGTAGGTGATTATGTGTACTGATGTACCAAATTGTCCAGTTTGATTTTTGACTGAGATTGAGTTTTGATCCTTTGTTGCGCATTTTGTTTTGTAATTTTATTCTGATTTTTTGGTATTCTTTGGTGACATCTTTTATAATTTTGTTTGTACTTTTAATTTCCTTCACCTGCTCGGGCTCAATGACAAAGTAGATTGATGTTTGTTTATTAAACGCACGTTGATGGTGAACCTTTTCAGGCATGCCGCGAAGTTGGATTAGCGCTCCGTCATTTACCGTTAATTTATTTGAAATCGGTACTGAAATTAATCCGGTCTGCTGATTATAAAAACGGAGTACGGGATATTTTTCTAAAACCAGATTATTTTCGTCGTAGCAGCCACTGAGTTCGATTAATGAATCCGCAGCGATTTGGTTTAAATAAGAAAAGCCGGTTTGCTTGCTGGCAACGGAAAGTTGAGACAAATAGGATTCATCGACATGAATTTGATAATTTTGAGAGGTGCAGCTCAAAATAAAGCAAGTGAAATAAACGATAACCAACTGAAATATTTTCATTTTTTTTCTGATTTTTTGTTAAACGATAATATAATATAATGCTCGCTTAAATTCAATAGAAAAATAATTGAATTGAATAATCCATACTTTTTGAATCAAACAAAAAAGTACCATTTGGTCTCGTTTTCTTTAAAAAAGTATGGATTGTCAGCTCTTAATCCGACACAAGAAAGTTCTTGACATTAATTATTAGTTGTATTATATTTTAACAATAACAAAAGATGATACTAACAAATAAATAGGATATTAAAATTGAAAAAACAAAATCAAGAACCCTACGCGATTCAACTTGCGGAAATTTCAGCCAGATTATTTAACAATTGCAGTGAAAAGGAAATACAACACGTGGCAAAATTTGGCGTGTCTCTGGCTGAGTTCCGTTGTCTCAAAATATTGTTTGAAAGGGGAGAGGTTACTGTTAAAGAACTGGCCCAAAATATGGAGTTGACCAGCAGCCGCATCACCCGGATTGTGGATGGGCTGGTTGATAAAAACTACGTCCTCCGTATCAGCGGTAAAAATGATCGACGGACATTTCATCTCTCGCTAACCTCAAAAGGAAACACTATCAGTAAAAAACTTATTCAGCATCATCAGATGATCCATGAAGATATTGTGAAATTTATTCCTGAGAAAGACCGAAAACAGTTAATTCAGTCATTGGAAGTACTCAATCACGCTGTGGAAAAATGGCTGGATTCGAATATAAAAAATCATTCGGAAAAAATAAAAACCGCACATTAAACACAAAAAAGCGAAAGGTCAAGTAAATGGGTAAAATAACGAAAAAAGATGTTCAATGGCTACAGGAAAATTTCGGAGATCGGGTTACTTTTGATAAAACCGAACGTGTTTTGTATGGACACGATATTGCGGCGATGCCAAAATTGTTCAAACCACTAATCGGCAATACTACACCCGATGCTGTGGTCCAACCGACCAATGAGGAGCAGCTCGTAAAGTTAATAAAATGGGCAAACGAGAGAAGCATACCCGTAACGCCCAGGGCTAAAGCGTCCTCTGGTTACGGCGGTGTTTTACCGACGCGTAAAGGAATCGTTATCGATTTTTACATGATGAAAGACGTGCTCAGTGTGGACAAGGATAATTTAACAGCAACCGTGGAACCTGGTATCACCTGGGAGCAGCTTGACAAAAAACTGATGCCCGAAGGTCTTACGTTGCGACTGTATCCGTCAAGTTATCCGTCCTCCTCTGCAGGCGGGTGGTTAGCTCAGGGGGGTGCTGGTTTTGGATCTTATGAATTTGGTTGGTATTCGGAAAATGTAATTTTTGCACGGGTGGTGATGCCGGACGGTACGGTAAAAGAATTTTACGGTGATGATTTGGAATTGATTGCAGATGCGGAGGGAATAACCGGTATCATTAGTCAGGTGACGTTGAAGATCAAACAATTGGAAGACCTTGGCGTCATCTCGATCGCGTTTGCGGATGCCAGTAAATTAGCCGCAGCGACTGAAGAAATGATAAAAGAAGATTTGCCCATCTGGTCGCTGGTTTTTATCAATCCACGGATGGCGGAGATGAAAAACCGGGCGCCGGTATTAATGCATCATGGCCATCCGGCTGAACATAAACCGATGCTGCCGGCTGCGTATATTGCCACAATTGCTTTCCGGGAAAAAGATCGGGAAAAGATGATGGGGAAATTACCTGATATTGTAAATAAGTATGACGGAGATCAACTGAGCCAGGAAATCGCGGATTACGAGTGGAAAGAACGTTTCAAGTTAATGGTGGTCAAGCGATTGGGACCTTCACTGGTGCCGGCAGAGGTTGTTGTGCCACTGGAAAGTTTTAATAAAGTAATGTGTGAAATTGAGCGCAAGGTGGACCAGCCCGTGGTGAAGGAAGGTGTTATCATCAAGAATGGCAGAGACGGAAAGCCGGAAGTCGTATTGCTTGGTTTCATTCCCAGCGATCAACGGAAATTCGGTTACAACTTAGTGTTTGGGCTGGTTCTGACAATTTTAAAAATTGCTGAAAGAAACGGTGGCAGGGCTTATTCCACAGGAGTGTATTTTTCGAGCAGGGCGAAACAGATTCTGGGAAAAGAGCGAATGCAAAAAATGAAACAGTTCAAAAAACAAATTGACAAAAAAGGCATTCTCAATCCGGATAAAGTTTTTGGCGGTAAGATGATCAGTCGGGTATTGGGAATGGCGAATTTGCTGGAACCGCTTGCCCGTCCTCTTGGAAATCTGGTGATCACCCGAGTTGGCGAACGTCCGGCGTTTAAACCGAAGCGTGATATTCCTGGTGACATAGCTTGGTACGCTTACGCTTGTTCGCAATGTGGTTATTGCGTGGATGAGTGCGATCAGTTTTACGGAAGAGGTTGGGAAAGCCAATCACCGAGAGGGAAGTGGTACTGGTTACGCGAATATATTGAAGGCAGAGCAGATTGGGATCAGAACATGGTTGACACGATGCTGGTTTGTACAACATGCGAAATCTGCAACTTTCGCTGCTCAGCTTCTTTGCCTATTGAACCGTCTTGGATGAAGCTGAGAGGAAAACTAGTCCACGAAAACAAAGAAATGACGTTTCCACCTTTCGAGATGATGAGTGCAGCGCTGAACTCGCAGGGAAACATTTGGGCAGGTTACCGGAAAAATCGTTCGGATTGGTTCCCCAAAGAGCTTTGGGATAAACACGGACCTGATAAAAAAAGTGACATGGTTTACTTTGCCGGATGTACTGCTTCCTATGTTGAACATGACATTGGAGCAGCTTCGGTCACACTTTTGGATGCCGCAGGCGTTGATTTTACTTATGTTGGGAATGCGGAAAACTGTTGCGGCACCCCAATGTTGGTCGCCGGAAAGTGGGATGATTTTATCAATCTGATGAAAAAAAATATTGAGAATGTAAAAAGAAAAGGTGCTGACACGGTTGTCTCTTCCTGTCCGGCATGTGATATGATGTGGCGGCATGTTTACAAAGATTGGGCGGATAAATTAGGAATCGAATATGACATTAAGGCAAAACACTACAGTGAAATCCTTGCTGAAAAGATTAAAGCGGGTGAATTTAAGTTCACCCATGAAGTTAAACAACGCGTCACCTGGCATGATTCCTGTCATATTGGGCGAGTGTCCGGTGTGTACGAAGAACCCCGTGAGTTGATTAAGGCGATTCCGGGCGTTGATTTTGTTGAAATGCAGCATAATCGTGAAGAGGGACACTGCTGCGGAAGCGTTTTGACTTTAATCAAAGAACCTCCGATAGCTGCAGATATCGGAAAAATTCGACTCGATGATGCCATTGAAAATCAAGCTGAATCTGTGCTCGCTCTTTGTCCGTGCTGCGAATTTCAGCTTCGCATTTCCAGAGACAAAAAAGAAATACCGGTTGAAATTCACGACCTGGCGGCATTTGCCTGTAAGGCACTGGGAAAAGAATTTAAAGACCCAAATCCCGAAGTTGCAAAACAATGGGCAGTTTTTGAAGCGATGATCGCGTTAATGACGCCCGCAGGATTTGCCGATCTGATGGATAGTATGTGGCCCGAATTGCTTGACGCCATGCCGCTTGGAATGGGACGTATGATGAAGTTTATGGGAAGACTTGGTCCGTTGGGAGGTGTTTTATTTGCAGGGATGAAACCGATGTTTCCGATTTTATTTCCCAAATTATTACCGGGAATGATGCCCAAAGTAATGCCAACGATGCTGGAGCGTGTATCTGACAGAATTCCCATGCCAGATTATATGGCAGAACAAATGCCAAACATGATGCCGAAAGTGATGGATAATTTGATGCCCAAGATGTTACCCGAGGTTACACCTTTAGCTGTTCCGAAAATGATCGATTTTTTAAAAGGCAGGAATAAGGCTAATAATTCGAATCAATGAAATTTTGAGATTTCAAATTTTAAAAATAAGATGTATTTCTCTTTAAACCATTAAAATATCAAAAATTAATCCAAAGATCTGTGTTGATTCAAGTATTTAAACATGTCCCAATTTCCGATGTAGGAATTAAATTTAAAAATTTATTAGTGACGTATAAAAAAAGTAATTATAACTTATTAAATAAATTAGCCATAATAATATATCTTAAAAATGAATATGGAACAATTCAATTTATTTATGGTATGAAGTAATATAGTTCAAACTTTAATTGCGACTATAAATCTTCAGAAAAATTAAAATAAATATGAGATTAAAAAGCATTTAAGGTATTGAAATTAAGTTCTTTGACAATATTTTATGAATAAAGATAATTATCGATAATAAAATATTTCGACCAATTCTGCTAAAAAGAATAGTATTATTTCATTCATCGCCAATTTTTCTATTCTATGAAAAAATTACTTGATTTTATCTGAATAATTATTTATATTTATTTCGCTAAAAGCAAAATAGAGAGCGCGGGTTGTACGCATGTAACATCAGAGTCACTATCTAATTTATCGTGCGGCGAATTTCAGACGTTTCAGGTGATATGGACGAGGCATCAAACCGATATAAAAAACAACTCTTACTCATTTTTAAAATATGGTTTTTTTATTTTGTCATTTCTAAAATTTCTTTGGTATTTCCTCACTGGAAATTATCAATATTTAGTCATGCAAATTACGACCTGTTACTCTTGATCTTGTTGCTATCGTTTTCAGTGTTCAAAAAAGAGAAACACTATCCGTTTGTCTTCCTGAACCTATCTATACTCTCTTTTATTTATTTGACTGGGCATGTTGTTATATTTATAGGTAATGACTATGCTATCGGAAATGACACAATTCTTTATATTTTATGGTCGTATCGAAAAATACTCATTAGTATTGCGATTTGTGTAACTGTTATCTACCTTGTCACAGAAATATTGATTCAGAAGAAAGGTACTGTCACCAAATATTTATTAAGTTTTTTGTGCGTGATTCCGGTTTCTCTTTTATTTTATCATCGCTTTTTAATTGAATGGAAAACTGTTTTTGAACTTAGCAGTCAATATCAATTGCTTGCAAAGGCTATTTACATGAATTTGCTGGCATTGTTATCCATCGCTATTTTAGGCGCATATAATCTTAAGCGTAAAAAAGTGCCTTTACAAAAACATATCGTTCTTTTGGGAGTTTGTCTGCTAATTTTTTTGATAATCGACATCTGGGATAATTATTATGCTTTGATATCTAAGGCTTCGCCGGTTGCCAGTCAGATATTCTTATTTCTGAATCTGACATTTTTCTGTGTGATACTAATTGATAAACTCTATTTTATGCAGACTGAATTCGGAATATTTTATGATAATTATTTAACTGAGAATCTGGCATATAAATTGAACCTGATTCCCAGAACGGCAAAATACGAGGAAATCATAAAACGTTTCCAAAGTTATATTAAAGTTTTACCTAATCGATTTTTTCTTTTTTTGCTGGTAATTGTCTCTTTGACTCTGTTTATCATTTTTTTCACTGACAAATATATAAAAGTAAGTGTGCTCTTATTAATTGCAGTCTTATTAATTCTATTTTTATACGCGTATTTGATCGTCAGCAAAAGATCAAAATAAATTTAATAAAATTTAAATGTTAACTTTAACTAACGAAGGTGCTTATCATGGAAAACAAAATGAACAACAAAGAGCTTAACGTTCAGGAGAATCCGATTGTCGGAAGTTCTCCTGAAGCGAGAAGGTTTCGAAGATCAGTCAAGAAACTAGCCAAGGTTGAGAGCAATGTGCTAATTATTGGTGAAACCGGCACAGGAAAAGAATTTGCTGCACGCCATATTTACTCGCTCAGTACAAAATATAACAGAGCGTTTGTAAAAATTAATTGTGGCGCGTTAGGAAAAACAATTGACCGAAAAGATTTGTATGGTGAAGATTCTGAAGGTGATCAGGCGTTGATGAGATCAGTCGGATTACTTGAAAAGGCGAATAATGGAATTCTTGTCTTGGATAATATCAGTGAACTCAATTCCGAATATCAGGACGAACTATTGCAAGTTATTCGCGATAAAATGGTCAGAAGGGTTGGCAGTAATGAAAGTGTTAACTTGGATATGCGCATTATCGGTACTTCTGATTACGATTTACTTCCCGAGATTGAATCAGGAAAATTTAAGAAGGAACTGTATTATTTAATTAATACATTGACGTTAGTGATTCCGCCACTCAGAGATCGTAAACAAGACATTCCTGAACTGTTTTCATACTTTCTGAAAAAGAACTGTGAAGCAGAAGGAAAAGGGGACCCCGCTGTTCAGTCAGAAATTTTTGAATCAATTTTACAGTATGACTGGAAAGGAAATGTTCGTGAATTAGAAAATACGGTTCAAAATTTAGTTATGATGTCTCCGGAGGGCGAGCTGTCGCCAGAATTTTTACCATTTAGAATCAAAAAACATCCGTACGATTTTCTGGAACCCAGAAATCTTAAAAAAGTCATTTCAGATATTGAGATTTATTTGATCAAGAAAGCTTTGGGTAAGTTTGGTGGTAACCAGGTGAAAGCAGCCAAGCTGTTAGGTATTCCTGAAGCTACGTTGAGATTCAAAATGAAAAAATATGCTATTCCCCGAGAATAGATAGAGACATCGAATATCATCTGAAGTGGATAAAAAATCAAACATTATTTAGTAGTCGATTATTTAATTGAACAGGTGAGGACCATCTCTTTAAGAAATAATCATCGAAAATAAATGTTCTGATTTTGAATATATTGTTTGTAAAAAAAACAGGCGGTAACCAGAACGTAACCGCCTGTTTTTTTATTGGTTAATTATTCTGTTACTATTCAGGCAATTAAAGAATGCCACAGAGAGAATGAGCACACAGAGGGATATATACAATCAATTTGTCGAGTCTATTATAATGATTTGATTTTACAGTCTAATTCTAAACCCTGATATACAAAAATGAGATAAATATGTGTCCTAATTTTTAATGATTTTTTCTCCGAGTTCTCTGTGACTCGGTGGCTGAATAGCAACATTATTCTTTGTTCCAAAATTTCAATTTCTCTTTAATCGAAAATTTATCATTCGGTACCTCGACGATGAATCCTCTGTCACCAGTAAAGAAAAAGAGATCTCCGATCATCAAACCAATCGACTTCCGCAGTGGTTTCCAATTTTCGCGATAAGCCTTACTGTCAACATTTGTGCCGTCTTTTGTTTTTTGAACTAACCTGACCCTCTCCGGATGCTTTCTATTAATCATAAAAGGTGAGTGCGTCGTGAAAATGACCTGATTTTTCATGGATAAGTCTTCTAATACATTTATCAAATCTTTCTGTCCGGCAGGATGTAAATGGATACCCGGTTCATCAATTAAAAATAAATATTCATTTGATTTGGCTTCGTAAGTTTGTGCCAAAAAATTGATATAAAATGAAAGGTACCAGCGGAATCCCAGGCTGCGGGATTCCGGAGTATCGAATACGGTCGTGCTGTCAGATATGTCAATATAAAGCAGTTTTCCATTCACATTCAATTTAATTTCTATTGAAGGTTCCTGTGACCAAACACGGCGAATCTGATCCGTGATAACCCGACTGGCTTCCTCTGAAGCGCGACGTCCTCTCGTCGAATCTTCAAACAAAATTTCGAAATTATCCAGACCACCGACTTTGAGCAAATTACGTTCTGTGGTAAATCCAGGACGGCCGTCAATCAGGCTATAGTAATCTACTCTGTTTTTGATTAATGGAATACTATCGAAATAAACAACTTTTGGCAGATATTTCAAAAATTTCTTCATGTCAGCGATTGCTATTTCATTTTCTTCGATATATACCTTATAATCCGTTATTTCAGGACCTTCCTTTTTTACCGTGAACGACTCAATCGTTTTGAAGTGTTCGGATAATTTCATTAAATTTGAACGATTTTCCTTGCTGAGATTATAAAATTCTACGACCAACTCCGGGCACTTATTTTGATAATAATAGTCAGAATATTGGCAGGTTAATGAGTTGTCGAATTGAGCGTCTAAGTTAAAAGCTGATAACGCTTTAAGAATGTTAGTCTTGCCACTTTCATTCGGACCAATGAGCACCGTAATTTTTGGATCGAAAGGAATTGTCAGCTCAAAGACAGATTTAAAAGCACGAAGGAAAACATTTGAAATGATCATTTGTCGTTCTCGTTTTTGCAATAATTATTTGGTTGAAATGCTATTTGTGGTTATAATATAAAAAGTCGTACAACACAAAGCAAGCAAAAATTAACTTTTTTTCAATTTTTATTGTATTCCGCATTTTTTTGAGCCTGAGAAAACTGAAAAATAAATTGATTTTGTCAGTTAGAATTATTATTTTCCAGATCATACAATTAAATATGTCGTTTAATTCAAAATCGATGAGGAGTTACCATGTTGAATAAAACGCTGAAGATTATTATTTTTATTTTATTTGTGCTGGCTTTTTTCATATTGCAAGACATCTCAGTTGCACAAACATCTGATATCTTTAACGATTTAATTGAAAAGGGGGAATTTACAAAAGCGCAGCAGTTGATGCGGAAAGAATTAGCATCCAATCTGACATTGGAACCGGCAAAACGGCTGGAAATTTCTTTTGAAATTGAGCGACTGGAACGGATTAAAAAGGATTTTGTAAGAACGAAACAGGAGATTGTCGAGTACATAAAACAATACTATCCACAGGTTACAGAGAACGATTTGAACCGTTGGGAACAAGAAAAGTCGCTGGAGTACAAAATTATCGATGGTGAAAAGCGATATTTTAAATGGGCGGGGCCCAATTTATTTCGTATTAACAAAAAACTTAAGCAAATCAAAAAAGCCAGGGAGAAGCCCGAGTCACCTCCTGTTTATAACAGACTGGCAGATGTGAAAAGTATCGTTGAAACGGCGAAACGTACAGGTAACAAGTTTGTCAATCCTGTTCATGCCAGAGTGACTTACACGCTTAGTGTCAATAAGGATATTGTGCCGGACGGCGAAGTAATCCGCTGCTGGTTACCATTTCCCAGAGAGATTCCGGATCGGCAAACAGATGTTAAGTTAATTTCTTGTAAACCGCAAAGACACTTGATTGCCGACAACAACAATTATCTTCAGCGCTCGATTTACTTTGAGCAAATTGCAAAACAAGGGACATCCCCAAAATTCCAGGTTGTTTTTGAATTTAAAAATTATGCTGTTTTTCAAGAGATCGATCCGAAAAAGGTTGTACCGGTAAAGATGCCCCCCGATCTCATGCCTTTCATTCAGGAACGTCCGCCCCATGTCGTATTTTCTGATGAATTAAAAACATTGAATGAACAGATTGTCGGGAAAGAAGAGAATCCCTATTATATCGCACAGAACATTTTTCAATTTATAAATGACAACATCCCCTGGGCTTCTGCCAGAGAATATTCAACATTTTATAATATCAGTGATTATGTCTATCGCAATATGCACTGCGACTGCGGCATGCATTCCATCTTCTTTATTACGTTATGCCGGATGAATGGTATCCCTGCACGCTGGCAATCCGGCTGGACCACTAAACCCGGCGGTAGCGGAATGCATGATTGGGGAGAAATTTATTTTGAACCTTATGGGTGGCTGCCCGTTGATTCTGATGTGGGATTGCTGGATTCCAATACCGAAAACATCAAGTGGTTTTATTTGGGGGGAATGGATGCCTATCGTTTGATTGTGAATGATGATTACTCATGTCAACTCTATCCGGCGAAAATTCACCATCGTTCCGAAACTGTGGACTTCCAGCGGGGAGAGGTTGAATGGCGGGGAGGAAATTTATATTTTGATCAGTGGGATTGGAATTACGAGGTAGAATTGTTAAATTAAAAAGATATGTCGTTTTGGAAGCTTTGGAGAAAACAATTTGCTTCGATAGTATCATCACCCTGAGGAAATTCAGTGACTCATTTCTACAGGGTTTTTATAAAATTCTGAGCACGATGAGGGTCAGATCGTCGTATTGAGCTGTTCCTTTGGTAAAATTCATCATTTCCTCATAAATATTATTTCGCAGATCTTCGGCGGTCAAAAAAGGTTTATTCACGATGATGTCGATGAGCTTGTGTTCACCAAATTCCTCCACTTCGGGATTAATCGCTTCAGTGATGCCATCGGTATAAAAAACCAAAATATCACCAGAGTTTAGCTTGATTGATCTGGAGTGATATTTGAATTCTGGCTGAACACCAATTATCAGACCGCTGTCGCTCAGCAACTGATGTTTCCCATCAGCCTTTTTTAGTATTGGAAAATTATGCCCTGCGTTGGTAAATTTGAATGTCAATTTGTGTGAATTGAATATACCGTAAAAAAAGGTTGCATATTTTTCCGAAGAGGTGGTACGAACAATTTGGTTATTGATCTTTTCTACGACATCATTTGGATTCCTGAATTGCCAGGCAGATGCTCTAAATGCTGCCTGCAAATTTGACATCAAAATAGCTCCCGGTATTCCTTTCCCTGAAATGTCACCGATGGCGATTCCCAAATGTTTTTCATCCAAATCGATAAAATCATAATAGTCACCACCGACCTCTTTAGAAGGGATGTTCATGGCAGATATCTCGAAGTTCTTGCCTTTGGGAATTTGGCTCGGCAGCAGCATCTGCTGAATTTCACGTGCTAAAGACATTTCTTCGACAATCCGCTGTTTGACTAACTTTTCTTCATACAATTCGATATTTTCTAAAGCGATGGCGATTTGATCCGATAAGACACTCATCAGTGTTGCATCCTCCGCCGAAAAAGAGGTGCGAGTTAATTTATTGCCAAGACATAAAATACCATTCAAATCCCCTCGATGGGAAAGCGGAATCAATAGATAGCAATTTAATCTATTTAACTGATCGATTTCTTCACTGTCAGATAATTGAGATACTGCATCATCGTAGCCAATCGCTGAATGAGTATGTTTCATGAGATTGATAAATTGTCCGTTTTTGAAAAATTTAATTGCATCGAATTCACCATCTTTATTATAATCAACTTCAAAATCACCATTTTGTTTTTCAGTAATAATATGAACGTTTTCCAACATCATACTTTCAGTCAACGTTGTAGTTATTTTTTCTTTGAGTTTGTCTATATCTAATATAGTCAAAATATCGTGACTCAAGGTTTGCAGAATATTCCGATAATCGGATTTATCTCTACCAAAAAAATTGTTGATTAGTGTTTTTAAACCATTGACTGTTGGTTGAAAAAAGATGATTGCCAGGACGATAAAGATCACTTCAACGATTGGCAGATCGATACCTAAAATTGTCGGCAAGCTTATTTTAAGATGATAAAAACTAATCAGATATGCGCCAACCAAAAGACCTGAACAAATCGAAAAACCAAAGTTCCTTGACAGCCGAGAACTTATATCGAGGAACTGATATTTAATAATAGACCAGGCAATTGAACCTGTCCCAATTATCAGTGCCATCATCGTGAGAAAATAATTTACAGTAGTGGATGATTTTATGGGGAACAATTTCGGGATTAAAAAGGCGACAGCATATAAACCAACACTGACACGAATACCCCAGAGCACTAGTCCTGCCTGTTTTTTTGTTCTCGGTGTCTTAAGATTTTGATATCCTTTGTACATGATATAAATTGAAAGAATCACATAAATCAAATTGATCAGTGCGAAAAAATTCACATGAAATTCATAAAACACTCCAATACCGGTTAAGATTATGTTTGCGATTATGGCGAGTGGTTGAAGTACCACGCGCAATATCGAGTCGGTTTGTGGAATACTGATCAGAGATAAAATGGATTCCGGAGAACGAAAAAACAAAATGACGATAAAGTGAAGAACATGGGGCAGGTAAATTAAATAAATGATTTGAGGGAAACTGCGGACAACTTTTTTTTCTTCCGGGAAAATCAAGGAAAAATAGAGTAATTGAGGAAAGAACAACTCCCAGAGCAAAAATATTCGATTGAATATCTCCAAATCCAAATGTATTTGTGAGTTCATTTTGTAGATCAAAATTCCAAATGAACCCATCACAGGCGCTAAAGCCGCTAAAAAAATCATTGCAGCGGTGACACGATTCAACCGCTGTGATTTATTCTCCCGGTAAATTGAAAGTCCGAGCAGAAATAAAAAAATTCCGATTGTGAGATAAATGATAGCTGTGATCGAGTCGAAATTCATAAGCACAACTTTTTTAATTTAACGACTTGATTTTGGGTTTAATGTTCATTCCAATTGTACGAAAAGATTTGCTAAGGTTTCCCAAAAAATCTGTCTGTAAAAAGTTATTCAAAGACTGTAATCAATTTTATACAAGAATAGAAACAAGATAATCGCTAACGTAAAGCAGTTTAATAATTCTAATCAGAAATTGCAAGTATAATTTTAATGAAAGGGAAGTGGGAAAATTTTGGTTGTGTAAATTAAGCTTGATTTCGTATTCGGTTAATTTATTATATTTCTTTCATTAATTCATGAATAATGATCGCCAATTTTGCTTGCAGTTCCTCAATCTCTTCTGATCGTTTACGGATGGATGAAAAAAGCTTTGATAATTGTTTTCTCCTGGCTGTATCAAAATCAGCCACAATACTTTTGTGATGTAAAGAAATATTTTCGCGACGGCTATGCGGCAAATCATAGATATTTTTAAAATGTATCAACGCACGATCCAATAATATCCATGGCAGGTTCGGATTTTTATGAGGACCAATGCGAATAATTTTGTATCCCTGAAAAACATGGATAATGTCCGAAATTTTGGTAAACCGTTTTGCTGAAAAATATAGCACTGAAACTCCACCGGCAAGACCGCCAATAACTGTCCCAGTCATAAACGACATGCCACCGGTGAAGGCATCAATAATTCCACCCGTCGCAGATCCGACAATTGCGCCGAGAGCTAATAGTTGCTTTGGGGTCAGTCCTAATTTGTCCCAGGTTGATTTGGAGAAAAGGTCCTGTTCAAACACCGGCTTTTCCAATTCGGTTTTATCAACTTGTATTTTTTTATGGTGATAAAGTTGTTTTAATTGAAAATGTGCTTTTCGCTCTCTGCCACGCAGGTAATCATGAAACTGGCTTTCTAATTTAGTCTTGTATTTTTCGATAATTTCGTCGTCTTTAATCCTGATTTCCGTAGAATACGTCAGTTCATCGACAATTAAGTGTGCGATAATTTCCGCAGATTTTTTCTGACGTCGGTGGCGTTCTTTCTCCAAATAATAGATCGCTTTGTCAATATTTTCCCGCCACTGCTCATTGATCTCTCTCAATGACATCAATAGTTTAATGCGATCAGTGAAGTGAACGTGATGCGCGCTAAATTCTCGAACTACATTAAAATACTGATCCAAGGCAGGTTTCCATTCTCTCAAATAATCATTTTCACCGATCCGGTTTAATAACGCAATTCTGGGTTGGCCTGTCCACCGCAAAATTTCCATCTCTGCTTCATAATTTTCTCTGAACGGTTTGGCGCCATCCACGACATAAATTATTCCTGCGCCCTTCAAAAGAGGTTTTAATAGTTTACATTCATCGACAAAATCTTTTCTATTATTATATTTCTCGTAAAATTGCCGGATAACCTGTTGGCGTGTTGCTGCCGATTTTTCACGTTTTCTCAACCATGACAACATACGAGGCGCCTGTTGAAAACCCGGCGTGTCGATAAAAACCAACAGCGGTTGATCGTCAACTCGCAAAGGATATTCATCACATTCGGTGGTTGTGCCTGGCATGGGGTCGATTTTGACGGATTCGTCTTCTGCCAAAGTGGACACAATGCTCGATTTACCTTTGTTCACCCGACCGATGACTGCTAATTTGGGAATATCGCGGTTCATGCTTTCTCCGTAATTGAGGCCATGTATAAATAAGGATCTGATATTTTGGAGATAAATTTACTCCAATATTTCCACTCATAATTGTTAGGTGGCTTTATGTCATCAGAATGAGCGGTATTTAACAGAAGAATAACAATGCGTCGCTTAATGTTCGTTATCTTTCTTAATTCTGTTAAAAAATGAGACAAAGATGCATCTGGTGTTTCCCATGGTTCAATCAAAATGATAATGGGAAACAATGAATTTTCCGCACGAATATTGTTTAAGGTAGCACTGTTGGAAGCTTCGTAGTCAAAAGTGCCTGATGAATAAATCTTGTGGATCTCACATCCAAATCTGTTTTCAATGTTTCTGGTGACTTGTTTATCTGAAATCCGGATGTCTCCCCATTTTATGACTGTGCATTCATCGTCATTAAACTCAAAGTTTAAATCGAACAATCCATCGTGCGAAACTTTTTTATCATCTTCGGATAATGACTGTGAGCGGGTTTCAATAATCGGCTCTGTCAAGCGTTCATAAAGAAATTCAAAATAAGCGCTGTAAAGACGTGGTCGCGATAAATAGAATTTTATCTTTATTTTAGAAATTACAAAGATAACGAAACGTGGTAAAAAGCCATAAAAAAGGAGTGAAAGAATCAGAAATGACCACCATTTACCGACAACGCCAGGGTCAGAAGCTGTTGCTCCAGCATACCTGGAATCGAGACGGAAGTAACGACTGGCTTCGACTAATTCAAGACTGGGCACGCTCTCTGAAAATAGAATCGCCCATGGTTTAGCGAGATAATTAATAAGTTTGTGAAATGTTGAGGATTCAATATTGAGCGTCGTATTCCAGGCAAAAGCCAGGTCAGAAAAGGTGATTAAATATAAACAGGTTAAAAGTGCGCCAATATTAAAAGCGATGCTGTAACGATGTGTTAATCCAACAATTAACCATTTTTCGATTTTTTGATATATTCGGTTTTGCTTCCTGATTTGAACGATGGATTGGAAGAATTGATTATTTTTACTGATCGGAAGATGATGAAAAATTTTTCCGGTAAATTTGCTGGTGTGGTAGATTAATCCTCTGATAAGGGAATAAAATTCACCAATGAATGGTAGCAGATGTTTTATGCGCTGTGGTAGCTGATTTAACAAAAAGAAAAATATCGTTATCCACTGAAACCCGATAATAATCGCCAAAAAGTTAATGATGTTTACCGGATTGCTACCATCGTAATCCAAAACCGAACTCGCAGTTAAACCACCAACAATTACACCAACGGTAATTAATCCAATGCCCAGCCATTGGTGCCCGGTTTCCACCAAAGAGCCGGGCGAATGCTCGGAGAATGACCGGACCCGTTCCAACCATTCCGAAAAATAGCGGGACTTTTTAATTTTCAATTGTTGCAGTTCCCGTCCAATTTTTCGATCCCTGACCCTGATTTGGTTGGAATCCATTTCCTTCTCTTTGAGAAACTGATTCTCTATGTCGATTATGTCAGAAAGCTTCATATATAAATTTTTACCAAGTTGGGATTTAATTTGATATCCTGTTTAATTCATAAATTTTGCCACCAAGGCACCAATTCACGAAGAATCACAAAGTTGTGAAAGAAGCATTCATAAAAAATATTCTGATTCGATTAATCTCCTTTGCCTGCCAGGCTTTATATTTTCATTACGTTGTGTGCCTTTGTGTATTAGAGACTTTGTAGTGTATGAATTATCCACGATATCAAATTTACAATAATCTGATTAAAATGTCAACTGAAAATAAAATTTAGTGATGATTTCCTTTGATGATGATTGCATTTTATTCGAATAAAATACAATTTGGGGGAATAGTTTTATGTGATAAAGACGAGGTTTCGAGCAAATGGAAAAATAGGAGAGAAGTAATTTTTCATATTTAGAGGGAAAAACTGTCAGTTGAAACTCTGTCAAAGGCTCTTCGCTGTATTAGCAGAGTACGGATTTCTGGAAGCTGCTGACAGCATCCCTGGGATTATCATAAGTTTCGATTACTGTCAAAAGCTTGGTGATTTGAAGGTACTGATGCACTTTGTAGCCCGTATTTGTAAAGCGTAAATCACCTCCGTTAGCTCTCAAAATATGGAGCCACTTAATGAGTGCGCCGATGCCAAGACTGTTTATGCGATTCACTTTCTCCAAATCGAGGACAATTTTAGAGTGACCCGATTTTAGCAGTTTGTTCAACTGTTCAGAAATTTTCCGGGTTTCAGAGCCACCCATAAGTTGACCGCTAATTGCCAACAAAACCACTTCATCGAAAATTTTCTGTCCAAAATTCATTGAATTTAATCTCCAAAAAGTTAGCTTAATTGTGAATTTCTGGAATAATAAATCAAAAACGTATTAGTATAGACACTTAAACCGTCCGAAAGGTTGCCAATAATAATAAAAAATTTAGATTTTCTCTATCGTTTGCAAAGCAAGGATCATGAAAAAAGTCTTGACAATTATTTTAAAGTTAAATATATTGTAGGGAAGTTGAAAAATTCAAACAATCAAATTATTGGAAAACTGTGTATCGAAACTTTCTAAAAAATCTGCCCCTGTAGCTCAGTTAGGATAGAGCAGTGGTTTCCTAAACCGCGTGCCGCAGGTTCGAGTCCTGCCAGGGGTACGAAATCGGATTTTAAGATTACCAATACTATTCTATTACCAAATTAATCTTGCGTTTTTTTGCAAGATTAATTTGGTAATA
>CAYYMH010000073.1:0-17512 GCA_964472785.1 uncultured Cytophagia bacterium | reverse complement strand
AATTTAAATAATTTTTTACCCTTTGTCAAATTAACTAGGAGGACATTTGTCCTTACTTCAGCAACAACATCTTCTTGGTCGCTGAATAATCGCCGGCTTTCAGATGGTAGAAATAAATACCACCAGATACTGCCTGTCCGAAATTGTCATTAGCATCCCAGGAAATATTATAATTTCCGGCTGCCCGATGACCGCTGAACAAGGTCTGGACTTCCTGACCCAACATATTGTAAACCTTAATCGTCACATGGCTGAACTTGGGTACCGAATAACTAATCGTGGTTGTCGGGTTAAACGGATTGGGATAATTCTGACCTAACTGAAAATTCTCCGGCCGTTCGATTCCCTTAACCAACTTATCCACAGCAACAGCAATCGGCGGTTCTTCTACATCCAATGGAGGATCTTCCGTAAATACGTCAGTCGGGAATGTCCATGCATCCGGGAAAGTTCCGTCAGGATTCGGATGGATGTAGCGCGTGCGATAGCGACCATAATCAAATCCACCACCTTCGGTAATACCATCTGCACCGTAACTGAACGCATACTCCATACCATAAATTGTGGGGCCGTGAATATCAAAAGAACCGGTATAAATGCCGTCACCATCTGTGTCCGTGAATTCTGCCAAATCTTCAGTGTAAGGCTCAATTCCCTGGCCAATAGCCCAGTGCGGATCTTGTGGTATTAATGTCACCGTATCGGTTGCCGGATTGAACGGAACAGGAGCCGTCATCGCCGGATTCATATCCACATTAAATGTCAGCGTTATGGTCTTTCCTTCCGGAATAACGCCACCATGGGGAATGTCATTCATATACGAAATGGGTGCTTCCTGATCTGGTAAACCTTCGAAAACAATACTTCTGTTTCCACCGCCTTGAGTATAAGGCACTTCATAGCCCCAGTCTTCATTTTCCCACTTGGTGGTGTCAGCATATTTGATGTAGTATTTGTAATAAATCTCATTACCAACAATATCGGAAACAGGCATGATCTTTTCAAACATCGCCGTACCCGGAAAACGTTCCAGGAAGTCACCAGATGCCCAACCATTAAATCCACCGCGAATCATCAGAGAATCCAGGTTGCGGTCGAAAAATCCGGCATCTTCCCAAACTTCCATGTCCACCGTAAACAAAATCGCTCCTTCTTTGCTTACGCCGCTGAACTCATCGTCATCATCCCAGTAAACAACCGGCAATGTCTGGTCTGTACCTGTGTTAGTAAAGTAACGATTACCATTTTCATTGTCAATGACATTATCTTCCCACATATCGGTTCCGTCTTCCTTGTGGATGACGTATTTGTAGTAAATCGTCGGTTCGCTGCCGATATTGAATGTGCCTGTAAAAATGCTATCAGAATCTGCGTCGGTACATTCTTCGTTATTACCACCCCAGTTATTAAAATTACCGCGCACAACGACGATATCTTCCGGGGGCAGAAATACTTCTTCCCGCATTTTAATGCTCATATCGACTTGAAATGTCACCATCACATCTGCTGGAGGTGTGTATTCGTCATCATCATCAAAATAGACTACCGGTAACGTTTGATCTCCGGTGTTATCGAAAGTACGATTTGCAATGCTTTCCCACACATCCGTACCATCTGCTTGGTGAATAACGTGTTTATATTCTACTGTGGGATCGGTACCAACATCAAAAGTACCAGTGTAAATCGTATCTTCATCAGCATCCATTAACTGCTGATCATTACCGCCCCATTCATTAAAGGAACCACGGACGACCACAATGTCACCGCCAGCAGGATCAAATGCCATTTCACGCTGTTTGATGCTCATGTCACATTGAAAAGTTACATTATTTCCGGCAGCACCAGTAACTGTAATTGGATTGTCCCAATTAAAATCATAGTACGTTGAGTCTGAAAAATCCAATGCAGCGTTTGATACAAAGTAACCAATGTTATAATCACCACCAGTATTGCCAACAGTCATATCAATGTAAAGATCAACATAACCGGTATCTAAATTTGAAGCATAAGGTGTTGATGATTCATAGACCATCCACTGCATGCCTTCAGGCGGCGGAAATTTAACATCCAGCGAATCATACCAATAGTCAACCTGACCACCCGGTTCGCTATCAGAGCTATCCGGATGGAGCCATTCACAATAATCCGGACCAAAATCACCGGAGAAATAGACCGAATCCACAGCCCAGTCCGTTGGGATTAACAAGCCGACAATGCCGTAATGGGGATTCGCATCTTGGTCTTCAGTGCGAATTTCCAAATATACCTGAATTGCTGATCCGGCGTCGGCAGTTTCCACCTGATCAACTGATAAAATGGTGAAACAGCCACTGATCAAGGGAATCGTGATAATCATAGCTAAAAGTAGTAACAATTTTGTAGACTTTAATTTCATAGTTTATCTCCTGTTTTTTGATAATATGTTTGACCATTTTTCAAAACAATTTTTTAATTAAAATGACATATTATCTGTTTATAATTTACCAAAAAAGCTTCATTATTTTTTTTGACGACATCACCTCCTCAGATTTTTTATTCACGAACAATTTAGATTAACTAATTTTTACTGTGTTCTAAGAAAGAGAAAACACCTCCTTTCCAAGTTGATTAATTCATTTTTTTGATTTGTTTAAAATTTTACACCTAAAGTAAATTGATGAATATTTTTTAAATGCACAAACTGTTCAAAGGTGTAATCAATCTTGATACGCTTTCCTCCACTCAAGAAATAATTCACGCCCATGCCAATAGCATATTTCTCCTCCCGATCTTTCATGCCCAAAGATTTGATACCGCCCCGGAAAGCAACGATATTGTGAAAGGTCGAATATTCAACACCGAAGTTCACGGATTCCGTATTGTCATTAGGATGCAAACCGTCAATGCCGAGCACCAGCCGGCTATATTCCGTATTGATAAAATCTCTCGAGACGCCGATACGCATCATCAAAGGCAGATCAAATTTATCAGTTCCCAAATAAGCATTCACACTTTCATTATTTCCGGCAATGCTGCCGTCAATATCTTTTTGCACCAGCAGATCATCGCCCATGATTTGCATTTTTTGTCCAAAATTGGAAATGCTCGCACCCAAACGAATTCCATAAAATGGGGTATTAAAAAGTGTTCCGATATCGACTGCCAAACCGGAAGCTGTACAATTCCAAATAGTTTCAGAGATATATTTACCGGTTGCCCCGATTGAAAAATTATCTGTTAAATTACGAGCGTAAGTAAAACCGACTACAAAGCTACCGGCTGAAAATGTCTCACCGGTTCCCTCGGGTTCGTACTCTGTGGTAATGTCCATCTCATCCATCGTCATCGCAGAGACGTTTAATCCGAATGACCCAATATTTCCCAAAGGTATAACTAAACCAACATAATCAAACCGAATATCAGCCAACCAGTTCGAGTGCATAAACACAAATTCATTGGTGTTCAATCTGGCAATGCCCGATGGATTCCAGTACATTGCAGTCGCATCATCCGCTACCGAGACAAATGCTCCTCCCATTCCCAGGGCACGGGAACCAACAGGAATGCTCAAAACCTTTGCCGCTGTCGTGCCTATTTTTGTAACTTCCTGGCTTTGGACATGAGCGAAAAATCCCAATATTAAGATAAGGCTTATGACTGCCACCCGATTATATTTTTTCACTTTAAACTCTCCTGTAATTTATTTTATGATGGCAAATTTTCCGATTTTTTCTCCGATGCCCGGGGCATCTACATGGTAGATATAAACACCGTAAGCAACTGTCAAATTATCTCTGGTTAACATGTCCCATTCCACAGAGCCATCATCCATCAGGCTGTTGTGTTCGATGGTATCCACCAATTCTCCGGAAACAGTAAAAATGCGAATGGTGCATTGCTTGGGCAAATGATTAAAATGAATGGCTCTGGGACCACGTCCTGTGGTAAAGAAATTGCGTCCTTCCCAAATCGCCCCAGCAACATACGGATTGGGAACAACTTTTATATCGTCCAATTCATTTTTGGCCTGCGCCACATCAACCGTCGCAGCGTTTGTCGTAAATTCAAAAACAACATTGGACAGGAATGGTTTTTTCACGAACAGTGTCGCTTCATCGCCACTTGTTGGTGATCTGTGCAGTGTGTCAAAAACAACCTTGAACCGCCAACTGGGAGCTAACTCACCGTCTGCATTTTCTTCCATAAAAACGATGACATCCGAGTCCAGATAATTTACTGAAAAAACACCGTCATCGCCATCGACCTCCCAAAATGCGAAGGGAACCTTCACGGAATCCGTTAAATTGTAAACTGTAAAGTTGACTTCTTTCGGTTGAAGCTCCACGCCACGCCGGATTTTCAGATATACCGATGAATCCATCCCCACTTCGCCAAAGGTAATTTTGTAATCAGCCGGATTGGGAAATCCGACCCAAAATCCTGCTTGAAACGGAATGAAAGAAAGCGGGAAGATGTCCTCGTCGTTCCAACCTGATTTTGACTGATTCAGCTCTATTTCATCTTCATTGTCCATGATCAATCGAAATCCATCCACCAGTGAAATTTCTTCATCAGCCGTTAATTTATCACATTTCCAAAGTAACGTGTCGATCTGTCCCTGATCCTCATTCGTCACATCAAACAACGAAAAATCCAACGTGGTTAGTGTATCCGGATTTAAAATATCTTCCCCTTCTAATAGTGTATCGCGAAAGGTAATCCGATACGTATGATTATCTGGAATAACTCTGGGATCGACAATATCGTAAGCGATATGTCCGGTGGTGTTTCCCTCAATCGGCTGTTCCAAATTCACTATTGTTGGCGAAACATAACCAGCAGACGGAGCATCAGGAATAACACGTTTGACATTGGAGCCCAATTTTACCTCTCCGGTCGTTTCCACGGTAATCGGGATCGGCGTCTCACTGGGCGGAATTTCTGCCCAGGAAGCGCCACGGTCATAAGCCGTAACCGCATAAAAATAGGACTGTCCGTTGATTACATCTTCATCGACCCAGGAATGCCGCAATCCCGTATCTTGGCCCAAATCAAAGTGAGCTCCATTAATTCCCATTGAATCGAGACCGGTAATGCCGTTTTTCAAATCAAACTGCGCCACAGGTTTATAATAGGTCAGGTTACCATCGGCATCGGTTATTTTATATGCATCTTCAAATGCCGGATCAGTTGCTTTGTAAATTCGATAACCCTCAAAATCGTACCCCTCATCTCCAATATCAAACATGAATTTATCAAAAGAATGTTCTGCTTTATCATCCCAATAGAGCGTCACTTTTCCGTCTCCGGGAACCGCTGTTAAAACAGGTACAAGCGGCGCTTTTGCAAATTGATAGTCCAGATCGTAAGTCTTTTGGGACATATCTTTGTTACGCAACGCGTCTTTTTTATCCTGTCCCAAATTCACAGCCATAGAAACGCGTTCGCGCTGCCCGGCTTTGAGCGGAAAAAATCCTGATGAAACAAACAGATCATATTCTCCTTCGACTAAATTGACACTGGTGTCCCAGAACTTGCCGGGAGTCATCCAGCGCTGCCAGGTATTCTCATCGCGTTCCGTGTGAAAATCTCCCGCTGGTTGATACTGGACATTGGTCAATCCCAGTTGATCCGATTCAGCAACATCGGTTTTGTCGATATTTGGCTCACCGGGAAGATCCGTGCCGGCGCCGCTTGTCGGAACGCCATCTCCCTGTCCGCGATCTACGCTGAGTGGATCTCCGTCTAATCCGACATCATCATTAATCGGATCCCAGTCACCATCATCATCAATATAATTTTCCCGGGACTCATCGATCATCTCATCGATGCCCTCATCAATACCTTCATCAATAGCGCCGTTGCCATCGTTATCAATACCATCCGCATATTTTTTTCCAAGGTCTTCGATGCCCACATCATATAAAATGATACCATTCTCTGTTTCAAATCGCTTGTCATTATTTGCTGCCTCATCAATCATTTCCTGCGTAATCACCGGACTGCCAACTTCACCGTCGTCGTTATTATCAATATTATCCTTGTAACCTTTACCGACATCACTGGCATCTTCATCATAGAGACCATTTTGATTATCATCTTTGCCATTGTTGTTCAATTCGCCTTCAAGCATTTCAACCGTGACTATCGGACTACCCCCTTCGCCATCGTTATCATTATCAATATGATCCCGGAATCCAACGCCGGGTTGGTCACCAAACGGTATATGTGTCTTGTTTTCATCAATTAAACCGTTCCCATTGTCATCGATCAGATTAGTCGGATTTTCATCAACGATCATTGCTTCGGAAACGATGGGGCTGTTGTCCTCACCATCCCCATCATTATCAATACCGTCAACTGCATTCCCTGGTGTTTCCAGGAATGACGTAGCAACTACGCCGACAGGGTCATCGCCAAAGTTTTGATTTCCGCGGCCATCCGAATCCGTACACCACGCAATGTCATTGATCAAATCAAAATCAGATCGATCATCATTATTATCGCCATCGCCACCGACCAAATCAAAAACAAAAAGTGTCACTGCAGCTTTCTCTAAATCTTTAGTGCCGTCATTTTTAATGTCGTACAAAACAAATACAACATCATTCACCAAAATCTGTGACCACTGCAAAACTCTTACATCCACTAACAAACCCAGTCCCCGCCGTGTAAAATCGGTCGTGTCGGGATAGTAATTGTATTTATCATACGAATCATCTGACATCCGGTAAAACATCTCCAGATCAGCATTAAACTGATTTTTTCCGAAATAGCCATTCCATGAACCGGGCCAACCGGGGTCAGTTTCATCGTCCATTTTATTGGGCCAGAAAGACGGCCAGGTTGAGCGATCATCTTCAGTGGCAGCAAGGGTCGTCTTGGCAATATCTTTAGAGTTCACATTCAGGTATTCCTTAACCGGTTCCATTTGCCAGGATTTTCCCGACGGACTGGTTCGTGAATGCACCGCAGTAATATGAACGATATTTCCGTCTTTATCAATCACTTCAGCGCCAAACATAAGTCCAGTCTGCGCCAAATAATTTTTTCCGGTATTTTTAGGCCATTCGTACGGAATTCCATCTCCCGGTTTTGTCCGCCCGGTTGTGCCATTGTTCCAAACTGTTGTGCGAACCAAATTCCCGGCTATATCCGTGGTTCTGCGAAAACTGGAATTCCCGCGTTCATCACTGGGAACGTGTTGAGCGAACACAGGCAGGCAAATAGCTATGATAAAAAATATAACAGCAATTCTTTTCAACATTCCTTTTTCTCCTGTTATTTCAAATTATAAATTGGTCAGGTCAAGTTCCAAGCCAATCTGGATTTCCCGGGGTGGTGAATAAAAATGCGGGAAGTTTAAATATTCTTCAACTGTATTGACTCGCGCCCCTTCACTCTCACTGATGTTTTTCCCTTGCAGCGTATTCCCGGCGCGACCGGTATCACCAAATACATCGATCTCATTCAACCGATCAAACACATTATAAACATTGGCAAATAAGATCGTCCGCAAATTTCCCAATCGAAAACTTTTATGCAATTTCAAATCAAACGTCAGCGTCATCGGCTTACGCCGGCTGTTTTCCTGCAAGCCGGTGGACAGATTCTGTCCCTGCCGGGAAGCAGTCGTAATCACCGGTGTGTACGGAAAACCGGAACCGTAGCGCCCCAGAATAGTGAAACCGCCCCAGCGGGAAGCATAAATAAATGACGTATTCACCGTGTGTGTCTGATCCCAGTTAAGCGGAATAATCATTTTGGTGGGTTCGGCTAATGATTGCAGCGCGTAAAATTCCTCATTAGGATCGGAATTGCTGCCCTCTGCCACCTGATAGGTATAATCCAAATTAAAAGAAATCGGACCAACCGGTCGCATGGTCATCGATGCAGTCACTCCCCGAACATTTGCATAGTCTTTGTTGATGTAATAAGAATAAGCAACCCCCGGAGTAAAAGTTTCTATCGGCACACTTGTAGTTACCCAATTTCGCACATCCCGATAAAAACCGGTGACATCGACGCCAATGTTCTCGGATAATTGCTGCTGCAAGCCAATCTCATACATTACTGTCCGCTGTGGTTTCAAATCCGGATTGCCGTAAGGACCGTGAATAGCGGTTCCGGAAGGTACTTTAAATCCCGGATTCGCGTAAAGGTATTGAAAATTGGGAATCTGTAAAAAGTGTCCGTACGAAAAATGAATTTTACCCCGTTCCGTAATCGGATATGCGATTCCCAGTCTCGGACTCAGCTGGTATTTTGCCGAAGCGTCTTTGTACCAGTACTGCTCCCTTTGCGTAACTGTTTTTAAATTTCCAGGAGCATCCAACAACGAATCCGCTAACATGGGATCCACGTAAATATTTTCTGGTTTCAACGGATTGTAAATATTGGGATCCTGCTCATCAGCAGGAAACCGGCCTTTGGAATCAAAATAATCGAACCGAAGTCCAATATTCACGATCATGCTTCTGTATTCGATTTTATCCTGAACGTAGAGCGAAAACTCAACCGGTCGCTGCGTGTATTTGTTATGATTCGGTGTGTTGACTTCCAAAATATCCGGCTCAAACGGCGTTACCTCTAATCCGGAGGAATCGCGTTTGGCAACCAGGGTAAAATCATCCAGATAAAGTTTATGCGACCTCGCCTCAAATCCGGCTTTCACTTGATGCAGCGAGTTGAGTTGCACTGTATAGTCAAACTTCCCGACCCATGTTGTGGTATTCCGCTCAAATTGATGCAGATTCGTTCCCTGATCATGAAACGCATAAGACGGCACGATCAGCGAATCCGGGTGCTGGTAGCGTGAATCGAGCGGATTTTTGTACAGATATTCTCGGAATTCCTTATAATAATTAGAAATATTGAACGTGTAAAATGATCGATCGCTCAGCGCATGCGTTAAAATCATCGAAAAATTGTATCCGTCCTCATATTCTTTCACATCACCTTTCGGATTCCATTTATAGTTATGGTTGTAATTTCGGAAATGCATCTTGCTGCCGATGGCACCAACGCTGAGCTTCATGGTAGGCGTTAATTTTGATGTCACTTTCAATTGTCCCGAGATTTTTTTATCAAATGACATGGGAACGGGGTCATCATCACCAGGCTCACCATTTGGTAAAAATCTATTTTGCCCGTACAAATAACCATCATTATAATAATAGCGTGTCGTGGCAAAAAAGTTCAGATTGTCAGTAAAGGGTACCGGACCATCCAAACTCATTTGCAAATTGTGATTCGCAAAGGGATCATTATTTTTAATATTATAAAAAATATAGTCATTATCGCTCATGTAATCCCCGGTGTAACTGGACAGATTGAAATGATAATTTTGTCCGCCTTCTTTGGTCACGATATTCACGATGCCGGACATCGCTTGACCATATTCGGCATTAAACGTTCCGCTGATGACCTGGAGTTCCTGAACAGACTCATTTTCGATCTGCACTGAAATTGCACCGTCATAAACATCGGTCACAGAAACACCGTCCACCCAATATGCAACTTCGGTCGTGCGACCGCCGCGGATATGCACGCCACCATCCCGATCTACAGTCACACCAGCTTGCAACCCCAACACTTCAGAAAATTCCTGAACCGGAAGATTCCTAATTTGTTCGGCATCGACGTGTTTTTCCGTAGATGTTAGGTCGCGGGTAACAATCGGTCTTTCAGCAGTAACCACGACATCTTCCCCAAGCTCTAAAATTTCCGTACTCAATTCGAAATTAATGGTAGTGGTCAAATCAATTGATACCTTCACGTTGGTTACGGTTCGTTTTTGATAGCCAATCATCGACGCAATGAGCGTATATCGACCGGGAGGAATATTTAATATAACGTAATATCCGTTTATATCGGTAGCAGCGCCCATCGTTGTTCCTTCGACTATGATATTCACGCCCGGCAAAGGTTCCCCGCTGTCAGCATCCCTGACGTAACCAGCTATTTTACCGGTTGTGCCGGCAAAAATCAATTGGTAGCAAACGAATGTCAACACAATCAATAACAAAGCCGGCGATAAATTCCGGTGTTTCATATCATTTTTTCCTCCAGTTTAATCCAAATTGAACACATGCAATCTTAACTTGTCGCGCGACACCCGGACATCAGCTCTACTTCTTAAACCACCCAGATAATTGTGAAGGTGAATTTTTCGCCACTTCCATAGTTGCTCACGCTCGATCTGCTCACGCGCTTCTGCGAAACTTTTTTGTCTTTCTGCCCTTTTTTTTATCAACTTAATAATCGAATAATAACCTTCAATTTCAACCGGCCCGATTGTTTCTCCGGCTTGCATCGCAAAAATCGTGTCCCCGAGCGCGCCGTATTTATCTTTCGGTGCGAAACCCAGTTTTCCGCCCCGATTCTTCGCCCATTCACGAATCGAATGTGTCTGTGCTATTTCTGAAAAATCTTCACCGTTCCGAATTCTTTCCATCAATTCATACGCCTGTTGTTTAGTCGCAACCAAAATCTCTTGAATATTTGCCTCCGCCGGGAACACATAATCTCCGGGATTCTCGTTATAAATTTCTTGAAGAGCTTCTGTCGGAACTGTGGATGAGTCTGTGATCGTTTTCACCATGTGCGTCACGATATACCCGTCAATCGCATGTTCGATTTCTTGATGTACTTTTTTATCTTTTCCGACATCCAATCTTTCAGCTTGTTTGATCAATTCCTGCCGGACAAGCAGTCCCAGAATGAACTTTTTCAAATCATCCAGATTTTTGATCCGCTGCTGCTGCCTCCGAGAAGTCGATTTCGCATGTTTTAAAAATATCTCCACCGTCCAGTTTCCCCCATCGAAATTCACCACCCTGTCATTTTTAACTGTTTCAAATAATTTTTCCGGTATTACCAGTTCTCGCTCCACCACAAAATTCGCTTCATTTTCAGGTAAGAACAATTCTGAATATAAAAAATCAATCACGCTTTGATCAAACTCCGGATTTAGCTGGTTCGCGAGCTGGTTGCCGTGTTCTTGAGCGTATTTATCAATTTTATTCCGTTTAATCTCATTTATTAAAACAGGTCGTGACTTCCTATAATCGGATTCCGAAACAATCGGAATGTGAATTCTGTCTTCCACTTTGATGATACTGTATCCAAAATCTGTCTGCACTGGTTGTGAAATTTCGCCGACAGGTAGTGAAAACGCGACTTTTTCAAACGCCGGATCCATTTCATCCTTGCCAAAATACCCCAGGTACCCACCATTCGCAGCCAACGATGAATCCTGAAACACATAGCTGGCTAATTCTCCAAACGAAGCACCTTTTTGCAGTTCCTGAAACAACTTATCCGCTTCATCCTTTGTCCGTGCAAAGAGATGACGGGCGCTTACTTTCTGATTATAAAAATCAAATAATCGTTTTATTTCCGCTTCATTAACAGTAATTGTGTCAAAGAACGCTCTTTTTCTCAATTCATCAAGGAAAAACTGATCACGAATACTGTTCGCTTTTCTTTTAAATTCCGGGGAATCGTCCATTTTTAATCTGTTAAATTCCTGAATGAGTAATTTCTCATTAATCATCTGATCCAACAAATCTTCCCGGGTCTGCAGATTATCCTTGATTCCCGTGACTCTGGTGAAATATTCCAACCGCCTGGAAAATTCACCGATCGTTACTTTATCACCATTCACTCGTGCGAAATAATCTTCATTTGATCTTTTGTCACACCAAAAAAAACTTGAAAATATCCATAAATAAAATATTTTCTTTAAAGCACGTTTATAAAAATTATCTATCAACACTGTCCTTTTTTTTAGTCATTATTTTTATATCTTTTTCTCTGCGCCCTCCGCGTCTCTGCGGTTTCATTAATCCAAATGGGCAAACTTCGCTTCCTGACCTTTTAATAAAATCAATCCGGATTTGCTGTCAATATTCAATTTGATTAACCCTTCGACTGCCAAAAATCGGTCTCCGCTGATTAAATCCATCCACTGCTTGTCCCCAACATTCAATTCCAGATTTTGAATTTTTTCTGAATTATTAAGGACGACCACAATTTTCTGGTTTAAATATTCCCGTCGGAAAACATAAATCTGTTTTTCATCATCCTTAATCAAGGTCTGATAACTACCCACCATCAAAGCCGGGTGTTCTTTCCGAATTTTGATCAACTTCCGGTAATAATTATACAAATCGACATTGAAGGCATTGCTGTCCTGCGGTCTCTCAAATCCGAACGGATGACTTTTTTCATCATCATATTTCAGCATAGGCCATAACATCGGCTTCCGGTCATCCGGATCGCTGGCGCCCCACATGCCCGCTTCATCCCCATAATAAATCATTGGCGCACCCAAATATGTCATTTGAAACAGTACGATCAATTTTTGAATTTTTAACTCATCTGCTCTGGGTTTACGAACTTTGTAAGCTTTGTTCGCCTGCAGGGTGTTCATGTGTCCGTAAATTCGATCCGGATTCACAATCATTGAACCCAGTCTGTCCGTGTCGTGGCTGTTCATTAAATTCTGCAAAACGTAATTCACATCCTGCGGGTATTCCAACCGCACCTGCTCCAGCTCACGATCAAATTGCGAGACACTGATCGTGTTTTCCTGATTAATAAAAAACTTTGTTGCGGACGCCGCAAAGCGGTAATTCATCACCGCGTCAAACATATCGCCCTTTAACCAGGGTGCGGCATTAAACATTTTTTCAGGCCAATCCTCCCACCAGACTTCGCCGGTGAGATAGGCTTCCGGATTAATCGAACGAACGAACTTTCTGAATTTCACCCAGGAAGCACGAGTAACTTTATCCGCTACATCCAAACGCCAGCCATCAATTCCGTCTGACGGATTGCCGTCATCATTGGGATCCATCCATCTTTTGATTGCTGCTTGCATATACGCCCAGGCATCGCTATCAAAACCATGTTTATCTTCCCGGATTTCCGGAAGACTTTTCACGTTTGCCCAGCATTCGTAGATAAACTCGTCCTTTTCTGTGTCAGGGTCATCCCATGATTTGATTGTAAACCAATTTTTATATTTCGAATGCTGCTGTTTCTCTTTTAAATCCTGAAATGCAAAAAAGTTGAGTCCGACATGGTTGAAAACACCATCGATGATAACGAGAATATTTCTTCGATGACATTCATCGATCAGTTTTAAAAACAGCTTGTCTGCGGAAGTCCACTGCCATGTTGTTGGATCATCCGGAATTTCCTTTGCTACGATCGCTTTGTCGCCGGCAGGATTGGGTCCAAAATTATCATCGATATGATGAAAGCTGGCGCCGTCGTATTTGTGAAGGGATGGTGATTCAAAAACCGGATTAAAATATATCGCATTGATTCCCAACTCTTCCAGATAGTCCAGCTTGTCCAAGACACCTTGAAGATCGCCGCCATAACGACGCCTCTGGGCATGATAATAAAATCCTTTTCCGTCCTGTTCCCAGGGTTGCAATTGGTACCAATCTGAAGTCCAGGGTACGGTTTCTATTTTCGTGGAATCATGAAAAGGCCAGGCGCCCATAATATCGGCAGTTGTCGGATCGTTCGTTTTGTCACCGTTGCGGAAACGCTCGGGAAAAATTTGATACCAAACCGCTTTTTTTGCCCATTCCGGCACAGCATAATTAATCTCCGGCTGCTTTTGGCAGGTGATTATAATCAGACTAAATATTAATAACAATATAAAAATAACAAATTTTTCACGCATCGCTTTATCTTCCGTTTTTAATTTAAAATAAACCAATCGAATTTGAAATACATAATCTATGTAAACTTAACACGTGATACTGCTTAAAATTCCAGGGCAACCGAAAATTGCTGAATGTCTTTCAAAACACCAAAATCCTGAAATGCGTAGTTGAATTTGAATCTCAAATTGCCCATCAAATTGTAGTACAAACCACCACCGAATGAAAATCCTTCTTCCGAATTTTCAGCAAACAGTGTCTTGTAACCACCGCTGAGCGAAAACATGTCGTTAAAAACATAATTGACACCTAAATTCACGAACTCCACATCATCATTGGGATGCAATGCATCTACCGCAACAATCAGATTATTTTTTTCATTGCCTCTTAACAAATCCATCGAAATCCCAACACGAAATAACAATGGCAAGTCGTAACTCTCGGTTTTTAACAAGACGTTTATATTGTTATTGTTACCTGCTATGATTGGATCGGGGTCGTACTGCGCAATCAGATCACGGCCTTCCATTCTCATTTTTGTCCCAAAATTGGAGATACTCATACCGATTTTCAAACCATTGAACTGGGTTGTGAACTGTGTGCCAATATCAAAAGCAACACCGCTGGCAGAAGAATTGTAAATATACTCGCTTATATATTTAAAATTAAAACCGATGTTGAACCTGTCAGTTAATCCCCGGGCATAGGCAAGTCCGAAGGCATAGCTACCTGCAGAAAACATCTCACCGTTGCCGTCAGGAAAATCGACCGTTGTGCGTTCCATATCACCCATGGTCAGAAAGGCAGCATTAACACCAATTGTTCCGAATGGCAACGGAATGGCAATTCCTGCATAGTTGAAGCTCAAATCAGCAATCCAGTTGCTGTAAGTAAAAACAGCCTCATTGGAAAATACATTAGCTATTCCCGCTGGATTCCAGTACATCGAGGTCGCGTCATCTGCAACCGAGACAAAAGCGCTTCCCATGCCGATGGCTCTGGCGCCAACATCAATATTCAAAAACCCGGCTGCGGTTGTCCCGACTTTGGTCACCTGATCCTGCGCCTGAAGCGGTATGATAATCAGCAAAACCAAAATGATCGTTACATATCTTGTTTTCATTGTGTAACTCCTTTTGCGTTATTTATTTGATCACACAAAATTTTCCGGTTTTCTCTCCGTATTTTCCGGCATCAATATGATAGATGTAAACTCCATAAGCAATATCCAACTCGTCTTTGGTCAGCATGTCCCACACTTCGGTTCCGTTCCAGATATTCATATTGTCACCGCTGGTAATGCTCTGATGTTCGATCACATCCACCAACTGACCCCGCACGGTAAAAATCTTAATGGTGCATTGCGGGGGCAGATGAATAAAATGCAAATGACGCGGGCCGTGTCCGCTGGTATATGGATTAAGCGGTTCCCAGCTATTCGTCACAATGTAGGGATTGGGAACAACCCGGATATTCTCCATTTGAGACTTGGCTAATTCATCATCGATGGACTCTTTTTCTGTTGTAAATTCAAGCATCATTGATGAGAGAAATGGTTTGGAGAGAATAACATAAGCTGTGTCCCCACCGGTAGGCGCTTTGAGTCGTTCATCAAACACTGTTTTAAATTCCCATGTCACAATCAGTGAATCGTTCTCGTTTTTCTCTAATAAAATAATTAAATCCTGATTAAGATAATCCGACGAAAAGATTCCGTCATCTCCGTGTGTTTCCCAGAACGCAAAATCAATATATTTCGAGGTTGACATGTTATAAACTTTGAAATTCACCGGCGTCGGATTTAAATCCACCCTCCTGACTTTCAAGTAGGTCGATGTATCGACTTTTTCGTCATAAAAAGTGATTTTGTAGTCAGAGGGAAACATCGTACCGGTGACAAAGCCAAATTTGAAAACTTTGAATGAAATCGTGTACAGGCTATCCCGACTCCACCGGCTCTTGTTTCGATCAATTTGGATAAACTTGCTATTATTTATATTCAATTGAAAACCATCGACAACTGGTAATTCATCCCGCGGACTCAATTTCTGACTGCGGTCAATGAGTGTATCAATAATCCCCGTATTTTCATCTGTTACATCTGCCAGTGTCCAATTTTTGGTGGATAATGTATCTCCTTCTGTTAATCCGCCAACTCGCGTCGTATCCTCGAAGGTAATGCGATAACGATGTTGATCTTTGATTTGAGCCGGATCAATAATTCGGTAAGTAAAGCTGCCGGATGGTTTTAAAACGGATACCGCCTGAATTGTATCAATATCTGCGGCAACATAACCGGCTATGGGTGCCTCCGGAGTCACAATGGCAACATTTCTACCTTTAGTAATATTGCCGGATGCATCCACTGAAATTTGAATACCACATTCCGTTGGCGGAATCATTTTTTCAGGACGCGGGTCTCCGTGGTCATAAGCAGTTATTGCGTAATAATACGTAAATCCGTTCTTAACATTCTCGTCAACAAAAGTATGTTTCAACCCTGTATTGCTGCCCAACCAAAACTGCACCCCCTTCACCGGCACTACCTGATGATCGGTGGTTGAGTTATCCGGATTTCGTTCTGTGTAAATAAAACCTTCATACTCATTTTTCAAGTCAAACTGAGCAATCGGTTCCATGAATGTTTCCGAACCGAATGCATCGGTGATCTGCGTCATATCTCTAAACTGAGTATCTGTCGAGCGATAAATCCGGTAGCCTTCGAAATCCTTTCCGGTAATCGGATCAATCGATTCCTCTGCAATTTCATCCCAGTATAAGGTGACTTTTTTATCCCCGGGAACAGCCACTAATGTAGGAGTGTATGGTGCTTGTGCGAAATTATAATTCTCATTGTATGCTTCAGAAACCCACTGTTTATTTCGATAAAGATCACTATTCGGAGACGGTTTACGGCCTCCGTCTCCAAAAATCATGGCAATTGAAAAACGTTCCGTCTGACCGACTCTCATCGGGAAATAACCGGACCCGAATTGAAAATCTGCATCTGCGTTTTCGATAGATGCGTTCAGATAACCGGGTTTCATATAACGCCAGATTCTGTTGTCGTCATGCAGCGGTACCGCATCAAATGGTTTGAAGAAGTAAAAACTTGTCAAACCAATCATGTCAGACTCGTCAATATCCGTTTTATCAATATTCGGCTCGCCGGGGAAATCAGTTCCGGCACCACTGGTTGGAATTCCATCGCCTTCACCAGTATCTCCAGTATTGGGTTTACCATCCAACCCAACATCGTCTGACAACGGGTCCCAGTCATTATCGTTGTCGATTCCGTCATCTCTTCTTTCATCGATAAGCGGATTGTCCATACCGATTCCTAAAATATAGTCAATGTAGGCTAAACCGGTGTAAAGATAAACCCGTGTCGTATCAGGAGCCGTTCCGATAACAGCGCCATTGTTTTCATCGATGATTCCATTTAAATTATTATCAATATTATCATGCGGAATTTCTCTTATTGTCTGTCCGGCTTGAACAGTATATGTTTCTCCGTAAGCCTTGTAGGTTATTCCCTCTGCCGGCATTTCCATAACTGTCCGCTCATAGGAATCATAGTCAATCATCACAATTTGATCACCAATATTAACGGTGCGTGCAATGAACATGTCTTCGGAAATCGTGGGACCGCCAAACTGACTACCATCACCGTCATTATCAATCCCATCATACGGATTTCCGGGGCTTTCCAAAAACGCATATCCGAGGACGCCGACCGGACTCCACCCCCCCTGTCCGAGATGGTCATGATCCCAGGTAAAGGCTAAATCTTCTATTAAATCATAATCAGCCGAGTCATCATTAAAATCGCCCTGATTTGTACGAGT
>CAYYMH010000072.1:0-17598 GCA_964472785.1 uncultured Cytophagia bacterium | reverse complement strand
TGAACCCAAAACCCTGAACCCAAAACCCTGAACCCAAAACCCTGAACCCAAAACCTTAAACCTTGAACCCAAAAAAAATCATTCCTCCTCTGCAACGATGTCTTTGATAAACTGCCTGAATTCATCAGCGAATTCTTTCCGTTTTAAACCAAATTCAACCGTTGTTTTCAGATAATCCATTTTATTCCCAATGTCGTACCGCTTTCCTTCGATTGTGTAAGAATAAATATTTTCCCGGCCTAACAAAATACGCAACGCATCAGTCAATTGAATTTCATTATTTTTCCCCACTGGTGTCTTTTCGATAGCAGTAAAAACTTCCGGTGTTAAAATATATCGACCGGCAATCGCCAAATTGGACGGCGCTTTTTGAACCGACGGTTTTTCGATCAGTTCGTTCACTTTCATAATCCGGTCGCTGATCTTTTCACCGCCAATGATGCCGTAGCGTGACACTTTGTCCCTGGGAACAATCTCCACGCCTAAAATAGACTGTTTGTACTGCTCGTAAATATCGATCAATTGCTGGGTCACCGGAATGGTCGAATCAACAACAGTGTCGCCCAAAAGCACCGCAAACGGCTCATCTCCGATGTGCAGTCTCGCCTGAAAAATGGCGTCACCCAGACCATTTAGTTCTTTTTGCCGGACAAAATGAAAGTTTGCCATGTCCGAGATTCGCTGAATTTCTGTCAGCCGCTTGCTGCTGTTTTTATTTTTCAACAAAAATTCCAGTTGAAAATTCCTGTCAAAATGATCTTCGATTGCCCGCTTGCCTTTGCCGGACACAATTAAAATGTCTTCAATTCCTGAATACACCGCTTCTTCAACCACGTATTGGATAGTTGGTGTGTCGATGATCGGTAACATTTCTTTGGGTTGAGCTTTTGTTGCCGGTAAAAATCTTGTTCCGAGCCCGGCTGCGGGTATCACTGCTTTTCTAACCATAACGTCATCTTCTCCTTACATAATATAGGGTTTAATCACTCTCGCTTTAATTTTTTTCAATTCCACAATCAGTTTTGAAAGTGTATCTTCACTTTGATAAATGCCGATGATCGAACCACCGGAGCCGGTAAATTTGGCAGATGCGCCGCACTTTCGGGCGGTTTCCACCATCTCGATATTACTTTCACTAATATTCATCACCTTTCTTCGCAAGTCAAAATTTTGATCAATCAGTTTGTTCAAATTTTTCGTGTCTCTGTTTTGAATCGCCAATTTGCCCTGTTCAGCGCAATCAGCGATCTGGTTCAATGTCTCCACAGCTTTTTTGTCGCCTCTTTCGAAACGAACCCGGATGTCATTTAGAACTGCTCCGGAAACTTTACCTAAATCGGTTTTATAAGCAACATACAATTTGGGAAGCAGCTTCGGATCGAGCCGCTCGTATTTTCCGGTTTTATGCTTTTCCATGTACTCTTTATTAAAATCCATGAACACACACCCTTCGTATGCCTGAATTACCCGATCCTGCAAACCGGCGCTAATACCCAACTCGTCTATTTCTGCTGACAAAACGACGCTGGGTAAAATGTGAATCGGGATTTCAATCTGATAAAATCTCATCAATGCTCGCATCGTAGCAGTAATAATCGCGCTCGACCCGGCTAATCCGACCTGCCGTGGTATCGAGGAATTGTAACGAATAGTAAAATTCTTACTCTCCAGCTTGAGGTTATTTTCTGCACAATAATCATAAAATTTTTTGATCGCTGCCTTAACAAGTCTGGCGCCGCCGTAATAGCCCATCAGATTCACCGACTCGACAAGATTGTTGATGTTTTTGTACGTTGTCTTATCCTCAACCTGAGGCTCAATGTGAAGCTCCGGCGTTTGATACAACACCACATGAGCGCCAAAATTACGCAGAATAATCGAAATCGTCTTTCCAAAATAACCATCAGAGGGATTACCTAACAAACCCGCTCTCGCATAAGAACTCGCTTCAATAATCATCTGTTACCTTTTGTTTTTTATAAGAGATTCTATACTATTTGAAAGAGTTATAAATCCTGCCCGCAACATTTTTTAAATTTCTTGCCGCTGCCGCAGGGACAGGGATCATTTCTCCCAACAGAAATTTTTCCGTCTCGGACTGCATTTTGAATTTCCTGTCGCTTTTGGACGATCTCGTTTTGCTGTTTATTTATCCAATTGTTAGCTAATTGCTTAAAATAATCGTCCGCATGTTCGAATAACATTTGATAGGATTGACAGAAATAGTTAAGATTTTCCACAGAGCCGGAAACAAAACGATCTTTGGGACAACCACCCCAGCACCGTTTTAACCATTTGCAGTTTCGACACATTTCCGGTAGCTTGCTTTTTATTTTACCGAACTCACTCTGCTGCGGTGAGTTTAAGAGATCAACTAAAATATCCGATTGGACATTACCCAATTTCCACTCCGGATCAACGAAAAAGTCACAGGAATAAACGTCACCATTATGTTCGACGACTACGTACACGCCACACTCTGGCAATAAAGTACATTCCGGGGCAGTCATATTTACGTAGGTATAAAACAATGAGTCAAACAAACGTACCGAAGTCGTTGGCACATCGTCCACAAAGTCTTGTTTCCATAAGTCAAATATTCGGCATAAAAACTTTCCGTACGCTTCAGGATTTGCTGAAAACGGGGCAGGTTTTCTGTGATCTACCGCATCAGGTTCCAAACATGGAATAAACTGCATAAAGTTCAAGCCCGTTTCACGATGAAATTCATAGATTTCTTCGGGAAATTGAGCCGAATAATCATTCACCACTGTCAGCGCGTTCACTTCGACACCGGCATCCAGCATTCGTTTGCCACTGTCAACGACCTTGTTCCAGCTTCCTTTTCCGCTTGGCATTATCCGGTAGCGGTTATGAATGTGCTCCGGGCCATCTAATGACAATCCAACCAAAAATTTATACTCGGCTAAAAATTTCGCCCAATCTTTATCGATCAAAATGCCGTTCGTCTGTAGTCCGTTTCCGACCATTTGATTCCTGCCGTAATTTTGCTGAAATTCGACTGCTTTTTCAAAAAATGGCAATCCCATCAACGTTGGTTCTCCGCCCTGCCAGCCGAAGGAAACGTTGGACTGGGTTTGTGTCATCATTTGGCGAACCAATTCTTCGAGAATTTCCTCACTCATTCGATGCACCCGTGTTTCCCGAAATAAATCTGACTTCTCCAAATAAAAACAATAGGTGCACGCCATATTGCAGTCCGGACCGGCAGGTTTCACTAAAACGGATTGGAGTGGTTTATGGTATTTTTTCATTTTGATTTCAATCTAATTTTATTAGCTCCTGATTTGCACTGATCAACACAGATAAAAAATCAGGCAAAATCTGTGAACTGTGGCTGAGTTAAAATTTACCTTTTCTTTTCAAATAATCATTCAAACTCACAAAAGTCAGTTCGGACGCCATCGCCAACATTGATTAAATGAGGCTGCCCCCCTTCTTGTTCAATTGCTTGCATGATTTGTTCCGCCCGATCCGAAATATTGACGAACATACAGCCACCGCCACCGGAGCCGTTCAGTTTACCACCGTGGGCGCCTGCCTTAACCGCTGCATCAATCATTCGATCAAGTTTTGGAGTCGAAATCTTCAAATCCTCTCTTAAAATTTGTTGACACTCACTGAGCAATTTCCCCAACTGGACGGCATCGATTTTTTTTGCGTTAAATAAATCGTAAGCCTGCCGTGTAATGTCCCGGTTTTTAATCGTCCCGAGCAGTAGTTTCTGCCGCTCCTTGGGCAATTTGCTTGACAATTTTTTTGCATCAGATAGGGTCATCGCTTTCAGTGTCAATTGGGAGAAATGTTTTGCCTGATCCAATATTTCAAAAATACCGCCTTTTACCCGTCCCAATATTTCTTTGGTATCTTTCGCTTGTTTCGAATCGGCTAAAATAAAACGACCTTCCGGCTGTGGCAGCTTTTCAACTGTGACACCATTTTCAAAATTGATGAATAAAATACCGCCAACGCTGGTGGCATAATGATCCATCATACCGCCGGGCTCTTGAAATTCGAGCACCTCTGCCTGATGCGCCAATTTTGCAATCATCATTGGATTTTCAGCCCGTTTATCACCGGCGATAGCCAACAAAAATTTAATCCAGGCGACAATCAGTGCTGATGAACTGGAGGTGCCGGAATTGATGGGAATTTTTCCCCGAATCTCACAATCGTAACCACAGGGAATTTTAACGCCAAGCCGCAACAACACGTTCAAAGCGCTGCGCAAATAATCCCGTTCCTGAAGATATTCGATTGGCCTGTCAGGGTTGATCTCGTCTGTTTGGTTGATGTCCGGCATCCGGAGTTTAAAAATGCGATCAGCACGCTGTTTTCCCTTAATCTGAATTCTCAAATCAATAGCTGCCGTAATGACCGGTAAATTCAGATAATCCTGATGTTCTCCGAAAAGACAAATCCGGCCCGGCGCTGACACCTGAATGCGTTTTATCGACAAACTGCTGCCCTCTTTTCAATTATTTTTAAAGGCTTAAAGTTATTCATTTTTAACATGATAATCAAGTTAATTTTGAGATATTTAATAGCCTGATTTCTTGCCACTGATTGTACGGATCAACACAGATTTTAAATATCTAACTTTGATTTTTTTATTTATCTGTGAAAATCCGTGTTAATCCGTGGCAAATTTTTTTCCAAAATATTACTTCAAAATCAACATCCGTCTGGTTTTTTGAAACCGCTCTGTTTTCAATTGATAAAAATACAAACCATTGGTGAGATCAGAAAAATTAAACGTCAACTCATGCTCTCCGGCTGCGTTTAATCTATGATCGTCGTTGGCTGAAATTGGGGAATGTAACATCAATAAAATAGTGAGAAATAAAAAAAAATTTTGTACTTCATAAACTCCCTTTGATTTTACAAATGTAATTTAATGTGTAAGCGAGTTAAAACGATGGTGAATCCAATCATGCCAACGGAGAAAAATAGTGAACGCAAAATACCTGGCATACCCGAATTAACGTATTCCGCCAGAAACTTGATGCCGAAAATACCAAGTATCGCATAAACGATGAACGGTAAGATATACGCTAACAAAGGATTAGAACCAACCGGTTTGAAAAAAAAGGTCCAGCGCTGCTTGCTTTTTAAATCAATTAACCAATAGAGAAACACAAAAATCATCGAAAAAATCGTCAGCGTGCGAAAAGTGAAACGATAATGTCGCGTGTTATTTCGATTTAATATCCCCTTCATCAATTCGTCTCGAATGCTGATCCAGCAGACTCGCCTTTTTAATCATCCCAGCGCCGAATTTATTTTGCACCGTGTCGATTAATCTATCCAATTGATCGTTCTCCTTTTCGATCTTGTCAAAGAAACCGAGTTGAGCGCCGTGTTTGATATTCAGATTTGACACCGCGACTCCTAACAATCTGACCTTTTTCCCCTGCCGGTCAAAATCGTGGTAAAGTTTCAAACAGGTTTGACAAATCATTTTCGAAGAATCAATAAATTCGTGATGACTGAGGGCGCGAGTAAACGTTGAAAAATCCTCCAATCGGATTTTGAGGGTGACCGTTTTTCCCTGATATTTTTTCTTTCTTAAAATGCGGCTTACATTATCGGATAAAGCGCAAATGGTTTCCTCAATTTTATTTTCATCTGAAACATCTTCGGAAAATGTGTTTTCCAGACTGACCGACTTTCTTTGATGTTCAATTTCAACATCGCGGTCATCCAATCCGTTTGCCAATTTCCAAAAATGAAGACCCACCTTGCCCATTTCTTTGACTATTTTTGACTGAGGAATTTGGGCTAATTTTCCGATGGTATCAATGCCTTTTACTTTTAATTTTTGCTCCGTCTTTTTTCCGACACCCCACATTTTACTAATGGGCAAAGGCCATAAAAATTTTGTGATTTCATTCTCTGAAACAAGTACCAATCCATCGGGCTTTTCAAGATCGGACGCGATTTTCGCGACGAATTTATTTGGGGCAATTCCAACAGACGCAGTTAATCCGGTTTCGTCTTTAATGCGCTTTTTAATTTGCTTTGCAATTTCAATTGGCTCTCCGAATAAACGGATGCAACCGGTTACATCTAAAAATGCCTCATCAATACTAATCGGTTCAACCTGCGGCGTGAATTCATAAAATATCTGATGTATTTTTTTTGAAAATGCAACATAGCGTTTCATTCTGGGAAAAAGATAAACAGCATGGGGGCACCGTTTGTAAGCCTGTGAAATTGGCATTGCTGAGTGGACACCGTATTTTCTTGCCTCATAATTACAGGTGGAAACCACACCCCGTCCTTTTCCTTCTTTGGGATCAGCGCCCACAATAACGGGTTTTCCCCGATAGTCCGGATGATCCAGCTCCTCGATTGCCGCAAAAAACGCATCCATATCAATATGTAAAATTACTTTTGCCATCGAATCTTTTTATTAATGGGTCATATAATCTCTTAAAATTTTAATCGCCAGTTTCGGATTTGTCAAAATCCGCTTTACATAGTACCAGGAAAAGTTGGAAAGAATCGATTTCAATCTCCGGCTATTGGCCAGCGACATTGTCTCTTCAGCAATTTTCTGGAATTCATCAAAAGGAATATGCTCATTGACATAAAAATCTTCTCTGTTCGAGACCAGCGGACTTAAACTAAATTGCCGCCAATCCACATCTTCGTTAATATATCTCTTTTGAAGCGCGTAATCCCAGAGTTCGGTACCCGGCAATGGTGTTGTCACAGTCAACTGGCAGAAATTCCGGGTGTCCATGTCCAGAATTTTTTTAATCAAATTACGCGTTTTCTCAATGTCTTCGTTTGTTTCGGGAGGTGCGCCGATCATGAAGCAGCAGTAGGCGCCAATGCCGTACTTATTCAAAATCTTGACAGCATTTATATTATCCTGAACTGTGACATTTGTGCCTTTCAGGTATTGCAAAATGGGTTCGGAGCCGGATTCCAGTCCGAGCGCCACCTTGGCAACCCCCATTTGTTTTAACATTTTGATGAGTTCCTCAGTCACCATATTTGCGCGTAAGTCAACTAAAAAACGAACTTTTCCCAATAATTTTTTCTGCCGCATCAAGTTAATTATTTTTTCGATTCGAGTTTTGCTGCTGACAAACAGATCATCACTCATCGTGATTCCTTCCACCCGGTAATCACGCACCAAATGCTCAATTTCCGAAACCACATATTCCGGTGAATGAAGTCTGGGCTTTCCCCATTTTGCAGAAACATGGCAATAAATGCAATGAAAGGGGCAGCCTCTGGAAGTGAGCATCGTGGTACCGCGGATATACTCATTGCTCATTAATATCTGGCTCGGCTTCAAAAAGTAATCCATATCAAATAAATCCCGATCAGGAAAAGGAATTCGGTCGAGTGGCTTGATCAATTCTCTGGGGTTGGTTTTAAAAAGTTTACCGTTATCCCAAAAGACGAGACCATCGATCTTTTTTAAATCGCCCGGACTCAATTGTTCTTTATCCAAGTAAAGCCGGATCAATTCGAGCAACGTCTGTTCGCCTTCACCGATAAAACCGATGTCCGTAAATTTTGACAATTTATCAGGCAAACACGTAATATGTGGACCACCTGCTAAAACTGGAACGTCCAATCGCTCTTTCACCTGCTGCATTAATTTTAGAACATCGTAATACCCTGCTGTATAAGCAGTAAAGCCGATTATATCAGGTTGATGAGCAACAATTTTCTGAAATGTTCTATCGCCTGTATTTACAATCGCAATGTCGTGAAAGTCCAAATATTTTTTCAAATATGACGCCAGATAACCTAATCCGAGCGGTGGTTTATTATTGCCGATACCCGGCGACCAATGGTTCACTAAAACTAACTTCGCCATAAAAATCCTTTTATAACCTGCTTGAGTTTGTTTATTTCAACTGGCTGGAAAAATCCTGACAAATAAAGAACGGCACCGTATGCCAGAATCAAGCTCACTTTTAATATTTCTACCGGTATAAATTTAACATAAGTATAAAGCATGTAAGCGAAAAATGCAAGCAGAATTATCTGTGCCACTCGATTTAATTCATATTGCACATGATAGAATTTTTGAGAAGTAAAATACATACAAATTGCCATAATGATAAATGAGATTGCAGTTGCAAAAGCAGCCCCCATTAATCCGAATGCAGGGATTAAAACAACATTCCCAACAATGTTCGATAAAGCGCCAATGGATGTAATCAGCGCCAGATATTTGGTCTTCTCTTTTAGATATATGCCAACAATAAAGTTTATATAAAATCCGTAAGCAATATATGCAAGTAACACAACCGGAACGATTTGCGTACTGTTCCAATAAGCCTTTCCGAAAATTGTAAAACCAAAGACCGAGATGCGAACGATCTGATTGATATACATAGACGCGATTAAAAATATGCCGCTGCAAATCAGAGCAAAATAGGTGAAAATTTTTGAAAATATCTGCTTCGCATTTTCCTGATCTGCAATCGACATAAAAAATGGCAGCCAGGCAAACTGGAACGCATTGATGAACAATTTAATAACCAGTCCCAGTTTATACCCCGCTCCGTAAATTCCGGTTGCCTCTAATCCCAGATATTTATTAATGAAAAATCGGTCAACCGAATTGATGACAACAACGGATAACGTTGATAGGATAAAGGGAAGCCCGAATTTCAACATTTTGATCAAAATGGTACTTCTGAATGACAAAACCAAATATTTTAAAGTCAAGGGCAATAACAGGATAAAAATTATTGTTGATGAAAATAGATTAGCCAAAAATATACCTTTTACACCTAACTTCAAGACACCGACAAAAATGACATTGAATACCAAATTTATGGCAACGTTTGATACACTGAGCGTGGCAAAGGTCGCGGAGCGTTCATCAGCTCTTAAAATGTTGAAAGAAAGCAGCACCAGCGCATCTGCTGAAAGAATGCCAACACTGTAAACAATGAGATAGCTGTATTGGACAGAGCTAAATAGTTGATCTGCTATACCTTCTCGAAAGAGAAAAATTATTATTGAGAAAGCAATTGATGAAAAAGCAGTTGAAAGAAATGCTGTGGCAAAGAATTGTTTTTTCTTCTCAAAATCCTTTTCTCGAATATAAAATTGAAGAAAGGCAGTATTTAAACCATAAGAATAAATAATCGCCACAATAGCTAAAAATGCAAAGAGTTGTGTTGCGATACCATATTCAGCCTGATTGACAAAATTGGTATGGATCGGTAAAAGCAAAATAACAAGAGATTTTGTCAGCACATGACCAACACCGTAAATTGCCGAATGCTTGGTTAATTTCAAAAGTGACTTAAAAATTGAATTATTGGTCATGACAGCGGCCATTCAATGTGTTTTAAGGGAATTTGTGCGATATAACTGCCCTGGTTTTTAAAGATTTGAAAATCAACCGGACGTTGATTTAAAAAAATTTTTACATTCCGATCATTTGGGACAATGAACGATAAACCCGAAAGATCAGCTTCATTTAATTGGTCGGCATAAAGTTGATCCTTTAGTCCATTAATTTGAATATGATATGATGTCTCTTTCTCCTGAATATCCCAATCCAAATGATGAAAAACCCGATTATAGGTAAGCAATTGACTGGTTGTTGCAATCCATAATTTACCAGCGAAAAACAACTCAGCAAGCTGCTTGAATTTTTTAACAGCGCTGTCCGATAATGGTTTTGCGCTTTGTTGTTGCTTTCGGTCTCCTAAATGAATGTATAAAATAAGATATCCCATTTTTTCAAGCAATCGTTGTAAAACTCTGTCGTTGAGTAAGTAATCCAGATCATCAGCCCAATCAAAGCGACCATTTCCGAAACGCGTAAATTTATAAATTAAATGACCATCTCTTAATTGATCTTGTTCAATTAGCTTATTTGTTTTATTAAGCGGAGTCCATGGTACAAAGTGGGTTTCATTATATTTAAAATATAGTTTATCAAGAAAACTCAACATCGCCTTAACGATGCTTTTAGATTTCATTTTCAGATTTTGGTTGAGAGGACTGGTCCAGTATGCTTCGCTAAAACCGAACGTTCTGTCCTGTCCGACAATTTGTGAAAGCGACGCCTCGCTGTCCCAGTAATAATGAATCCCATATTTCATTAATAAATCCGCATGATAGAAATCAGGCGCAGCTTGCGCATTTTTTGAGCGGCTACTTAGTATTATGTCTCCCATTCCAAATGAGGCGTTTCCAATATTCTGCACACTTTCAATGCCGCCATGATTCGTCCAAACCTTCAAATTTAAATTGTACCGATCCAATTCATCCAATGCTTTTTTAGCCAAATTTCTGGAAAAATCAGCCGGACTGGCAAAATTACCATAACCGTGCATCACGTCTAAAATACCCGCTTTAATAAGCTCCCTGATCACAGGCGCCTGTTCAGATTCCCGTCCCGACAGATCAGCAAAATAGGAAAAGGCAGATTCAGAGATTCCCGGCTTGTCGTACATCCAAAAGGAATCGCTAATCTGCAATCCTAAGCCATCACCCAACTCTGTGGGTTGTGTTGAGTTTAAAAATTTATGGATAGTCAAAAAATTCTCCGACGATGTACCATCGATGTCGCTGCAAATCGACAGCGCCGCTTGATAGGGATAGGGAAATTTTCTCAGCCTGATTTCTGCCATGAAAATTTACTTTCGTTCTCCAATCTGTTTTGCAGGAACTCCGCCAATAATTGTATAAGCCATGACATCCTTTGTAACGACCGATCCGGCAGCAATGACCGCTCCGTTCCCAATTGTGACTCCCGGCAAAATAATGGTATAGGCGCCACACCAGACATCAGAACCAATTTTAACATCTTTTTCAATCCCTTGTTGATCGCGAATTAATTGATTTTTTTCAACGCCGTGATTGTCTGAAGTGATAAACGTTCCAGGCCCGATAATCGTATTATCACCGATCATAATTTTTGAATTTTCACCCGACCAGATATAAACATGTCGTTGCACATGTACGTTTTCACCAATGAAAATATTCTTTGAATTCGCCAACGATGCCGAGGGACGGATATTGGTATTTTTGCCACACGCACCGAGATGTTTGATTCCATAAATATTATCCGTAAAAAACAGTGCGATCATCTGCCGGAGCTGAAACCAAAAAATTTTAGAAAAAATCAGAGAAATGTATTTTTTCATTTTCTTCAAATCAATTTCCCTTTAAAAAACATCATCGCTAAATTCGATGAATGACTTTCTGAATTATTTTTTTTATCAACCACATGAATTTAGATTTGAAAGAATGTTGATAAGCAATCCAACGGTCCGAATAATTTTTGAATAGCTCTTTTTCCGTAATTTTACGCAAAGCTTTCAATTGTTCAATATGAATCCGGTGATACGATTTTGATGCCAATCTCAGCGGCTGTTTCAACTCATAATATGACCAGTATCCACTATCGTAACGAAACAAATTGGCTTCTAAACTGTGAAGATATTTGTTGAACAGTTTCTTCGCCAAATCCGATTCTGTAAAAATTGCATAATCGTACAACCCAAAAATGCCGAAAATGAAACCATTCAAAACGCAACTGGACACATTAAGCGACGGATATTCTTCGATGACAGGCAAGCCGTCCGGAAAATGTCCCTGAACACCATTATTATTTACATCTATCTCAAAAATGGGCAAAACCGATTCTGCTGTTTTTAAAAAAGTGCTATCTTTGGTGAGTTGATAAGCCCTGAGCAAAACTGACAGCGCTTGCCCCTGAGCCATTCCTGAAATCCAGGGTGATTTCAAACCATAGTAAGGCAGATCGAATAAATAATACCAAACAGCAGTATTTTTTGGTCCCTGTTCAGCATTTTGAATTAACCAGTTTGCCTGTTCTAAAAAAATATCTTTTGAGTGGGATTTTTTTTGCTCTTTATCTTGATTAAAATGAAAAAGTGCATACTGCGACACGGTGATTGGATTGTGTCTCCAATTTTTCTTTCGGTGGAAACGGGTGAGTGGAATGCCCCGCTCATCAAATTCATATTCTGAAAAATCTTCACCCAAACATTTATTTAACTCAATGTAATAGCTGGCTAAATTCATTTATTCGTTTGATACATTTCAGGTCTTAAATCATTCATCAGATGATTATATGGATTAATTTGTTTGTTCCGAGCTTGCTTTGGATCGATCTCGATAATTTTGACTTCCTGCTTTAATTTGTCCGCTTGATAAATGATCGTTCCAGTGGGGTCAGTAATTTGACTTGCTCCAGTAAATCCCAATTCTTTGTTTTCCCGAACATCTGTACCAATTCGATTGGCTGTAATGGCAAACACTCTATTTTCCAGACACCGCGTTACCATTGCATCTTGACAATACGGCATGACCAAATTTGACGGATGGCAGACAATATCAGCACCTTTTAGAGCGAGTGTTCGCATCGATTCAGGAAATATCCAGTCAAAGCAGATCATAACCCCAAGTTTAACACCATCAATCTCAAACACTTGAAAGGGCAAATTCCCCGGTTGAAACCACATTTTTTCTTCATTAAATAAATGGATTTTTCGATAAACGCCGACAAGCCCATTTTTATCAACGATAATAGCGGAATTATAAAACTGGTTATCAGATTTTTCAGGCAAACCGGCAATAATGATGGTTTGCTTTTCAGCGGCTAACTGTGAAAATAATTCTGTGGTCTCTCCGTCAGGGATGTGTTCAGCCAATCTTTCAACTTCCTCATGTAATTCGAACAAATAACCGGAATTGCATAGTTCCGGCAAAACCCATAAGTCAGCTTTCTCGTTTGTAATAATGCCCTTTATTAAATCTAAATTTCGCTCTTTATTGCCGAACTTAACATCAAATTGAATGAAACCTACTTTCATTATCTTCCTCAATCGTTGATGGTGATGGGATATTTTCCGTATTTTCGAGTCGTCTCAATCATGGTCAGATAATTTTCAAATTTCACATAGTCGGCAACTGTATTTCCTGATCCGAGACAAAATCCTCCTCCGGGTGCGACAAATTTCAATAATCGTTTGACCTCTTTTTCTACCTGTTCAGGACGACCTCTTGACAATAAATCGACATCCACGTTACCTACCAGACAAAAATCTTTTCCTCGATTCTCTTTTAACTCAATAATATCTATTGCCTGTGGTTCAATGGGTTGCAACGCATCGATACCGCACTGTTTTAAATCATTCAACACTTCCCAAATATTTCCATCGGTATGATAGATAAACGGTAAATCATGCTTTTGGCACAGGGCACCGATTTTTCGCATCCAGGGGAATAGATAGGTTCGGTACACATCTGGTTTAATAAATAATCCCGTATTGATTGCAATATCATCACTGTAAAAGATGGCACCGATATTATCAAAGGTGACGATATTTTCGAACAGATTGAGAACGATAGAGCCAATTTTATCAAACATTTTCTCAACAAGTTCAGGATTATCCACTAAAGCAAAGGAGAACGTCTCAAATCCCATAAAATCCCAAACCCAGGTAAAAATATCACCATACTGTCCGATGATTTTCATTCCATCCGGTAAATTGTGCTGCGCAATTTCGAAATCAGAGTAATCGACTTCACTTAATTTGGGCCAACGGAATTTTTCAAATTCCTCGATTGTCGTGATAATTCCCTGCCCACTGGCATGCCATTCTCTGGTCGTCGTGTCTGCTGTGTCTTCGGAAATTCGATCACCCTCTTTGGGTCTGACATTGTCAGGGTTCATGTTAATTTTCGGTGCAATTCTGATATAATCATAACCCGCTTTGGTAAAAAAATCTATTTTATCTCTTACGTCATTAATCGGTCTTCCCAATAATTTTTCTTTAATTTTATCAGCGATAGCCAACTCCAAAAGAGGTACGCGGGACGGTTGTCCTCCCTTTAATGCGGTTTTTGTTTGTTCAAAATCGGGTTGAAATCCCATTTCATCTCCCAAGTGAAGTAAACCATCGTTTTTTAAAATCCGTTACTATTGATTCATAGATTTAAGTATCTTAACAGCTTCTTTATGTTTCGGACATTTTTTTATAATGAATTTCAAAATACCTTTAGCTTTGACAATCCATCCGCTTTCTAAATAGTATTTTGCAACGCTCAAGTATATCTCTTCAATCGATCGATTTTGATCCATCAGTGAAATAAATTTTTCTATTTTATTTTGAAATATTTTTTCAATAAGCTTTCGGTTTTCCAGAAAATATGTTACTAACAAAACATTATCCGTATAATTGTTTAAATTTGCAATAAAAATTTCAAGACCGTCTGCAAACAACTTGTTAATCTTTCTCAAATTTGTTGCCAGCGATATTTTGCTTTCTTCGTACCAGTCACTATCCTCTTTATAATAATCAATAATATATTTCAATTCACGTGCGACCATAATTCGGTGAAACAAGACCCCGACATTATTTATGAATTTGATTTCACGGCTGTTGGGTGTTATTTTATTGGCTGTCTCAAATATTTGTTTTTTCGGATGCAACACCTTCTTAAAAAGTAGATGGTAATTTTCTTTTGCATCATACAAAATATCGCATATCTTTCTTAAATCGCTGAACGTTATCTTGTTTCTGTTACTTGTTGAATGGTATTTTTCGGTAAAAATAGTATATGCCTCCAAATACCCCTTAATAATCTCCCTAATTTTCCAATCCATAATATTTTTGATATATGGACTTATATGTTCTGTGTTATTTTGCATAATGAATCTAAACTCCGGTTTAAATATTTACAGAAATAATCACCTTACTATCAGAGGCAGCTCTTCTAATTTTCCTTTTTCAGCAACTTAAATTAAACACGCCGGTTCTTTTTTCTCGCTTCCTCGGAATATTCAAATATGAGTTGCTTTTCAAACCCAAACCTTTTTAGGATCAACCGGGCAGCATTATTCCTTTTTCAACCAGATATTTTAAATCAGACATTGTTTAATTCAACGACAATTTTTTATTATTTCAGCTCGAAACTAAAACACAAATATGTACGCTAATCTCAATTTTCTCCACTGCATATTTTTTTTCAGTAAACGAATAAAACGATCAAGTTCAGTTTTTTACTCAGCTCTTAATATTGATTGATTGAGATTAAAAAATTCATTGAGTAAAGAAGATACATAGCCAATATCTTCTATGACCGGCTCAGGCAGTTTTAGATCCACAGTTTGCAAATTTATCGGTTCATAAATATCGCAGCAATAATTCGAATTGTCAATCGCCTAAATTAAATTACAAAAAACAAAGACAAAAAGCAATACAAATAATCAAGTGAAATTCACCAACTTTGCCTCAACTGAACTTACAGATCTAAAAAAATTTGATAACTCCGTATAATACTAAAAATTTATTGTTTTTTTGTTAACCTAAATTATCCATAAATTATATTGTTCGTAAACAAAACTTATAGTGAAATAAATATTTGAAAACATCCGGGGATGCACATGTGCACCCCCTACTATCGAATAAATCCTTTTATCATAAGCTGATATTTCCTCTTGGTCTTCGATATTAAAAATATAATGCAAGACATCGCTATTTATTTAATGAGCAAAATTTTTCGCTTGAATTTTTCATGAGGTGTTTTCATGATGACAATATATAATCCGCTGGAAATTAATTGATTTTTATCATTCTTACCAGCCCAGCCGATTGTATAGAATCCGGGTTCATGTCTTCGTGATACAAGTGTTTTTACTTTTTGTCCCAAAATATTGTATATTTCTATCGTTACCATATCCGCTTTTGAAACTGAATATTGAATTTCTGTTGAAGCATTAAAAGGATTAGGATAATTTTGGTGTAAAGCCATCTCTTTGGGCACGAGAGTATCAGTAGTGCGAACAATAGCGGGCAAAGCTGTAATATTCAAGCGAACGGGCAAATACAAATGCCCATCACCCGGATCATTGCTGGTAATCGTTATCTGTGTGTTTAAAAGTGTATCAGCTACCACCGCGCTAAATTTAACCGGGATCAATTTTTTGCCCAATGGTAAAATAGTATCAATCTTGCCTGGATGTGATAACCAGAGACCATCTCCATAAATTAAACGTTGAGCAATGACAACCGGGGTTAATTTGTCCAAATAAACATTTGAATCAGGGGGCACACCACCGAGGTTAACACTTCCACTTTGGATGGAATTCATTCGTGTATTATGAGGCACTGTTTCTAATGCGCGGCTGATCTTCGCGTCACCGGTCCAACTGGTTCCGATCAGATAAAAATAATTTTCTTTTAAAGAACAATCCAGAGCCCCCGATTCAATCCATTGCTCTCCGGTATGCCCAACATCGATTTGACTTTGCGCTATTTGGAAAAAATCTCCTCCCAAAGAATCACCTTCATAGACAAAGAAATGGATTGTCGAGGGAGAGTTAATCTGAAAAAGACATCGGAAAGCCAAAAGATTCATCGGAACAATTTGAAAATATACATTGCCATTGCCATTTTTTAGCGGCAACCACCAGTTTGGTCCCGGCGTCCCCACCTCAACTGTCTTTTGAATAGGATTCAGTAATTGATAAATCAGATTACCATAACCGTTATTTGTAATTTCGATGTCCATCAAAAGGCTATCATTGAGAATGTCGATTTCACCAATCAGGCTGTCAGGATAAATCTCAATGGCCGGAGCGCCATGTTGAACTTTCAACTCAAATAGTTTCACACTTGAATAATTATTATCCGCCACTATCTTTAATTGAAATTGCAAAACATAATCATCTGGACAATTTGGCGAGACCTCAAACTGAAAAATATCTTTCTCCATTTCTCCATCAGCGATCAGGATTGGAATATTTGCTAAACTATCCTTTATAGAAATAAAAGTATCCGCTGAGAAAAATGTTAATTTGATGTTTTTTAAACTATCCATGCTCATATTTTTTAAATAAATGGGTAAAATAATCGATTCACCCGCATTAATTATTGCGTCATTATTTCCAGCACTGTCATTCACTTTGCCTATTTTACAAACGAGATCAATCGGATTTTCTCCGACAGCAAAATAAACAGGAACTTGAAGTGAATCACGATCAGCATCATTGCTTGATATCATGATATTTGTGAATTGTAAGGTATCAGCGGCAACGGCTTTCATTGTCATTTTAATTGTATCGGTCTCATTTGGCAAAAGTGAGTAAGAACCTGTTGCTAATTTTAACCAATCACCGGATCCTGTCACAATTTCCTGAACAAAACACACAATTCCGTCAAAACCCTGCTCGATTGAATCTGTCGGAGGGTTACCGCCAAGATTGACGACACCGCTACGAACTGTGCCAATTTCCAAACCAATCGGGGGCATCTGATCGGCGCGGCATATTTGGGCATCACCTGCAGTGCAAATCACGCCTAAGTAGTAAAATTTCCCTGCTGATAACTGCACGTTCAATTCATTTGAGGAAAAAAAGTCCTCTGTTATTTCATTAATTTGATATGAACTCTCTGCAATTTTCCGATACGTGCCTGTTATATTCTCTCCTTCATAAACAAAAAAATGCGCCACGGTCGGCGAGTTTATTTTTAAAAAACAATCGAATTTCTTTAAGTTTGTCGATTTTTCAATTTGATAAACATTACCGGCTCCTTGAAAAATAGA
>CAYYMH010000071.1:0-17737 GCA_964472785.1 uncultured Cytophagia bacterium | reverse complement strand
TGACCGTGCCCGCTGCTGACATTATTTCGAGTCTAATCACCTTCATCTGGCTGAACCATACATTTAAACAGTTTGATGAGAAAATAAGATTGGCAGTTCAGGTGACTTGAGAAAATAAATGATTCTATCATTTTTGGCAAAATGAGAGTCGTTCCTCAATCAAGGCGTGCAATTAAAAAATTCTCACACTCTTTCTCAACAAATTCAACAGACAATCCTTTTTCCTCGAACCACTTTTGGATGTCTTTCATTTCCCATCCCATCAGAACATGTTCCTTGCCTTCCTGTTTCAATAGGTTTTTGAGGATTTTTTGTCCGTTTTCGTTCAGGTCTGAAATGAGGATGCGTCCAATGGGTTTGCAGACACGGATCATTTCAGATAACACCGCGTCCGGCTGGGGCAAGTGATGCATTAAATCCGCACACATCACAACATCGAAGGAATGTTCCGGGACGTTTAAGTTTTTTGCATCCATCGTCAGCAGTTCAATTTTTTCATCGAGCTGAAAATAAACCGCATTCAGCCTGGCAAAATACAGTTCGCTGTCCGATAGGTCAACAGAGGTTACTGACCATCCGGCTTGTGCAATGGCTAATGCCAGATGTCCTTTGCCGGTTCCGATGTCGAGAATTTTTGCCTGTTTGGGAACGACGTTTAAAAATTGCACCAGCGCTTTCCGGTGCTTTGGAATATCATATCCGGCTTGTTTGTAAGTATTGATGCGTTCTGCATATTTTTTGTGATTATCCTTGATCAAAAAATCGGCGATGGCAGTGCGCAGTCCGTTAATTCCCAGTAACGAACAATGGGCTTTATTTTCAGGAAGTCCGCCCAATTTTTGAATCACATCATCATCAGTTAATTGGATGGCTGCTTTAATGGATTTACCGATAGCCAATTCCGACGCCACACTCGTTGTCGCGATGGCGCCACCACAGCCGAAAACCTTGTATTTGTAATCGGTGATGATTTCACTTTCGACTTTGATCCATACTTTGATAAAATCGCCGCAGGACGGATCGCCAACTTTGGCAAATCCGTCTGCATTCTTAATTTCTCCGATGTTGCGCGGATTGGTGAAATGATCAATAAAATTTTGGGTAAATATTCCATTGGTTTTCGAATTCATCTTTATCAATCCTAAAATTCTCTTGTAATATCAAAAAACAAAAACATCAGTATTCCAAATTTCCAATCTGAACTATTCAAATATTTCCTCAAAACGAAACGTTGTCCAATCCAAATAAGGCGCGTCCCAATGATCAAATTTGAGATTGTCGTTACTGACATCGAATGTCATCTCGTTGGGACGAAAAATAATGCTGTGCTCCGTGTATCCGGCTGCCAGGCTTTTCACAAAATCGACAACTTCGGCAGTGCCCACCGGATGATCGGTTCTTTCCCAAACAGTCGCTTTGCTGATAGCGATCCGCGCCCGGCAACGCGATGAAAAATAGGGCGTCTGTCCGAACACCTGACCGGGTTCATCGTATGAGACACCGTATTTAAAAAAGTGATTGGAACCGACTAAATTGTACGGCGAAAACGTGGGCGACTCACCGGGATAGCGGAAGGCTTCTCCGAACCGATTCCCCTCATAAACAACTGCCGGATGCTCCTGTCCGACGTAGGGCGAGGCCAGGAAAATCACTGCCGGTGCACCACAGGAGCCTCCGCCGCTGCAGCGAAATCGCTCAAATATTTTTTGTGAATCTTCGATCATATTGTCCGGCGAAACCTCTTCCAAAATTGCCCGCTGGATAAAAGTAACTGGCGTATGACCAGTGGTTTTCGGTCCGGTTTTCCGGCTGCCGTAATTTAACATGCAATAGATGCCGTCCTCATTGATGCCGGTGTAAGTGCCGATGTAACCGGGCCATTTAAAGGAGATCCATCTTTTTTTACCTTCGGGTTCAAAAGCAAAAATGAGAAAATGCATCACCGTGGATTTTCGAATATCGCATTCGCCGTCCATATTTCTGCCGGTGATGAGTCCGCCCTTGAGCTCACTTTCTTCTGTCATTTTTCCCCAGAAAACGCCCTGGGTGCAAGCTAACCGATCCATCCAAAATTCGCCGTACGCGTTGATGGCAAGAATATCGATCCAGTCCATTTCTCTTTCCAATGGCTCGATAAAAATGTCAGTGCCTCTTTTCTTCATCCCTTTAATTACTGCTTTTAACTCTTTTTGATGATCTGGTGTAACGCTGAATCTCTCTTTAAGCATGGGATAAATTTTTTCCCTGTAGCGCGTAGCGGAACGGACCTGATCTTCCAAAATGAAAAATTGAAAAAAGTCGACAATTTGCGGCGCGATTAAATAGCCGTGAGCAAAACCTAATTCTTCCGGCTTCCCTTTAAGGTGGAGCACCGGATATCCTTTTTTCCAGGAAAAGGAGCTCTGTTTAATCTCGAGTTCCTGTTTGGGGAATGGTTTTAATTTGTAAAGTTGAATGGTGATTTCAAAATCCTCCGCATCGTCATCGATGATTACCGGTTCCATCCGGCCAAAATCAGAGCTGTACCAGCCAGTTGGTTCCGGCGGATCCAAGTCAGGTGTTTCATTTGGCTTTGAATCCAGCCACGCATAAAAAAAGTATTGTGCCGGATCGAGATCAGTGAATTTGTACTGATTTGAAGCGTCTAATTTTATCGTCTGCTGAGCTTTTTCCGTCCAAATATCGGGTCGTTCATAATCTGTTTTTTCTGTATTGGCGCGAAAACGATGTTGATAAATTTTCAGATAAATGTCACCGGCTTCTGGTGCATCGTAGCTAACGGTCACCGTGATATTGCCGGCAAAACAAACAGCAATTAGAGCAAAGCTCAGAATGATCAAAAGAATTAAGGCAGCTTTATTCATTTTAAATTCCTCCACATAATTTACATCTTTCTGAAATGAATTTTGAAAAAATAATATACGAAAAAAAAGATTCGGATTCAAGATATTCATTCAGATTTTGGTGATTTCTTATCCATCTTTTTAAATTAGTTAACGTGTATTTTTATAAAAATAGATTTTATCATCACTATCTATTGACTAACATTCATAAAAACAATTATTTTTGGAAACAATTATTGAAAAATATCTTGACTTTTAAGAGAATATTTGATAATTTTAAAACTTAATATTATGGTCACAAAAAAATCTAAAAAAGTTAAAATTTTGTACATTTGCCAATCCTGTGGCTTTACATCGCACCGTTGGCTGGGTCGTTGTACGGAGTGTGGTGCATGGAACAGTATGGTTGAAGAGAAAGTAGCCCCTGCTTCAACCACCAAAAGCATAACGCGAACCGACGCGGTCAAGCCAGTGGCACTGTCACAAATTAAATACGACAAGCAGCAACGTACGAAATGCCATAGTCCGGAGTTGACGCGGGTTCTCGGAGGCGGGATTGTATCGGGATCACTGGTTTTGATCGGCGGTGATCCGGGAATCGGAAAATCGACCCTGATGTTGCAGGAAGCTGCACGCCTGGGCACTGATGGAAAAAATGTGTTGTATGTTTCCGGAGAAGAGTCGCTGTCCCAGACAAAGATGAGAGCAGATCGGCTGAAACTTAACTCGGATCATTTATACATCATTCCGGAAAATGACATTGACCTTATTATTAACGAAGTGCAAAAAATTAATCCCCGGTTAATCGTCATTGATTCGATTCAAACTTGTTATCGACAGATTTTAGAGAGCGCTCCGGGCAGTATCAGTCAGGTCAGGGAATGCGCGCATCAATTTTTACATTTGGCGAAAACAAAAAATATCCCGGTGTTTTTGATCGGGCACGTCACCAAAGAAGGTTACATTGCCGGACCCAAAGTTTTGGAGCATACGGTCGATACGCTGCTGCAATTTGAAGGGGATAATACTCAGTTTTTTCGGATTCTCCGCGCTGTAAAAAATCGCTTTGGCTCCACCAACGAGATCGGGGTTTTCGAAATGACTGAAGCCGGATTGATGGATGTGGACAATCCCTCTGCCATGTTTTTGGCGCAGCGAAAAGCAGATGATCCCGGCTCCGTGGTGGTGAGTGTCTTGGAGGGCACCCGTCCGCTGCTGCTGGAAGTTCAGGCATTGGTGAGTCCGTCCAATTACGGACTCCCACAGCGCAATACCACGGGTATTGATCAGAAACGGTTGTCGATGCTACTGGCGGTGCTGGAAAAACGGGTGGGTGTTCAGTTGGGTACTTCGGATGTGTTTGTCAACGCAGTTGGGGGCGTACGGATCGATGAAACGGCGGCAGATTTGGGCATCGCCATGGCGATCGCATCCAGTTTGAGAAATCAACTGATTACGCCTAACGCCGTGTTGATTGGCGAGGTTGGCTTGACCGGCGAAATCAGACCGGTGGCACACATCGAAAAAAGGATTGCTGAAGCTGAAAAGTTGGGATTTAAAGGTGCTGTCGTCCCTGCTGCAAATTCGGAATCGCTGAAAAATAAGACCAAGCTGAAAATTCGGCCGGTGAAAAAGTTAGCAGAAGCGGTGGAGATTTTTATTAGTTAGGTGTATCATTGAATCTGATTGAATCCCGGTTCATCAAATCAATATAATAGACTAAAAAATTGACATTTGAAATAGAACACAAAGATCAACACACAGCAGCCCGGGCAGCAAAATTAACACTTGCACACGGTACGATCGAAACACCGATTTTCATGCCGGTTGGCACGCAGGGAACAGTCAAAACACTTTCGCCGGACGAGTTGGAACAAATCGGCGCGCAAATTATTTTGGGTAATACCTATCATCTTTATTTGAGACCGGGACAGGAGCTGATTCGAAGTGCGGGCGGTTTGCACAAATTTATCAATTGGCAGCGTCCGATTTTGACGGATAGCGGTGGCTATCAGGTATTTAGTCTGGCCGAGTTGAATAAAATAAAGGAGGAAGGCGTCAGATTTCAATCGCATCTGGATGGTTCGTATCATGATTTTACTCCGGAAAGTGTGATTGAAACCCAGCGCAGTCTGGGGGCCGATATCATGATGGTTTTGGATGAATGCACGCCTTACCCGTGTTCTTTGGAAAACGCAATCGAGTCTGATGAATTAACCATTCGTTGGGCAAAGCGTTGTCTGGAGGCATTTAGAGGCTCCGATCCGTTGTTCGGCTATGAACAAAATTTGTTTGCTATCGTTCAAGGTAGCACTTACGAGCACGTTCGGGTAAAAAGTGCGAAAGCGCTGTCAGAGATGGATTTTCCGGGTTATGCGATCGGTGGTTTATCGGTTGGTGAGCCAAAAACAGCCATGTATGAAATGACCGGCGTGTGCACAGATATTTTGCCAATGGATAAACCACGATACTTAATGGGAGTAGGCAAACCGGAAGATCTGGTGGAAGCAATTGGGCTCGGCGTGGATATGTTTGATTGCGTGATGCCAACACGCAACGGTCGAAAAGGCACTGTTTTTACACGAAACGGTCCCTTGGTTGTTAAAAACGCGACGTTCAAGGCGGATTTTGAGCCGATTGATACAGAGTGTCAATGTTATGCGTGCAGAAATTTTAGCCGTGCGTACATTCGACATTTATTTAAGGCTGAAGAAATATTGGGAATGCGGCTGGCAAGTTTGCACAATTTATATTTCTATCTCGAATTAGTCAAAAATGCACGCCGGGCAATTTATCAAAACAGATATCCGGAATGGAAAAACAGTTTTTTGAATCAATATTTTTCAGAGACTGATTGAAACGAAGTAGAACAAAATTAAACAGTTAAAAATTAATTAAAAAATCAACTAAAACATGGAGGTGAATTGTGATTCACAGTTTAATGGTATTAGCAATGGGAACACAACAGGGAGCTCAGGGTGGCGGTAGTAGTCTTGGCATGTGGTTACCTATTATTTTAATTTTTGCAATTATGTACTTCTTAATTTTTCGCCCTCAGGCAAAACGACAAAAAGAGCAACGGAAAATGATCGAATCGCTGCAAAAAGGGGACAAAATTGTAACTGCCGGCGGGATGCACGGACAGATCGTCGGTATTAAAGAGAAGGAAGGAACGATCATTGTGAAAATCGCGGATAACACAAAAATTGAATTGGTTCGTTCCTCCGTAGCAAAAGTGATAGGAAATGAATAAGATGTCTGATTTACGAGTGATAAAATATGGTAACCCGATTCTTCGGATGAAGGCAGAAAAGATCGAAAAGATTGATGATTCCATTCGACAGTTAGTAAAAGAAATGAATAAAATCATGCAGGAAGAGGAAGGTATCGGATTGGCAGCCCCGCAGGTGGCACAGTCCGTCGCCATGTTGGTTGTTGAAATGGGATTGATCGAGGATGATGGTGTGCCGACTGCCTTTATTAATCCGGAAATTTTGGCTGATGAAGGAGAATCGGTCATGGAAGAGGGCTGTTTGAGTCTGCCGGATATTCGCGAAGATGTGAAACGACCGGAAACGATTGTTGTTAAGTATCAAAACTTAGACGGAGAGACAGTTGAGAAAAAAGTGACCGGCTTATTGGCACGGGTACTGCAACATGAGATTGATCATCTCAACGGTATTTTGTTCGTTGATCGCATTAACTCGCTGAAAAAGCAGTTGTTAAAGAAAAAGCTCAAACAGATCGCAGCCGAGGAAAAAGAAATGATGGTGGCAGTGGCTGTTTAAAAAATTGGACAAAAAAATTTTTGGTTAATCGAAACAATCGTGTCAGATAGGATCAATTCGAAGGTTAAAATGAAAATTGTATTTATGGGAACGCCGGAATTTGCCATCCCCAGTTTAAAAAAGATACACAATAGCGAGCATGAACTGGTCGCGGTAGTGACTGGTCCGGATAAACCGGTGGGTAGAGGGCAAAAACTCAAATCCACACCGGTTAAGTCATTGGTAAATCAATGGGGCGTTCCGGTGTTGACGCCGGAAAATTTATCCGACCAAGGCTTTGTCGATGAATTGAAATCATTTTCAGCAGATTTATTTGTCGTCGTTGCTTTTAAAATATTACCCACGTCTGTTTTTACTGTTCCTCCGAAAGGAACAATAAACCTGCATGCATCCCTGTTGCCGAAGTATCGCGGTGCAGCACCGATCAATTGGGCGATCATCAACGGGGAAAAGGAGTCCGGAGTGACCACATTTTTCATCGAGGAGAAAGTGGACACTGGGGAGTGGATTTTGCAGAAAAAAGTGCCGATTGAGGAAGACACCACTGCGGGAGAATTGCACGATAAGTTGAGTGTGGTCGGTGCTGATTTATTAATGGATACGATTCATTTGATTGATCAGGGAACGGCTTCACCAACGAAACAGACAGGTGAAATCACCAAAGCGCCAAAAATTACCAAAGAACTCTGCCACATTGATTGGAAAAAGGATGTGCACTCGATTTACAATGTAATCCGTGGTTTGTATCCCTATCCCAAGGCATTCACTTTTTTGAACGGAAAGCAATTTAAAATCTGTCAATCAGAAATTCACTCGGAACAAGTTTCAGGTGCTAATCCCGGTGAGATTGTCAGGATTAAAAAAGATGAAATTTTTGTGGCGACCGGAGAAGGGATTTTAGTTATTAAAAAAATACAACCGGAAAATAAATCTCCCATGAGTGTCGCTGAATATTTGAGAGGGAATGTGGTTAGAGTTGGTGATAATTTCAAATAACGCATTGTGATAGTATGTCCCGATTAGGATTGATAGTTAAACTATTGGATCGAAACGAGAAAACAGACGCTTATGCTGATATCTTATTAGGATCCGAATTTAAGAAAACTAATCTGGACGCGAAGGAAAAGGCATTTGTACAAGAAGTTTTTTTTGGCGTAATTCGTTGGCGCCAAAGATTGGATTGGATCATTGGTCAATTCTTCAAAGGTAATTTAGCACAGAGTCCCAGGTTTGTCAGGTATATCTTGCAAATCGGGCTCTATCAATTAGCATATTTGGATCGGGTTTCCGATCATCACGTAGTGAACGAGTCGGTGGCACTGGCAAAAAAGAAAGGCGGACGTCACTGGGGAAATAAAATCAACGCGATTCTCAGAGCATATTTGAGAAATCGGCGTGACATCAATTATCCGGACATTGAAACATCGCCGGCAGAAGCGATTGCTGTCCGGTATTCGCATCCGCAATGGATGGTGGAACGCTGGATCAACCGGTGGGGAATCGAAGACACCATCGCTCTTTGCGAAGCCAATAATTTGAATCCGGAAATAACACTGCGAGTAAATCGCACGAAAGTATCGCCATCAGAGCTGCAATCAAAATTACTCAAATTAGATGTTGACACCGTGCAATCCGAAGAGAATGTAGCGTTTCTTCGAGCAAAAAAAATACCTGAACTGAATCATTTTCCGTCTTTTCAACAGGGCTTATTCACAATACAGGACGAGAGCGCGGGATTAGCGTGTCAATTATTAAATTCGAGACCAGGCGAACGAGTCGCTGATTTGTGTGCAGCTCCTGGAGGAAAAACAACCTATCTGCTTGAATTGATGCAAAATTTGGGAACGGTCATCTCAGTAGACCGCAATTATTCCAGATTGAAATTAATTCGGCAGAATTTAAAGCGGCTTGATTTAAAACAAGCGTTGTTGGTTGAGGCAGACGGCAGACAAGTTGATTTGAAAAATATCGATAAAATCATCGTTGACGCGCCCTGCTCAGGATTAGGAGTTTTATCGAAACGCGTCGATTTGAGATGGAAACGGAGCCTAAAGCAGATAAATGAATTAACAGAAATTCAATATGCGCTGCTTATCAATGCGCTAAAAATGGTCAAGCAAGGCGGAATTGTCATATATTCAACCTGCACCATTGAACCTGAAGAGAATGAACAGGTTATTGAACGGTGTCTTGAAGAGAATAGAAACGTTCGAATTGATCCGGCTTCAGAATACGTTTCCGAAAAATTTGTTAATCAAAACGGATTCGTTTTGACATTACCACACAAACATAACATGGATGGCGCATTTGCCGCCAGACTGATAAAAGAATAAAATATTTTCACTGGGAAATATAAAAAAATGCGAACAGATTCATTGTTGTTTAAATATGCAAAGCTATTAATTCTGATATTTTTAATCCTCTTTGCTGTTTATTTGTTATTTGATCTGGTTATTATGCCTGCTTACACACGCCACGGACAGGAGATTATGGTTCCTGACCTGACAAACATGTTTTACGAAGAGGCACGGGAGCAATTAGCAGAAAGAGGATTGAAAATTGTCGAGAGAGAGAAAAAATTTGACAAGAGCGGTCAGTTTTCGATTGGTGTAGTCATGTCTCAAGTCCCAACGCCTTTTTCAGAGGTGAAAAAGGGACGCCGAATTTATGTGACTGTCAGTAAAGGCGAGCCCGATATAGAGATGCCCAAATTGATTTATACCTCGGAACGTAATGCCATATTTACGCTGGAACGATATGACCTGGTATTGGGAGAGGTTCGTTATGAGCATTCGGATATTTTTCACGCGGGTGTGATTTCGGAACAGAGTATCGAAGCTGGAGCAGAAGTCAGGCCCGGGATGGTTATTGATCTTACAGTGAGCCTGGGTCAATTTCCGGATAATTTCATTGTTCCGGACGTGATTGGCAGAAGTTTGCCTGATGCGAAAAAGATTATTCTTCAGTCAGGCTTGACTTTGGGAGCAGTCAGTTTTCAAATTGAGCCGGACTTGTTACCGGAGACTGTGATCGATCAATCTCTGGAACCCGAAATGGAAGTGACAAAAGGAGATACGATAAATTTATTAGTGAGCCAGTTACCGGAAAAATTAGAGGATGAAATTAAATGATAAAAATAGCGCCATCCATTTTAGCTGCTGATATTAGTCAACTGAAATCCCAGCTTCAGATTGTTAAAAACGCGGGAATCGATTGGTTACACGTCGACATTATGGATGGACATTTTGTGCCAAATTTGACCTTTGGGCCGAATATTGTTAAGGCTGTCAAAGAAATGACAGGCTTGTTTCTTGATGTACACTTGATGGTTGAAGAGCCGGATTTTATTATCCCGGCTTTCCGGAAAGCAGGCGCGGATTTAATTACTGTTCATGTTGAGGCGACTTGGCATCTTCATCGCACGATCCAGCATATTAAAACGCTCGGCGCAAAAGCCGGCGTATCTTTGGTCCCGTCAACACCTGCACACAGCCTGGATGAAATTATAAAAGATGTCGATTTGGTTTTAGTGATGTCAGTAAATCCCGGTTTTGGTGGTCAGGAATTTATCCCTTCCTCTGTTGAGAAAATACAAAAAATTGCTGCATTAATCGAAAAAACGAATCCGGAGATTTTTCTCGAAGTGGATGGCGGCATTAATGTCGATACGATCCCGCTGGTTGTTAATGCCGGCGCCAATGTGATTGTTGCTGGTACTGCGATTTTTAAGCAGCAAAACATTCCATTAGCTATCGAGCTGTTAAAGAAAAGTGCTGCGAAATGATTTTATAAATTTGCTGAATTATTTACTTGACATGAATATTTATTTTTGATATATTGAATTGTTAGCTTTTATTGTCGGTTAACATAGCAGATATTGACGAAAGAATTGGAGGATGCCTGTTTCATGAAACGTGGTGTTGTGAAGTGGTTTGATGAAGTAAAAGGCTATGGCTATCTCGAGGGTGAAAATGGGGAAGAAGTTTTTGTTCATTTTTCAAAAATTGTACAAGAAAAAGGCTTCAAAACTTTAGTACCCGGGACGATGGTTGAGTTTGAAGCTGTCGCCGGCGAAAAAGGACCGAACGCGATATATGTCAAAAAGATAACGTAACTATTTTTAAATACAATTGATAATTCCGTAAGTTTTTTCTGCAAATTCAGGATTATTCAACACATTTTAAAAAGGTTAAATAGGACTATTAATGAAGGATGTATTTACCGAACAGGACATCGAGAAAATTGCTCAGGTATTAAAATGCTCCTGGAAGTTAAAAGGAAATAACTACCGGCTTACATTAAAAGATGAATCGATTAATCGCAAGTTGGCTTTAGAGATTTACCCAAATATTCCAATCGGAGCCAAACACGGAAACTTGATTTCTGTTTATACAGAAAATACTCACCTACAACTACATTTCTGCACCGGTTACGTCATTAGTAAAATGCTCGAGGAAGTCACATTCTACAGCGAAGATGATGAAAAAGTAAGCGGACTCATTGTTGAAAAAGAAATTGGTTGCTCAATGTACGCCAATGTTGATAAAAAGGTACTCTCCGGTGATTTTTCAAATATGGGACCGGAAGTGATGATGAGTGGGATCGCACTTTCTTTAACGGATCACGTAATCAGCCCCAGGACCCTGAAAAAATAGATAAGAATTTATTGTTCATATGATTGAAAAAAACATCGATGATTTCATAAACTTCTTGACGATTGAAAGAAATCTGGCTACCAATACGATCGAAGCGTATGCCTTTGATTTAAGAAAATACAGTGAATTCATAATCGATGAACGAGGCAAAACAGATCCCTGTGAAATTCAGCCTGCGGATATCATTGCATATATGACGGCGCTGAACCAACAGAATTTATCATCATTAACAGCAGCGCGCAATTTATCGGCTTTGAGAATGTTCCACCGTTTTCTCATGGGTGAAAATATTACCGACACCGATCCGACGGAAAATATTGACTCACCGAAATTAGCAAAAAAACTTCCGGTGGTTTTAGATCAATTTGAAATGGAGAAATTAATTGAACAGCCAGATTTATCAAAGCCTCTTGGAATTAGGGATCGGGCAATGCTTGAATTCGCTTACGCGACCGGAGTTCGTGTTTCTGAGTTAATCAATTTGAAGTTGAATTCACTGCTGTTTAGTGATAGTCTTGTTCGTATCTTTGGCAAAGGCTCGAAACATCGGCTTGTTCCAATAGGGGAGAGGGCAATCGAATATGTCGAATATTATCTTAATGATAGTCGTTCACTATTATTAAAATCGCAACAGGCCGAAACAGTTTTTTTAAACCACCACGGTAAAAAACTGACCCGGATGGGTTTATGGAAAATATTTAAAAAATATACAGTTAAAGCCGGAATCACAAAGCCAGTGACACCCCATACCATTCGGCACTCTTTTGCAACGCATTTGATCGAAGCCGGTGCTGATTTACGGGCAGTACAGGAAATGTTAGGACATGTGAATATTGCAACCACGCAGATTTACACGCACCTGGATCGTGAATACCTGAAGGAGGTCCATCGAACATTCCACCCGCGCGAAAAGGAATATTTTAAAGGAAAACAAAAGGGGACAAAATCGGAGGATAACAGATAAAATGACATCCGGTGTCAATTTTAATGTTTTGTCAGAAGATCGAATCAAAACTGTTTTAAAAACGAAATGGTTGGCGCATGATCTGTTTGCATTTTGGAGCATCAGCACAACTAACGATTTTGCTTACCGGCGCGCACAATTAGGTGCAAAAGAAGGGACGTTGGTCATCGCAGAAAAACAGCAGCAGGGACGCGGGCGTCTTTCACGGCAATGGGATTCACCTTTTAATCGCGGACTCTGGTTTTCAATTATTCTTCGTCCGGGTTTGCCCGCTTCGAAAGCCGGATTAATTCCTTACCTGGGAAGTGTTTCAGTGGCTGAAGCAATGGAGAAATTATATCAGCTCAAACCAAATCTAAAATGGCCCAACGATGTATTAATAAACGGTAAAAAGATGTGCGGTATTTTGTCAGAGGCGGAATTTAAAAACGGCAAGATCGATTTTATTATCCTGGGAATTGGAATCAATGCGAATCAAAAAGAGAAGGATTGGACACCGGAATTGAAAGATATCGCAACCTCATTGAGAATTGAATTGGAAAAACGAGTGGACAGAGCAGAATTTTTGGCTGAGGTACTATTACAACTCGAAAAAAATTATGAAGACAGTCAACTCACTGGTTTTAAAAATATTGTTAATAACTGGAAAGTACGTTGTCCCAAATATCATAAGTCAATCGTTGTTCAACAAGAAAATGAGCAACTGGAAGGTCGTTTTGCTGATATTGATGAAAACGGCTTTTTAATTTTAGAGACTGAATCTGGTGATCGAAAAAAAATTGTGGCTGGTGATTTAATCAAATAAAACTAAGGTGAAACGTGATAATTGCTATCGACATCGGAAATACGAATGTCGTTATCGGACTTTTTGAAAATGAAAAGTTAGTTATTTCGTGGCGACTTTCAAGTAAAGCGGCACGAACTGAAGATGAATACTGGATATTGCTGTATGCCTTACTTGAAACAGGTAAAATAGAGTTGAAAGATATTCAAGGAGGAATTATATCCTCAGTGGTTCCGAATCTAACTCTGCCTTTTATCAGAATTTTAGAAAAATATCTTCATATTACCCCTAAAATTGTTGACGTTGACTTAACGTTAAAACTTAAGCTGAAGGTCGATAATCCAAAATCGGTCGGTGCGGACCGCATCTGTAATTGTGTTGCCGGCTTTGAAAAATATGGTGGTCCTTTGGTGATCCTTGATTTTGGAACGGCGACCACGTTTGATGTCGTTACTGAAAATTTTGAATTTATCGGCGGGATTATCGCGCCGGGTATTGAAATGACGGCAGATATTTTACACCGGTTTGCCGCAAAATTACCGAAAGTTGAACTGAATTTTCCACCGACGGTTATTGGTTCGAACACCGAAACAAATATTCAATCCGGATTGATGTTTGGCTCGGTGGATTTGATCAATGGTTTATTAAATCGAATTGAAAAACAATTCAAAAAGGAGTTAAATATTATCGCTACCGGAGGATTGGCAAAAACAATTGTGCCTTATCTCGATCGTGAAATGACCATTGAAACTGATTTGACACTGCTTGGATTAAAAATGATTTATGATTTTGTCAACTGAGTCATTTAGTAATTAATCCAGAAAAGTTATTACATTCAAAGACTACTTTTTACTACAGAAATCATCCTAATATTAATTGACTAACGCTGTCCTCTTTGGATTGAACTCAACAAATTGATAACCAACTTTCAATAATATTTGAGTTCAATTTTTCTACATATTTTGTTGATCAGATATAATTTATTCTCACTTAAATTTCTGTATTCATTATTCAATGAATTATTAAATCTTTTGTGTGCTTTTTAACAAAAGCAGATCAAAAATTAAAAGGAGAGCTAATTATGTTTCAAAAAAACAATATCATAGCTAACTTTGCTTTGGGCTTTTTAATTTTATCATTTACTTTTCAAAATGTTTTTCCCAAAAATAATAATCAACTTTTCAAATTTGATATTCTAAATGCAGTCAATAGTGGTCAAGCGACCTTGTCTGCAAGTCAATCCGATATTGGAAATGTTACCAACTGTTTTGACGGTGATACAACTTCGTTAATGCGTACCAACAACATTAATCCTGCATTTGTTCAGGTTGATTTTACTTCCCAGAGGACCGTTTCAAAAATTAGGGTCTTACTTGGAGAACCGGGCTATCCGACATGGGATAAAAACGATTGGTGGGTTGAAGTTGCTGATAGTCAAGCCGATTTAGACAGTCAATCCGGAAGTTATCAACTCGTCGTCCCAAGAAGAAACGATGTGGCAGGAAATTGGGATGAGGCAATATTGGCTGCTTCGGTAAGTGCCAAAATTTGGAAATTTAATATCGAGCGGACTGTTGGGGATAATTATGTCCATATTCCTGAATTGGAATTATGGGTGGAAGCAGAAATCGAACGATTAGTGATTGAACCGGACTCATTGGAATTATTCGAAAATTGGCGATGGAAACACAATCGTATTTTCGGCATTTCAGCTTTTGGTGAACGGTTTGAGATGCAGCTTTCCGAAGTGAACTGGTCAACTTCTAATACTCAGCTGGCTACAGTCGATCAAAATGGGAATATAAACACTTTTAATCCTGGTTTTGTTGTCATCAGTGGTGAATATGCAAATTTGGTTGCAGAACAATATGTGACGATAATTTCAAGCTTTAGCCCTCCCGTTTTTGAATCTATAGATCCTTTCCTTGCTACACCAGCTGAAGGAAGCGTTTACAAAATACCTGTTGTTGTTATCAGATTTTTACCGACAAAGGATGGTATTAATTTGGATGTTTCATATGTGCCTGATTTCTACTCGCTTCATGAAATAACGTTATCAGACCTGATAGAAAATATAAATTTCCATGATACAATGATGAAATTTATGCTTGAAGAACGGAGCAAATTTAGAGGTTACAAAAACCAAACGGCAACGCCATATTTAGGTTATAAAGTTGTAGAATGTATCACAGTTTATGAGCCACCTCCACCGGGAGATCCTATTAACCACATTAATGAACACCCCATTTTCTTACCTGATTACCATTTGATTTTCGAGCGGTTTGATATTGAACATTATGTGAATGATCTGAACGTCAAAGAAATTTGGGTATGGATTGGTCAACTGGCACCATCTTTTCCTTCTTTTGATCCAACAATTCATAAACCTGAGAAGTTTAGAGCAATCTGGGAATCGAACATGTCGAGCCCCACGACTGGTGATGTCTCAAATAGTAATCAAAGCAATAATGATCTGCCTGTGTTTAATGCTACGTATATTGTGTATGACAGGAATTTGAGGCGAACAGATCTTTTTCTCCATGTTTATGGTCATCAATTAGAACGAATGCTGGGTTATGCAAATATACTACAAGATGGTAATTCAAATCTTTTTTGGAAAAAATTTGTGGGACAGGATGATTATGGGAATTTTATTACCAGACGTTGTGGATGGACGCATATGCCACCAAATACTTTAGAAAACTATGATTATGATAACCCAACTTTGGTGGAGAGTGACATAGAAGATTGGACACCGGAGCGATCCGGAGAAACAATGCTTGTCAATGTTGACACATGGGCAAATTTAAATTTTTCTTATCCAATTGATGTAACGAACTACAATGGAAAAATTGAAGCGCAATGGGAATTATACTGGATGCAAAATATGCCCGGCTATGGAAACTTGATTCGACAAGGTGATCATTTTTTGACTAACTGGTGGTTATTTACCGCTAATTGGGATTCTGCAATAATTAATAATATCGGTTTATATGATGATGAGCCAGCGGATGCACCAGATATAGTCAGTCTGAGTATTCCAGATACGTTTTCTTATCATAATCAAAACATTATTGTGCCAATAACAATGTCGTCTGATTCAGCAATTTGCTCTGGACAGTTTGTTGTTGAATTTGATTCCAACGTTGTTGAATACTTGGACGCTCAAATCGGATTTGACGCTGTCGGATTTTATATTTCCGATCTAGATACATCATTAATTTTTGAACTAACGAATACTGCAGCGAATAAAAATGTACTTATTCAAATCAATAATTTGGAATCTAATGTACTAATCGGCAATGATTTGAGGGTTTTAACATTAAATTTTAAAGTAAAGGGAACAGGGGGAGATAGTTCTATTATCGCATTTGATTCAAAACATACAAGGGTATTTCTGACGACCAGTTTTGAATATCAGATTCATAAGCGAGAAATAGAATTTAAAGATGGTTGCATATTTGTATCAAACCATTTACAATTATCGGGTAAAGTAAGTTATAATGAATCATCCCGGGGGGTTCCCAATGCCGAAATCTTCTTTAATCATAGTTATATCTCTACAACAAATGATACCGGTTTTTATCACTTGGATTTAATCCCGTCTGATCTTTGTACGTTGTTTGTTCAAAAATCTGGAGATTTTAGACACGCAATATCAGGTTCTGATGTTGTCTTATTGTTACATCATCTTGCATTTTTAGCTGATTTAGCAGAATTTCAATGCGTTGCAGCTGATGTGAATAGTGATGGAGTGATCTCTGGTGCCGATGCTATTGCTATTTTACGGTTTTTAGCTTTTTTCACAACAAGTACAGCTCACACCGGTGAATGGTCTTTTATTCCTCCAGACACAACTTTTGACTTAACAACAGATACTGTGATCGATTTTTCAGGGTATTTATTAGGCGATGTAAATTTGGACTGGGGTGAGTCAATATCGGATGAACCGGAAAATTTGCCGGGAATTGATAGGTTGATTGAAAACGATTTGGATTTAGTTATCGGAAAACCGATCTTTGAAAATCAGGATACGGTGTGCTTCCCGTTGATTTTACAGCAGGGAAGTCAAAGCGTAACGTCTTTACTGGCGACCATTGAATATGATCCGGATATACTCAATTATGAGACAACGCAGAAATGTCAGTTGAGCACTAAATTTTTTATGGTTGCAAATCCTGCTGAACAGGGAAAAATCCACATCGCTTTAGCTGGCGCTGAAGGGATCGATGAAGCTGGTGAAATATTGACAGTTATTTTTACCTACCGGGATTTCAAGTCGCCGCCAGATTTAAAAATGACTCGTCTGATAGTTAATGATCAGAGAATAGAATCCAGCACAACCCTTATTCCCGAAAAAGATTTAACAAACCAACCAGAATCGTTCTCCTTGTCCCAGAGCTTCCCCAATCCTTTTAACTCACAAACAGTCATTCAATATCAGACCCCAAAAATTTCAGAAATCAATCTGAGTATTTATAACTCACGGGGACAAATAGTTAGAACACTGGTTGACGAGAAAAAGGAACCCGGATACTTTGAGATAATCTGGGATGGAAAAGATCAGTTTGGAAATTTTGTCAGTACCGGACTCTATTTTGTTCATTTTTCCGCCGCTAAATTTAATCAAACAAAAAAGATGATTTACATCAAATAAGGACAAATGTCCTCCTAGTTAATTTGACAAAGGGTAAAAAATTATT
>CAYYMH010000070.1:16503-19168 GCA_964472785.1 uncultured Cytophagia bacterium | reverse complement strand
ACCGTCCATCGAACCGCTGCTTGAAAAACGCGGATTGAAGTAAAAAAATCTAAAGTAAAACGAATCGAAGTGTAGTCCATCTTGAAGGTGGGCTGCACTTTTTTTAACAATATCTTTCGATTTTTCTCCTGAATATTTTTTCAATCAAAATATCCCTTGACATTTTCTGCGATAAAAGCTAAATTAAAAAAAAGTATTTTGAATAAAATCGGGGCACACTGATGAGCGAAATATTTTACGATCTCGCCAAAGAGTTGGTCAAGTATGCTGCTAAAAAAGCTGGCAAGCGACTGGAGCGCAATCGAAAGATTCTCAAAATTTTGAAAGACACGCCGTTTTTCGAACTGAAAGATGATTTTGATTCGGTGTATGCTCACACGCTGGTGGAATTTTCGGTGGACGGAAAGTCTCCGCACGTGATCAAATTTTTCGCTGACGATGCGGTCAGGGATTTGTTCAAAAAAGAACTTTACAGCGATAAACCGGATAAGTTCGGGACCACGCCCGAGATTCTTGCCACGATTCAAAGATTGGGAAAGGACAAACTCAGCTTAACCGAATCCGAATATCGAACACTATTGGATGAATTTATTGCTAAGTTTGGAGAAATGACAAACCGTGCTCGAAAACCATCTGAACTGGAAATGTTCAATGAAATAAAATACCTTAAATTAAGGGATTACAAACGCAGCTTCGATTATCAGATCGATGTTTATTTGCAAAAGCTGCGGGATGAGTTTCACAAAGATTTTTTGGATAAAAATCATTACATCGACCTTAACGGCGAGATCAGGAAAGAAAAACGCGGATTTGAAAAATTCGGAAAAAGAGAACTTACCGAAGAACAAGAAGCGGAAGATGATCGGTACGAAAAAATAAAATACGAACCGCTGGATGATTTTCTCAATCAGTGGCTGCGCGACGACAGTCAGAATTTTCTGGTGATTTTGGGCGAATACGGCACCGGCAAGACCACCTTTTTCCGCCATCTCGCCCATCAAATGGCGTTGAATAGATTGGGCGATGACGTGGAAACAAAAATCACGGATAGCAAATCCCGCGTTCCGCTATTTTTACCGTTGCGCAATTTTGAAAAAAGTATGGAGTCGTTCATCGCGGATCAGCTCAACAACAAGGACGGCATTACCGACATCAATTACGCCCGTTTTCTAAAGCGGATCGATAGTGATGAATTTGTGCTGCTGCTGGACGGCTTTGATGAGATGACGCAGAAGATCGATGCTGATGAAAAGGCGAGAAATTTTGACCGCATCCAGCGATTAATAGAATGCAGCAAAACCAGCAAAATCATTCTCACCTGCCGGGAGGAATACTTCAAGACCGAGAGTGAGATCAAAACCGTGTTTACAGCGAGCCGCAAAGCACAGTACGAATTTATCCATCTGCTGCCGTTCAATGACGGGCAAATCAAGCAGTTTCTCCAATCGCACACAGCGGATCCAAAATTTTACTGGGAGCAGATCAAAAACGTATTTGATCTGCACGATTTAGCCAAACGTCCGGTGCTGCTGGAGTTCATCGTCAAATATTTGCCGGACATTATCAAAGAAAAGGGCAGGGACGAAACGATCAATGCGTCTGATCTGTACGCCAAATGTATCGATGACGAACTGCGCCGCAAAAGTTGTGATTTGGAATTTATTTTGCCGAATAAGTACCGCCTGAACGTTCTTCAGGACATGGCAGTGTGGATGTTTCTCAACGATGTGCTGAGTTACGACGTCATTTTGAACGAACGGGATTTGAAGCTGAAACAGTATTTCGAGGTGAAGAGCGATTGGGAATTTGAAAAATATTTGAACGAATTTCTGACCTTTACATTTTTGATCCGTGAGTCTGACAACCAGTTTCGCCTATCTCACAAGTCGTTCCGCGACTATTTGACGGCGCAAGCATTGGTGAACGAGATTAATACGGATCAGTTCACCTATTTTGGTAGCCATAAACTGAGCGATGAAATAATTCATTTTGTGCTGGAACAGAAACCGGATAAAGCCACGCTGCTCAAGCTGGTGAAAACGGCAAAAGACTTAGGCGAAGAAAACCAGTGGCAGGGCAGCAACGCGGCGAACATGCTGTTGAAGATGGATCGCAAAGTTTTTGTGGGACAGGATTTGTCCGGTTGCCAGTTACAGGATATCGATTTTTCCGGGTGCTCTCTTCAAAAAACCAACCTGCGGAACGCAAATTTGAGTCAATGTGAATTTTACGGGACACTGTTCAAAGCCAATTATGAACAGGCTGATTTTACCGGCGCTTCACTCGGCTTTCGCTCCAAAAATTTGAAAGTCATTCCGGACTTGCACGATTTGGAAAATTTAGGTCGTTTAATTTTATCTTCCAATCAGATCAGCGATGTGTCAGCGCTGGGGGATTTGAAGAATTTAAATAAATTATATTTAAATTCCAATCAGATCAGCGATGTGTCAGCGCTGGGGGCTTTGAAGAATTTAACTTATTTAAGGTTAAATTCCAATCAGATCAGCGAAGTGTCTGCGCTGGGGGATTTGAAGAATCTAATACTTTTAGATTTACATTCCAATCAGATCAGCGAAGTGTTTGCGCTGGGGGCTTTGAAGAATTTAACCCGTTTAATTTTAAATTACAATCAGATCAGCGATGTGTCTGCGCTGGGGGCTTTGAA
>CAYYMH010000070.1:0-16403 GCA_964472785.1 uncultured Cytophagia bacterium | reverse complement strand
GAATTTAACTGATTTAAGGTTACATTCCAATCAGATCAGCGATGTGTCAGCGCTGGGGGCTTTGAAGAATTTAACACGTTTAGATTTAGATTCCAATCAGATCAGCGATGTGTCTGCGCTGGGGGCTTTGAAGAATTTAACTGATTTAAGGTTACATTCCAATCAGATCAGCGATGTGTCAGCGCTGAAGGATTTGAAGAATTTAAATAAATTATGGTTAGATTCCAATCAGATCAGCGATGTGTCATCGCTGGGGGATTTGAAGAATTTAACTGATTTAAGGTTAGGTTTCAATCAGCTCAGCGATGTGTCTTCGCTAGGGGATTTGAAGAATTTAACAGCTTTATTTTTATATTCCAATCAGATCCGCGATGTGTCAGCGCTGAAGGATTTGAAGAATTTAAATAAATTATGGTTAGATTCCAATCAGATCAGCGATGTGTCAGCGCTGGGGTATTTGAAGAATTTAACAAGTTTATATTTACATTTCAATCAGATCAACGATGTGTCAGCACTGGGGGATTTGAAGAATTTAACTCATTTGGAGTTACAATCCAATCAGATCAGCGATGTGCCTGCGCTAGGGGATTTGAAAAATTTAAGATATTTAGATTTGGAAAATAATCCAATTCCGGTTGAGCAGAAAGAAGCGTTAAAAGAAGCATTGCCGAATACTAATATACGATTTTAAAACCGCCGCAATCCCTCCCAACACATCTTTTTCTTGATTGGCAGTAACAAATGATCCCGCTCAAAATCCAGCGGAATCCACGGCTGCCCGTTTTTATAATTCAGCAGATAAAATCCGCACGCCGGTGTGTCGCCCTGTCCGATGAGCGCGACTTTGTTACCCAGGCTGTCCACTGCCAGATCCACGATCAGCACCGCGTGTCCCTTTTTCCCTTTTTTGACCACAAAATCACCGATCTGAACCTGTTCCCGAACGACGTCGGGGTAAGCGAAATAAGCCGCCTGCGTGCTGCTGCGATAGAAAATGTGCCAGAGAAATCGTTCAAAATTTTTCCGGGAACTGTCCCGCGGTTCGGTTTTGACCAAGTCAAATTCGATACCGTGATATTGGGGACGGAAGCCGTTTCGCCAGTCCAGCCATTTCAGCGGGTAACCGCCGGGCAGGTAAAACACGATCTCATCCCCCCGGTCCTGCGACCGGAGATATTGAGCGTAAAAGCGGAGAATAATATCCATGCACTGCTCCAGCTTCCTCCCGCGAACCGGGTAATCCACTACCCCGGCAACGGTGGTATCATCGGCAGATTTGGAGATGTTGCCCTGATAATCAATTACCGGAGAATTTTCGGGAAGCAGGGGGAGATTACGGAGATAGAACGCAAAGGAGTTTTCCTCTGCTGGTATCCGCTCGAAACCCGGCGGTGGTTCAAAACGTGAGCGGATTGATTCGCTGCCGGATGCCGATTGTTTCCAAATGAACGTTTGAGGTGAAATTTGTGGAAATAACAGATTAGAAGAAATGAGCATTAAAATGAAAATTGTTGTACGCATTAACGATACCCAAACTCCTTCAAAAAATGCTCTTTCTGCCGCCAGTTTTCTCTAACTTTGACATACAGTTCCAGATAAATCGATCTTCCCAAAAACAACTCGATTTCCTCACGGGCGAACTGACCAACTTTTTTAATCGCGGCGCCTTTTTTGCCAATGATGATGCCTTTTTGGGAATCCTTTTCCACGATGATGTTGGCACGAATGTAGTCCTTGGTGCCCTCGCGTTCTTTGAATTCTTCAACCAATACGGTGGTCGAGTAGGGGATTTCCTCGCCGTAATTTTGGAATACTTTTTCCCGAATGATTTCAGCCACAAAAAAACGCTCCGGCTGGTCGGTAATCATGTCCGGCGGATAAAAGGGCATTCCTTTGGGCAGCAGATTTATCAGTACTGTTTTCAGTTCATCCAGCCCGTCATTATTCAGCGCTGAAATCGGCAGAATTTCGTCGCGCTGGTACTTTTGTGAGTAGCGTTCGATGATCGGAAGTAATGTGCTTTTTTCCACCGTATCGATTTTATTAATGACCAACAATACCGGTTTCTTCTGATTTTTCATTTGATTCAGAATGTCATCGGTGATCGGATCAATCCGTTTTTTCGGTTCAATCATCAGCATCACAATATCTGCTTCGTTCATTGCCCGGTGAGCCGTTTTAATCATTTTATCCTGTAATTTATAACGCGGTTCCAGCAGACCCGGCGTATCGAGAAAGATGATCTGATAATATTTTTGGTTCAAAATGCCTAACACTTGCTGTCGCGTTGTCTGGGGTTTTGCAGTGACGATAGAGAGCTTCATCCCTAAAAGCGCATTCATCAGAGTGGATTTGCCCACATTGGGTTTGCCGATTAATGCGACGTAACCGGCTTTGAAATTTTTATAATCAATATCATTTGTTGCTGTCATTTGACTCTTCCCCTTTGTCTTTGTCACCTTCTCCGGTTTCATCATCTTCTTTGATGGTGCGTTCCTGTTCTTCGATGACGTATTCGATAGCGCGTCGTTTATCCTTGGTCGTCCAATCATGCATGAGCACCTGGCCGGTGAAAATGCCACCGCTTTTATTGATACGTTTTGTTTTAAAAGCGAGAATGAGCAAGATCAGAAAAAAGAAGATGATACCCATAAAGAAAATCAGATCATGAGACATGGTAATGTCTCCTTCTCAAAATGTATGTTTTTGTTAAACAACAAACATGCTGAATCTGCAAATAATTTAAATACCTTTTTTGTAATAGAATTTATTGGTCTCTTTGACAATCACACCAGAAAGCGCCAATAGACCAATCAGGTTCGGTACCGCCATTAGCCCGTTGAACACATCTGCGATTGACCAGACTAACTGGAGCTTGACCACGGCGCCGATAAATACCACCGCACAGAAAACCAGCCGATAGGGCTTGACCCAGTTTTCACCAAATAAATATTCTAATGACTTTTCGCCATAGTAACTCCAGCCTAACAAAGTTGAATAGGCAAACAGTATCAATCCGATTGACACGATGATGCCGCCGATATTACCGGGTAAACTGGTGGAAAAGGCGCGCGTAGTCAGTTCGGCACCATCGAAACCCTCATTCCACAAACCGGATGAAATAATGACAAACCCAGTCAGGCTGCACACGACGATGGTGTCGATAAATGTTTGAGTCATTGAGACCAGCGCCTGGGTCACCGGATCTTTAGTCTGCGCTGCTGCTGCTGCGATCGGAGCGCTTCCCAGTCCTGATTCATTGGAAAAAACACCACGGGCAACACCCATGCGGACAGTGACACGCATCAGTGCACCCAGACTGCCGCCAATCGCTGCATGCGGCGTAAATGCATATTTGAAAACCATCCCGAATACGGATGGAATAAGTTTGTAATTGATAATCAGAATCACCAGCGCTGCACTCGTGTAAAAAACGATCATAATTGGCACTAAAAAACCGGTAACACGGCCGATGCTTTTGATGCCGCCTAAAATAACCAGCGCTGTTGCAATTGCTAAAACGAGACCCGTTAGCCAGTGGTCGATGTGAAAAGTTGTATTGACGGCATCAGCAACCGAATTCGATTGCACCATATTCCCGATACCAAAGGCGGCAATGGAGGCAAAAATAGCAAACAGCACGCCCAGCCATTTCCAGCCCAATCCTTTGGAAATATAGTACATGGGACCGCCGCTCATGGTGCCGAATTTATCCACTTGCCGGAATTTAACACCCAAAACCGCTTCGGAATATTTTGTTGCCATACCGAATAATCCTGTTATCCACATCCAGAACAGCGCACCAGGACCTCCGGCTGCGATTGCCGTAGCAACGCCGGCGATATTACCGGTACCAACGGTAGCAGCCAGTGCGGTCATCAACGCCTGAAAATGGCTGATGTCACCCTCAGCCGCGCCTTCTTCTTTGCGTTTCACCAGTGCCAAATAAAGAGAATGCCAGAGTCCGCGAAATTGTAATCCTTTTAAAGCGAATGTCAGAAAAATTCCTGTACCAACCAACAGTACCTGGAGGGGAACTCCCCAAACAATGTCGCTGACGCGGCTAAAAAAATCGACCAATGTCTGTTCCAAAAGAGCCTCCTTGTCAAATCGAGAGTGGATTCATTTTGATAAATTGCCACCGAGACGCAGAGGGCACAGAGAAAAATTAATAACAAAATGGAATTCCTCAGCGCTCTTTGCGTGCTCGGCGGTGAGTCTGGTTTTATTTAAAATTTATTAATATGCTTTTGCCACAATCACACGCTGTTTGGATGGTTTATCACACAACAGACATTTTCCGTCTTCTTGATAGGGATTCTCCATTGGGATGCAGCGAATAGTGGCTTTGGTTTCTTCCTGTAGTTTTTCCTCGCACTGCTCATCGCCGCACCAGTGAATCCAGAAAAATCCGCCCGGATCGTCGATTTTGGTTTTAAATTCCTGATAATCGTCAACCACATACGTGTTCTGATCCCGAAGCTCGCGGGCACGCTTGAACAGCGTACTTTGAATATCTTCGAGTGTGGATTCGATGGTATCGGCTAAGTTATCAACAGGAACAGCGTTTTTCTCATGGGTGTCCCGCCGGACGAGCGTGACCTGTTGCTTTTCGAAATCCCGGGGACCAATTTCCAACCGTATTGGCACACCCTGCTGTTCCCACTCATTGAATTTCCAGCCGGGTCGGTAGCCTTCCCGGTCATCCACTTTGAACGAGAATTTGCCGTTCCAGGAAATTGTGATACCTTCAATGTATTCTAAAATTTGGTTCCGTTCCTCTTCACCCTTCATAATCGGAACGATGACCACTTGAATGGGAGCCAGTCGCGGCGGTAAAATTAATCCGTTATCGTCGCTGTGAGTCATGATGAGTGCGCCAACTAATCGTGTTGAAACTCCCCAACTAGTCGCATAAACATATTTAACCTGTTCATCCTCATCCTGAAATGTAACGTCAAATGCCTTGGCAAAATTCTGTCCCAGATTGTGGGACGTTCCGGCCTGAAGCGCTTTTTTATCCTGCATCATCGCTTCGATGCAATAGGTTCGGACAGCGCCGGCAAATTTTTCCCGTTCCGTTTTCAATCCTTCGATCACCGGAATTGCCATGTATTCTTCAGCGAATTTGGTGTATATTTTCAAAATTTTCAGTGTCTCTTCTTCCGCTTCCTGATCCGATGCATGGGCGGTATGACCTTCCTGCCACAGAAATTCAGTGGTACGCAGGAACAACCGCGTTCGCATTTCCCAGCGCACGACATTTGCCCACTGATTGATCAGTAAAGGCAAATCGCGATAGGATTGAATCCATTTTTTGTACATACTCCAAATGATCGTTTCTGAAGTGGGACGCACCATCAGCGGTTCGTCCAATTTTTTACCGCCACCGTGTGTCACCACAGCACATTCCGGTGCAAATCCTTCCACATGTTCCGCTTCTTTTTTCATGAAGCTCTCCGGAATAAACAGTGGAAAATATGCGTTTTCGTGTCCCGTATCCTTAAACATTTTATCCAAAATCGCCTTCATATTCTCCCAAACTGCAAATCCGTTTGGGCGGATAACCATACACCCTTTAACAGGCGAGTAATCTGCTAATTTACCTTTGCTAATAACGTCTGTGTACCAACGCGAATAATCTGTTTCCCGTTTCGTGATTCCTTTTGCCATGATTTAAAATTAAACCTCCATTTGATAATTTATCTTTTACCTAAAATTCTAAAATGAAAAATTTTACTTCGCTTCAATTTGTTATTTACTATGGAGTGAATCGCCTTTATGCGATTCATTTTGCAATGCATAAAGGCATTGCACTCCATTCATTTAGAAAATCAATAATTTACCATTTGAAGTAATAAACTCAATTTAGAAATTTAGGTTTTATTTTAATATGAGTGATCACGCAAAGTCGCTAAAACGCAAAACGAAAAATACTATTCCTTTAATCCATTCACAATTCTGAAGATGCCGTCTTTAATATAAGCTGCACCGAAATTGATTACTAATCCAAGTCTTTTATCCGCGAGCCGTAAATAAGTTAGCAATTATTTTTTATGGGCTTTGGTAACTTCCTCTACAGATTTCAGCTCCAAGATAACTTTGTCTTCGACAATCACATCGGCGCGAAAACCTTCAGTGAATTCAATATCTTCAAAAATAATTGGAATCGGTTTTTGTCGTTCAACTTTTAAACCAAATTTAGTTAATTTATAGACAAAAATTGTTTCATAAACGGACTCGAACAAACCCGGACCCAGTTTTGTGTGAATCTTATAAGCAGTATCAACAACGATCCGTGCGATTTCATTTTCACTCAAAAGTCTATTATTTTTTCTTTTGCGTCTTTCGCGGCTTGGCGTGCTGATTAATAATTAAAGAGTGTTTACCCATCCGGACACCGGTCATTCATTTCAATCAATCGATCCTCGATGTGATAAATACAATTATTCGGATTTTTCACGGCCTTCAAACACATCAGTTCCCGGCGTCGTTCCCATTTGGGTGCAGATTTATCAATCACGTCGATAAGCATTCCGTATTTACATTTCAGACATTTAAGCTGCTGCTTTTCAAATCCAATTGTGGTATGTCTGGCAACTAACGCGTCTGTATTGCTCCAGGTGTCCTCTACCGATTTGTCCAGAAAATTAATAGAATTGAGTTTTTTAAGTACCAATCGTCCCCTGTCCAAATCAACGCGCGCCCGGAATTCGATTTTGTCACCCGATGCAAATTTCAGTCGCGTTTGAAGTTCCGGATAAATGAACGCGTAGCAGTGATCCTCCCAGTGTTCCATACCAATGAACGCTTCATTAAAATGAATGAAATAACCGCGCAGATTTAATCGGCTGCTGTTGTTTTCAATCGTCTTCTGCATGGCAGGCTTGACTGATACAATGGTACCTTCAATGTCGATATTTTTATCATTAATTTCAGTCAACCAATCTTCGAAATCTTCAATCTCTTCCAAAAATTCAGCGTAGTCATTTTCGTTTAATAAAAGAATTGGCTGGTTATTAATTTTTTCGTCATAATAATGTTTGCAACCAAAACATTTTCTGCCAACATGCTGAAAACCGCGTTTGCATTTTTGTCCTTTATTTAAGAGACGACAGTGCCATTTAAAATAAAGACATCCCTGGGGATAGCAATTTTTGACTCTCAACACATGATAGGCAGAAACGTGATGCCCGAATTTGGTATGCCCCTCAGATTTGCATTTGAAAACATCTAATCGTTTATATGGATTTATCATCACTTAGAGATCGGTTTCTAATCTTTTTGAATATTGTTAAATATAAGAAATTCATTGGTAATATGCCAATAAAAATTATGAATTTTTGGAATTATCTGAAATTTTCTGAGGAGTAATTGAAAGGTAAATTTTTCTTGTCAGTCATGGCAACTGAAATGACGGCAGATTTCATCAAACATCACAAATCCTTCGGGCTGGAGAAAGAAATGATCGTTTTCTATTTTGAAAAAATGAACGGAGTAAATGCTCAGTTGTTTAATCTCTGATTTGTATTTTTGTAAAAAAGATTTTCCAAATAATGTTTCGTAATCTGGCAAATGAATGCCCTGAGCGGTTCGCAAATGAAGGAAAATGTATTCCAATTCTTTTTGAAATACTGATAGTTTTTCTTTCCCTTCAATCGGAAGCTTATTTAATTTCAAGTGTTCAAAATAGGAGTTTAAATTACTCACGTTCCAGTGTCGATTATTTCCCCAAAAAGAATGTGCTGAAGGTCCCAGTCCCAGATAGGGCGATAAGTTCCAGTACATCAGATTGTGTTGACACTGGTAATCCGGTTGGGAAAAGTTAGATATTTCATAATGCTGATAGTTGTTCGCCTGCAAAAACCCGATCGATTTCAGGTACATTTCCCGTTCAAGTTCTTCAGATGGTTTGACTTCAATTCCGGACATGATTTTTCGCTCGAGCTCAGTACCCGGAGCTATAGTCAGTCCGTAAGTTGAAATATGCTGTGGCTGATAAAATAACGCTTGTTTCAAATTCTCCTTCCATTGTGACACGGATTGTCCGGGAATTCCGAAGATTAAATCAAGATTGATATTTTCGAATCTGGCCCGGTGGGCGAATTCGATAGATTGTTTTGCCTGTTCCGCATTGTGGATGCGACCCAATGTCTTGAGTTCGTGATCAAAGAAAGATTGAATACCAATACTCAAGCGGTTGATTCCCAGAGATTTGTAGATTCTCAATTTGTCATAATCCGTACTTTCCGGGTTTGCTTCAACAGTGATTTCAGGATGATCGGATAGTTGAAAAGACTGATTAATTTTATCTAAAATGCGTTCAACATGATTTGCCGATAATAGAGATGGCGTTCCGCCGCCAAAATAGATGGTTGAAAAGTGTGCCTGAGAAAAAAATGGATGCTGAGCATATAAATTTATTTCGGAAGTCAGTGCCTCAAGAAATTGACTCTGAAGAGAAACCTCAGTTTGTACAGAAAAAAAGTCACAGTAGTCACATTTTTTTCTGCAAAAAGGATAATGAATATAGAGCGCTGCTGTTTTCATAAAAATAAAAACCACGGTAGTTCGAGTGAGCATACCGTGGTTAGTATGTGTTTTAAAATTTATAATTATTTTATCAATTTAGCAATTCTGGAAAAGCGGATTTTGTTGTAAAACTTATACAGCGGAACATGTTTGTCCCACGAAAAATAAATGATCAATGCCTGACCGATGACATTTTCTCTGGGTAAAAACCCCCACGATCGACTGTCCGCACTGTTGTCCCTGTTATCGCCCATGGCAAATAAATGATTTTTCGGCACTTTTACCGGCCCAAAATCGTCGCGCTCCCGGTCGATACGCTCGTATTGCCGAATCGTATATTTGATCCCATTCGGTTTCGTTATGCGATAATACCGAATATACTCGCCTTCAACCGGATCATACTTTCTTTTAATAAACTCCTTTTTACCCTCCGGCTTTCCGTCGATAAATACATTACCATCCCGAATTTCAATTGTCTGGCCCCCGAGTGCGATACACCTTTTGATGTAATCTAATTTTTCATCCAGAGGATATTTGAAAACAATGATTTCGCCCAGTTTGGGTTCTTTTATCGCAGGAAGGCGTACGTGAGGAATTTCAACATCAATCACCGGTATCCGGTCCGGTGTGCGCACGCCATAAATGAATTTATTCACTAATAAAAAATCTCCGACCAGTAAAGTATCCTTCATCGAACCGGTTGGAATACGAAATGCCTGAACTACAAAAATCCGCAAAATCATCGCCGCGATCAAAGCGACGAGTATCGCTTCCACATATTCCCGGACAACATTCTTTTTCTTTTTTTGCGACGCTTTTGCCATAATATTCCCCGTAATTAATTTTTTAATAATCTGTTATACTTAAATCTATCATTTTTGTTCACTCATTAAAACCGCCATTCTAACCTGTCCAATTTCTTACCGCTCAAATAGTTAATTGATACTGCCGAGATACTGGTAAAGAGAAAAGCAATAACCACGGCGGAGAAATCGAGAAATTGAAGGGATAATTGCATCAGATTTCCGGTGAAGTAAATTAACGCGACAATTCCGCCGATAATGCCAACAACGACAATAGTGAACACTGTGAGCATAAAGCCACCGGTTGACGTCAACATTTGTTTCGGGTGCTCCCAGTCAAACTGCCCGTATTTGATGCCGGTAAATAAACCCACTGATGACAATGCTCCGGAAAGTACCAATGTCGCACAAAATGCCAGGAGTCGAATCCGCAGCGGATGTCCGTAATACGTACTCACGATGATAATAGCAGTCCAGGACAAAATCGTACTGAGCGCGAACCCGAACAGATATTTCCCCCAAATGATGCGAGAGCCGGATTGTGGTGTCAGTTTGGTTATCCAAAATGCTTTTTCCTCAAGCGGAATCATTCGTGCGTTTAGTCTGGCAGCCATTAATGCTCCGATGACAATGACAAAAAGATACGGGCGATAAAGATTAAAATTGGTAGCGGACGGATCGGTTTCCTGTATTAATGGAAACACTACCATAATTGCTGCGATCATGATGATATTGGTGATTTGCCTTGAGTCTCGGATGAATAATTTTGAATCCCGCCATGAAACTGCTAATATTGCTGATGAGAATAAATCAGGGAACCAACGTTTTGCTACTGTTTTGCTTTTTTGTACTGTTTTTCTTTTATGCAGCGTAACAGCATGTTCACTACTGACCATTCCTTTAGTAAAGGCAATTTTGCTCAACCGAATGGAAACATAGCAAATCAAAGCAGTAAAAATAAGCAATGGAACGAAATTGTAGATGATTAATGCCAAATCGCCCTGAGCAAATCCCGAAAGCGCTCGCGCTGCCCAGGTCGAGGGTAAAATATCAAATAAAAAAATGTGTGAGATCCGTCCCAGTTGTTCAATGCTATTCGGATCAAAGTCCGGTGATGAACGGTCGAACATCGAGGCGCGGACTAATTGGAGTGCGAGCCAGATTCCTAATGAAATCACAGCCAGCAAGATCGCCGTTAATTCCCGGGCTCGTGAGGCCGGAAGAAATTTAACCACAATCAGAGCACCGAGAAAAGAGATGGCTACCGGAATGATTAAAAAACACAGCGCATTGATCAACATTAATGGGTAATAATACCACGCCGCATGCGTCACCACACCATAGGCGATAAATGTTGGTATCCCAAAGAACAGGAAAAATGAGGAGTTGGCAAAAATAGCTTCGATCAGCTTGAAACTGAAAATCGAATATTCCGGGATCGGCGATGAAAGCAGCAACGGAAGATCAGTGGAAATAAACAAATAGTGTATCGAAATTGTGATACCGCTGGCTAACAAAAAAACAAAAAATCCCAGGAATACTACCATAATGAAATTGTCAACCAGCCGAACTTCAACCGGCAAATTTTGAGAGAGGTTTGCTAAAACATCGTACATCCACAGGTAAAGAAAAACAAACAACACAGCGCCACCAGCAAAAGCGAAAATTTTTCGGCTTTTTTTCTTATTTTCAACTTTTATGAATCCATTGACGAATACCTGAAGTTTTACCTTTAGTAAAGCAAAAACCGGCTTAACCAGCATCTCACCCCTCCTCCAGATATTTCAAAACTTCATCGTATTCGCTTCCCCCAGTAAGTGATAAAAAAATCTCTTCCAAACTCTTATCCTTTTGCCTGGATTGGAGACGGAGCTCTTCCATGGTGCCGATGGCAGACAGTTGTCCTTTGTTAATAATTCCGACTCGATCACACATGGCTTCAGCGATTTCCAGAATATGCGTGGACATAAAGACCGTGGTACCTTTTTTCACCAGTCCCCTGAGCAGGTCTTTCAAATTTCGGGCACTCTTCGGGTCCAGCCCCACGGTGGGTTCATCCAAAAACAGCACCTTTGGATTATGAATTAGTGCGGCTGCCAGAATACATTTTTGCTTCATGCCATGGGAGAAATTCTGGATCAAATCGTTCACACGGTCTGACATGTCGAAAAGCTCAACAAAATTGTGAAAACGCCGCTGAAAGGTCTGCTTATCGACTTCATACAAGTTACCGATGAAGGTCACAAACTCTTTGAAGGTCAATTTATTGTAAAGCACCGGTGTATCCGGCACCAAACCGAACAGTTTCTTCGCTTCAACAGGATTTGCTTGTAAATCGTACCCTTCGATTCTGACATTTCCGGAAGTTGGTGATAATAAGCCTGTCATCATTTTGATGGTGGTTGTTTTGCCAGCGCCATTGGGACCTAAAAATACAAACAACTCTCCATGGACGTTTATATTTAAATTATCGACAGCGGTCAAGTTGTCATATTTTTTGGTAAGATTAATAGCCTCGATCAATTTTTTGCTCCGATATTATTCAATAATTTACCAACTTAATCTACTTGCTTGCCTCCACGTCTCGAAGACTCAAAGTATATTTTTCGAGAAAATTTAATCCACTTGCAACACAGCTAAAAACGCTTCCTGAGGCACTTCTACCTGTCCCAACTGTTTCATTCGCTTTTTGCCTTCTTTTTGTTTTTCGAGCAATTTTCGTTTTCGGGTCACATCACCGCCGTAGCATTTTGCTGTGACGTTTTTACGTATCGGACGGATCGTTTCCCGAGCAATGACTTTGTTACCGATGGCGGATTGGATCGCGACTTCAAACATCTGGCGCGGAATCAGCTCTTTCAATTTTTGACAAATTTTGCGTCCCCATTCATAACCTTTACTCCGATGAACGATGATGGAGAGAGCATCCACTGACTCTTTGTTGATCAAGATATCCAGTTTGACCAGATCGCCGCGTTTATAATCAGCGAACTCGTAATCAAACGAGGCATAGCCCCGGCTCGTCGATTTCAACTTATCGTAGAAATCATAGATAATTTCTGACAACGGAAATTCGTAATGCAGATCAGCGCGTAACTCATCAACCCAATCTGTGTTCAAATAAATTCCCCGACGTTCCTGAGCGACCTTCATGATATTGCCGATGTATTCTTTGGGTGTAAAAATATTAGCCCTGATATACGGCTCTTCAATGTACTCGATACTACTTTGATGAGGCAATGCCGTCGGATTATCCACAAACAGCATTTCGCCATTGGTTTTGTAAACCTTGAACCGGACACTTGGCAACGTCGTGACCAAATTCAGATCATACTCTCGCTCCAATCGCTCCTGAACGATCTCCATGTGCAGCAAGCCCAAAAATCCGCAGCGGAAACCAAACCCCAAAGCTATCGAATTTTCCGGCTCATAAATCAACGATGCATCGTTCAATTTTAATTTTTCCATAGCCTCGCGCAGATCTTCATAATTTTCATTATCAGCTGGAAAAATACTACTGAAAACCATAGGCTTGGCTTCACGGTAACCGGCCAAGGGCTCGGGCGCCGGGTGTTCCATTGAAGTGATTGTATCGCCAACTTTGGTGTCCTTGACCTCTTTGGCGCCTGCGATCACGTAGCCCACTTCTCCAACAGAGAGCACATCTTTGGGGACATTGCTAAGTTTTAAAATCCCAATTTCATCAACTTCAAAAGTCTTTTTATGGGCGAAAAACTTAATCGGCATGCCGGTTTTCATCTCACCCTGAAAAATCCGCACATAGGCAATCGCACCGCGATATTGATTGAACATCGAATCAAAAATCAACGCCTGCAGTGGCGCTTTGGGATCGCCTTTGGGCATGGGAATTTGATTGACAATGGTTTCCAAAACGTTTTCGATGCCGATGCCTTCGCGGGCACTGCACAGGACAATTTCGTTTTCGTTGATTCCCATCAAATCGACCAGTTGATGTTTTATTTCAGCGATGCGGGCATTTTTCAGATCGATTTTATTGATCACCGGAATTATTTCCAGGTCGTTTTCCAGCGCCAGATACAGGTTGCTCACCGTCTGTGCTTCAATTCCCTGTGCCGCGTCGATCAGGAGCAGCGCACCTTCACATGCCGCCAAACTGCGGGACACTTCGTAGGAAAAATCGACGTGCCCGGGTGTGTCGATTAAATTCAGTGTATAATTATTGCCATCCTTGGCGCGGTAATTCATGGTGATCGCGTGCGACTTGATGGTGATGCCGCGCTCTCGTTCCAAATCCATGCTATCCAGCATCTGTTCGACCATTTCCTCTTTGCGGAATGTGCCGGTGAACTCCAGCAGCCGGTCCGCCAAAGTGGACTTCCCGTGATCGATATGGGCAATAATGGAAAAATTTCGAATGTATTTCGTGTTCATTAAATGTGTTTCGTCCTTTGTAATGATCGTTTGCTCAAAATAAATACGTGGTTAGTATTAATATGAATGACCAGTTGTATTATTGGTTTTTTTTAATAAAATATTTAGATCGTAGGGGATGCACATGTGCATCCCCGCAAAAGTCCACTTCTTGAGTCTAATATTTTCTACTGAGCATCCCAATTATTATTTATTAAATCGTCTGATTTGATCTGTAATTTCTTTTCAATACTGTTGTTTTTCGAGATAAATGTTAGAATCTCATTTGATTTGATGGAGCTTTGAAAAAAATACAAAAGCCGTAATGAAAAAGCGGCTGGCTACTCTATTGAATTAATTATCTTTAACTGTTCTAATAGTTATAAATATCCATCAGAAGTAAAACCTCTTATTATAAAAAAAATATTTGAATTATGCAATAGCAAAGTTTTATATCAGTTGTAAAGATTTATTTTTCGGTTAGATTCCATTCTGAGGCAACACGTGATAGAGGAATGCAATTTAAACTCAGTTTATTGAATGATGATGAAAAAGCCAATAAACTTTTTTTACGATTACTTCAATATTTCAAAACCGACCAAAGTGGCGTCATCGTTGTAGGCTTTTTTCTGACTAAACTCAATACCGAAATTATAGACTGCTTCTAACAATTGATCAATCGGCAGGTTGATGTTTTGAGCTAAAAAATCTTTTAATCGGGACATTTCCATCATTTCACCCTGCTCGCTAAATGCCTCAATAATCGCGTCTGTGTAGAGTATAACTTTGTCGCCAACTTTCATTTTCATTTTGCTTTCTTCGTAAACTGCATAGTCGTTTTTAAATATTCCGATAAGCGTCCCCTTGTTTGTCAACCGGATAACTTCCTTAGTTTTAGGGCGCAACAAGAACGCCGGTGGATGACCAGCCTGGCTATAGGTAATTTCCCGGTTTTTGTTGTCATAAATGATGTAAAACATCGATACAAATGCCCCACCGGGCATCTCGCCAAATAAAAGTTCGTTGGTTTTAGTAAAGACAGCTTTAGTCGAAAGTTGTTTTTCTGCGGCGCGTTTGAAAGAAATGGATGACATAAATGTCAGCAGAGCTGCCGGTATGCCGTGTCCAGTGACGTCCGCGATCAGCATACCGAATTTCTCATCGTTTATTTTGAAAACATCAAAAAAATCTCCACCAATATGCACCAACGGAACGAACTTTGACGCTATTCGGATATTATCAAATATCAGTAACCGCTCTGGTAAAATAAATTCCTGTGCGTTTTTCGCCTGCTCCAGCTCTAAAATCATTTCTCTGCGGAATTTTTCCAGTTCGGTATTTGCCTGTTCCAACCTGGTTTTGGTCTCTTTCAGTTCAGTGATGTCTGACTGAACACCTACAAAATGTGATGTTTTACCGGACTGGTCTTTGATGGGGGAGATAGATAGCCGGTTCCAGAATTTTCTTCCGTTTTTATCATAATTTATTAGCTCAACTAAACATTCCCGTTCTTCCCGAATGGCTTGACGGATTTCATTTAACATATTGGGATCTGTTTCGTCTCCTTGCAGGAACCGACAATTTTTGCCTAAAATCTCTTCCCGTTCATACCCGGTGAGGTGAACGAATCCCTGGTTCACATAGATGATCGGATTTTTTGGATGAGTGGCATCTGTGATGATAATGCCTTCGGCTGCCACATCGGTAGCTTTCTCAATTAATTTTGATGGTAATGACATTTTTTTTACTCTTTTATTTTGAAATAGTTCTTTGCCTCGAAACCACGAAGGCTCAACGATTTAGAAATCAAATAATTAAAATCATGTTCATCTTTTAAGAATTCAAAAACTAAGTTCAGAATTCATGATTATATTTCTTCGTTTCTTAGCAACGTAATGGCATTGATTTATAAATATGACAGGATATCATTTATTTGTTTGTCTTGAAATTTGCTGTTCCATTTCAAATTCAGCTTCCCCAATAGTTACAATACCTAAAAATCCGTCCACAGTGACCAGCTCTCCGTCTTCCAATATTTCCGCGGCATTGGGCACACCATTGACACAGGGAATTCCCATTTCTCTGGCGATGATGGCGCCATGAATCAGCATACCGCCGCGCCGCTCAATGATACCGGCAGCGAGCGGAACAAGATGTGTCATGTTCGGTTGAATGGCATCACATACGAGAATTTCTCCCTGCCTAAATTTACCGAGCTCTTCATTCGATACAATCCGTCGGGCACTACCGCTTACTATCCCTGGCGCTGCAGGCTGGCCGATCAATTGGCGCGGTTTCTCCTGGGATTTCTTTTTGTGCGAGATATTTTCGGTTGACACATCTGTATGGATTTCTAGATATTTATTCTTACCTTTTAGCGCATCGATGATTTCCGATGCATGTGCTTTGCGGATTTTGCCGTGTAATTTTAATCTGCCAGCTTCTTTAAGACGATCAGCTCCTTCCCGAATCGATCTTAAAAGTTGACTTTCGACGCGCCCAAGAAGCAAATTATCGTCATCCCTTAATTTCCAGCTAATCCGTCCGATATGTAATATTTCCTTTGCTTCATTTATTTTTTCATCACCAACCGCATCAAAATATTTTTTCTCCAATTGCGCTACTTACATTTAGGACAAATGTCCTGTTGGTTATATTTTATTTTTTTGTAGTATC
>CAYYMH010000069.1:0-19906 GCA_964472785.1 uncultured Cytophagia bacterium | reverse complement strand
TCGAGTCTTGGTGCCTTGGTGGCAAAGAAAACACGCTGAATAATTACCATCTAACAAATATAATCGAAAAATATGTAACTGTCAAGCGAATCGTTTGGAATTTGGATTTAATAGATTCAAAGTATCTGTGGTAGCTCAAGATTCGACATTGTTTAAGTTGAAAAGAATTTTTAAGTGATATATTTCTATTAAGGGCAATAAAAAAGGAGATGTCTGTTTCGAGACATCTCCCTTACGCATGATTTGATATAAAGTCAGTTGATTAGCAGTTTATTTCAACTTTTTAATCTCAATATTTCCGTTGGATGTGATAATTTTTATTTGATCACCACCGCCGTTTATGCTACCTTCGCCACGGATTTCCCTGATACCGCGTTTCTTTTCAGCTTCTGCTTTCTGTAACTTCAAGGGGAAATCGGAGTAGATATTATAATCGCTCCTGGAAAATCCGGACACTTTGATCGTGGCATCGATTGTTGCAGGTAAATTTTCCGGTACACGGAGCACAATGTCGCCGCCGGAAGATTTCAACTCCACATGATGATCCCTGGAAAAATCTTTGAGCGTCATTTCCGCATCGATATCTCCGCCTGAAGTAGCGGCTTCGATAAATCCTTTGACATCTCGTAATTCAATGTCGCCGCCAGATGTACTTGCGGTTATTCCATCCATAATATTATTGCCTTCAATGTCTCCACCGGATGTTCTTGCCTGAATTACGCCACCGATATTCTGAAGTTTAATATCTCCGCCAGAAGTGCTGACAGAAAGTGCACCTTTGCTTCCGTTAACGACAACATCGCCACCGGAGGTGTGCGCGTCAATTTTTGCGCCGACATTGTATAAATTAATGGTACCGCCGGATGTTTTCACATTGACATTCGATTTATTGTTTTTGACCATGATGTCACCGCCTGAAGTTTTCGCATTTACTTCACCGTCCACATCAGTTATTTCAATGTCTCCACCGGACGTTTTTACATTAGCCGCTTTTGAAGTTTTGTTGATCGTGATGTCGCCGCCTGAAGTTTTTGCGTTTACTTCACCATCAATGTTCATCAAATCAACATCTCCTCCAGATGTAGCCAGATGAACCGCTCCTTTTAAATCAGCAACTTTAATATCCCCGCCTTTTGTTCCCACATCGACGTTAAAGGAAACAGGCAATTTTACAATAAATTCACTGTTCATGTATTTGCGATAGGTACCTTCGGCACCTACTTTGATCGTGTTGCCATTTTGCTGATAAACCGACTTCAAATCTTTTAGAACAGCTTTGGCTTCTTCCTCAGTGTAAACATCCATTTTGCGAACCTCATGGATTCGCACAATATTTTTACTCCATGTTGAGATGTCAACGTCACCCCGGATGCCTTCCATTGTCAGATTTCCACCGGCGTTGACTTTAAATTCTTTTTGAATATCCGCTATGTAATAACGTCCTTCTTTTCTAATCGTTTCTTGTCCTGACAAATGCGCTGGGAACAGAAAAGCAACACATAATATCAAGACGATCGTTGATACCAACAACTGCTTTTTCATTTTAATACCTCCTGTGAAAGTTTAATTGTAAATGAGTTATAATATGTTAATTTCGAATTTTTATTCAGGAATCGATGGGTTCTCTAATCTTTCCAGCATCTTGGCGGCTTTATTCCTCACGTATTCGCTGGAATCATCTTTGGCAGCATCATACACGACAGGTGCTACCGAATTGTTTTCTAATTTACTGAGCCCATCAATCGCCTCGATTCGGATTGCTGAATTTTGTTCTTTTAAAAGCACACGCACGAAAACTCTGGTCATCATCTCTTTAACCGATTCACTAATCGGAATTCTCTTCAAGACCTTGATCGCTTTTAAACGAATACCGGGATTTTGGTCTTCGTGAAGAACATGAATTAACGCATCTAAAACCTGTTCATCAAATGATTTGGTGTTTGTTAAGGCGTTCACTGTTTTTAACCTGATATTGGGTCTTTGATCGGTCATCAGCGTTTTTGCAAGCAAATGCTGAATGTCAGGTCGATCTAAATCACCATGAATCGCTTTCGTTTCCACCGTATTAAAAACAAGAGAAACGTGTTTCGTTTCAGGGTCAAATTGAACAGATTCGACACCTGTCATGTAGTTTTCCGTAAAATCTGCAGATTGAAAACTCTTATCAGTTATTGATTTGAAAGACAGAAACCGCCCTAAAAGCAATCCGACAATCAACACCGAAACTGTTGTTGCTAATCGGAGGGTCGGATTTAATTCGAGCGTCAGAAAATTCCCCAATCGACTTAACAAGGTTGGTTTGTATTTTGGTTGCGTCGCCAACATTAAGCGGTGATGTAATTCATCCCGACTCTGTTCTATCAGTTCAGCGGTTGGCTTGAGTTGAATTTTTTGATTTACCAATTGTACTAAGTGATTGGATTCTTTAAAATATATTTGACATTCCGGACAATTTTTAATGTGTTTGTCCAAAATCGCTTGTTCTTCCGGTTTGATTTCATTATAAATGGCTAACCAGATGAGCTGCCGAATTTCTTTGCAATGATCCATGATTTATTTACCTCATACCAATTGATATTCTTTTAATTGCTTTTTTAGTTTATGCGTCGATCGAAACAAATAATTTTTAACAGTGCCTTCCGAACAGTTCATTATTTCCGCAATCTGTTTTAATTTGTGACCGTGATAATGGCGCAGAACAAAAACTGTCTTTTGTTTATCAGATAATTTGTTCAAAGATGTTTCAATTTTCTCACTCAACTCAATATTAGCAAATTGTGATTCTGGATCCAAGGCATTAGGATCAACAACAGTCCAATTTTTATCGCTTTCCTCTAAAATTTCTTCCAACGATTGGCAGGCGTGCCGCTGTTTCCTTTTTCTGTAATTGATGCAGGTGTTGATAACGATTCTGTATAGCCAGGTATAAAATTCACTTTTGAAGCGAAATTTATGTATTGACTTAAACACTTTGAGAAAAACCTCCTGATACGCATCTTTGGAATCATTTGGATCGTTTAACATGCTAAATATAACTTGCATGACGCGTTCATCGTATTTATAAACCAGCTTTTCAAAAGCATGGGCGTCTCCTCGTTGAGCTTTTCTGATCAAAGTATCTTCTTTTTCTTCCATATTATTCCCTTTGGTTCGAATGATTAGACAAGCTGATGATAAAAAGGTTTGCAATGAATTTAGACAAAATGTAAATTAAGGATCAAAAGCTATCTTGTATTCGTTAAAGAAACTTAAAAAAGGTGGATGAAATGTTAGCCGAATGATTACACTTTTGTATTCATAAATTTTGTTTTTCACATTGAAACACCTGTTCCTAAGTGTTATAGAATTATACGATTGAGTGAGTCAAGCACTTACGACAGGGTGGTCGCTTTTTGTACACTTTACTATATAAATTTATATTACTGTATCAATATAAACCAGTTAACTGTCGTGACCTTGATAAGTTATTAATTTAACATAAAATAACAAAGGATACAACTCTATAAAATTCATACAGTTAATGTTTTGTCATATTTTTCAGCTATAATTCATTCATGGCATAATAATTGATATAAAATAGACTATTTGACTATTCTAAATTGGCTTTAAAATTGACCAGTTTTTAAGGTAAATTGAGAAAATGTTTTGTCTTAAACAAGAGAAATATTGTCATTTATATAATGTATCATCATGATTTAATGCCCGGTATGAAATAATAATATTCTTGCAATCTTCCGTGTTTTATGTTAAATTTAATAAATATTAAATACAATCTCAATAAATTATTTTTGAGCTGTGGAATTAAGAGCTGAAGTTATTCAAATTAAAAATATAAGGGTGCTGTCTTGAAAAGAATTAAAATACTATTGGTCTTGTTTGTCATGATTTTTTATTCGGGTCAGGCTTATAGTCAGGTTTCAATGACAGGGGGGAAAGGTCTTTGCCGTGTTTTATCTGCTGATCCAATCACACCGACAGATATTTATTTAAGTTGGAATATTTCCACTTTTATGGAGCAAACCAGTAAAACAACCTTATCAAAATATTATCTCTCCAATCTCAATTTGACCTTTGGGTTGGCGAGTTATTTAGAGATGTTTGTCAATTTTATCCCGTATCAGGATGATCAAAAACATCTGTGGGGTCAAATTGGCGATACATATTTAGGAATAAAATACTTGACGCCGTTTTCCTCGGAAGTTTTTAAGTTTGGTATAGGCGGCGCTTATAAGCTTCCGACCGCAAAAATGGCTAATGTACCTTATGAATCCTTTTCAACAGGGCACCCGGCTTATACGTTATATGGATTGACGACACTGGATTTCGTTTCTATAATGCCCAAATTTCCGTTGAAATTCAATTTTAATTTGGGATATAAAGATAATGATATTTACGATCAATACTTTCAGTCGAAAATTGATCAGATGTTCCTGGGCGCCGGGTTCAAATTTTCGATTCGAACCGTCCAATTCTACACAGAATACTCAGGTGAAATCTTTTTCAACAATTCCGATTACGTCGATTTTAGTCAAAATTCAATTCGGTTGACGCAAGGTATTCGTTTTTTGGGTCCGTGGAGCAACACAATAGACATTGCGGTTGATATCGGACTGACACAATACGATGATTCCCTGACTGCGATCGATCCGGTTTTTCATAAACAATACTTTGATTGGAAGGTACGCGCTACACTATCCCATCGTTTTTCGGTGTATAAATATTTTGATAAAACAGCAAAATTAGAGCGCCAAAAAAGAGAGGAAGAGCTTAGAAAATTAGAAGCGATCAGAAAGAAGCGAGAGAAAGTGAAGGAAGATTTGAAGAAAATGAAAGAGAGCCTTGAAAAAGATGATCCTTCAAAAAAGAAGAAGAAATCAGGTTAGTGTTTTATGAAAAATTTTCAATCAATAAGTTTCATTTTCATTTTATTAACAGTATTACTGACGGGTCAAGTCATTTTAAATCAAAACGCTTTTGCCCGATCAGAAAAAGAGATTTTGTCACGAGATTTGGTGAATCAAGATGATCAAACCCGCCGTGAGATGGAACGCGCTGCCAATAAAATATATCACCGCGGTGTTGATCTTTTTAAAAAAGGCCTTTACTGGGAAAGTGCGCAGGAACTGATAATTCTAATGGATTTTTATCCCCAGTTCGATCGACTTGATAAAGTGGTCAATTATTTGGGCAAGTGCCTTTTTCAGGAGGAATTAATCACGCCCGCTATTCGTATGTTTGAGTACCTGATCAAAAAGTACCCGCAAAGTGAACATATTCCAGATGCATTGGTGGGATTAGAAAAGGCATACTATCAGCAAGCAAAATATAAACAGGCTTTACGTTTTTTTTATGTTATTCTGAAACGATATCCCAATAATAAAGCGATCATCGATGAAGCATCTTATTTCGCCGGACAGAGCCACTATTATTTAAAAAATTATGATATGGTGATCAACACACTGAAACGAATCGATGCTCGCAGCGATTATTATGATAGCGCATTATATACGACCGCATTATCTTATCTCAAAAAATCGAATGTAGCAACATCAGTCGATTATTTTCTGGAAATTGTAACGCTGCCGATAATTAGCAGCGAAAGAAGGGATATCATCGATAACGCTCGTTTAACATTGGGATTGATATATTATGAACTTAAAGCCTATCAGGCGTCAATTTATCAACTGGAAAAAATTTCCGATCAGCATGAAAATTATCAGGATGCATTACTCGGAATGGGTTGGTCGTATTTAAAAACTCAACAATATGAAAAAGTCATCAACGTGTTATCCGAATTGATCGAGAAATTCCCGGGCACCGCGAATGCCGAGGAGTCCTATTTTCTGTTGGGTCAGTCATACATTGCATTGGGCCAATATGAAGAGGCTGTGCACTCTTACAAAAAGATTGTCGAGCTGTTTCCGGAGACCAGCCAGGTGCCCAATTTAATTCTCAAAGTAAATAATAGTCTCAAAAGGGAAAAAAATCGATTAGAGGAATTAAAAGTACAAATATTAGTAGAGGAAACCAAATTGTTGGATGCCATGCCTTTGGATGGTTATGGCAAAGACCTTCCCGATCATTTAATTAAGCAGAAAAAAAGACTGCGGGAGTTTCGGGAAAACATGGTCAGCCATTTGTTGAATGAGCGGGATGAGTTGTTGTTAATGCAGCGGAAAATTGACGATCTCATCCGACTTGCAGAGCGGCGGCAGCGACGAAAAGACTGGCGCGGCTATGCGGAATATGGCATTTCCAGAGCGCTGTTTTTGAAAGAAATGAAGGAATCTCGGGGAAACTAAATTTTCAAACGTGGGAAATGATTTATGAAATCTGTTTACTATCGTCAAAGATTCATTCTAAATATTTTTCTTATAGTAATGACAATCGGCGTTTGGGGTGTTATCGGGAAAGGAATGGCTCAGCCAAAGGGAAATAATAAAATCGATCAATTCCCGACAAAATATGAGCTCAAGGATACCACTGAAACCATAAATATAGAAAATCTGAACAGTGCAATAGCCCATCACGAAAAAATAATTGAGAAATTTCCCAATGAACCGTTTATCCCGCACATGATGTTTGAGCTTGCGGAGTTAACAGCAAGCAAGGCTCAATACGAATTCAGAGAAAAGATGCGGAAGTACGACGAAGATCTGAAGAAATTTGAAAAGGGTGAAACGTTTGGCGAACCGATCATGCCAATGATTAATTTAAACAGGACAATCGATATTTGCTATGAGGTGTTGGAAAAATATAAAAACATCCCCTTTAAAGATAAAATTCTGTACCGACTTGCTATCTCACATTTGGATCAGGGAAATTATGAGAAAGCAAAAGATTATTTCCATCAACTGATATTTGAAGTGCCTGGCAGTGATAAGGTTTCCGAAGCCAATTTTCGGTTGGGTGAATATTACTTTAATCAAAGAGATTTTTATAAAGCGATAGAATATTATGAGCATCTGTTGGAAAGATGGGACGATCCGTATTTTAATTACTCATTGTATAAATTGGGATGGTGCTATTATAATGTGAATGATTACACCAATGCAATCAGTACATTTACCTATTTAATCACTGACATAACCCTGTTGGAAACATTAAATACAGAATTGCTTGGTAAAACCAAAGCGGATGTGAGAAATGAAGCAATCGATTATATTGCTCATTCCTTAACCGAGTATGAAGGACCTAAAACGATCAAAGATATTTTGAGTACGGAAAAAACGGCTGGTTTTGCAATTGATGTTTTGAGAAAAATGGCAGAGATTTATAAGAAAAGAAATTTTTATAAAGAAGCGATAAACACTTATCAGGCCTTGCTCGATCTTTATCCTTATTATCCGGAAGCACCACTAATTCAAAAGGAGATCATTCAGTGTTACGAATCGGATTTGAGTGAAGACAAGGCGGCAAAAGCAAAAGATGTGTTCGTTCAAAAATATGGACCAAACAGCGATTGGTTGAGACAACATCCTGAAGGTGATGTGAGAACCAATGCGGTGAGTTTGTCCGAAGAAATGTTGTATTCATTGGGGACACACTATCAGGCAAAAGCACAGGAAAAAAACCGGGGAAATGAATACAGGTTGGCGATTGAAAAGCACGAAGAATTTTTGAAGAAATTTCGGGACAGTGAGAAAGCGCCGAAAGTGAATTTTTTATTAGCTGAATGTTATTATGCGATTGAAAAATATGACCGAGCTGCTGATGAATATTTCAAGGTGATGACATTTTATGATGACGATGAATTTAAGGAAACAGCGGCATATAACCGCATTCTGTCTTATTTTCAATTATTAAAACAACGACCAGGTAATGGGGATTCATTAACATATTATTTGGAAGATTATATCGGCGGCGGGGAGAGCGTTATTCCGATCAAGGTGGCGAATGAAACTCAATTTAATTTGCTTAAAGCCTGCAACGATTTTGTGAGACAGCTTCCTGAAAGTGAATATCTTTTGGAAGTGCTGATCAAATATGCAGAGACGCTTTACGAATTAAAAGCCTGGGATTTGTCCGCCAGGATTTATAAAATTACTGTTAAGCCGGAATTCAGAGACAATCCGTATTATGGTCAGTGCATCAATATGATCGCTCAATGTTATTTGAAAATGCGCGATTGGACTAATGCCGAAAAGTGGTTTAACAACCTTGGTGCAGCATATCCGGATTCTGCCCATTATGTGGAAAAATCCAAAAAGATGGTCGCTTCTTCAAAATTTAAATATGCTGAAGGACTAAAAAAAGACGGGAAGTCCACTCAGGCGGCTGTTCATTTTCTAAAGTTGGCATTTAGCACAAATGATGAGAAAATTGCCAAGGCAGCAATTTTTCAAGCTGCTAATCAATTTGAAGAAGCAGGCGATATTGAAAAAGCAGTTAAAGCTTATGAACGCATGTTAGAGGAACAGCCTCAGCTTATTTTCAAAGACGAATTGTTAATGAAAACTGCTTTACTTTATGAAAAAACACAGAACTGGGTGCGTGCTTCCAATAATTATATTAAATTAGTCGAGCAGTGTCCCAATTCCCAATTTGTCGCGCGGGCATTATTAAATGCGGCTATGTGTTATGAACAGTTGGAATTGTGGTATAAATGCAAACAAACTTATCAGGCCTATATAAACCGTTTTGCCAATGGCGATCCGGATGATTATGTCGAAGCCCTGTATCGTGTCGGGGAAATTTCATATAATCAAGGTAACAAGTTCAATGCATTGAAGGAATTTGAGAAAACTGTTCAGGAATTTAAAAGATTGTCAAATCGCGGCGTATCAGTGGAAGAATATTTACCAGCAAAAGCGCAGTTTATGATTGCAGAAATTAATTATGAAGAATTTAATAGTGTGAAAATTGTTCCGCCTCTGAATCTTTCAATGAAACGCAAAACTGAGTTGCTCCAGCAAGTGTTAAAAAATTATGTGGAAGCGGGAAAATATCAGGTGGCAGATTGGACAACGGCATCTTTATTTAAAACTGGTATGACTTTTGAAACTTTTGCTGAATCCATTAAAGAATCTCCGGTGCCATCAGAATTTAATGAAGATGAAAAACAGACCTACTTGCAAACACTGGATGAACAGATCGCCTCTTTGAAGCAGCGGGCATTGGAGGTTTATAAAGCCAATGTAACCAAAGCGGAAAAGAATAATATTCAAAATCAGTGGATCGACAAGAGCAAGGACAGAATGGATCAATTAACGATTGAGTTAGGTTTGGGTGGAGCCAGTCGAACGCAAAATCAGCAAAATATGACAAAACCCGAAATTGTTCCAACGAGCCAAATAAAAGGAAACTGATATGAATACAAAATTTAAAATGTTACTATTTTTCTTATCGGCAATATTGATTTGCACCGTCAGAACGCATATTTCTTTTGCTGCTGAGATCGGGATGTTGACGCCGACGAAGGCGAGTAACAGTGAATCGTCGCGCCCTGTTCCTCAAAATCAAAATAAGAGTGATAATACCATATCAAGTGACGCTGTAAAGGTATTTGTTAAGCAGGTTCAAATCTACGGGCAAATAGCCAAGCCACAGGCAGTCTTCATCTTGCCGGGTAGTGATCCGAAAGTCGATGGGCTGAAAATAAATCGTCATTTTTTCGACCATATTTTTCGTGATGTTGAAAAAAGCACTCTGAAAAAAGATAAAAAGAGACAATCAACGAAGAATGACCATATTCAGTGGTAATAAGTAGAGCAGAAATAATACAGCAAATGTACCAAAGAAACTAATTTACAGGAGGTTAAGAATTGGATTTTATTGTAAATGCATTCAGAGCCGGGGGACCAGTCATGTATGTGATTTTGATTGTGCTGATAACCGGGATTGCGATAATCATTGAACGGTCAATCTATGTATTGGGCAGAAACCGTATCGATACATCAGCATTTGTGCATCGTATTGTTGAATTTATCCAGCATAATAATATAAAAAGTGCACTTGAGTTTAGCAGTATGTCTAATGCCGCCCTCCCAAAAGTCACAAGGGCAGGTTTGGAAGAGATTGGCGGCAGTCCTGCCGATATACAAAATGCTTTTGAATTAGCTGCGTTGTCAGAAATTCCAAAACTTGAAAAACGCACTCAATATCTTGCAACGATTGCTAACATCTCAACTTTATTGGGACTTTTGGGTACAATTTTTGGATTGATTACATCTTTCGAAGCCGTCGCGACAGCCGATGCTTCAATGAAAGCATCACTGTTGTCAGGGGGAATTTCCCAGGCAATGAACACGACAGCATTTGGACTGATTGCCGCTATTCCGTGTATGATCGGCTATGCGATAATTCAGGAAAAAACGAATGAATTGGTTGATGAGATTAATCAGAATGTCGCACATATTTATAATAAAATTGTGTCCTGCAAAAGAATGAACTCGTCAAAAGGCAAAGCAAAATGAACTTAAATAAATTAATGGGCAGAGAGCGAAATTTCAAGGAAGTAGATGTTAATATTATTCCTGTCATGAACATTTTTCTTTTGCTGATTCCGTTTCTGCTTTTAACGGCAGCCTTTGTACAGTTGGCAGTTGTGGAGTTGTCTTTGCCTTCATTAAATAAAGACAGTCAGCAACAACAAATTCAACGAGATCCCCAAAAATTAGTATTGGTAATTTTAGGGATCAAAGAAAATAAATTTCAGCTAAAAAGCCCTGGCTTCAAATTTGATCCGATTAACAAAGTTAATGATCAATATAATTATCGGCTATTAATTGAGCAGTTAAAACAGATTAAAATTAAATATCCTTATGCTGAAGACATCATCATTTCACCTGACTCCAGAGTGGAATACGATATTATTATCAAAGTGATGGACAGATGCCGGGAAAATGGCTTTTCAAATGTTTCATTGTCTGGCTGAAAAAAGATAGAGGAAAAGGCATGATAACGAATAACAATGGTGGCGCAACTTTCCATGCGGTAAGTTCAAAACGGAGAAGAAAAAGTACGCAGTTTTCACTAAAGTTGACATCCATGATAGATATGTTTACCATATTACTCGTGTTTCTGCTGAAGAGTTATTCCGCAGAAGGACAGATCATGTCAGTCGCGCCTGATTTGCGTTTGCCTGAGTCAACGGCTCAAAAATTACCTCAAACCACGTCAATTATTGCCATCACCCAGGATGTAATTCTTTTGGATGGCCATAGAGTTACAACGGTGGATGAGGTAATGAAAAATCAGAACTTACTGATCCCGGAGTTGTTGAGTGAGCTCAGAGCGAAACGCAATTTAAGCGAACAGGTCGGAAAGCTAACCACTGATATGGGATTCACAGGAAAAATATCCATACAGGGAGACAGAACGCTTCCATATTTAATCATCAAAAAAATAATGTTTACTTGCGGACAGGTTGGTTTTAATGACATTATGTTAGCTGTAAATAAATTAGAATAAATTTCAAAGTTGGTAAATTGATAATCTCAAAACTAAGAAGTCAATGAATATTCGAAATAAAAATCTTGTTCTTAATATCAAACGGGCGAAACAGACACGACAGGTTATTTTAAAGAACGGTAGTAGTTTTTCCGTTGGTCAGAGCGGAGATAATGATTTAATATTATATGGGACGGAATATCCAAAAAAGCATAATCTCATTACGCAAAAGAACGGCTCGTTTCTTGTCAATATCAAGCCATTCATCCATGGCGAAATTACTTTGGATCAATCTACTTTATCGATTGATGATCTTGTCAAACATGATGTATTGCCTCAGCAAAAGGATGTACATCTGTTAAAACTGAATACGAACAAATGTGGTTATCTGACGGTTGGTGATACCCGGATTGATTTTGGTTTCAGATATATTGAGCGGCAAAAGCCTGTTGTAGTAAAATCGCCTGTTTATTCATGGTCGCGGGCAACGCTCAAGTCCATGACTTCAGATCTGTTATTCAAATTTATTTTCTTGGTGTTAATATTTCTCAATGCATTTATCATTTATGGACTTAAAGATTACGAAGTAGATGTTAAGAAAAAAGTGAACATCCAAAAAATGCCTGAACGGCTGGCAAGATTTATCCCAAAATCGGCAGAAGAATTGATGGAGTCTCGAAGCGACAAATTGGCGTCAGCCAATAATACAGTGGAAAGCGAAAACAGCTCCAAAGAGAAATCAGAAGATAAAAATACGAATAATTCTCGTAATTCAGACCGATCCAGCCGGCGACGTTCATCGAGAGGGAATCCAGCAGCTTCCGGCGGACTGTTAACATTAATTGGTGGGAGCGGTAGCGGTAGCAAATCAAGCTCGATTGTTGATGCTCTGGTGGATAAAGGTTTGGTCAGAGATTTGGAAGGAATCCTTGGAGGCGGGACAAATCTGAAGGTAAGCAAAAATGGCAATAAAGATGAGATCGATCCTCTGGATCAACTGATTGGCACTGGTGGCAGCGGTGGTATTGATGATTGGCTCAATGATATGGATGAAGAAGCTCCTCAGGTTACTTTGGAAAAAAAGGGGAAAGTCGATTTAGCCAAACCCAGTAAGGTTACTGGCAGCTCGGAGGCGTTGGGACAACGCACAGAACAATCGATCATGCAGGTCGTCCTTTCGCAGCGAGGACGCATTACTTATTTTTACGAGAAATATTTAAAACGAAACCCGAATTTGAGAGGCAAGGTGTCCGTAGAGTTTACTATTGCGGCGAATGGTTTTGTGTCCAGTGCACGAATAATTGAATCAACTGTGAATCATCCGCAACTGGAACGCGATATTTTGAATTTGGTGAAACGGTTGAAATTTGAAGCGATACCCTCAGGAAGTATAACCACTGTATTTCCATTTCAGTTTAATAAAATGGGCTAATCAGGTGAGAAGTGAAAAAAAGGAGGCATAGTTTACAAATCAGATTCATCCTTCCATTGAATGATGCGCCATTTATCATCATAGTTACACTTTTTGAAAATGAAAATAGCATCTCCGGAAATGTTGATCGTTTCATTGTCTTTAATTAAAGAAAGATTAAAACTTTTTGAGTATTCTGCCCGTGTTTCTTCTTCAAATGAATAGATTGTACTATTCCAGATAAGATCAATCACATCGTAAACCCGGAATAGCTTCCCTGTTGTTTTTAGATCAATATCTCTTCCCCAACTGACAAAGCGACCATCCGAATCCAGATTCGGATCAAAGTAGATAAATACGAACGAACTATCCAAAAGCTCACTATACAACACCGAGTCTTTGAACACGTAAGCATATTTAAAGTTTTGAAGTACTTCGTCGGGCGTTTTTTGCTCAGTAATGATCAGATCTTTTTCAGTATTTTCAACTAATTCGGGTGCAAATGGGTTCAAACAGTTGCAACCGCCCAATAGAATAGTACCCCAAAAAAGTATGGCAACTTTCTTCATTATTCACAGCCCAAAATACAAAAGCGGTACATAATTCAATTATATACCGCTTTTCTGTTAATCATATCTTAAAAAAAAAGAGTCATCACAGAAAGGAAATAATTATTTTAATCTGAACTTTACAGGAACACTTACCCAAACGGTTACTGGTTTGTCCCGCTGCATCGCTGGTTTCCATTTTACCGCTTTAATCGCTTCCACAGCAGCTTCGTTACAGCCACTATTCCCAAGTGGCTTCACAATTTTTGTATTGATGACTTCACCATTTTTTGATATTTTTGCGTAAACAATGACCGTTCCTTCAATTCCTGCTTTGCGCGCAATTTCTGGATATTTAAGTTTCCGCTGAATCGCTCGAAAACCACCAATCGGAGCTGGAGGCTCATCATAAGCTACAAAAACGATTTGATCCTCATCTTCTTCCGGAGGTTCGGGAGGTGGAGGAACTTCATCAAAGTCGATATTTGTTTCTTCAATGGTTGCATCATCAGGAATATCTTCACTCTCACTCTCGATCGGAATGGCTGGTCGAGAAGGCGGAGGGGGTAATTTTTCCTGTTTCGTTTTTGGAATTTCCTCTGCTTCGATTTTCTTGATTTCAATTTTGGATTCTGCCTTTTTATGTTCAAACTTTTTAAAAGCCTGAAAAATAATAATACACAACAGCAGAGAAAGAACCAAGGTGAATTCGATGACCTTTTTATATTTTAGTTTTAAATCAACTTCAGGATTTTTTCTAAGTGCCATGGTTATTCACCTCACTTACTTGCAGTTTTTGTTGAATAATTAACATTTAAGGCGGCACCACCAGCCTCTCTCAACTCTTCTTGAATCTTTGTCACAAACCCCATTTTTGCCCGCTCATCAATTTTCATAGAAACAACACGAAGCGGCGCAATATCATCATTACATTTGTTGTACATAATCGTGGAGATTTCTCTTATATTGACAAATTTGTCATCAATTGAGACTCGATCTTTATCATCTGCCCAAATGTAAGCAACATTTCGCTTGCCGGGCAATTTTTCAATTTTGTATGCCGCCGGTAATCGAATAGGGATCCCCCTGAATTCTTTAAATACTGTCGACACCATGAAAAATATGATGAGCATAAAAATGATATCTGGTAACGAGGCCGTTGGAATACCTGAGCTTGTTTTCGATTTTTTAGTAAACTTCAAGGCCTTTTTCTCCTATTTCCTTTTAATTTAACACACCTTATTTTTACAATTGCGTTACTGTTCAGGTTCAGCAAGGGATATTCGTGTTGCATTCGCCTGTTTTAATTGGTCCAAAACTTTAACATAATAGTGATAGTTCGTATTCGCATCTGTCTTTACAGAAATAATTAATTTATCGTTTTGTGCCAATTTTTCACGAATGATGTTTTTTATGGCCGGAATGTCAACAATGCGATTATCAATCATTGCCTTACCTTCAGCATTAACCAATAAGTTTAAAATATTGGTTTTCTTGATTTCTTTCGTTTCACCCTTTGGCGGAAGAACCAATCCGATACCTTTGTCAACATCAATGGTGGTTGTTACAAGGAAAAAGATAAGCAAGAGAAAGGCGATATCTGCCAATGACGAACTTGGAATCTCTGTTGATCTTTCCTTTTTCTTGTTAACAAACATTTCAATTTACTCCTTAAAAGGATTGCTATTTATTCTTTTCGATTTCAATTAAATTATCCACTAATTCTACGGAACTTTCTTCCATGTCAATAATGAGTTTATCAATACGTGATACAAATAAGTTATGGAAGAATTGGATAATAATCGCCACGATAAGACCGAATAATGTTGTCAACAATGCGATCGAAATACCGGTTGCAACAATTGTCGGTGAGATGTCATTTGCCTTTGCAATGTCTTCAAAAGCTCGAATCATTCCCCAAACCGTTCCGGTAAAACCAAGCATAGGAGCAACTGTAATCACTGTGGATAACCAAACTAATCCTCTTTCCAGGAAGGCCATTTCGATAGAACCCGCGTTTGAAATTGCTTTTTCAACCTGGTCAATCCCCTGATCTATACGAGATAGTCCGGCATGAAAAATCGACGCAACAGGTCCTCGGGTGTTTTCACAAACTTCTTTTGCAGCGTCCACGCCGCCTTCTTTCAAAGCAGTTTGAATTTTAGTCATAAATTTTCTGGTGTTTACAGAAGCTCTTGTCAGACTCCACAACCTTTCTAAACTGATAGTCAGTCCAAGCACAAAGAAGAAAAGAATCGGCCACATCATGAAACCACCTTTTAGATAAAGCTCTACCATTATTAAAATACCTCCATAATTGGTTAAAAAAAATTAATTGATCTCTTTCGAATTTGACCCATTATAACTATTTTTTTGTTAAAAGTCAATACTTTTTTTAATTTAATTCTATCATAAGATACGAGTAAATCGACTGTTAAAATTGATGAGTAAAATTTATATTTGCTATTTTTGCTGCTTCGTCAAAGCTTTTTAAAGCCCCCTGAATCTGTGAATCACCCAATATCCGCACATGATAATATTCCTGGCTTCCCCATAGATTTCGGGAAATTTCAGCTTTGATCATTAATTTAATATAATCCATATCTTCTTTAAAATCGTCTGCTTTAAATTCTATTTCTCTGGATTCGATGAGCTGTTTAAAATCTGTTAATATTGTTTTGTCTATTTCAAAGGATTTTTTAAAATAGTTAAAATCTTTTTTAAGATATTTATGTTTGGAAGCATATTGTGAACCGAATTCAAAAAATAATCGCTTGAAAATCAGTTCTGTAGAAAACTTGGTAATCTTTTTGCTTTCTATTTTGACATCCGGCGTTATCCCGCCGCCACCGTACACTTTTCGACCGGAATTTGTATAATATACCAGCTTTTCCCGGTCTTCATCAGTTTCATGCTCTGTCTTCTCTTCGTAGGCGGATGTGTAGTATTCCAGTAGTCCATTATCGTAGGAGCGCTGGATCAGACGCCCACTTGGTGTATAATAGCGAGCTGTGGTGATTCGGACTGCAGAACCGTCTTTTAATGGAATTTGAGTCTGAACCAGCCCTTTTCCGAAACTCGTTTCTCCAACTATCAGTCCTCTATCCCAATCCTGTACAGCCCCGGATACAATTTCTGATGCACTGGCAGAACCTTTGTCGATTAATATGACGAGCGGAAATTTACGGTAAGTGGATCTGTCCGTTGCTAAAAATTCAGTATTCGATTCAGGAATACGCCCTTTTGTATAGACAATTTTTTTATTGCCACCGATAAAGCGATCAGCCATTTTGAAAGCTTGTTCCAAATATCCTCCCGTATTTCCGCGTAGGTCTAATAACAGCGCTTCCATGCCCTCGCTTTCCAATTCTCGAACAGCTTTATCGAATTCGTTCACAGTGGTGGCGGCGAATCGTCCCACATAAATATAGCCGATTTGATTGTCGATCATAAAATGTGCCATAACACTGTAAATTGGTATCTTATCGCGTGTAATCGTGACATCAAAGGGGTCTTCCAGCCCCGGCCTTTTAATAGTAATTGTTACCTTCGTGCCTTTTGGTCCTTTTAATCTTTTTTGAACTTCGGTTTCGGTGATGCCGTAAGCGCCTTTACCTTCGATTTTGACAATCTGGTCGCCGGGGCGCAAACCGAGTGCTTCAGATGGGGAGCCGGCAATCGGCGCTACGACAGTAAGAATTTTGTTTTGAATCACAAATTCGATCCCGATACCTTCATAACTGCCCCGGAACTGCTCTGTAATTTCTTCCAGTTTTTTCGGTTCAATATACACGGAGTGAGGGTCTAACTCTTCCAACATCCCTTCGATAGCGCCTGTGACGAGCACTTCAGTATCCACTTCCTCAACGTAATAGGAACGAACAATCTTCAACACTTCCATGAAACGCGCAATTTGTTTGAAAGCATTATCGGCGGAAAATACCTGATGATTTGAGAAGTTGATACCTATCAACACGATAATTAATAAAATTGTACTCCACAAAAGGTGAGATTTTTTTAAATTACACATGATTCTCCCTGTGAATTTTTTATATTTCAAAAACTTTTTGAGTTATTTTAGCCTTCCATGTTCCCCAAGAATCAAGTCGGAATTTCCAGTTTGGAAACACGACAGAGCTCTGATACACCCGCTCAAAACCGCCTTCGGATTGCGATATCGTCTCCACCGGAAAACGCCAGACTGTTGTTGGTTCATTAAATGTCAATTGAATATCAAGTTTGAGCCATTCGTCTTTAAGCCCCATTTTTGTTATATTTTCCAACTCTCCGGAACTTGCCAGATGTTTTTCATCGCTTATGTCCTGATCGAAGTAATAGTAACGGTCCGGTGCGTTGCCCGCTAATAACGCGAAATTAAATTCCGCGCCGAACCATAATTCTACAGGCACATCCTCTAAGTTTATAATTTCATATTCCGAAATAAGTTCCGAGCCCTTTGCCGAAACATGGATTTTTTTTGCAACGGTAACTTTTCTATTTTTACGATCAACAATTACTGTTCCATTGCGGTATAATTTTAGGATATTTTTTTCAAATTTAAAGGAGTACGGAGAATTTACAAAATCGCCAAGTTCCCTGTACTCAGCATTTGCCATGTCGGGCAATTGGGTCCCTTCTTCTAAAAAGTGATCAATAAATGATACCCGCTGATACCAGTCATACTTTATTTTTTTGTGCAAATCAGGTTCTTTGGTTTGTACGATATCATGAATACTTTTTGTGGTCGATTCATCCTTTTTATTTTGGTCGTTTGCTAATTCCAATAATTTTTGGTGATAGGCCTCTTTCCGGCGTGTCATTGTGTCCAATAAATTGATCGCTTTTGGTTTGTAATCCATCTCAAATAAAGTCCCACCAGAGTGAGGTGAAAAATACAAGTTATAATCTTTTGTTTCAATGATAACCTCATCCAGGCCATCGGCGTTCGCATCACTAACTTCAGTGTCTATCCAGCCTTTTTCATATTCCTGTTTTGTTTTGATGAGTTTATCTGCAATTGCTTCTGCCCGAATCATGTGATGATAAACTGCATATCTTAAGTTGTTTAAATAGAGGCCGCCAAAGATTCCGTGCCAGTAAGGACAGTTCGTTTGACCCGCCCATAAATTATCCTGCGCTTGTTCAAATAATTTTTGTCTCTCGGCGGATTCTTTTCGTTTTACCTGTTGGATTTTTTGACTGACCCGCAATGATTTTTTATGCATATTGTTCGCTTCAGGGTATTTTGCCAGAAAATTCCTCCAAAATCCACCTCGAACGAACACCTTGTATTCGTCAAACAGTTCGTTATTTTTCAGCTCCTCTTCAAAATTTTCATAACGCGTAATGGCGTCAGTCGGCAGCGCCCATTCCATCATTTCCCGGTAAGATGCTGTTGGCAGATAGACCCGTCCCGCTGGCGGCAGTTTTTCAAGTGCTTCTGAGAAATGAACCAGTTCGATCCAATCCAGATTATCTTCTAAAGCACTAAAAAATCGATCCAACCAACGGTCTTCATAGCAATGTTTGTACGTATTGGGCCAATTACCAAATTTTTCCCCGTCATCAGCGAAAACGACTAATTTACTTCCGTCATCGTTGGCAACGGAACGTAAATAGTTGATTGTCTCTTCTGGTTCCTGAAACGGAATTGTATAGCGCAGCCGTTCGCTGATCGGGAAAATATTGATCAAATGACCGGTTTCCTCAGTGATGTAATAACCGAACAGGTCCTTTTCCTCAAGCCCGGCAGTTTTGAAATGGGAATCGTCAATCACCACATATTTTGCACCGGTTTTCGCTAGCGGTTTGGGCAATTGCGGTTCCCATATCCGTTCTGCCAGCCACAATCCTTTTGGTTCGTAACCCGTATGTTTTTTAACAAACTGGTTCAATTTTTCAATTTGACCAAATTTATCTACATCCGGAATATTGATCAAAATCGGTTCATAATAACCACCGCTCATCATTTCAATCTGACCGGACTTTACCATCTTCCTCAATCGTGGACCAAAATCGGCGTCATGATCTAAAATCCATTGAAACAAAACGCCGGTAAAATGCATGGCAACTTTGATTTTCGGATGACGCTCAAGCAAGCTTAAAAACGGTAAATATGCATTTTGATACGCTTCTTCAAATACAAATTCAAAATTACCAACCGGCTGATGGTTGTGAATGCCTAACGCCAATTTTACTTTTTTCAATTTCCATACCTTTTCATTTTAATTCTTTTAATTATCACAAATCGAGCTCAAATTTCTTTAACTTCAATTGTCAAATTATAAATTACTGGCAATTTCTTCCGCAACCTCCAGGGATGTTGAGTTTCCACCCAGATCGTACGTTTTCACTTTTCCTTCTTTAATGACTTTTGCAATTGCATATTCCAATCGCTCTCGCTTATCGCTCTCGCCCAACCAATCAAACATGAGTTTTACAGAAAGAAGCATTGCGATTGGATTGACTTTATATTGTCCCTCATATTTCGGAGCTGATCCATGAGTCGGTTCAAATACTGCGTAGTTGTCACCAATATTGCCACTGCATGCAAAGC
>CAYYMH010000068.1:0-20108 GCA_964472785.1 uncultured Cytophagia bacterium | reverse complement strand
TTATTATTTTTCTAGTTAAAAGAAAAAAATAAGGATATTTTTTTACACTAACTTTTTTAAATCAGGGAGAGAATTATGTCACTAATTATTCTGTTTAAATACATCTTATTTTTACTTTATACGGCAGTTGTCTTCCTTTATTTCTATACATTTACCAAACAAACAGTTTCTGTTAAAACCCGATTACCTTATGTTCTCTTTTTTACCATTTTTTTTCATTTCATTTATTTAACTTTACTTTCTATTGAGCTTAGCCGTTTACCGTTAAGCAATGTTTTTGAAGTGATGACTTCACTTGCATTTATTTTCGTGCTGCTCTATTTTATTGTTGAGCGTCATATCAAAGATCAATCTCTGGGCGTCATCATTGTACTTATTGCCTGGATATTACAATTGATCTCAAATTGTTGTATTGATTTACATAAATCGCCGGCACCTGTATTGGAGGATCTCATTTATTATGAAGCACACGTGCTATTTATCCTTTTGTCTTACTCAGCTTATACCCTGGCATTTATCTCAAGTTTAATGTACATTCTGCTCTCCAGAGAAATTCAAAAAAAGCAGTTGGGATTTTTCTTTTCCAGATTGCCTTCCCTCGAATTGCTGGATCGAATGAGCAATTTCGCCATTATTATTGGTACATTCTTTATAACATTTGGTATCATTCTCGGCATCAGTATGGCAAGTAAGGTTTGGGGCGCGGAATGGCCCCAAGACCCCAAATTGATTTCTGTTTTTATCACCTGGATCATTTATTGCGCTTTCATTTTCTTGAGAAACGCCAAAGGATGGCAGGGAACCCGTTCATCCGTATTATCCATTATCGGATATTTCTGGATTATTATTTCCTTTATTGTATTCAATTTATTTTTGTCAAACCTTCACTCATTCATTTGATTTATTATGCAAATTATCGTTTTTGGATTACATAAACATAACGTATCAACTGATGTTTGGCAGCGCGCTAAAACCGGTCATTCCGAATTTTATGATTTTATCAAGTCGCTAAAGTTCGAAGAGTCGAACGCAGAGTTCTTGTTTGTGAACTCTCAATTTTCAAAAGAAATTATCTGCGTTGCCGAACAGCCGGAAAAACTCAATAACGACTTTGATCTTTTTTTTCGTAACCTTTTCGAATCGGACAAAGACACCTTACCCTCTTATCACGTTCTCGAAGGCCCTGACGCGGTTAAACATTTCCTCCAACTCGCTCTGGGTATCGAGTCTTATTCTCCGGACGCTCAACAGGAATTCCTGGCAAAGACAAAAGAAAGCATTGAAATCGCCAATCAAAATCACCTTTCCGGCCCCGTTACCAGCCGCATTTTTCAGGACACGTTATTGCTTCAGGGAAAATTGAGCCATGAACATAGAATCCCGGATTATTCGTACGCCAGTGTTCAAATCGAAGATCTGATCAAAAAAATCTACGGCAATATCGGGGAGCTCAGATATCTCGTTGTCGGCAGGAACGATCAAACAGACCAAATTATCCAAACAATACAAAATAAATACAATATCCAATACACTCTTTTCCGCAGAGAAAATTTCAAAGAACAGGGAGAAGCATCTTTAAATATTATCAATGAAGACCAGCTCAACCAAACGTTGGCTGATTACCAGATTATTTTTCGGTTGAATCAAAGCGGGCATGAATTTTTCTCTTTAAATAATTTGAAGGAACTCATGCATCGCCGAAAAAATCAGCCGCTTTTAATTATAAATCTGGATTCAACAATCCAAACTGACAGCTCTCTCGATCGCATTTATAATTTATACGTCTATTCTTTGAGTGACTTCCAGAAATTGAGTCAACAGGGTGAAGAAAAATTTCACTATCAAAAAGTAATTGATCAGGAACTCAAAGAATTTTTTGACTGGTTTTACTCCAAAGAACTCTATCGCTTTGGGGATATCATTGCAAAAAGCGACGCCATGGAACACGTTTTAGAGATGGTTGCCCGGATCTCCCAAACCGAAATCACCGTATTGATTCAAGGTGAGAGCGGCACAGGAAAAGAAATAATCGCCCGGGCGATACATCAAAATAGCCCCAGACGGGATAAGCATTTTATCGTTGTCAATTGCAGTGCGCTACCAGATTCACTGCTCGAAAGCGAGTTGTTTGGTCACGAAAAAGGCGCTTTCACTGGAGCGACTTACACCAAAAAAGGTCTGTTTCAGGAAGCGGATCAGGGTACGATCTTTCTGGATGAAATTGGCGACACATCACCGGCGCTCCAAGTTAAATTGTTGCGTGTGCTGCAGGAAGGAGAAATCAAACGCGTCGGTAGCAATGATACAATCCACATCGATGTTCGGCTCATTGCCGCAACTAATCAAAATTTGTATCAACTGGTCAGTCAAAACCGATTCCGTCAAGACCTCTTTTACCGTTTAAATGTTGTAAATATTGACATCCCACCTTTGCGTGAGCGCAAAGATGATATTCTTCCCTTAGCTGAATATTTCAAAGGAAAATATGCCGATAAAATGAAAAAACAAATTACTGATTTTAGCGACCAGGCCCGGCAAACATTACTGATGTATTCATGGCCCGGAAATGTCCGCGAACTTGAAAATGCGATTGAACGCGCTGTTGCGTTAACAATCGGAAATACGATTCATATCAGTGATTTACCTGCTGTTGTCCGAAATGATGTCGTCCCCGGTTTAGTTCAGGACAGCGTTGAAAAAAAATTCACGCTTAAAGAAATTGAAAAAAATGTCATTGAAAACGCCCTCATTGCCAACAACTGGAACTACGACAAAGTAACCGAAATCCTCAATATCGGCCGCACTACATTATGGCGCAAAATGAAAGACTACGGGATTCAAAAAAAATAATCTTGAACCACATCTATAATTGCTGACACACACTCCTGTGAATTTCCAGCGTGTCGTCCAAATCCTGCTGAGAATGAGCTGCGGAAATAAATGTCGCTTCAAACTGAGACGGTGCCAGGTAAATGCCGTGCTCCAACATGAGTTGATGATATTTGCCGAATAATTTTGTGTCAGACTCTGTCGCGTCCTGATAGGTGGATACAAGACCCGGTCTAAAGAAAAACGAACCCATCGATTCGATTGAGTTTCCGGCAACTTCTAAGCCTGCTTCTTCAAAATTTTTCTTCATCCCAGAGAACAAATAATTTGCTTTTGTATTTAATGATGCATAAATATTTTCTCTTTCGAGGATTGACAATGTTGTGAGACCGGCATTTAGCGCCAACGGATTCCCTGACAAGGTACCTGCCTGGTAAACAGAACCTACTGGCGCCAGCAGTTCCATTATTTCTTTTTTACCACCAAAGGCGCCCACCGGTAATCCACCGCCGATAATTTTACCCAAGGTGGTTAAATCGGGAATGACGTTGTAATATTGTTGAGCGCCGTTTAATGCGACTCTGAAACCGGTTATGACTTCATCAAAAACAAGAACAATACCATGTTCATCTGCCAGCTTTCTTAAACTTCCCAGAAATCCCGGTTCCGGCAAAATCACGCCCATATTGCCAGCCACCGGCTCGACGATGATCGCGGCGATTTGTTCAGGATAGTTTTTTATCAGCGTTTTTACACTTTCCAAATCATTGTAATCTGCATTCAAGGTGTCAGCAGCGATCGATTGCGCAACGCCAGGGCTGCTCGGAGTCCCTAAAGTAGTGGCTCCGGAGCCCGCTTCGATTAAAAAACAGTCCCCGTGTCCGTGATAGCAGCCTGAAAATTTAATCACCTTTTCTCTCCGTGTATAGGCTCTTGCTAAGCGAACCGCACTCATGGTTGCTTCGGTACCTGAATTGACCATTCTCACTTTCTCGATTCCGGGAACCAATTGACAAATTTTCTCCGCGATGTCTATCTCGACTTCACAATTCGCGCCATAGCTGGTTCCTTTTGGCGCTGCCTTTTGCAATGCTTCAACAACTTCCGGGTGGGCGTGTCCTAAAATAAGCGGGCCCCATGATGCCACATAGTCAATGTATTCATTGCCATCCACATCCCAGACCCGGCTGCCCTGCGCCCGTTTGATATATGGCGGAATATTTCCGACTGATTTAAATGCCCGGACTGGCGAGTTAACACCGCCGGGGATAAATTTCGTTGCTTTTTCAAATAATTGTTGACTTTTCTGGTGGTTCATCTTCCTCCCTCGATTTCTGAGACAAAATACTTCATGCTTTTCTTTTTGAATTCTTTCAGACTATACAAAATTTTATAATCATCAATACCAATTTTTTCACTGATTTCTCTAACGATTGCTTCAACTTCATCCTGAGTTTTTGCATGGATCATCGCGTAAAGATTATAATTCCAATCCGGCAACTGGGGTCTTTGGTAGCAATGACTGACAGATGCGTAAGATGCGATCTCTCTCCCGACATCTTCAATCATTTCTTCCGGAACCGCCCAAACCGACAAGCCGTTGGACGTGTACCCCGCCTGACGATGATACAAAATGGCTCGAATTCCTCTCAACTTTTTTTCATCCTTCCATCTTTGCAAAGTCCGGAAGACCCAATCTTCTGACACATCTAATCGTTCGGCAATTTCGCTAAACGGCTCTTCAATAAGCGGAATCTCCTCCTGTAACAATTTTATCAACTCAATTTCTTTGGGACTAAACTTTTGTTCGTCTGTTTTTTCCTTCATATTTCAAAATTCCATCTTGAATTGAACTCGTATTTTAAATTTTTTTAAAGCAGGCAACGGGACCATAGCAACGATTCCTGTTTCACGTTTTAAATGTTCAAGCAACTCGTACAGACGGTGCTCGGAAGGTGCTGTTAATGTGAACCAGAGGTTATATGCATGATCCCGTTGATAGTTATGAGTAACGCCGACATACTGGTTTAAAATTATCGCTGTCCGCTCCAATCTATCTTCGGGTACTTTTGCCGCGACTAATAAACTATGGTATCCGAGCCGCTGTGAATTAAAACTGCCCCCAACTCGCCGGATGATCTTTTCATCTTTCAACCGTTGAATTCTCTGAATAATTTCGCTTTCAGGCAAGTTAAGCTGTTCGCCGATTTTTCTGAACGGTCTTTTATCGATGGGAATCTCATCCTGAATGATGTCAAGTATTTTCCTGTCCAATTTATCCATTAAGCTTTCATCTCCGCGAGCCTGTTTTTCGGTTTTGATTTTGGTTGATAAATACAGTAAGGTTCTTCATCAAGGTAATCTCCGGTAGTCGCAAAAGCACGTGCCCGGCAGCCGCCACATACCGTTCGATATTCACAATATCCGCAGCGACCGTGATAGCCATCCAAATCCCGCATTTGGAGAAAAACCGGGGAGGTATCCCAGATGTATTTGAAATTATAATCAGCGGCGCGCACATCGCCACACTCGGTTTCTAAAAATCCGCAGATCTGAACTTTGCCCGTGTGAGAAATGAAAGCAAAAGACTGCCCTCCCATACATCCTTTGGACATCGCGTCCAACCCGTGAGTTTCCGGTGTTACTTTCCGCCCTTTTTCTTTCTCACGTTGTCGGAATATTCGGTAATAATGCGGCGCGCAAGTCGGTTTAAATTGAATCTTTGATTTCTCGCGCTGATCATAAATCCAATTCAAAACCCGTTCATACTCTTCGGGCGATATTTCCTGATCGGCAAGTTCTTTACCGCGTCCGGTTGGCACCAACAGGAACGGATTAAAAGCAACGGCGCCTACGTTCTCTGCCAATTTTAAAATTTCCGGTAATTCATTCACATTTTGTTTCGTAATTGTTGTGTTTATTTGAAACTCCAGCCCCTGTCTTCTTGAAGCCTCCATTGCCTGTATCGAATCATCAAACGAGCCGGCCACTCTCCGGAACGCATCATGGCTTTCAGCAGTCGCACCATCGATGCTAATACTGATCCTTTTAATCCCCGAATCGATTATTTTTTGCACGGTTTCATCAGACATTGGTTTACCGCAGGGAGCCATCACCATCCGTAACCCCAGTGAGGTGCCATATTTTGCAATATCGAACACATCACCCCGCAGCATCGGATCGCCGCCGGTGATGATAATAATCGGTTTAGCAAAGCCAGCGATATTGTCCAGCGTTTTAAAAATTTCATCCGTACTAAGTTCGTTGCTGTAAGGTCCGTAGCGCGCTGCTGCCCGGCAGTGAACACAGTTCAACTCACAGCTTCGGGTAATTTCCCAGGCGATTAATCTGGGAAGATATTTTTTTGATCCGTGCATAAAATTCTCTCCAAAACAATTTCGCTATGAAAGCAATTGTGCCGCATCCTTTGCAAAATAGGTTAAAATCAAATCAGCGCCAGCCCGTTTTATCGATAACAACGATTCCATCATCACCCGCTCTCCATCGATCCAGCCCATCTTTTCTGCCGCCTTTACCATGGCAAACTCACCACTTACGTTATAAGCGGCTGTGGGCATCTGAAATTTATCCTTCACGCGCCGAATGACATCGAGATAGGGAAGCGCCGGTTTGACCATTACAATATCGGCACCTTCTTCGATATCCAATTCCACTTCTCTTATTGCTTCATCACCGTTCGCCGGATCCATCTGATAGGAACGGCGGTCACCAAATTCCGGCGCAGAATCCGCTGCATCGCGAAAAGGACCGTAAAAGGCTGACGCAAATTTTGCGGCATAAGACAGTATCGGAATATTTTTAAATCCGTTTTGATCGAGTCCGGTCCGGATCGCAGCAACTCGGCCGTCCATCATATCAGACGGCGCCACGATATCAGCCCCGGCTTGTGCGTGGGACACAGCCATTTTCGTCAACCACTCCAGTGTTGTATCATTATCCACATCCTGATCGATGATACAGCCGCAGTGTCCGTGGCTGGTATATTCACAAAAGCAAACGTCTGTAATGAGCAATAAATCCGGCACTTCTTTTTTGACCGCCCGAACTGCTTTTTGAATGATCCCGTTTTCAGCAAATCCTTCTGAACCTTGCTCATCCTTTTTTTCTGGAATGCCGAAAAACATGACCGCCGGAATGCCGAGTGATTTTACATACTCCATTTCTTTGACGAGCTCATCGATTGAAAAGCGAAAATTACCCGGCATTGAAGAAATTTCCTGCTTTACCCCTTCTCCCGGTTGTACAAAAACAGGGAAAATAAAATCATCAACAGATAGTTTTGTCTCCCGAACCATGCGGCGTAAATCTTCATTTTTCCGGAGTCTTCGCATCCGGTTAATTGGAAATCCCATAACTTTTCTCCTCCAAAATATTGACCGTCAGTTTCCTTGATTTTATCTGGTCTTATTACATCGTTTCAAAACAAGCACCCTCATTATTTTGATTTGAAACATTCTCGGTTGCAGAAGCATTTGATTCATTTTCCAATCCGATTTCTGCATCTGTTAAATAACACGCCGAATCAGGCGCCCACACGTCTCCGCTGACAGCCTCTGCCCGTACTCTGAAGTTCCCCCCGCACACATTTTTCCATTGGCAGGCAGCACAGCGTCTTTTTAAATGAGGTACTTTATATTTCAGTTTTTTCATGAGCGGATTGCTGAAATCCGTCCAGATTTCGCTAAACTTTCTTTCCTTCACATTTCCGAACGAATAGTGCCGCCAAAACTGATCTGCATGCACCTGACCATCCCAGCTCACGCAGCCGATGCCATGGCCTGAACTGTTTCCGCCATTCATGTTCAATAATTTTAACACCTGTTCCGCGCGCTCCGGATTCTCTCGCAAGAGCCGCAAATACAAATAAACACCGTCGGCGTGGTTATCCACCGTGAGCACCTCTTTTGGTTTGTTTCGGCGATGCAAATCAGCAGTCAAATCGATGATTTGATCCACTACCCGTCGCGTCTCCTCTTTAGTCAAATCTTCTTCGACCAATTTACTGCCTCTTCCCGAATAGACCAAATGATAAAAGCAAACCCTGGGAATGTTTTCTTCTTCCAGTAATTTAAAAATCGCCGGAATGTCAGCGGCATTTCTTTTGTTGATTGTAAACCGCAAGCCAACTTTGATCCCGGCTTCCTGACAATTCCGAATGCCATTTAAGGCCAGATCAAAAGCGCCTTTCTTACCCCGAAAACGATCGTTGGTTTCTCCCACACCATCCAGGCTCACACCGACATAGGAGAGTCCAACGCTTTTCAAATCTTTTGCAATGTCGCGAGAAATGAGTGTTCCATTTGTTGAAATAACCGCTCTCATTTTTTTTGAGGTTGCGTATTTTGCCAGTTCCAGCAAATCTTCCCGCATCAACGGTTCTCCGCCTGAGAAGAGAATGACCGGTGAGCCGAAATCCGCCAGATCATCGATCAATGCTTTCCCCTGAGATGTGGTCAGCTCGTCCGCGTAATATTTGTTTTTTGAGGATGAATAACAGTGGACGCACTTAAGATTACAGCGCCTTCCAACGTTCCACACGACAACCGGTTTTTTGTCTTTGGAAAACTGAAGCAAATTGGATGGTAAACTTTTTGACTGCCTCCCGTAGCGAAGCGGATCAGAGGCTTCCACTGTCCCACAATATAATTTTGAAATACCGATCAATTGATTATCCTCTATTTTTATACTTTTTCTTTATTTCCTCAATTAGCCCCGGAATGGTATATTCTTCCGGCATCAACTCTGTTTTTAAGCCGTATTGGTCAGCCGTTTTTTTGGTGATCGGACCGATACTGGCAATTGGAACATCCTTTAACAGGGATAAATGATCGTTACCCACAATATCCACAAAATTCTTTACCGTGGACGAACTTGTAAATGTTATCAAATCCAGGTTGCCGTTTTTTAATTTCTGCAAAACATCTTTTCGGTGATTTGATTCGATGATTGTTTGATAGGCAACAATCTCATCAACACTGGCTCCCGCCTTTATTAACGCATCTTTTAACAACGACCGTGCTTTGTCCGCACGGGGTAATAAAAATTTATTCTTCTCCACCAATGCCTGTTGATTGAGCGCTTCGATTAGAGACTCTGCGACAAATTTCTCCGGCTGAATATCGGCTCGAACACCCATCTTCTGGATACGTTCTGCGGTTGCCGGCCCAATAGCCGCAACTTTAATATGCCCGAGTTTTCTCGCGTCAAAGCCCAAATGTACCAACCGTTGTTCAAAACTTTCCACGCCATTCACACTGGTAAAGATCACCCAATCGTATTGCTGAAGATTTTTTATTGCGTGATCCAGCGGTCCCCAGGAATCCGGCGGTACGATTTTAATCGTTGGAAACTCAATGACCTCCGCGCCTAAAGAGCCCAATTCCTGTACGAGATCACTGCTTTGTGCCCGGGCGCGAGTCACCACGATTCGCTTCCCAAACAAAGGCAATCGCTCGAACCAGTTCATTTTTGGGCGATAATCGACCACCTCTCCGACAATAATCAGCGCCGGTGGTTTGAAATTCTCCCGCCTGGCAATGCTTGCAATGTCCGCTAAATTGCCCTGAATTGTTTCCTGATTTGGGGTTGTTCCCCATCGCACCAACGCGACCGGGGTGTCCGCTGGTTTTCCATGTGCCAATAATTGATCGACAATACTGGGCAAATTTTTAACGCCCATGTAAAAGACCAGCGTGCCATTCATTTTAGCGATGGCTTGCCAATTCAAGCCGGACTTCTCTTTTGTGGGATCTTCGTGTCCTGTGATAAAGGAAATCGACGTGGCGTCTCCCCGGTGTGTCCCGGGAATTCCGGTGTAAGTTAAAGCGGCGGTTCCGGCGGTAATACCGGGAACAACTTCAAAGTTGATATCCTGCTTTTGGAGTGCTAAAATTTCCTCTCCACCGCGACCAAAAATGAGCGGGTCTCCGCCTTTAAGCCGCACAACCAGTTTGCCTTCTTTTGACTTATTTATCAGCAGTTGATTGATTTCGTCCTGAGACAACGTATGGTCACCGCCTTTTTTACCGACATAGATTCTTTCCGCGTTTGGCGTGCAATGATCCAAAAACTTTTCATTGGCTAAAAAATCATAGACCAACACATCTGCTTTCCGGATACAATCCATCCCCTTCACTGTAATTAATGCCGGATCGCCGGGGCCAGCCCCGACCAAAATCACTTTTCCTTTATTTTGCTTGTCGATGTTCACGATATATTTTTTCCAGTATTTGTTTTGCACCTTGACTTAGCAATTGTTCTGCTAATTTACGTCCGATTTCTTCGCCCTGATCCTGCTCACCTTTCCGGCTTCCTTTGAAATAGGGTTCTCCGTCCAAATCAGAGACAATTCCTTTCAGTACAATTTTATCGTCCTCAATTTGAGCCAGAGCGCCAATCGGCACCTGGCAGCCACCCTCGAGCGTTCGCAAAAACGCCCGTTCAGCAATGACGCACTGAGTGGTTGACTCATCGCTGATCAGCGACAACAGTTTGGACATCAATTCGTCTTTCATCCTTATCTCGATGCCAAGCGCTCCCTGAGCCACTGCCGGAAGCATTAGATCCTCACTGATAATTTCTGTAATTTCGCTGTCGTAGCCCGACCTTCGCAGACCGGCAACAGCCAATAATATACCGTCATAATCGAATTTAATCAACTTGCGTAAACGTGTATCCACATTTCCCCGAATATCCACCAGTTTTATGTCCGGTCGGTTCATCAACACATTGGCACGGCGTCGCAAACTCGAGGTAGCCACAACAGCGCCAGCCGGTAAATCAGCAAATCGTTGATATTTTTTTGAAATAAAGGCGTCTCTCGGGTCTTCCCGCTTTAAAATAGCGCCAATCTCTAATCCATCCGGGAGTTTGGTGGGAAGATCCTTCATGCTGTGAACCGCCATGTCAATTTCATTATTGATCAGCGCATCCTCAATTTCTTTCGTGAAGAGTCCTTTGTCACCAATTTTCGCCAACGGCGTGTTTTGGATAATATCGCCTTTGGTTTTGATTATTTTCAATTCAACTTTTATTTTCAGATAAATTTTCTCCAAAAGAGACTTCACAAGTTCAGATTGAGCTAACGCCAAGCGGCTCCCACGGGTACCAATGATTATTCTGCTTTCTTTCATTCGTCCTCCACACCGAAAACTTCTTTGACCGTACAGCTTTCACAAAGATTTTCTGTTTCAGAACATGATTTGAGTCTCATAATTGGACTGTGCAAAAATTTCTTCATCAGACTTTTTGAAAATTTTTCCATTTGTTCCCAATCAGATTCATCAAAATATTTTTTGTTTCGGTGAATTTCTTTTTTCCGGATTTGTTCGAAGTGAAGCTGAATATCCTGAATCGTATTGCGTGCCGGTAACGTATAATACCATTTCATAAAATTTTTAACTTCTTCATCGATTATTTTTCGCGCTTTCGGAATTTCATTTTTCCGAGCTCCCAAGTTTTGCTCAACAATGACATTCAAATCATCGATATCATAAAGATATGTGTTGTAAATTTGTTTAGCGTCGGGATCGACGTTACGCGGGACAGCAATGTCAATCAACAATAATGGGCGGTTCTTGCGCTGTTCCATAATGGTTGAAATAGCCGTGCTGTTTAAAATCGGTTTTTTCGCGGACGTTGACGCGACGACGATGTCTGCTCTCAGAATCAAATCTATCAATCTATCGTAGGGAGCCGCATTGACACCGAGCTGAGCTGCCAGCTTTTTTGCATTCTTGAAAGTGCGGTTGATAATATCAATATTTTTTGCCCCTTGACCCTTTAAATGCTCCACTGTCTGTGCCGCCATCTCACCAGCCCCAACTAAAACGGCTTTTTTTTCAGAAAAGTCGTCAAAGATTTTTTTGGCTAAATCAACGGCGACAGAAGCGACCGAAATAGCCCCCGCTCCAATTCTGGTTTCGTTCCGCACCCGTTTGCCGGCTCTGAAAGCACAATGGAATAACTTGTTTAAAATGAGACCCGTGGAGCTCTGCTCCGCTGCTAATCGATACGCATTTTTCACCTGCCCTAATATTTGAACCTCGCCGATTACCAGTGAATCAAGACTACTCGCCACTGAAAGCAATTGCTTTACAGCGTTCTCGTTTTTTTTATAATAAAACAGATCTTCAGGCAATATTTTCTCGCCGGTGATAAAACGTGATAAAAACCTCGGCAGTTCACCGTTCAGTTGAGAATGGTTACCGATGACGCCATATATTTCCGTTCGATTACAGGTGGATAACACGACAGATTCTCTGAGCCAATCCTGGGTCATGAGTTGCTCATTAACCTGAATACAGCCCTCGTCATCGAAGCTCAGGGCTTCTCGAATTTCAACCGGTGCGGTTTTGTGGTTTAGTCCGTAAACAATAATCGACATAATTAAAGCTTATTAAATAAATTGTTAGTAAATTCTTTGATTTGTTTTTCGCGTTCCTTGATATCATCAGGAAGCGATTGCTTCAGCGATTGCTTTTTTTGATCTACGCTTTGAATCAAATCTTTTAAACTCAATTTCCTTAATAATTTTTCCAGGTAGATGCGAAGTTTTTTGGACACATACGGTGCTTTCCCGTTTGTTGAAATCGCCAATGCCAGGTCTCCGTCGCGAACAACAGAGGGCACATAGAAATTGCACAACTCCGGCACATCGACAATGTTGACAAGAATATTTTTCTGATTCGCTTCATCCCAGATTTGCTGATTGGCAGCCGGGTCATTGGTGGCAGCAATTGCTAAAAACGCGTCATCCAAATCCCCTTTCTGAAACGCTCTTTTCGTCGCATCCAATCCCTGTTCTTCGATCATCGCTCCCAACTCGGGACAGAAATCAATGCTAATAATCTTGACCTGCGCGTGTGCTGCCAATAGCGCTTTCACTTTACGAAAGGCGATTTTCCCGCCGCCAATAACGACACACTTCTTGCCTGAGAGTTTGATAAATATCGGATAAAGATCGTTCATCGCTTTCCTTGATTGAAATAAATATATTTTACAGACAAAATTAATACCATAAATAAATTCTTAACTAATCTTTGTAAGTTGTAAAAAAACAAAGCATCAAATAGGTGCCTCACAGCTTTCTAATAATTTGATTTTTCAAAGCGGAAAAAATTTTTCCATTATGGAAAATTGAAAAAATCAGTACCTACCTCTAAAATCATTCAATTGGAAAGAATTACTTTGTAGGATTGTATGAGATAAAATAGTAGGGCGATAGCATTAAAAAACGCAGACCCGATTAACTTCAAATCTGCGTTTTGTTTTCTTAAAAAATTATAGTGTTTGTTTAGACTACTGTGTATAACTTTCCCATTTTTCTTTTAAATTGGGATCCTGGGTCGTCTCCATTAGATAATTGCCGTACTCTTCTGCTGTGGCTCCGGTATCACGTCCTGTCAGTTGAATTTTCTTTTCATAATTGCCACATATATCCAATGCCATTTCCAGCTTTTTCGCCCTGTCAGCAAATCCGATATGTTCAAGCATCATCACGCCGGCGCGAATCAAACTGCTGGGATCAGCATACTTTCCGCGTCCTTCCTTAATCATTCTGGGCGCACTTCCGTGGATCGCTTCAAACATGGCGTAGCGTTTACCAATATTCGCTGACCCTGCTGTTCCTACACCACCCTGAAATTCCGCAGCTTCATCCGTAAGAATGTCACCGTAAAGATTCGGTAAAACCATAACCCGAAATTGTGTCCGTCTTTTCGGATCGACTAACTTGGCGGTCATGATATCAATGTACCAGCCTTCCCACTTAACCTGGGGATAATCTTTCGCGACCTCTTTAGCCGTATCCAAGAATAGTCCGTCGGTCGTTTTTACGACATTGGCTTTGGTCACTACAGTAACATCGTTAATATTATTTTTCGCAGCGTAATCGAATGCCATCCGAAGAATCCGCTCCGCACCCTGCTTGGTGATCACTTTGAAATCAAACGCCAGATCATCTGTTATCTGAATCCCTTTTGAACCAAGAATGTAAGCACCCTCCGTGTTTTCACGGAAAAATGTCCAGTCAATGCCTTCTTTCGGCACCTTAACCGGTCGCACATTGGCAAACAAATCCAGATAACGGCGCATTGCCACATTGGCGCTTTCGATATTGGGCCATTCATCGCCTTTTTCCGGAGTGGTTGTTGGCGCCTTTAGAATAACGTGGCAGGCTTTCAGTTCTTCCAGAACATCATCCGGAATCGCTTTTTTGTGTTTTGCCCTGTTTTCAATGGTCAAACCTTCGATGGTCTTAAATTTTATCTTCCCGGAATTTAACTCATCCTCCAACAGGAAGGACAGGATTCGCTGCGTCTCCTGCGAAATGATCGGACCGATGCCATCACCCCAACATACACCAATGATGATTGGCTTTAGCCTGGAATAATCAACCCAATCCGCTCCTTTTTTCATTTCTTCGACGCGTTCCAATTGCTCTTTGACCAGATTTCCAAAATGTGTTTTGCCTTTTTCAATTGCATCAATACCCATGTGACGACCTCCATTTTATAATTTTATTATTTGGATTAAAAAAATATAGCCAAAAAATTAATGCAAAGCAAGGGATTTTTGACGTAGTTAATTTTTATTGATTCCGATAAAAAATATAGCACCATTGTTTCCGTTCGCTAAATTTAGACCTTGGCAATATGAATATCTTTGACCCGCCTAAAATCCTTCACATTTAACGTATAAATGTCATGAAAATCTCGCTCCTTCATCCAGGCGCAAATATAGGCATCTGCAAAATCGATATTCAAATGATGAAAATCGTCGATCGCCTGCAACAAAAGGTCTCGCTCTTCAAACTCAATCGCTTTCGATGCGACAATCGCACTGACAATTTCATCTATTTTGACTTTGGAATAATTGTAATATGACTGAAGTGTCCAGATAATTTCAGCAACTACCAGTGAATTGGAAACAAGTATAATTTTATCACTCAAAGATTTTTGAATCAGTTTCTCAAGTAATGTTGCTTTTTCAGGTATATCATTAGTGAGATAACGGAGAAAGATATTTGTATCCACGAAGTATTTATTCATTAGCGATGCGTTCTGCTGTTTTTTCTCTTGTTTTTTTTCTTTCCTCAACGTAATTTTGATCTTCTTTGTTTTCGACAGTCCCACGAATTTTCAATACGTCTCTGACTGGTTTTATAATGACATCGTCTCCTCGCAGAACAAAAACAACCTGGTCATTTGCATTTAAATTCAACGTGTCCCTTATTTTTTTGGGAATAGTGACTTGCCCTTTTTGGGTAATTTTTGAGAGTAACATGATTTTTTCCCAACAAGAAAATATTACTTTTTGTTTAATGTAATACTTTTTGGTTAAAATGTCAAGAGAAAGTTCGATATTCATGTGCCTTGTTTAATAGAAACAATTATTTCCAAATCACAAAAGCCACAAAAACAAACCTGGATGAACAAAATTTGCTGATTTGATAAAAATCAAAGAAATAGCTTGATTTTTTGCAAACAAACGTTATCTTTAATTTTAATATTCGTTATATTTATGTGACTGACATTATATCTAATTCAACTTTGAGGAACTTTTAGAATGACCCATTTTAAACGTACATTTTTCATAATTTTTTTTAATATGAAAATCCTCTTAATTTTCCTTTTCCTGATTGACCAAAGCCACGCAGCTAATAACGGAAAATATTATCGATTAAAAGATCGTTGGACACGGTCGTTCGACTACATTGTTCCGTTTGACGCCAATCATGATGGAATTGATGAGCTTTTTATACAACATGGAAAAACTCAATACGATATTATAGATTATGATCTAAATAATTATTATAAAAGCTTCACCTTTTCTGAATACGATAAATATCGTCTTAATCCTTTACTTTCTACTAATACGAAAGAAGTTTACTTTCTGGCTACCTATTCAACAGAAGATTCAATTGTTTATAAAATTTTACAACCGACACAACAGACAATTGGCAAAAGTATCAGTGAGAAATATCTAAAACCCTTCTTTACCTTCACAAGGAACAAAAAGACACAAAAGGACATTTTCCACCAAAGTATGGCTTACATTTCCAGTGTAAATTCCAGTTCAGGAAAAAATATCGAATTGTTTTCTTTCAATACAGCCTGGGATAAATTCGGCGAACGCGGATTGTTGGCTGCTAACATAGAAAATCAAAAAATTAAATGGAAAAGGTCCCTGGGCACATCTGTATATAATTATCAAATTGATGATATCGATAAGGACGGCGAGGACGAAATTATTCTTGGTACCTATGCTAACAATAATGGCGTCAAAGGAGAAAACACTTCCGATGACAGCTGCCACGTTTTTGTTTTTGAAGCAGATGGCAAGTTGAAATGGAAAAGAACAATCGGACCATACTGGACTGGCGCATGGATTGGTATTGGAGATTTTTGGGGTGATGGTAACAAAAACATTGCTGTCTATCAATTCAGCAACAGGAAGTTGACTCCAAATCAGGATCAAATCCAAATCCTCAACTCCCGAGATGGCACCAACCTTGTGAAGCCAAAACGGTTTGGAAATCAGTTTACACGACAAAATTATTTTGATCTTAATAACTGCTATGATTTTACTCAAGACGGAAAAGATGAAATCGTAGTCGGAAACTCTGACGGTTTTGTGCGCATGCTGGATGGAAATTTAACAGAAATATACATATCTCAAAACTATCAAAAACACATAATTGTCAATCTCATCGAAGATATGGACGGAGACGGTGTAGCCGAAATCATTTGCAGCATCCCGAATGATCGGATAATCGTTCTCGATAATCAACTGAAAGAGCTTTGTCAATGGCAATTACGTTATTCATTAGAGCCAAAGATTCTCCCTGTTCATGCAAAGCGAAAAACAAATTTATTAGTAACCTTGACAACCAATAATTTTAAAGAACATCGATTATTAGAGATCCAGTCTTCAGCTATTCCACTTGAAACAATTACAGGAGCGCAAAAATATATTGGGTGGATAATTTCTGCCATTTTATTTATCTTTGCTGTAATGGTAATTTTTTATCTCTATTTTAAGCGAAACGCCAGGAATCTATTAGCCTCGTTACTAAACCATGATTATATTTCATCCAGAGCCCTGATCATTAGCACCAGGGGAAAAATTAAAAAGGCTGGTTTCAATTGGCTATCAATCATTGATATGACCTCCAAAACGGTTTTAGAGAAACCGTGGGAAGATGTTTTTGACCCAATCCGGTTCAAAAATTTTAAACATGCAATCCGACACATTTTAGAGAAAAAATCAGACAACTTTACCTTTCGATATGATTCCCAGACAAATAACAACCAGCATTCCCTTAAAATCATATCGCTTTTCTTACCTTATGCCAGAACGTATTGCTTGCTTCTATTTGATTTAACAGATGAGGAACACAATCAGCAGCTAAAACATTGGGCGCAAGTTGCACAGAGATTAGCACACAGTATCAAAAATCCGCTCACGACAGTCAAATTAAATGCGGAAGAATTGCGCCATTTTCTCGAAGAGCGTTCTTTTGAAGATCGAGACGAAACGCTTGAATTTATTGATGCCATTATCGGTCAGGTAAATAAATTGAAGAAAATGAGCGATGGGTTCATGAGATTTGTTGAATTTGAGAAATTAAATCAAGAATTAGTCGATTTACAATCTGTAATTGAAAATCTTATCTTAGAATGGCAACCGCAAATTTCAAAAAAAATTCTTATCCGCGATGAATTCGAAGAATCACTCCCCAAAGTAATGATCGATCAAGAGCAATTTGCTTATGCTCTAAAAAATGTTTTTTTCAATGCAGTTGAAAGTATAAAAAATAAGGGTAAAATATTGATTAGCGCCCGAAAAGTTCAAATGATTCCAGAGCAAAATAGCTTTACATCTGAATTCAATTACATTGAGCTGCAAATTCGTGACACCGGTTGCGGTATTCCACCGGAATTTATTGAAAAAGTGACCCAACCATATTTCAGTCGTAACAAACCCGAAGGAACAGGTCTGGGGCTCAGTATTGTGAAAAAAGTGATCGAAGCCCATGGTGCCAAATTTGATATCCAAAGCGAACTGAATCACGGAACAACAGTTACGTTTTGGTTCAAAATTTAGTTATTATTTAAAATTCTAAAATGGAATTAAAAAGCTTCCTAAATTGCATATATATCGGGAGTGAATCGCCTTTATGCGATTCTTGAAATGCATAAAGGCATTTCACTCCAACTCTCAATAAAATACATGTTTTAATTTAGAATTTTAGATATTACATTATCCTAATCGTTCATCTCGTTTGGCACACGGATTGCATAAAGATAATAAAATCTTATTTACACACAATCAGAAACCACTAGCAAAACTCTTATGTCACATCAAGCAAACATTTTGATAGTCGATGACGATATCTCAATCTGCCAAATTCTCAGTAAAATCTTACATTCCAATGGTAATCAAGTAAAGACTGCCAGCTCCGGCAAAGATGCGCTGAAAATATTTTCAGAAGAACATTTTGACCTTGTTTTGTTAGACGTTCAATTGCCCGATGCAGATGGAATGGATCTATCAGTCCGGATGATGAACCAGAAACCGCATGTACCCATCATTCTAATTTCAGCTTATGGGACAATCAGCAAAGCGGTGGACGCTACAAAAAAAGGAGTTTATGATTTTTTAGAAAAGCCATTAGACCGGGATCGAATCCTGGTCACAGTAAAAAATGCACTGGAGTTTGGAAAACTCGAACAAGAGCTCATCCGTTATAAGAGCGAATCTCTTCAGCAATTTCAGATGATTGGAAATTCTCAGGCGATAAAACAGGTTTTTAATTTAATCGAAAAGGTCGCATCAACAGAATCTTCCGTACTCATTTTAGGCGAAAATGGCGCGGGTAAGGAATTAGTTGCCCAGGCGATTCACAATCAAAGCCGACGGGCAAACAAAAAGATGATCAAACTCAATTGTGCTGCTATCCCGGACGAACTATTAGAAAGCGAGCTGTTCGGTCACACCAAAGGGGCCTTTACCGGCGCTCACATCGCCAAAAAAGGAAGAATTCAAATGGCGGAAGACAGTACATTATTCTTAGATGAAATCGGTGACATGAGTTTGTCGTCGCAAGCAAAGGTCTTGAGATTTTTAGAGAGTGGAGAAATTCAGCGCGTCGGGTCAACCGCGACTACAAATGTAAATGTTCGGATTATTGCTGCCTCCAATAAAGACCTTCCCCAAATGGCTGAATCTGAAAAATTCCGACAGGATTTATACTACCGGTTGAATGTTTTTTGTATCAATGTGCCCCCACTCCGAGACCGAAAGGAAGACATTGCACTTTTGTTAGATTTTTTCCTCGATCAAATCGCTCAAAAAAACGGGGATATCATTCCCAAGATAACACCTTCTGCAAAAAATTACCTGACCACATTTCATTGGCCCGGCAATGTCCGCCAACTCCGTAACTTTGCCGAGCGCTTGATGATCTTGAAAACCAGCGACCTGATTGACCTGCAAATGGTCAGATTTATTCTTGAAGAAAAAAATCAGCTCACACAAACCAAAAGCCAATCACCAAAACCTCTAAATAAAGCCCGAAAAGATTTCGAAAAAGAATATATCCTCTCTGTGCTTGAAGAGAATAACTGGAAAGTAGCAAAGGCTGCGGAAGCTTTAGAGGTTGATCGGGCGAATTTGTATCGGAAGATGCGGGGGTTGGGGATTGAGGTATATTCATAAAATTCTTTCTTTAAAATTTATCATCAATAGTAATAGAAGAACATTATTTCCCTTAAAAAATAGATTTTTCAATTTTTATGGTGATTGATTTTATTAGGGTAGTGTTAACAACATTTTATTACTAAAATATTTTGTAGTTGTCAAGATTAATTTTTAAAATGTACTGAAAGATGTGTGGATTGAGGAAGGTTAAAATAATTCCTAATAATAACCCGATTTGACCGACCCGGAATATAAAAATCCACTTAATAATATCCGCCCGCTTTTTTTAAATTCTTATTGTAGTTGGAACGATAGATTTCTATTATCTATTGTGAAAATGACACACGATTGTGTCAATTTTGCATCAAATAGTAAGTATAAAAAATATCATTTTGCTTAACGTATTGATTTTTAATTAGGGAATAGCATTTAAATAATTTAATGTTTTGGTATTAAAATTGTAAATAAAAACAAAAAAAACTAAAAATGCGATCATCTGTAGGTAGTGTAAAATAAATATGAAAGAATAGAAGCAATCGCAAAAAAAAGTTACC
>CAYYMH010000067.1:0-20112 GCA_964472785.1 uncultured Cytophagia bacterium | reverse complement strand
CTGTACATTTGTTAACCATTTTATTGTCGTTTCTTATTTTGCAGAAGTCTAAAATAATATCAATATATTTTCTGTGGTGTTTAAAATAGTATTTGCAATTTTTTCATTTTGAACCAATTTTTTTTCATTTATTTTTCTTTCGGTTATGTCCCGCTGTACTGAAATTGAGCTGAGTATTTTCCCTTTTTGATTTTTAATTACAGTAGCACTTAAAAGGATAACTCTTTTACTTCCACTTTTAGTTTTAATAATTAATTCTTCATTTTTTAATAACCCGCTCTTCTTCCAATTATTAAACAAGGCTGTCATTTTTGAATGCGACTCCGGTGCGTATATTTTTTTAATATGTTCTCCGACTAATTCTTTTTTCGAATACCCCAGTTCATTAATTGCAGATTGATTAACATCCATTATCAATCCATCCGGTGAAATCATATAGCAGTATTCTGGTTGACTTTCAAAAAATTTTCTGAACCGTTCCTCAGAAATTCTCAAGTTTTCTTCTATTTTTTTGTGAATTGTAATATCGCGGACGTGAATCGCGAACTGGTTCACTTCCTTTTTCTCATGGATGATCGGATAAACAATAGCATCTAATACTTTACCCTCAAACGTTTCAGTGTATTGTAAAGGATTCTTTTGAGTAGCAACAGTGACCATCTTTTCGTTTAACGACTTACTAATACCGACTGGGAAAAAATCAAATATGCATTTTCCGATTAGATGACTTCGCTCTGATTTTAAAATCTTTGCCGCTGGTTGATTCAGGTTGATTATGCTACTTAGATGACTTCGCTCTGATTTTAAAATCTTTGCCGCTGGTTGATTCAGGTTGATTATGCTACCGTTTTTTTCTATTAAAACGGACATGTCGGTTGTCGCATTGAGCAGCGCTCGATTAACCACTTCGCTTTCCTTTAATACTTTATTGCTCAGTAAGCGTTTTTCTTCAACCCCAATTGCAGATGCGATGATGCTAATTAATTCCTCATCTGAAGCTGATGGTAAATAGTCCTTTTGATACACGACACAGATTGCACCAACGGCATTCTTTCTTAAAAAAACAGCCCTTCCGATATAAGTTTGGAGCTTGTATTTAATAACATTTGGATCTGTTTTTGAATATTCACTATGTTCAAGATTACGTTTAATCCATATATTTTCATCCCCTTGTTTTATAACATCATAGCAGATGTGACCATCTGGTTTGTCGATCGGATTATAGTCTTTAGGAGTATTCCATTGACCTCTGGAGCACAATAATTCCTCTTCCAGCCGATTATAAATTGAACAAACACCACCCAATAATCGACCACAAAGCGAGGTTAACTTGTTGATATTTTCTTTGGGATCATCGCTGAAGCTCAAAAAGCATTGATTAATTTCGGACAATTTCAGTTTGGCTTTTTTTGTTTCATGAATATCCTTTAAAACCGCTATGATACATTTTTTTGTTAAATAGTTGATTGGGCTAACGGTGGCTGAAACCCAGTTAATCATTCCGTTCTTTTTAATAATCCGAAACTCGATTGCTTTTTTTACCTTTTCATCATTTAGAATCTCACGTATTTTTTGCCCCACATATTTTCTGTCTTTGTGAAATATTGATTTGAATATTCTTTTTGCGTACATTTGATTTATTTCAGAAGGAGTATAGCCTGTCAGATGTCCCATTGCAGGACTTGAAAAGATGGCGCTCCCTGAATGAATATCAAAAATGACAACACAATTTTGAATTTTCTCAATATAATTCTGATACTTATTTGCTGATTTGAGAAAAGGTTTTGATTGTTTTTGAGAGCTGGCTTTATTGAACAGAAAAATCGTAACCAAATCTGGCGGAAAGTAGGTATATTGAGCTGTGTCGTAACGGAGATCCGACTTTATTTCAACTTTTCTTATGAGCTTTTTTTGTGCATGATAACATTCAATCAGATCTTTTTGAAATTGCGGAAAGCAATGATAAACGTTACTGATATTTTTGTCTGGTGATTTAACTAAAAAATCTTTCAAGAATTTGAAAGCGGGTTTGTTATAATTTAATAATTTGAAGCCATTTTCATCCTTTTTCCAAATAAATAACGGCAAGGGATTATCAGCAAAAATAGATACCAGTTGATCATGGCTGATATTTGAATGTTTTTGTTGTATATCCATTCTGTTAAAAGCCTTGATGATTATATTTGGTTTATCTAATAAATTGCCCGGTTAATTGTAAGCTGAAAAATTATCTCAAATTATGAATTAATTTTAGGGTTGAGAGGGAATTCAGAGTCCATTTGAGGTGTACTAATATCAACATACCCCATTATCGTTTAAAAATCTGCAAAATATTGATATAAAAGATAAAGAATTTATAGTTAATAGTCAACAAATATTTTGATATGTTAAAATAATTTACGATTTATTGACTGTTAAAAAATGTTTGGCAGGTATAATTTGATTGTAAAATAAAAAAAATACGGTATAGTTGTGGTTCGAATGAAAAGAGGGATTCGGGTGAAAATTTTTCATGAAAGTAAGGTAGGTCGGAAGGTTTTTTTCTGAACAGGCAAGTCTAAATATTGCTAAAAATTTAGTCCGATATCAAAGATAATTTTTACTTGTCATTGAATGATGTGAAATTTGAATCTTCATGAATCCCGATGCAACACTCTCGAAATAGGCCAAACAATAAACTTTTCCAGTGCGTGTTGATGAATCGGATAGGGAAATTCGTTGTACACTTTTTCAACCTCGTGCGGTCCGAAAATGCGTTTGATTTGTTTGTTGGACATTCCTTCGGGAAATCGTACCTGAATCGTATCTGTAGTTTGTGATTTTCGCAGGACAATGACTCGTGAATCTGTCACACAGTTTTGCAGTTCCTGTAAATCAATCTCATCTTTAAATTTGAGAAATTTTTCCATGATGCAGCCCCTCGATTGATGCAAATTATTTAGTTGAAAAGTAAGTTGAAAACAAATTTAACACCAGCAGTGTGAATTATTATAATAAAATTATCTGGTGAATGCAAGCATCAATCGCAGGTTACAAGAAATTTGTAATTCAGATTCACTTTTCACAGGTTTGCTTTTGAACGCCGAGTTTTGAGAGAAATGATTTTAAAGTAACCATTTAACTGCAATGTTTTCAATCTGATGTCAATTTATTTAATTCGTCAAAATAAAAAAGCCTGACTTGGTTCAGTTAAATCAGGCTCTTTCAATTTTGTAATCTCGGATTGTTTTATTTAGTGACTCGATAAATACTATCCAAAATTGTTCCATCCACCCATTTTACCACAGCAACGATCTCCTTTCCCAATTGCGGTTTTTCCGGTTTGCCACCGATAGTGTCGTCGATTTCATTTTTCAAATCCTGGATCGAGCGAATCGGGAGCGAAGAATTTTTGGTTGCCTCAATCAGATCCTTTCGCTTCGGATTGATGGCGATGCCGCGTTCAGTGACAATCACATCGACTAATTCGCCGGGACCGCAGACTGTGGTGACTTCATCCACAATCACCGGAATCCGATCCCGGAAGGAGGGAATTGGCAAAATAGTACATTTGGAAAACAGACAATTCTGCCAGCCGCCGATGCCATGCAGCAATTTCCCGTCGGAATGGGTGACCACATTGGCGTTAAAATTGACATCCACTTCAGTGGCGCCCAAAACCACTGCGTTGACCATGGAAGCGAAATTACCTTTTCCGTGATAGTTGTAGCTGGTAAACGGACTGGTGTTGACATGATTCGGATTGTCCCGCATGGAGCGTACGCCTTCGAGGTCAAAGGTTTGTCCGTCTAAAATATAATCGGTCAATCCTTCCTCCAACATTTGAACCAGATATTGCGTGCTCCCTCCCCGAACAAAACGTGCCTTGATGCCACGTTCTTTCATCATCTCTTTTAAATAAATGGCAAATGCTAACGAAGTGCCGCCGGCGCCTGCCTGGAAGGAAAATCCATCTTTTAAAATACCGGCATCCCTGACGAATTGGGCGGTCATTTCAGCAATTAACAACCGATCCGGGCTTTTGGTGATTTGGGTTGTCCCCGAGACAATTTTTTCGGGTTCACCGATTTTATCCATCACCACCACATAATCGACATAATTTCCCTGAATTTGCCAGGGATAACAGGGAAAATCAATGAGGTTGTCCGTGACTACAATTACTTTATCCGCATACTGGGAATCAGCCAATGCGAAACCGAGCAAGCCACATGCTGATGGACCGGTGAGTCCGTTGGCGTTACCAAAGGCATCCGCTGTGGGCGCTGCTATCACGGCAATGTCGATGTGAACTTCACCGTCCTGCACCGCTTGATAACGACCGCCATGGGAGCGAAGGACGCCTAATCCCCGCATTTTACCGTGGGAGCAGTAATCACCCAGCGGTCCGTTCATCGAACCTTCGATGTGGTGAACAACGCCGCTGTCGAGATGCTTGATAATTGGCGCATGACAGGGAAACGAAGCACTGGGGAACCACATCAAATCTTTGACGCCGAGTTCTGCTGCTGCATCAAATATCTGGTTCGCCACCAAATCGCCATTGCGAAAATGATGGTGCGTGGAGATGGTCATGCCATCTTTGATGCCTGCTTTTTTCAATGCGGTTTTTAAATCGGCAACAGTCTTGTCCCCGCTGTCCGGATAATCGGCACACGTTGCAATCGGCGGCGCTGTCTTTTGTCCTTTCGGTCTGAATTTACCAACGCCCTGAAAGGGCACGGCGGATTTTCCGTTAACCTCGGTAGGTACTAATCTGCCAATTGCATTTTTCACCATTTTTTTATCCATATCATTCTCCTCCTTCGCGCCAGGTTTCTGCTAACTTTCCGGTTTCAACTGCCAGATGAATTGTTTTTAACGCCCGCTTCACCACCGGCGGATCGATCATTTTACTGCCTAAAGAGACAACGCCCAATCCTTTTTTTTCAGCTTCCTCAAAAGCCAATACGATTTTTTTCGCTTTCTCAATTTCCGAATCCGCTGGTGCAAATGCTTCGTGGATGACCTGAATTTGTCTGGGATGGATGCAACCTTTCCCGTCAAATCCCAAAGACTTCGCTTCCAAAACACTCTGTCGCAATCCTTCCATATCGGTAACATCAGAAAATACGGTATCAATTGGCTGGACACGTGCTGCGCGGGCAGCATTGACAACCTGGCTGCGTGCCCAAAAACTCTCTCTGCCGTCTAATGTCCGCTGGGTGCCGATATCTGCTGTGTAATCTTCCAGACCAATCGTCAGCGCAACCACGTTCGGTGAAGCGGACGCAATTTCGAACGCTTTTATGGCGCCTAAAGCACTTTCGATAATCGGCATGTAAAATATTTCATTGTGCACCTGCCGGTCTTTTTTGATCTTATTCACCTCATCTTCGATTTGTCGAACCTGATCCACGCTTTCACATTTTGGAATTAAAATCACATGGACATTGTGAGGAACGATAGATTTCAAATCCTCCATTCCTCGCGGTATTTGATTGATCCTGACCATGCGCTCTGCTCCGTAGAAGTTCACCTGACGCAGGGCATTTCGAACCAGCAATTGAGCCGCATCTTTTTCCGCTGGCGCCACACTGTCTTCCAAATCTAAAATGATGCCGTCGGGTTTGTGCAAGCCGGCATTGAACATAAATTTCGGTTCATTGCCGGGCAGATAGAGCCGGGAGCGTCGAAACCGGTCTTTCGAAGTTTTGTACTGGCAGTATTCCTTAAATTCAGGGAGCCATTCTTTTTCTGTCTTCAGATTTAGCCTGCGAACAGCGGACTCAAGTCTCGCCATAATCACAAAGGGCAACGCCCCATTGTCTTCGACTTCAACTTGTGCGTGCTCGAGATTGAAAAGTTTCAGCCCATCTTTTATCATTTTTTCCAGCGATTGACCAAACATGGTTTTCACTTTGCTCTGCAGACCAACTCGGATGTCGCCACTATCCGTGAGGGTGATTTTGATCCAGCAATCGGAACGCACATCTTGTCCTCTCCTGCCAGCTTCGGCAGACCTGTCCATATACTTACCTCCACATAAAAAATCAAATTATGAGAAAAACTTTATTTTAATTAAATGTTGACATGTTTCATCGTTTTACTTATATTTGGTAAACTTAAAAACTGAATGGTAAGAAAAAACCGCCCTAATATAATAAAAAAATATCAATAACTCAACACAAAATTTGTAGGCTATTGTCGAAAGTTAGAGAATAAAATTACTAAAAAAATGGACAATGCGATGAAAAAAATTATCATTGCGACGTTAATTTTCCTCGTCTTGAGTTTTTCCCTTAATGCCCAGAACTTAACCTGGAATGAGGTCTCACAAGATTATGACTTGCCAATAGGTGTTAGACTATTTCAGGGTGAGCAGAGCAATCCACCGCTAAAAGCCTGGTATCTTGACGTTGATATGACTAACGAAGATTTGGCTGTCCGACCTTATTTGTCAACAGAACCGACAGGTTTGGAAACAGTACCAAATTTCACAGAACGTGTCGGTGCGATTGCTGCTGTCAATGGTGGTTTTTTTGGTGGTTCAACGTCTTACTCTGCGGTAGTTTATCCGGATCAAGTGGTTGCGCAGAATATCAGTGCGTTGGTGCGGAATAAAGTGACCTATCCGGTGACGCGGAGCTTTTTTGGCGTGGATATGGAGAAAACCATGTCCGTTGATTGGATCTACCATTTTGGAGCGACAGTGACTGACATTTATACTTTAGAAACGCCGGCAGACAACTCTCCGGGGAATCCGTCACAAGTGCCTCAAAAATCGACTGGTCAGGTTTACGACGATTTGTTAGTCGGAATCGGCGGAGGACCGTCGCTGGTAAAACAGGAATCCCCGGCAATCACCTATTATGAAGAGGTATTCTGGGAGTCAGGTGTGGGACTTGAAGTCGATAATCCGAGAACAGCGGTTGGTTACACCCGAAATCAGCATGCCATTTTGTTGGTGGTGGACGGCAGACAGACGGCGAGTCAGGGCGTGACTTTGCCGGAACTGGCGCAAATCATGCTGGATCTGGGATGTGTCGAGGCGATGAATTTGGATGGCGGCGGCTCAACCCAGATGGCAGTCGGTGGTCAATTGATTAATCTGCCGCAGGGTTCCACCGATCTCCGGGCGGTGCCAACGATTTTGGCGGTTGTTCATTCGGATTCGATCAAAGTACCGGATGAGCCCCTGTTTGAGAAAATTATTGATACGTCGGATAATGGCTGCTCCCTTGAAGGAGGCGGCTGGTTCCCAACTGCAAACGTCGGTTTTTGGGGCGATACACCTTCGATGTTAAACACAAAAGGAAGCGGCGAAAAATATGCGGTATTCCGCTTGAATTTGGGCAAAGCGATGAAATGCGAGCTTTTTGCCTGGTGGGTGGCTGCAAATAATCGCTGTCAGGATACGCCGTTCATCATTAAGCATCAATCGGGCGCCGACACTGTTCGCCAGGATCAAACAGCCAATGGGTCAACCTGGAATTCACTGGGTCGTTATTCCTTCAAAGGTGATTCAACGGACACCGTCATTATTTCCAATGCGGCGACAGTGGGAACTTACGTTGTTGCCGATGCCATCAGGATCGTAGCGTATGATACATCAGCAGCAACCTCTGTTAACGAGCACAAAGGAGAGTTTTCAGATCATGTGCTGGCGAACAATTATCCCAATCCGTTCAATTCATCGACTACAATATCTTTTTACCTTGCAAATCAATCACACGTTAAAATTACAGTGCACGATTTATTGGGCAGACAAAATTCTCTTTTATTGGACAAAGAAATGAACAAGGGGTATCAAGAAATTACGTTCCGTGCAGATAATTTGAGCAGCGGCGTCTATTTTTACCGCATTCAGACAGATAGGGGAGAGGTGGTGCGGAAGATGTTGTTGATCGAATAGGATCAAATGACCGCATGATAGATTAACCATTTAAATATAAATTACTTGACAGAATAATCATGCCAAAGGCAGATGTGACTGGTCGCGCAAGATAAGCGGGATAAAATAATCATGCGAATCATTTCACAAATTGCAGTTCAGAATATTCTGCCTTGCATTTCATTCCAAATTTTACTATAATTAAAGTCAAAACAAAAATTAAATAATGACATTTTTAATTCGGAAAACGCATGAAATTTCTTGCTGATCTTCACATTCATTCACATTATTCGAGAGCTACGAGCAGACAACTGAACCTGGAACAGATTTATAAGTATGCCCAGCTAAAGGGCATTCAGGTTGTCGGAACAGGAGATATTACACACCCTGGCTGGTTAGATGAAATCCGCAAAAAATTGGAGCCGGCTGAAGATGGATTATTTCAATTAAAAAGAGAATATGCAAATAAAATCCAGGAAGAAGTGCCCAAAGCGTGTCAGGGCGAAGTTCGGTTTATTTTGAGTGGTGAGATCAGTAGCATTTATAAAAAAGCGGATCGGGTGCGAAAAAACCATAATGTAGTATTTTTTCCGTCCATTGAAATAGCTCAAAAATTCCAATCGACGTTAGAGAAAATCGGTAACATTCGCTCTGACGGTCGGCCCATTTTGGGATTAGACGCCCGGAATTTATTAGAACTTGTTCTCGAATCGAATGATTTATCCTATTTAATACCCGCCCATATTTGGACGCCCTGGTTTTCTGTTCTTGGGTCGAAATCCGGTTTTGATTCTATTGAAGAATGCTTCGATGATTTAACGCCGTATATTTTTGCATTGGAAACCGGTTTGTCGTCTGATCCGCCGATGAATTGGCGGCTCTCAAAATTGGACAAATTTGTTCTGGTATCAAATTCAGACGCCCATTCGCCGGCAAAGCTGGCCCGGGAAGCAAATCTGTTCAAATGTGAACTGTCCTATTCTGCGATGTTGGCGGCGTTGAAATCACCAAATACGGATGAATTTTTAGGTACGGTTGAGTTTTTTCCGGAAGAAGGAAAGTATCATCTGGACGGTCATCGAAAATGCAGCAAACGGATGACACCGGAAGAAACAATAGCAAACAAAGGTATTTGTTCTGTTTGCGGAAAAAAAGTTACAGTCGGTGTACTTTACCGGGTTGAAGAGTTGGCGGACAGGGCGGCGGGCTTTAAACCAAATAACGCCAAACAGTTTTACAGTCTGATTCCGCTACCGGAAGTATTGTCGGAAATTCTCAATGTCGGACCAAACACAAAAACGGTTAATAAGAAATTGGATCATTTATTAACCAAATTAGGGTCTGAATTAACGATTTTATTTGATCTTCCGCTGACTGACATTGAGAAAATCGGGGGGGCTCTGCTGGCTGAGGGGATTCGCCGAATTAGAGCGGGTGATGTCAAAAAACTGGGTGGCTATGATGGTGAGTTTGGGACAATCACCCTATTTACAGAGAAAGAAAAGACGTCGCTGGCTGCTCAATCGGCAATGTTTCAATATGATGCTTCAGAAAAAAAAGCTGAAAACAGGGAGCAACAAAACGAATTGTTTATCATTCGGGATAAAGATGAAGCTGCCAAAAAATATGCGAAGAAATCTGAAAAAAAACAGCAAAGTGCTGCTGACGAATTAGAGGATGAAAACGGTTTAAACCGACATCAGCGTGAAGCGGTGAATTATGATGGTGACACAGTGTTGATTGTGGCCGGTCCGGGAACCGGAAAAACCCGTACACTCACTTACCGCATTGCTCATTTGGTCAACGAAAAAAAAGTTTCGCCGGATCAGATTCTTGCAATCACATTTACGAACCGCGCAGCGGATGAGATGCGTGATAGACTAAACCAACTGGTGGGTCAATCCATCACAAAAAAAATGACCATTAAAACGTTTCATGCGTTGGGGGCGCACATTTTAAGGAACGAAGCGGAGACGATTGATTATCCGTCGAGTTTTTCAATTTATACTGAAGATGACAAGTTGCAGCTTTTGAGAAGTATTTTACCTGTAACTCCGAAGCAAGAATTAAGACGGATATCCGATCAAATTTCTGACGCTAAAAATAAATTATTGGAATTCACCGCTGCTGAGTCTTTAATTAAAAAATCCAATGACGATAATATTTTTCAAATCTTACAGAAATATCAGAACGCCTTAAAACAAAATCAGGCTTTTGACTTTGAAGACCTAATTGTGCAACCGATTAAAATATTTAAAGCATATCCGGAAAAAAAACAAAAGTATCAGGAAAAATATTTATATATTTTTGTTGATGAGTATCAGGACATCAATTTTGCACAATATTTTCTTCTTCGGCAATTAACGTTTTACAAAACAAAGCTCTGCGTAATTGGCGATCCAAACCAGGCGATCTACGGATTCCGTGGTTCGGACCGCAGATATTTTCTTCAATTTGAAAAAGATTTCCCGGAAACGAAAACGATTCGACTCGAAAAAAATTATCGCTCCGATTCAACGATTATTGATGCATCGACTCAGGTGATGGCAAAAAGCCCGGACTTTCAAGATTTGAGTATCTATTCCACGCTCATTACAAATACACGAATCGATATTTTTCAAACGCCCACAGAAAAATCAGAAGCAGAGACAATCGTGCATCAAATCGAGCAGATGGTTGGCGCGACCAGTTTTTTCTCAGTGGATTCAGGCCGGGCAGGAGCAGAAGAATCGGAATATTTTTCATCATTTTCCGACATTGCAGTTTTATTCCGGGTCAAGGCTCAGCTTGTTGCACTGGAAGAGGCGTTCATTCGGTCGGGCATTCCTTATCAAACATTGGGAGAAATACAATTTTTTGAAATTCCGGCGGTTGATGATGTCATTTCATTTTTAAAAGTGCTTCAAAATCCCAATTCTGATGTTTACCTTTTGAAAACTCTAAATAAACCACCGAGAGGTATCGGTGAGCAAACGGTGCAGACTCTATCAAAATATCAGCATTCAAATAGTTTAACGTTTTGGCAGTCAATGGAGAGCTGCCATCGAATAGCGTTGTTAAGCGAGACACAAAAGCAGCCGGTTGAAAATTTTGTCAAAAAGATAAATAAGCTTCATGAAAAAAACGGAGAATTGACTGTCGGTGAGTTAATTGAAGCTGTTTTAAAAGATTTTGGTTTTCGATCTTATTACAAGAACGACCAGCAGCGTCAATACTATTGGATGCAATTATTGAGTATGGTGGAAAATTACAGTAATAATTTAGATAATTTTTTAGAAGATATTTCGCTTCAAAGCGAAACCGATATTTATGAGCCCAAGTCAGAAAAAGTCACGCTGCTGACGTTGCATGCAGCAAAAGGATTGGAATTTCCAGTTGTATTTATTACCGGTTGCGAAGACGGTTTGATACCATATTTTCGGCAAAATGAATGTGCCGATTTGGAAGAGGAGAGAAGGTTGTTTTACGTTGGCATGACGCGCGCGAAACTCCGTTTGATTTTATTGCATTCCAAAAGTAGATTTTTGTTTGGCAAGCGAAGTTCCAACAGCCCTTCCCGTTTTTTAAATCAAATCGAAACAGCCTTAAAAGAAAATCGACAAGCAGAAATAAAGGAGAAAAGAAAAAGTAAATCAGAGATCAGCGACGACTTTCAACTAAAATTATTTTAATGAACGGAGTCCGGCGGTTTTCCATTGGTCTTTCGGATTTGATTTATCTTTTACTTGCAATATTATAATAAATATCATATATTTAAAAATATCTTTAGATTAGAATATGTCGGTTTAAAAATCGGAAATTAGTAGAGGTTAAAAAAGGACGGAGGATGCAGAAGCAGGAGTATTTCTCATCTCGCTGGTCATTGTTATTGGCTGCTTTAGGTATGGCCATTGGCACCGGAAATATCTGGCGCTTTCCGAGAATTGCCGCGCAAAACGGGGGAGCTGCTTTTTTAATACCGTGGATCATTTTTTTGTTTTTGTGGTCGATACCGCTTTTGATTGCCGAGCTAACGATTGGCAAGTCAATGCGTTTGAGCCCGGTAGGTGCATTTGGAAAATTAATTGGAAAAAAGTATCTTTGGATGGGCGGATTTGTTGGATTTTGCACCATGGCTATCATGTTTTATTATTCAGTTGTTATGGGATGGTGTGTCAAATATTTTATGGCTGCGATTAGCGGTGGATTAAACAATGTGAACGGTATGGAGTATTGGCTACAATTTTCCAACAGCCAAATTCAGCCGATCGTTTTTCATTTTATTTCGGTATCAATCGGTGCATTTATTATCTATAAAGGTGTTGTCAATGGTTTAGAGAAGGCGAATAAAATTTTGATTCCATCTCTACTTGTGTTAATTATCATCGGAACCATTCGGTCACTTTCGTTGCCGAATTCGATTGATGGGCTGAATTTTTTCTTTAATCCGCGCTGGAGTCTTTTACTGGATCATAAAGTGTGGTTAAACGCATTAACGCAATCTGCCTGGTCCACCGGTGCCGGCTGGGGATTATTACTGACGTATGGAATATATTTAAAGCAGAAAGAGGATATCGTTCTTAATTCGCTGATAACTGGCTTTGGAAATAATTCCGCATCGTTATTGGTCGGAATTATGATTTTCCCTGCTGTTTTTGCTCTGGCGCCTCAATTAGATTTGGTGCCGGAGCAGGTTTTGGCTGAAGTGGGACCTGCAAATACTGGGTTGGCGTTCATTTGGATTCCGGCGCTATTTTCAAAATTTACCGGGGGACAGGTTTTTACAGCAATTTTCTTTTTGGCACTGAGTTTTGCAGCGTTGTCATCATTATTAGCAATGATTGAAATGGTTACCCGAATTTTAATGGATATGGGTATCCCAAGGAAACGGGCAATAGCATTTGTTTGGTCGGGTGGCTTTTTATTGGGAATTCCATCCGCTGTCAGTATTCAGTTTTTCGGAAATCAGGACTGGGCATGGGGCGTCGGATTAATGTTAAGCGGATTCTTCTTCGCTCTGGCGGTGATTATTTATGGCGCGAAAAATTTCCGCGAACAATTAATCAATCAAATTGGGAACGACATTAACATTGGTAAATGGTATGATGTGATCGTTAAATATGTCATTCCGGTTGAATTTGTTTTATTGATCGTTTGGTGGTTTTGGCAATCGATTAGCTGGTCTGATAAATGGTGGAATCCTTTTGAAACCTATTCATTGGCGACGTGTGTGTTCCAGTGGGTTATCGTGATCAGCTTGTTTCTGATATTTAATCGAAAAATCTACCAGCGTATTTTAGGAAGGAATTAGCAGATGGAATCCGGAGCTGTCGTCATGATGGTTATCCTGTTAGTGCTAATTTGGGGAGGGTTGGCATACACCCTCCAATTAGCGTTTAAGCGTGAACGGATGAAAAAGTAAGTTTTTTTAACAACTGATTATTTTGATAATTTAAATAGCAAGCGTCAATAGATAGTTTCGTTTTTTGGTTATCTTTTGAAATCTACATCTTTAATTCGCTTTGGTTGTCTTGCTTAATAAAGTATATTATCATAGATTTATGGCACAAAAAACAATAAAAAAGAAGACAGGAACGAAGACCGATTATCTGGCCGCTGTTCAGAAAATTAAAAAAGAATCGTTAGCTTCAGTTTATACTCTATTGGGTGAAGAAAAATTTCTCCATGAAGATCTGATTGATAAAATCATTGATCAAGGGCTTGATCCGACGACTAAAGATTTCAATTTTGATCTATTTTATGCCAACGATACATCGTCTGATCAGGTCGTAAACGCTGCCAGTTCCTATCCGATGATGGCTGCTCAACGGTTTGTGATTGTCAAAGATGTCAACCAATTTAAAGCAAGCGCTTTAAAGCATATAGCGGAATATACAAAAAATCCAGCGCCGACAACATGTTTAATATTGTCGTTTCCGGTAAAATCTGTTACTGATAAATGGGGAAAAACAGTTGTCAGCAACTCGGTATCAATCAACTGCCGACAGCTATATGAAAATGAAATATTTTCCTGGATTAATAATTATGTAAAATCCATGGACATGCACATTGAAATGGAAGCTATAAATCTACTAAGGGATCAGGTCGGTAATTCACTGTTGAGTCTTGTTAATGAAGTTGAAAAGATTAAAACCAACATTCACCCCAACACAAGAATCACGTCAGCAGATGTTCAGGAAGTCACCAGTCTCTCCAAACAGAACACAATTTTTGAGTTGTGTGATGCAGTGGGAGAAAAGAATATGACAAAGGCGTTAGCGATTTTGAATAATCTATTGAACAGTCAGGGTTTGTCAAAGATCAAGATATTGATCGTTACCAGATTGACAAATCATTTTATCAATCTGATAAAAATTAGAGAAAGTATTCGTGTTCAGAAAGCGTCAAAAAGCGAACTGACAAAGTTAACCGGAGTGAATCCTTATTTTGTTGATAAACTGAGAAAGCAAGCGCAGAATTATTCTTTGGATCAGCTTCGTCAGGCTTTCATTCATTTGGAGAATACAGATTTGCATTTGAAGACCAGCTATCAATCTCCGAAAATAGCACTGGAGTTATTATTGTATTATTTGATCAAAAATGTTAAAATCGAAATATAGCGAGATATTTTTTTCGGGAACTTTTAGAAAGAAAATCAGGTTAAAATTTTTGCAAGGAAAATTGAATGACTGAAGATAAAAAGTCAGCGAAACCGACAGATGAAGAGCTGATCGAACGATTTCAGAATGGTGATCTTTATGCTTTTGACTTAATTGTAAAAAGATATAAGAATCAATTATTAAATTTCATATATAGATTTTTGGGCAACACAGTTGAAGCTGAAGATCTTGTTCAAGAAACATTTTTAAGGGTTTATCGGAACCGCAAAGCCTATCAGAAAGTGGCGAAGTTTTCAACGTGGATCTATACGATAGCCGGGAATTTAGCAAAAACAGAATTAAGAAAAAGAAAAAGGAGGAGATTCTTTTCAATATCAGAGTTAGGTTACAATGACAAAGACTATGACATTTCCGATGAAGATTATAATCCTGAAAAAGATGTTGATGGGCGGATGAAAGAAGAGATTGTTCACAAAAAGATTATGGAGTTATCACCAAAATTTCGGGAAGTCATATTGCTGAGAGATGTGCAACAGCTTTCTTACGAAGAAATAAGTGAAATTGTCGATATACCATTGGGTACGGTAAAATCTCGGGTCAATAGAGGTCGTTTGAAATTACAGGAAAAATTAAAAAAGATTTTGGATAGATAATTTTTGATAACAGCATCAATAATTATTTCTGTTAAACATAAACAACACAAAAAATCACTTCATGTTCACATCTCTAAAATGTATAGGTGACCAATGATAAATTGTCACAAATGCGAAGATCAAATTTCAGCTTATCTCGAAAACGAACTCCATGGAGAGCGTAAAGCTGAAATTGAACAGCACATAAAATCATGTCTGAAATGTGCTAAAAAAACACAACAGGTTAATTTGGTCAAGAACACGCTAAATAAATTAACTGCTATCTCTGTTTTACCCGATTTTGATACCTTATTACGCGCCCAAGTCATGCTGGAAAAAAGAAAAGAAAGACGAAGTCCGCAGCGGAAAATTTTCCCGGAGCTTTTTCGAAAACCAGTTTATGGCATTTCCTTTGCCATGGTAAGTCTTGCGCTCCTCATTACAATTATTTCAATTACAATGTTTCAAACCAAAGAAATACCTGATGCTGTCAAAAACCCAAATTCGAATGGTGGATCCCAGTATTATGTGCGAAACATGCAAAATGGTGTCTTAACTATTTATCCGATAGAGCGCCGAACGATAAATGAAATCAATAAAAGAGGTTCATCAGAATTTTTGCGAAATCGGAACAGGGATCAATTAGAAACAGTTAGCGATCTTGATTCAACGAGATTCACTGCAAATGAAGGAATTTACAAAAAATTAAATTCCAACATTTATCAAACATCGTATTGATGAAAAATTTTGATTTCAAATTAAACCCTGGTTAAATGAATCGTTGTAATGTTTTTAATATAACCGGGGTTTCAAACATGCAAACGTTTTATTGAGGATTATGAAAAATATACTTTTTGTTAATGTTGTCATTTTGGTTATTCTTAACTTAACCGCAATTGGCAATTCCCAACCACGTCGTCTCATCGGACAACTTCAGACAGAAATTTTTGATCTGGTGAATCAAACAAAGCAGTCAATTGTCACTGTGTCTTCAAAGTCAACCCGGCCTTACATAGTTGAAAAGTCGAATGGGTTAAAATCACTGTTTTGGGATGAGAGAGAAGAAAAAAAAGATAATCTTTGGATTGTCGGTTCGGGGATTGTTTATAACGAAGATGGATTTATTATCACCAAAAGCAGCATGTTAGCGAACTTTGAAGAAATTAAAGTCACACTTTATAATAAAACCAGTTATAATGCGACATATATTGGCACTGATGAAAAAACAGGATTAGCAATTCTTAAAATCGATGCAGATTCTTTAAAACCGGTTCAACTTGGCAATTCGGATAATGTTTCGATTTATTCGATTGGTATGGTACTCGGTAATTCGATGGGAATCTCTCCGTTCGCGTCATTCGGCATTGTGAACGGAATAACTGAAGAGGGGTTGTTCATTGTATCGGCTCCCATTAATCCCGGCTGCTCCGGCGCCGGTATTTTTAATTTGAACGGCGAATTAATTGGTATTATATCAGCTCAATTGCAATCCGACATCTGGTTGGATGGCCCTGGTTTTGTTGATTATTCAAACCAAAACGGGCTGGCGTTTACGAGCAACCAGATTCGTTACATTCTTGACGAGATTATTAAAATGCATTACGAACAAAAAGGTTGGCTGGGAATTAGTATTCATCAGGATTCTCTCGTTCAGGGGAAAATTGTGGTCAACTCGGTGATTCCCGGATCACCGGCACAAAAATGCGGACTGAAAAAAAACGACTGGTTGTTGAAATATAACGAGAATTACATAGCCAGCCTGGAACGATTCGCAAAACAAATTGAACAAACAAAACCCGGTACAACTGTTTCCATCGATTTTATCCGTGATGATCGCACTTTGAAGGTTTTTCCGGAAATAGCGCGTAAACAACCGGACCACTTCAATCCAAATAAACCCCGTAATATACTTACAGATGCGCTAAATTATAATTACGAAAAACAGCGACCCTATCAGCCCCACATCATCATTTCGCCGGCGCGGTTTAACCAAATCAAAAGCCGAATGATCGATATGGAAGACGAAATCGAGTCTCTGAAGGCAAGGCTAAACCAATCTGACCGCTAATATTTGTTCATCGAAGCACACGTTTTTTACCCGCATCAAAAAACACATCAGGAAATATTCATAAATTTCGGATAATGATGATTTCTACTCATGGCTTATAATGAATTTGATGAAACGATGGGGATGGTTGCGTTGATTTTCATAATAAAAATTAATAATAATTTTTTTTAATTGACTTTTTTTCAATTATTATTTATATTCAAAGTTCTTAAAAGTAACGTATCATAAATAAGTAATGAAAATTCGCCTGCATTCCTATGTATTAAGGCGATAGAAAAATAAATTTTTGAAAGGTTGGGAAAATATTATGGCAAAAGGACAAAGCTTTGCAGCAAAAGTTTCAAAAGGGGTAGAAGAGGGAAGTAAATGTTCCAAATGTGGTGAAATTATGAATACGGTCATGGTCGTCAGTTCGCAAAAAAATGATAAAAAGGGTGGCTGGCGTTTTAAAGAACAATTTGTGCCAGTTTGTAAATGTAATGAAAATGATGTGTATGCATAATTAAGACTACTGTTTAAAGGCGGGAAGTCAAATTGAAAATTGTTTTAGCGACGCGAAATAATGATAAGATTGATGAAATTGAAGATCTGCTGATCAATATCGATGCGGAAATATTCGCGTTAGATGATTTTAATGATCTTCCTGAAATCATCGAAGATGGAACATCTTTGAAAGAAAACGCCTATAAGAAAGCTAAAATTACCTTTGAGAAAACAGGCATCCTATCTTTAGCTGACGATACTGGTCTTGAAGTTGATGCGCTTGATGGTAAGCCCAGTGTGTATTCAAGCCGCTTCGCTGGTGAAAATGCCAGTTATGCAGACAATGTTAACAATTTGCTTAAATTAATGGAAGGCGTTCCAAACGAACAACGAACTGCACGTTTTCGATGTATCATTTCAATTGTTGGTGATGGAATAGCTGAATTTGCAGAAGGTGTCTGTGGAGGAGTCATTACAGATCAAAAACGTGGTGATAATGGTTTTGGGTATGACCCTGTATTTTTAGTTCCGCAATACAACCGAACGTTTTCCGAGATGTCTCGCGAGAAAAAAAACGAAATCAGTCATCGGGGAATAGCGCTCAAAAAAGCGAAAGCAATTCTGAAAAAAATAGCAGAGTCTAAAAATTAGCTTGCATTTCGGTTAAAATTATTTTATATTTCTGGTAGTTTAACGGGGCGTGGCGCAGCACGGCTAGCGCGCCTGCTTTGGGAGCAGGAGGTCCCGAGTTCAAATCTCGGCGCCCCGACTATCTTAAAAAGTCCTTTTTTATGAAAGGACTTTTTTATTTTTATTTGGACGACGTGCCTTCTTCGATAAACGTTATCAATTCCTGCATATCGCGAGGCAATTTGGAATCAAACATCATTTGCTGTCTGGTCGTCGGATGGATAAAACCCAGCGTTTTTGCATGTAGTGCCTGTCGCGGCATTAAATCCAGCAATTGATTTGCAAACAGCCGATCTTCCTGATTTAACTTTATCGTTTGCTTATGTCTACCTCCGTAATCGGGATCGCCTAACACCGGATGACCCTTTGACGACAGATGTACCCTGATTTGATGAGTACGCCCGGTTTCCAAATTCAATCTTAGCAGAGAAACAAGATGAAACTTTTGGACAACTTGATAATTTGTCTTGGCGTATTTCCCCTCTTCGGAAACAATGATTTTCGTTCTGTCTTTGGCACTTCGGTTCAAATAGGTTTCAATTTCTCCTTTATTTTGCGCAAAATGTCCCCATACGATTGCGATGTATTCCCGCTGAACTGTATGCGCTGAAAATTGTTCGGATAATTTGGCATGAACAAAATCATTTTTTGCCACAACCAGTAAGCCTGACGTATTTTTGTCCAATCGATGCACGAGTCCCGGACGATAGTTACCACTGAGTGTCGATAAATTATTACTATAATGAGCCAGCGCATTAGCCAAGGTGCCGCTCAAATTTCCATAAGCCGGATGAACAACCATGCCGGCTCTTTTATTAACGACCAACAGGCTTTCATCTTCGAATATGACATCAATGGGAATGTTTTCAGGGACTAATGTGGTTTTTTTCGAAGGCTGGATATTGACTAATATTTGATCTCCCGGAGAAACTGAATAACTCGGTTTCACTGTTTGATCATTTACCGTTACGTCACCATCTTTAATTAATTTTTGAATTTGGGAACGAGAGATTTTTGCTAATTTGTCCGATAAATATTGATCGATTCTTTCGTCGGTTTGATTTTCGGGAACAACAATTTCTTTCTTTTTATTTGATTCAGAATCTCTGGTAAATTGTTGTTCTTCGTTTGATATCATTTTTAAAACATCTCAGTTTTCAAAAGAATCTAATTTCTTTAACCAGATTCAAAATGTTCTTCTTCTGATTCGGGGTGGTCTTTTTCGAAAACCACGTAAGCAATTAAAATAATCATGCCGATGGTAACAGCGATATCAGCCACATTGAATACGGGCCAGTGAATAATTCTTATATCGATGAAATCAATGACTTCTTTATAGATGATTCGGTCGATCAGGTTGCCGATAGCACCGCCTAAAATTGAAGCTAATCCAAATCGTGCCCAATAATTTTCCGGCTTAATTCGAAATAAATAAATGAGAATAATAATTCCTGCAATACCAGCAAACACTGCAAATAAAATACGATTCCCGATTTGAATGCCAAAAGCCATTCCGGGATTTTTTATAAAAGTAAACCTCAATACATTACCAAGGATTTTTACAGATTGCCCAATATAGAAAAATTTAACGACTGCGAGTTTTGAAAGTTGATCAATGATGACAATAATCAAGGACCAGGTTAACAGTTTTACATTTGATCTGAACACTATATTTTTCGCTCTCTTTTACATTATTTTCTCTACAATACACTAACGTTAGTGTAAAAAAATATCCTTATTTTTTTCTTTTAACTAGAAAAATAATAAGAA
>CAYYMH010000066.1:0-21742 GCA_964472785.1 uncultured Cytophagia bacterium | reverse complement strand
ATAAAATTAATAGCTGTAAAATTTGTCTGTTTTTTTATTTGGTGAAGTTGGGTTATGATAGAAAATTTAAATTGTTTTGGGAGGATTATTTTAATGTGGTCGTTAGCTACAGATATCCCCAACTAAAAGTCGAGGCATTTAATTCGTTGTCTTCTTTTTATTTTTTTTCTATTATTCTGTAAACAGTCCATCTGCTTATTCCAGCACTTTTAGCTGTTTTTGAGATGTTTCCATTATATTTGTCAAGAAGCCTCTCAATATATCTTTTTGAAAATTTATTTAAAAATATTTGCTTTGCTTCTTTAAAATTAAGCTCTTCCAACGATTCGTCATCAATTGGAATATCTTCTTCAAGTTCTGTTGGCAGATTGTCAAGCTTAAGTATCTCTGAATCTGCAAGTGCCATTGCACGTTCAATCACATTTTTTAATTCTCTGACATTTCCAGGCCAGTCATAATTTTTTAGAAATTTAATTGCTTCATTTGAGATACCTTTTATTTCATAGGGAAAAGTTGGATTAAATACATTAATAAAGTGATTCACCAACAAAGGTATGTCTTCTTTTCTTTCTCGAAGAGGAGAAATTGTTAGTTGAACAACCTTTAATCGATAGTATAAGTCTTGTCGAAAAAGTTTTTGCTTTACAGCTTTAAGTGGATCTTTATTGGTCGCAGACACAATCCTGATGTTGACATTAAGCAATTCTGTTCCGCCGATTCGCCTGAACTTACGCTCCTGCAATACTCTTAATAATTTTGCCTGAAGCCTAGGATCTAATTCTACTATTTCGTCCAAAAATAGTGTACCATTATGAGCTAACTCCAGAACACCGGGTTTCGTTTTCTCAGCACCAGTAAATGCTCCCTTTTCATGTCCGAACATTTCACTCTCCAATAGTTGAGCAGGAATAGAGACACAATCAAGTGGTATAAAAGGTCCCTTATTTCTCATACTATATTTATGAATACTTTTTGCTATAACTTCTTTTCCTGTACCCGATTCCCCATATATCAAAATATTTGCTTCAGATGGAGCGACCTTCATCACTTTTTGTACAATATCTGAAATTGAATTACTCTTACCAATAAAGTTTTCTAATTCAGATGACATTTTTATACTGGATTTTAAAGCAAAATTTTCTTTTTTTAGTCTTCTGTGTTCGATCGCTTTTTTAATAACAAACTCCATCATCTCCACAGATAGAGGTTTCGGTAGAAAATCAAAAGCTCCTAATTTCATCGCTCGAACAGCTGAAGGTACATCTCCATATCCGGTAAAAATGATAACCGGAATTGTCGGATCAATTTCTCTTGACATTTTTAAAATATCGAAGCCGTTTAATTCCGGCATCTTCATGTCAGTGAGTATCAAATCCGGGTCACGCTTTTTAAGTATATCCAAACATTTATGACCATTTTCAGCAGTATAACACTCATAACCCATATTTTTAAGTATTTTAGAGCGATCCTCCAAAATTTCCTTTTCATCGTCAACTAAAATTATTTTATACATGATATTCCCTCTGATTTAGTTTTCCCGTTTAATTGGAATATTCATTGTTACTCGTGTTGCCTTATTTTTCTCGCTGCTAATAAATATTTTCCCATCATGCTCTTCAATAATTTTTTTACAAATAACTAATCCTAATCCTGTTCCTCCTCTATCCAGCTTTGTTGTATAAAATGGTTCAAATATACGATTGATCAAATTCTTCTCGATACCTAGACCTGTGTCTTCGATGACTATTTCGCACACATCTGTTGATTTTAATTTTGTAAATATTGAAATCGTTAAGTCATCTTTTCTCGCCTCTATTGAATTAATAATAATATTCTTTATGACAATTTCGAGTCCGACCTGATCTCCATAAATTGTTCCCGCATGAACTATCGATTTATCAAGATATTTTTTTAAATGGGTTTTTTTATCCAGATTTTCCTTTATTGAATCAGTAGCACTTTCTATCAAGGAATTTATGTCAACCGGCTTAAAGACCAACATGTTCGGTGTTGCGTAAGCCAATATATCCTTTGCTAAACTATGTAATCTGTCCACTTGATATTTAATTTTTTCTATATTTGTACTTGATTTTTCTCGATTATTCTTTGAACAAAATTCTTTTTCTAATAAATACAGCTTTGTAGAGATAATATCTAATGGGTTATTTATTTCATGTGCAACACTACTGGCCAATTGACCCAGCGTGATCAACTTTTCTGTTTCTCCCATTCTCTTTTCAAATTGATCTCTTTGTCTCTGCATTGTTATGTGTTCTGTTAAGTCGCGATGGATTGCAATATAGCCGACTGTTTTACCATCATCGCCTTGAACAATGTCAACACGAAGCACGATATAAATTAACTTTCCTTTTTTAGTGTGCATTTTAATCAACCCAATCCACGATTTTTCCTTTTTAAGGATATCGTAAATTGATTTTATACGAGATGGGTTTTCATAAAGCCTTTGAATGCTTTTTATATCATTTAATTCATTTGGTTTATATTCAAAGATATTTAAAAAAGCAGGATTTTTATAGACGATGTTAAACTTATTATCCATTATCAAAATACCGTCACTTGAGCTTTTTACAGCCTGTAAAATACGAAGAATTGTGTCATGATCTTTTCTCTCTTTGGTGATGTCTTTAGCATATATAGCAATTAAATCGACCTGTCCCCTTTGATTTAGTATTGGATAGAAAGAATTTTTAAATATTTTCCCTCCTCTTTGATCTTCAAAGAAAATTGCTTTCTTTTTAGCGATTACCTCTTTGAGTATTTTGATTCTATTTTTAATTGTTAAATCATCAAAAAGCAAATTATTCAGTTTCACTCCGATAAGCTCTTCCTGTCTAACATCTAAAGAATTTGCCGCGGTTCTGTTTATCATCTTTATTGACATATCGGATTTTATTAACAACTGGATGTCTGGTGATTCGTTAAGAAGAATTGTGATCATTTTGTCATTTTCTCTTAATTTATTCTCTGCATCGAGCCGCGCAATAGTGTCTCCTATTTCAGTTGCAATTGTCTCTAAAACAATTTTTAAATATTTCGGAACATCGGATAAAAGATAAGAAGCGATAACAATACTACCAATGACACTTTTTTCTTGTTTTATAGGGATAATACCTATTGATTTCAAATTTTTTGCAATCTTAAGCTCAGATGAAATATTTTTTGCTTCAGAAAAGTTAAAATAATTTGACTTACCGGTTTTTATTAATTCCGCATGATATTTACAATTACTAACGTTAGAAATTTTTTTAATAAATTCCTCTGATAAACCCTTATGTACTTTTAAATGCAGTTTATTGTTGCCCTCATCAAAAAGAAATATGTATCCACAATCCATCTTTGAAATATTTATTACTGAATCTAAACAAATTTTCAATCCTTTTTTTAGACTTGTGACTGAAGATAACTTTAAGGCCAAATCCCATTGACATTTGTTAATATATTCATTTCGTTTCTTTTCGGTCACGTCACTTGAAAACAGAGCAATCCGATAAATTATTCCAACATCATTCTGAACAGGTAATAAGCGTGTCTCGAAAATTTTATCCGCGATATTTTCTTCAAAAGCAATCAAGCCTCCCTGCTTCAGCGCTTCATACAATTTATCTCTCTTAAACACCGCATTCTCTTTAGGCAGATAATCCAAAATGCTACTACCAATTAATTTTTCGGGCGGTTTTCCAAAATTTGATGATGCGGTTTTGTTTAGTGCTAAAATCTTGAATTTATTTGTTAGCAATATTTCGATGTGGTTTGAAGCATCCAATAGCGCACGATTCGTTTTTTCACTTTCTTCTATTTCTTGTAGATATTTTATTCGGCTCTCCTGAGCACTCAATGCTGAGACTATTATACCAATTAACTCAATATCGGACTCAATCGGTCTGTAAGCATTTCCATAGACAACACAAATAGCGCCAACAGATTGTCCATCGCAATGTACTGCTTTGCCTATATATGATTTTAAATTGTATTTGACAACATTGGGATCTGTTTTCGCATATTTAGTTTTTTGCAGATCATCAACTATAAAAAGATCCTGACCACCTTTCTTAATTACATCATAGCAGATGTGTCCTTCTGGATTATCAAATGGCGTATAATTTTTTGGTTCTTTCCAAATCCCTCTTGAGCATAATAGACCATCTTCTAAACGATTATAAATAGCACAATCACCATTCATCAAATCGCCCAGAAGTGATGTTATTTTATTTATATTTTCATAAGGATTCTGTCCCAGATCTACTAGACAAGAGTTAATTTTTTTTAATCGTTCCTGAGCAATTTCAAGCTCATTAATATCTTTCAGTGTAAATAAAACACAAGCACTGGATTTATAATTTAATGAACGATAATTTACGGAAATCCAAATAATTGATTGATTCTTTTTACAAATTCGAAATTTACAAAATTCTCTTACTTTTTTATTTGAAGATATCTTCTCATTAATAATCTTTTTAACACGTTCTCTATCTTCAAAATATATCCTCTTTTCTAATTCTTCGATATGTAAATTTAGTAATTCATTCACTGAAAACCCAGTAAGTCTCGCTACTCCATGATTTGCAAAAAGCACTTTCGGTTTATTAATACGCAGGATAATTACACCATCTTGCAAATTTTCAACAAGTCTTTGGTATCTCTCTTGCTCAGCAAAAAGATTGAATTTATTCTTTAGTTTTTCATTAAATTCAAATAAATACTCAACTACTAAATCCGGAGATATAAACTCATATTTTATGAATTGGTATAATTTTGTTTCTGTAGGATTATCTGGGATAGTAAGCAATCGTTCGAAAGATTTCTGGTTTTTATAACATCTTAATATATCTTTATAAATCTCCTTTTTGTTCTTATATAAATCACTGGCATATACTTCTTTTGGCAGATCATTGCTTTGAGCTTGATTACTATTTTTAAAAGCCTTATTATTGCCAATCAATTTGAAATCTCCATTCGAATGCTGCCAAATATATGTCTTAAAGGGACTATGTTGTAATATTTTTTTTAGCTGATCATTCTCAATAGTATTTGAATGTGATTTTAATGGCGTTTGATTTTTTAAATTTGAAGTGCCCAATTTCACCCCCAGATATTACGGAGATTCAATTTAATTGTATAATTTTTGAGCTTAATATTTTCGAGTCAGATTATCAATAAGTAGAGTTGATGTGTCGATACAACAACAGGAATTAGAAGGAGAATGAAAATAATAAAGCTCTAACAATGCAAAATATAACGATAATAATTTAAAATGTCAAGTTGTATTTTATACAAAAAAAATCTATCATTTTTTTAAAATACTTGGGTGATCAAGCAATAAAAAAATGATAAAATTTCTATATGATCTAAATACTGTGTGACACTTGTAATATAATTTATCTAATTTCCATTAAATTATCTAATAAAAGAATACCACTCTACTCGTCCTCTTTTATCTGTTTCAAATATTCCGAGATGATTTCATTCACCAGGGTCGTCATCGGAATCTTCCTAACTTTTGCCATTCGATATAATACCGGAATAAGCCTCTCGTTGATCTTTGGACTGTACATCGCTTTTTCCGTTTCCAATGATGGTTTTCACTACATGATAGATCTGCTTCTGTTTTTCAGGTGAGTTTATATTCTCAATCAGCCGTAGTATCTCCTCATGAAACTTGGTAACAGGACGCGGGCTGGTGATGCCTTTCTGCGTGGACGCAATGAAGATAGTGGTCACCACTTCCCGCAGGGAAGATTTATCCGGCCGGTCCTTCTTCAATCTTTCATTATGCGCCAGCACCTGTTTATAAATCTGAAACCACAGTCCCGGAAAGTTATAATGATAATGATTCATGGCTTATCTCCTTTCCCGGCAGCTTAATCTTGGCCGAGGTTTCACTAAACACAGCGTCTGATACCTCACCCAATTTGTTCTGGAGTTGATTGATTTGCTCTTTGATGGACAGATAGCTTTTCACCAATGCAGTCGGTATGTTTTCTTTTGTAAGCTGTTCCGCGAATTCATCGTCAGAGATTAAATCCGGATTGATGTCGTCCTTGAACTCATCCGCCATTTGATGCTTGATGTTCCGGTAACTATTTCTCAACTGTGCTAACTCTGTTTTCAGTTTGCTCACATCAACCGCCACTTCTTCCATAAAGGGTGTGGCAGAGACCGACTCGATGGACTGAAAGTCTTCTCCAAGCCCATCAACATTAATCCCAATATCAGCGAGAAACACGGCATTATCTTCATCCAGAAACAGGTTCATCTGCTGGGAATGAATATCAGTCAACGGTGAGTAATCTTTAATGGCTGGTTTATGCGCTAATATTACGTCTTGATATTTTCTTTGCAGGGTTTCATCAACAACGGCAGTGAAATTGGACGGTGTGAACGCTTTGATCACGTGCCGTTTTCCGAACGGATTATGGGGATTTTTGAAGTTTCTCGATAACTCCTGGGTGTAGAATAGTATTGGTTTATCACTATCTGGTTCCCGACAGAGTTTTACCCGGCTGACAGTGAAATTCTTTTCATCATCAACAGCATCGATCTTGAAATCTTCGATGTCTTCATCCAGCCTTGCTGGCGTGTCAATTACTACATTATCCCTCATTTTCTTCCTCCAATCGGATTGGCATTAACAGGTTAATTATTTCCTTCTCGGAATTATCATTTTCAGAGAAGATCATCGGTGAGTTTGGAGAATCATAAATCCAGATGACTTCCTTGCTATTTATTCCTTTTATTACTTTCTCCAATAGCTCCAGATTTAATCCGATTTTGATATTTTCTTTTCCGGACAGATCTCTCACAGGTAAACTGCCCTGCCATTTTGTACCGACTTCCCTATCCTCTGCTGAAATTAATATTTCATCTTTTGCGATCAGAAATTCAGCAAGATGATTGTAACCACTGGTGAAGTTGATGGCATCCTTGATAACCAATGTCATTTCATCTTTATTGAAATGCACTGATCCGGAATGTTCCAATGGAATCACATTTTCAAACTTCGGATATTTGCCTTCGATTTTCCTGACAAATAGTTCCAAATCATTATCCAATGTAAACCTGAACTCATTTTCTTTCACAGCAACTATTACTTCTTTCAAAGTAAACCTTGATAGAATCTGCAAGGCTCTTTTGGGGATAATGTCGGAGAAATCAGCTTTGAGTTTACCATTTTTCCCTGGGTCGATGTCTTTAATAAATCGAAGCACATGCCCACTGGTGGCACAACTTTCGATATGATGATTTTGGTTGACATAAACTCCGGTCAAAGCTGGACGCAGTTCATCTGTGGAACAGTATGGTAGTTGATCGTGTAGGATCTTTATAACGTCTCTACTCCACACCGCCACGGTTTTGAATCTACTTTTGGGAAAATTGGGGAATTCATCAATGCTTTCAGTAGAGAAGGTAATCGATTTGTTGTCATAATTAATTTTAGCTTTGCTATCTGATAGCTCCTCAAAAGCCAACGTTTTTGGTTTTGCTTTGAGAACTATTTTCAGAATATTCAAAGGAATCACCAGGCTGATGTTTTGCTCTGTTTTCATCACCAGAGTGATATCCAAATCAGTGGCAACGATCTTTCCGTCGGTGAAACAAACATTTGTTAGAATTGGAATGCTGGATCTCCTGGGGATGATCTTTTCCGCGATGGGAATGAATCTATTCAATTGAAATAACATGATATTTTTCTCCATATTAAATATTAAGGCGGCGCACCGAATTTCAGCGTTGCCATGGGACACGTTGAATTGTAAGGTTTCTTGCTGCAATAATTTTCTGTGCAGTGATTATTATTATCCAACGACACCGGTTTGCTTTTATAACGACAATAATAGTAGAGCTTACCCTGGCTTAACAGATGTTCCTGGTATTTCCCAAAGAACTCTTGAAGATCGACAGCTTTGCCAATCTGCTGCTGGTAATGTACAAATGCTTCAGCAAGTTTTGTTAATAGCTGATCCCACACTTCCCTGGATTCAATGGTTTTGATCCAATCCGGCAGGGAGTTGCTATTGATCATCTGCTTTTTAATCCTGTCAATGACGGAATCATTATTAGCATTGATTGAATCCCGGTGAATGAAATTGTTGGTGCCACTCGCTGAAACAATTGGATTTATCTTAATCTGTGCCTGGTCTCCTTTCGCTTTAAAAGGATCAGCCAGCCTTTTTTATTTTTTGTTGATCTTAATTCTGTCATCAGTTTGACTCCGAATATTGTTAATAAAGCAAACAGGGCTGAAGAATAATTCTCCGGCCCTGTTCATCAGACATAGCCTAATTCGCGTTTCATACTCTCAAGAGATAGGTCGTAATGATCTCTAACTTCTCCGAGACCGAATTCATAATGCTCACACAGTGTGAAGCAATCATCCTCTGTAATGTTACCGTTATGCTTGTTGATGCAGTCTTCACACAGTTCAATCAGCCATTCCTTATCGATCCAGTTGCCACAATGGAAACAACCCGGACAATCCATGTTCCAGCAGCTTTCCAGATAGAGGAAGTAGTATTCAATTTCTGTGTTGCCACAATTGGCACAGCGGAAACGGTTCTCTTCAAGACTTCTGCGGATGAATCCTTGCAAGGCATTTGAGAGCCGTTGGGCTCTTTTTTTATCAAGGCTCACTGCAAATCCATCAGGCAAGCATTCCACGATGTGTCGAAGCCTGACATCAATCTGCCACTGATTGGTGTTACCGCAGTAGCCACAGTAGAAGTTATCTTCGATAAAACGTCTCTGCTCTGGTTCATAAGTTTTAACCTTTTTCATAACTATCCAATGTATTGGCGATGACTTTTGCCAGACCGGACACCGCTGAAGCCACTTCTGCTGTGAGCTGCAGCTTATTGGCAACACTTTCAGTCTTTTTTTCCGTGATTTGCCGCTTGACACTGGAGCCTAACAGGAAGGCATTTGTTGATAGCACCAGGGCATTACTAAAGAGACCGGCTAATTTTTGACCATTGCTTGAGAGTTTAATTTTATCCGTACCTTTGTCTCTTTATTCATTCTTCCTGTTCCTTTTCGGTGGATAAATAATAACGCGCAATAAGGCTAATCCAAAAATTCCCAAACCGATATGACTTAAGACTTTTTTGGTTTTTTCGATGGCGCTTTCAGGGATATGGATCCCGTCTTTTCCGTTTTCTTGCATTGTGATAAATCACCTCCGTGTTTAATAAATGTGAATAATTCCCTGGCAGCATCGATGACAGCTTTCTGCCGCCGGTATTTAGCATAATCTTTTACAATCACCACGCCCGCGCCCACTGTAAATGATCCGATGACCAGACCGGAAAATGCGAAAACAACATGTCGCAGTGACACTTCGATGATCTTGTCTTCGCTTTCCCGGGGCAGTTTTTGTTTCTCTTCAGCCATGTTACAACTTCACTGTTTCTGGTTCACCATCATGAACGACCGACACGATTTACAATGCTGTTAACACCACACTGAGGGCTAACGACCCGATTTTAAAAGCTTTTTCAGCTTTTTTGAAATAATCTGGTGTTGCTTCTGGTTGTTCTTTGCTCATATCAATTCCTTTCTGATAAGTTAAGTTTTGGTTGTTTGTTTACATGGTTCTTATACCAGAAAAAGTGAAAGTTTATTGGCTGGTAAATCTTTTTGTATTGGTTTTTATTTTGGAGATATGAAAGTTACTATTCTTATTTTCTCAATAAGGATAAGATTGTCATCAATTGGGGGGACGCAGCTAAAAAAAATATAAAGCAATAATTTATAATAAATAATATTTTTTTGTTGACATTATAAATGTGATATTGTATATTTCATTATTATTTGACAAACCCAACAATCCACAAATTTCGAGTTTTAATATGTCAGAAGACAACTTTAAAACTCCTCCAACTAACAAACCAAAACTGCAGGACCAGGTTCGGGCAGTTATTCGTACCAGGCATTACAGTATCCGCACCGAAGCAGCTTACGTGAAATGGATTAAACGGTACATTATTTTCCATAATAAAAGACATCCCAACGAAATGGCTGAAAAAGAGATCAATGCGTTTTTGACTCATCTAACCGTTGAACAAAGGGTTTCGGCATCGACACAGAATCAATTAGGGCGAAGTTGATTTGGCAATGAAAGTGAAGTCTTTTGGCGGCAAGCGGAACAAAGCAAAAAAAGTTTGGGAATTATCTTATGAAGCCGTGAAATCGTTAGGATTAGAAAAAAGAATCGTGCGCGAAAAAAATCCAATCAGGAAAAAAGATGGTTTATCATTAGACAAGCCCCCTTAAATTTTTCTAATATTGTAAAAATAGTTCTAATATTTCGGATATCATGATAAGGTCCTCCATCATCTTTTGCTATAACATATTCAGATTTTTGATTAATTCTTTTAATTGATTTAGTGCTGTTGTAGTTTCAAGTAATAAGTGCAACCGATTACAAAGGAACGAGGCTGTAACTAAAGATTACTAATTAAGTGCTAACCTTAAAGAGACTTACGATACTCCCCTTGGGAATAATTTACTCCATATAAAATATCCCCTAAATCTAACAAAACCCAAATTCCAAAAACACATAGAAGGAAAACAACGGGAAGCTCACTAACGGGCACAACGAAACCCGATAGCGTTGATTGTATTCGTCGGATAGTAACTGTAGCGATTGGCAACACGGCAGTTGTTAGCATTGCTATACCACGAACCGCCACGTAAAACATAATAAATTCCTGTCGCTGGTCCCTGTGGATTATTAGTCGGGCTGCTATTGTAATAACCGCTGTCATACCTGTCGTTACACCATTCCCAGACATTGACGATCATGTCGTAAATGCCCAATTCGTTGGGCTGTTTGGTTCCCACCACATGAGTGGTGTTACCCGAATTTCCAGAATACCAAGCAACATCGCCCACATTATTGCTGCCGCTGTAGATGTAATCCTGGCTCTGATTACCACCGCGAGAGGCGTATTCCCATTCCGCTTCAGTTGGCAGGCGTTTGTCATAATGATCCGCATACGCTTTAGCGCCGTACCAGCTCACTTCAATCACCGGATAGTTATCTTTACCATTTTCCACCACAAAATATTCCCCGGTATAGTGAATCTGGCAGTCGTCATCATTTAAATCGTGCAGTTCATAGCCGTCTTTGGTTACTGATATGCTGTCTGCCTTTATTTCTCCGGCTGATAAAGCTCCGTTTAAATACACCGCATATTTGGTATTGGTTACTTCGTATTTGTCAACGTAAAATCCCTCCAGATTAACCGGGTGCACCGGTTTTTCATCGGAATAACCATCATTACTGCCCATTTGAAAACTGCCGCCGGCAACATAGACCATACCTTCAATTTGTTCAATAACGGTAACGGATATTGTATTTTCAGTTGTATCGGTCAAACCGGAACTATCTTTGACCTGCAAAATAATTTTTTTATCACCATAGCTGCTGTACTGGTGCGTCGCGGTTTTGGTCGTTGAATAATTTGTGTCGTAACTGCCGTCGCCGTCCCAGTCCCACCGGACTTGCAACGAACCGGTTGGTTCATCATAATCATAACATGCTGAAGCATCAAAATTGAAGGTGGTGTTTTTATCTCCGGAAGTAGGGCTCACAGTAAATGCCGCAACCGGTGATCGCCCGGCATAATTATCTCCGTCGGTTGGCTTTTTATTACAATTGGACATTAAAGCGATAAAAATTGAAAAGACAATTAACTTTGGGAAGATAATTTTTATGTTTTTCATAGTTTGTTACTTCTTACTAATAATCTAACCCTTCTGCACTTCTGGAACAGGATTCTATCCACTCATCAAGTACAGATTTCATGCGCTGTAAAATTTCAGGTTTGTCGCGGGCCAGATCAGTTTTTTCTGATGGATCATTTATTAAATCGTATAACTCATACTTCCTACCATCGTCCACGCTAATTATTTTGTATCGATTACCGATCATCGCATATTGCTGAGACTCTTCAGACCTAAATTTTTTCAATTTGTTTGGTAGTGGAGACTGAAATAACAGAGGTTCTGTCCGCTCCGACTCATCTGAAAGGATTAAATCTATGATGTTCTGTCCATCCATTGGTGGCTGACTATTCATTTTAATTCCACAAATTGAGAGAATAGTAGGATAAAAGTCACTGGTAAAAGCCGGTAGTTGAGAAACAGCATGCCTCTTAATTTTATCAGGCCATTCAAGTATTGCCGGCACACGAATACCTCCCTCATACAATTCCGCTTTTTTGCCCCGCAAACCTCCAGCGGAATTGAAATTATGTATATAAGATGGTCCATTGTCACTGCAAAACCAGACAATCGTATTCTTATCAATATTTAACACTCTTAGTTTTTCTCTGAGGCGACCAACTTGTTCGTCCATTGCGGATACGGAGCCAAACCAGTGTTGCTCAGGAATACTTGCTTCCGGGTATTTCGCTCTTTGATTATTTCCTGCCACTACCGGTGTGTGAGGTGTGTGAAACCAGATCGCACTAAAGAAAGGTTTTTTATCAGCAGATTTCCTTCTAATAAAGTCAAGTGCCTTATCCATAATTAATTCCGAATCGTCGCCCGCCAGCCACTCATCAACGAATTGTCCCGGCTTTTTCCAGTATCTGTCACGCCATATAAAGCCTCCTGTTTTTTGGCCCTTTGCCACTGGCTCTGTTTGAACGTGTCGGTAATCTTCGGTGCCATAATTTCCACCGACGTGATAATATGGATTATAGGTGGGTACCATCGACTCGGTTGAAAAACATTCATCAAAACCGTTTTCCCAAGGCGGTGAATAAGGAGATGGTCCTCCCGGGAATTCACTTTGATTGACTGTTTTACTTAATCCACCTAAATGCCATTTACCAAAATGTCCGGTGGCGTAGCCTTTGGTTTTTAATGCTTCTGCAATCGTAATTTCTTGATAAGGCAATCCATAGCGCCCTGCCCATTTAATGTTGTAACGATATGGATGTCTACCTGTAAGACAGCTGCCCCGTGTCGGTGAGCAAACAGGGGCGGCTGAATAAAACCGCTCAAACTTGATCCCCTGCCCAGCCATGGAATCTAAGTTGGGTGTTTTGACAATCGGATTACCATAACACGCTAAATCACCGTATCCCAGGTCATCTGCCATAATAAATATAATGTTCGGATTATTTTCTGAATTTCCATCATTTGTTCGGAAACATCCCGTTGCGAATGCTAATGATCCAAATCCAACTGCTTTTAAAAAATCTCTTCTTTCCATTTTTCTCCCTAGAATTTCAACATATATTCGCTATTTTTACAAACAAGGATGACTACTCCGTCATGAGTATAGATGGGCAAACCGTTTTGCGAATGGCACGGTCCTAGTTTATCACACATCAATACTGGCTCATACCATGCTTTACCACCATCTCCCGATATGCGAATTTTTCCTTCGACCAATGTCATTATACTGTTGTCCTCGAGCTTCACAAACCTGATACCTATACCATCCAATAATTTATCATAGTCACATGAATTTTGATTATAATATTGAATGCCTGATTTAAGATACACACTGACCACGCATCACTCTGTATAAGAATTATTTAGGCGGCTTAACATAGCTTGCTCCATAAGCATCTGGAAATGGGATTACATTGTTTTCCGAAGCTCAGTGTTCCCATTTCTTCGCTAATGATTTCACAAGATGTGGATATTCCTTGGACAAATCCTTGAGTTCAGTACGGTCTTCATCAATATTGTACAGTTTCCATGGGTGGTTTTTCATCATCTCTTGTTCGATCAATTCCACGCCACACCGCCGACCACAACGGCCGACGGTAGTAAGGGATTAACAATCAGCGTGCAGAAACGCATTTCCAGCGCGATCAGGGATTATCAAGGAGTCACTGCAATTAGGGCGTAATCCGTAATTTCCCGAAGTGGATATGGGTTCTGGGTCGATTGGTAGTGCCGCTGTCCCAGACGGCGCGGAAATCGCCGGGACTCACTTCGATCAGTGTCGGATACGAATTCTTGATTCCGGCGTCGAAGAAAGTTTTTTCTTCACTCCATTTCCCTCCATCCGGTTTAATCTTGTATCGCAGGGACATTCTGCCGCCATGCGGGAATTCCGGCGTGATATCCCGCTGCGCGGGTCCGTCGTTATAGACATAAATGTGAGTACCATCCGACGCACGGCCGAAAAAGCTTTTGGCCTTTGCGTTGTGCAGTTTCGGCTCCGGCTGTGCTGGGCTCCAGGTGTGCCCCCCATCTCTACTGACGCTGGAATAGGCACGCGGTGGATCCGTGGTGAGGGCTGTCTTTTCGTAGTTGGCAGTACGCATCACGATCTTCAATTCACCAGGAGCATCACCTGGGGCGATATTGCCCTCATGAAGGAAGACTGGTCCGCTTATTGGTTGAGGTATAAACGCTTCGAGCTTCCACTCCAGCAAACTGCTGCTGCTCAGGATGAGATGATCACGTGAACCAAGCGGATCCTTCTGCAGGGAGTTTCGATGAGCGGGCAGCAAAAAACGTTGCTTGCCCTGGATCTCCGTCGGTTGCACGCCAGCGTTAAGGATGAGCGGACCTGCGTAACTCACAGCCAGCTCCACAGGCGTCCACGTGTACCCTCCATCTGCGCTGAATGCACCGACGAGTTCAGAATCTTCACTATTCCTGTACGTGATGGGGCATCGCATGGCAAAACACCAAAGTACATCCTGGTCCCTTGGTTTGAATAAAACCGAGTTGGCGTAGGCAAATTGGATTGCGCCATGCCGCCGGCTATGGTCAAAGATAACTACAGGTTCCCCCCAGGTGTCACCGTCGTCTTTGGAAACGCTAGCCAGGATATCACCCATATCCTTTTTTCCATTGAGCATAGCAGCAAATGTCACTACAAGATGCTTTTTCTTCCACTGCGCGATGAAGGGTTGCCAAACTCGCCATGCATATGGGTTCGATTCGACGTGCCGGACGACCCGGATATCAGTGACGTCTCCTTTATAGTCCCCGCCCTGGACAAAACGAGCTTCCGGGCTTAAGGGTTTGGTCCATGCGTGTGAACTGAACATAACAATAAGCATTGCAACTATAGCGGTGAGTTCCCATTGATACTTTGTTTTTAGCTTCATGTTTTCCTCTCATATTAATGTAATATGTGATTAACTAAATGTCTACTAATATATAGCAAGTTCTGATTTTTTAATTATCATTTAAACCAACCGGCAAGGCTTCTCGCCATCCTTTCTTCAGCATTGTCGCCATTTCTTTGACTATATTTTTATATTCAGGTAATTCTGCTAAATTTTCTGTTTCCATTGAATTTTTAATATGCGAATACAACTCTCTGGCATATACTTTTTTTGTTTTTATTTCTCTCCATTCTGTATATCGATATTTGTCAGTCCTGATTGAATAACCCATATATTTCAGTTCTTCTTTTGTATAAATGGGGCGCGGAAACTGACTAAAGGCTGCTTTTTTCCACATTCTATTGGGTTCATTAATCAAAGGTCGCATGCTTATACCTTCTAATCCATCAGCCTGTGGAAGATCACAGAGATCAGCAAGTGTCGGATAAATATCAACAAACTCAACCAGAGCATCCGTCTCGATTCCTTTATTTTTCTGACCAGGATCAGCTAAGATCAATGGTACCCGCGTATCATATTCAAAGTTTGTTATTTTGCACCATAGATCATGTTCACCAAGATGGTAACCATGGTCTCCCCAAAGGATTATTAAAGTATTATCTAACAGCCCAATTTTCTCAAGCAGTTTAGTTATCTTTCCGATAAGCGCATCAATGTAACTTGTGGCTGCGTAGTAACCATGACGCAATTCTGCAATTTTTTCAGGTGTGAGAGGACCTTCATTTGGTATATCGGTGTAGCCCCGCAGCTCTCGCCAATTGTGTAAAGCAAGTTCGGGTACATCTTTTGGTGCATCAGGATTTGCAGGCGGTGCTATTTTTTCCCTGTCATAAAGGTCCCAATATTTTTTCGGAGCACAAAAAGGCAAATGTGGTCTTCGAAAGCCGACTGCCAGAAAAAATGGCTTTTTCCGAATGTCCATGATAATATCAAGAGCAGCATCTGCAACGCGTCCATCTATATATGCGTAATCAGAAACTTCGAAACACTCTGTTGATTCGCCTTTCCAACTTTTCACGGTACGGGCATTCTTATCGAGAAGATATTTCCCACCACATTCGCTTGTAACTGCCAAGCTACCAGGCACAGACCAGGATTCAGGATCCTGTGCCCATCTCGGATCATGATAAATTTTCCCAACTGATTGAACATGATAACCATGATTCTTGAAATATTGTGGCAAGGTAGTTACATCCGGAATATTTTCCCTGAAATGAGTCCTGTTGTCCCATACTTTTGTTGTATCAGGTCGCCGACCTGTTAACAAGGAAGATCTTGAAGGATTACAAACTGCTTCTTGACAATAGGCACGGTTAAAAACAATTCCTTTGGATGCTATTTTATCGATATTTGGTGTTATCGCAGTTTTATCTCCATAACAACCCAATGTCGGGCGCAAATCATCGACAGCGATAAATAATACATTCTTTTTTTTAGCTGCGGATGCCCGTACCTGACTATTTTCATTAAAAATTGAAATGCCATCGAACGAAGTCGCAAGCAGACCAACGCCTGCTGAACGAAGGAAATCTCTTCTTTTCATAATATCAGACTCCTTAAATAATTTAAAAAACCTTGATAATCAGTTTCATAACTTATAATTTTACAAATTATTTAGTGCTTTTTTGTTATGAAATCATCATAGTCAATTCAGGACTTAAATGAATCTTGATTACATTTTGCTCCGCCCTGTTCTTTTAAACAACGTAAAAAGAAAACCAACCAGAAAGATGACAGAGGTTCCAAAAACAATCGTCAAATACGTATGAAACCTGTTGGCAAATGCGCCCTGCCCAACTGTAAATTTCGATACCGTCAACCAGAAAATCACCGCTAATCCAGTAATAACGCCTAAAATGGCACCGATCGTATTTTTTTGTTTTGTAGTGATGCCCAGCAGAAACAATCCCAGCATTCCGCCACTAAAAACCGAAGCCAATTGCCACCAGGTATCGAGGACGCTTTTGACGTTGATCATGACTATCGCTATCAGAATACCACAAGCGCTAATTATCAGGGACGATGTGTACAATACCTTCATAGCTTGTTTATCGGAAGCCGTTTTCTTAATGAAACGTTGATAATAGTCAGTTAAGATGATGGTTGCTGAACTATTGTAACTGGTTGAAATTGTGCTCATTCCTGCCGCGAATATGGATGATATCAGCAGACCAGTGATCCCGACAGGCAATTCCTTGACTATAAAATACGGAAAAATCCCATCACTTTTTGAAGCAACTTCCAATTCAACGGGCAATTGAGCTGCACCCGATTGATAGAAAGCAAACAGTGCTGTTCCGATGAAAAAGAACAAAAGGGATACCGGTATGTATAACATCCCACCACTGAAAGCCGCTTTTTTTGCCTCTTCATCAGACCGTGAAGCGATGTAACGCTGTACATAATTCTGGTCGATTCCGAAATTTTGGAGATTTATGAAAATCCCATATACCAGGACAACCCAAAAAGTTGATTTAGACAAATCCAAGCCGAAACTGCCCAGACTGAATTTGTCATATTCTGTAGCGATTTTAAACATCTGCATGGGTCCGTCAGGCATTTTGAGAAGGATGAAGATCGCCGAAACCAGTGCACCTGTGATCAGGATCAGTCCCTGTATGGCATCGGTCCAAACTACAGCCTGTAATCCGCCCAACATTGAATAAACCAACACCACCAATCCAGTGATAATAATAACGACTACAATATCCCATCCAAAAATTGTATGAACGGTGAGTGAAAGAAGGTACAAGATGGTGCCGATACGCATCAATTGTGTTAAAAAATAGCTGGTCGAAGCATAAATTCTGGCCCAGATACCAAAGCGTTGTTCTAGGTAGGAATACGCTGATGGGCTGTTTACCCTCCGGTACAGCGGTACAAAGAATTTAACTGCGGCAAAGGCAGCAACCGGAATGGAAAGGCTGAAAACATACGCATTCCAATTTGACATGAATGCGCTACCTGGTAATGCCAGGTATGAAATACAACTGACATAGGTAGCAAATATTGACATGGCAACAACCCATGAAGGAATATTCCTATTCCCTAAAGTAAATTGTGAACTGGTTTTGGATTTCCTGTAGAAGGTTGCTCCAAAAATCGTTACACCTGTCAGATATAGAAAAAAGATGACGTAGTCTATTGTGTGCATGGTTATTTTAGAATTTTAAGTACACGTTCATTTTGTCTTTTCATTCATTTTTCAGAAAGGCTTTTTTAATATGATTTCTATAATAATAAAAATGTCCATCCTCGGCTCCTATCAAGAGATCGGGGATGCCATCCTTGTTCCAGTCCACTGTTGTTGGGGATGTTGTATGTCCGGCAAGCTTTGTTTGAAAAAGATTTCCATTGTATTTCAACAGCACCTTTTCGTTTTCAGCTCCGATATTTTCGAACCAGGCAATATTCTCACTGTTTATTAGGAGATCCAGATCTCCATCCCGATCCCAATCAGCAAAACATAACTTACGTCTGCCGCTTTTTCCAGCCTCTTGGTTATTTAATCTGAGAACTCCACCGCTTGATACAATCACGTTATTTTTGTTGTCAAATACGGAATTGGCTATACTGTGGAAGATATGCTGTCCCGGTTTCAGCAGATATCTCCCACCTCTTTCAAATCGCTCAAAATACGTTAAGTAACCCTCATGATCTAACATGATCAGATCGGTCAGCCCATCCTGATTCCAGTCGATGGCGAAAGGAGTTGTCCGCCATTGTGTTACCAATTGCATGTCATCCGGATTCCACCAGTTCCATTGTGGTTTTGGAATTTCTCCCTGCCAATCGACAAGAACAGGTTGCATCGGAGCCAGGGCAGGAGCATTTTGGGTTCCAATATTTTTAAACCATACCACTTTACCCCAAATTGAATTGACGATAATGTCTTTAAGTCCATCATGATCCCAATCTGCTGCGGTCACAGTAGCATACCCCCATTTCTTTTCGGCAGGCCCTTGTATGGAACCGTTTTCACCTGCCATGATCCGGATTGGCTTTCCTCCTGCTTCAAGCAAAACAGGTATATTCCATTTGGGAGCATCCTTTCCGTCCAGGTTTTCGATAAAAGCGATATGACCGGCTGTATTGCCGCAAATCAGGTCTTCATCTCCGTCACTATCCCAATCAATGCTGAATGGTGTCGCCAGGGCTCCGAACTTCAATAATCCTGGCTGCTGCTGAAAATAAACCGGACATTTAAACACCGGCATATTATCTTCAACTGCTCCAGTGTTTTCAACAAAAGCCACACGACCATCCTCATCACCAACCACGAGGTCACAATCTCCATCCTTATCCCAGTCAATAGCCACAGGTATAATCATTTCAAGATCCATCTTAATAATTCCGCTCTCATTTTTTAGAAATCTACCCGTAGCAAACTCTGGTTTACCCCGGCTGCCCACATTCTCAAACCATGTAAGCCGATCCAGAAATTCACCGCAGATCAAGTCGAGGTCGCCGTCTCCATCAAAATCTTCCATATTGGGTGAAGGAGCGCCATAAACATCGATAGGTTTTCCTCCGGCGTTTAGCTTCCCCATGTTTGTGTAAATCCCATCCTGATTTTCGATAAGATATACATAGCCATGCAATGGACCTTTCATCCATCTTCCGGTGCTATCATAAGCATCATCCCAACCATAATCTCCCCAGTCATCAATACCTGCGATGAGATCCAGGTCTCCGTCATTTTCGTAATCCACAAATTTCCATTGGCTGAATCTGATCCTGGCATGTCTCTTCTCAAGATTATCTTTTGGAAAGATGACCATCGGGTCAGATAAGATAGAATCCCTGAAATTTTGGTATTCCACTCCCTGCCCCAGAACTCTGGACTCACCATTAACAAAGCAAGACTGAAGATTCTTCTCGCCGGGGCCTATCCTGATGGGTTGTTTAAAGATAGGCATTTTGTCATGAATCCCGGACGCATTTTCAAAAAAATACAACCCATTGAATGGAGTATCCGGACAAGATACAAGCAGATCATTGTCACCATCAAGGTCATAATCCATGGGCAAAGGCCAGGCCCATAATCCCACACCCAGATCAACAGTCAACCCTGGATTATTAACATTAACCAACTGTGGATTTTGATCTTGATGTGAACATGCCCACACAACTGCTAAAACGGTAAGAGCCGCTAAATAAAATATTGGTCTGATGAACTTCTTCATATTCATATTTATTAAACCTTTCAAAGTCCAACAATATTTCCTCGATCGAATTAAGATAGGGATTTACTATTCTCGCTTTCATTTCTTTCATATATCATATATTTATCGTCGTCTGAGAGCGTTTAACTTCATCATTCAAAGCTGCTCTTAATCTACTAATGTCATTGCTCATAACTTGTGCAAAGCGATTAATATCGCCGCTATGTAGAATAAGATTTACTCCCATATTAGCCCATTCTAATTCCATTTCAATATTCTCAACAAAAAAAGCATGAATTCCTGCTCCAATATTTGCTTTTCTTGCCGCGGTAACAATTGTTTCAACTGCGGCTTCAAATTTTGGATGGTGATACTGTTCAGGAATACCAAGGTTACAGGTCAAATCGTGTGGACCAATCAGTACAGCATCAAGACCAGGAACCTTTACGATTTCATCAATTCTGTCAATTGCCGGTTGACTTTCAATATTTATTATGAGCACATGATTTTCGTTATTCATCTCTATGTATTTTGCTAACTCAGATTCAAAATCCTTCGTACCATCTAAATAATTACTCAATTTTAGTCCCTTAAGTGGCTTTGCTTTAACAGCACCTACAAGCTGCTGTACCTCATTCACTGATTCCACATAAGGTGCAACGACTCCTTTTGCACCACCATCCAAAACCATGCTTGCTTCATAAGGATTGGGAGAAGGGATTCGGACCACCGGCACTACGCCCTTTCCTGCATAAGCGTGACACATCCATGAAAGCTGATGCCTATCGATAGCAATATGTTCAGTGTCAATAAATACAAAATCCAGGTTAAGTTTGTCTATTATGTCAATCCATTTTGGGGAAGTACTCACGATCAATGTACCATAGACCCTGTTCCCGTTTTTTAATGACTCTCTTAATTTTTTACCGGTCATATCCCAATCTCCCATATAATGTATTACTATTTATTCAAGTCTAGAACGCCAAATCTTATTGCTGATCTCTTTCTATCCGGCTCATTCGAACTATCCCAAACACATAGAAAAAAACCAGGTTCTTTTTCAATTAATGTAGCATAACTGTTACGATTGTTATCCCAATAAAATAGTTTTGGTTTTGACCAATCCTTGTTTGGCTCTTTTGTTACATAATAGAGTCCTTTTCTAACACTTTTGTCATCATCATTATAGACATAGATATGTCTGCCTTTTGAATCCTTCCCAAAAAATCCTTTCGCTGTTGTATTATACAGGGCAGGTTCTATAACGGCTTTTGACCAGGTTCTACCACCGTCCTGACTGACGGATGAATACGCTCGACGGCTATCAAGAGACTTTTTAGAATGGTGATACTGGGCAGTGCGCATGACCATCTTTAATTCGCCAGGATTCTCTCCTTCTGCTGTAATATCTAACTTTATTTCCCCAAATTTTCTGCCAAAAATCTCGTTTTA
>CAYYMH010000065.1:0-22228 GCA_964472785.1 uncultured Cytophagia bacterium | reverse complement strand
CCGGCGACGCGGACAATTTTTTGCTGACCGTGGTGGCGCAGTTTAAAATTGCCGATATCCGCGACCACGCGCCAGAACAACAGCCCACCATAACCGAAAGACCAACGCCTCATCGCGAAACCATCACTACCAAAGGAATAGAAATGGTATTGGTCAAAGGCGGCACCTTCCAAATGGGCAGCAATGACGGATATAGCGAGGAAAAGCCAATTCACGAAGTGTCTGTCGATGATTTTTACATCGGCAAATATGAAGTGACCCAGAAACAGTGGAAAGAGATCATGGGGAGCAATCCGTCTCGCTTTAAAGGCGATAATCTACCGGTTGAGCGGGTATCCTGGAATGATGTGCAGCAGTTTATCCGCCAACTGAATGCAAAAACAGGAGGTAATTTTCGTCTGCCCACGGAAGCCGAGTGGGAATATGCCTGCCGCGCCGGAACAACGACGCCCTTCAACACCGGTGAAAATCTGACCACAGATCAGGCAAATTATGACGGAAATTATCCCTATAAAAATTTTCCCAAAGGGAAGTATATTAAAAAAACGACGCCGGTCGGCAGTTATCCGCCCAATGCATGGGGCTTGTACGATATGCACGGCAATGTCTGGGAATGGTGCAGCGATTGGTACGATAAAAATTATTATGCTGAATGTAAAAAACAGAGTGTGGTAAAAGATCCGACGGGTCCGAAAACCGGTTCGCGCCGTGTGTTGCGCGGCGGTGGCTGGGACTACAAGGCCGTCTACTGCCGGTCAGCGTATCGCAGCGACGCCTATCCTGACTTTCGCTACAACGATATTGGCTTCCGCCTGGTGTTCGTCCCGCAGTCAGTTGGTAGTCGTTAGACCATACCCATGAGCAAAAACGAGTTGTGGGAACGGAGCGAATGAGGAGCGAGGGACGAGCGACGAATGAGTGGAGTGGGAACAACGAGTGTTGTGAGGTTCAGGGTTTTCGGTTTCGGGTTTCGGGTTCAAGGTTCACCGCATTAAAGTAATTGCGTTTTGGTTCAATTATTCCTGTACCCTTTGGAGATTAAGAGTAAACATTAAAAGGGATCAGAGAAAATGGAGAGTAACACGATGGGTCCTGGGGCGAAGCCCCCAGTGAAATTTTATTGGGAGTGGCGTGCGGCGCATAACGGCGAAACACTCCACGCAGAACCCTTACAAATGTTCAGAAACTTTGAAAGGGTAGTATCTTTGAAAGGTGAAATGAACGAGCGGCAATAAAAAAACTGGCAAAGACGATGCAAATAAAAATTTTTACAATACCCGTTGGCGACAGCGGCGCAGTGCTCGATGAGATGAACCGTTTTTTGCGCGGCAATAAAATTCTGGAAGTAAACGAACAGCTAATCAGTAATGAGAATGGCGCTTACTGGTGTTTTTGTGTTCGATATATTGAAAGAACAACTTACTCGATCGGTGAGAAGAAAAAAAAGGTGGACTACAAACAAGTACTCGACGAAGCCACTTTTGAGAAATTTTCCCGGCTGCGTGAGATTCGTAAAAAAGTTGCCGCAGAGGAAGGACTGCCAGCGTTTGCCATTTTTACTGACGAAGAGTTAGCGGGGCTGGCAAAGTTGGACGTCATCAACTCAAAGACTATGCTGTCCGTCAAAGGGATCGGTGATAAAAAAGTAGAACGCTATGGCAAATGTTTTATAAATAATTCAGAGAAGGATGAAACGGCAGGGACGACTAATTGAGCAAATAGCCGGCTTAGAAAATTTGCAACTGGCTTTCTACAAAGCGCAACGCGGGAAGGCTGGCAAGACTGAAGTTATTGAATACGGCAAAAATCTGCAAACAAATTTGGCAAATTTGCAGCGACAGTTGCAGACCGGAGATGTTGAGATTGGAAATTACCGCTACTTTACGATTTACGATCCCAAAGAGCGGCTCATCTGCGCGGCGCCGTTCAGCCAGCGTGTGTTGCACCATGCGTTAATGAATGTCTGCCATCCTTTTTTTGAGCGGGTGCAAATATTTGATAGTTACGCCAGCCGTGTCGAAAAAGGAACCTATGCCGCGCTGGAACGAGCAAGAAAGTATAACAAAAAATATTATTGGTTCCTGAAACTGGATGTTCGAAAATACTTCGACAGCCTGGATCATTCCGTACTAACAAGCCAGCTTCAGCGGCTTTTCAAAGATCGTTATTTGTTGAAAATTTTCGAACACATTATTGATAGTTATTGCGTGATTAAAAGTAAAGGCGTGCCCATTGGCAATTTGACAAGCCAGTATTTCGCCAATCATTATTTATCACCACTTGATCATTTTGTAAAGGAATCTCTGAAAATACCCGCGTACGTGCGTTATATGGATGATATGGTGCTCTGGCATCACGATAAAGATATTTTACTGCGTTCAGGTAAAAAAATGGAGGACTATTTGGCTGAAAGACTACATCTGAAAATAAAGCCATTTTGTTTGAACCGGACACCCCATGGTTTACCGTTTCTCGGTTATCTGTTGTTTTCTGAAACAATAAGACTTGCAAAGCGCAGCCGTGTCCGATTTATCAAAAAAATACAGAAATATAATGACTACTTGGAATCCGGAAGATGGTCACAGAAACAATATCAGGAGCATGTGCTACCTTTAATCAGTTTTACTGAATATGCTCAAGCAAGAGAATTCCGAAAAAAGGCGATTTTTGTCAGTGGTTAAAAAGGGCGTCAATCGAGGGTTCGAACCGTGTGTTGCGCGGCGGTAGCTGGAACAACAAAGCCATCAACTGCCGGTCAGCGAATCGCAACAACAACAATCCTGACAATCGCAACAACAATATTGGCTTCCGCCTGGTGTTCGTCCCGCAGCTCATGGGTATGGTCGGACGACTACCGCTGAACAGATTGGTGTCCCGTTCGCTGAAAAAGGCGACAAAAATGTAACACCAAACACCGTGCTGGTAGGACAAATGGATTTTTGTTTCGAAGGTTCGGTGTTTGGATTTATTTAAGATTTTAAAAATGGAGAAATCACATGCCAACAGATGAAAGTAAAAATTTTAAGCTCCTCAGCGATGAGCCGATTATTGAAAGCGAGAGAGCTGATTTCCTTGAGTTCAAACACACGGCTGAAGTACTTGCCCGGGCAGCTTTGTACGCAGACAATCCGATAACTATCGGCATTTATGGCAACTGGGGATCAGGCAAAACTTCACTCATGCGTTTAATGAAGCAAATTGTCGAAGCTGAGGGTCAGGGAGAAAATGCGGCGGTTGCCGTCTGGTTCAACGCGTGGCAATACGAACGCGAAGAAAATTTGCTGGTGCCGCTAATAGCGACCATTGCCCGGGATATCAAAAAAAGACAGGAACAATGGGAAGAAGAAAAAAGCGCTGTGGCTAGAAAAGCGTGTAATATTATGAAAGGTGGCGGGAAAAAAGTTCATGATGCTTTGCGATCAGTGCTTTACGGTGTTTCTCTGAAAGGTAAGCTGGGGGTGCCGCTCTTGGGAGAACTGGAAATCAGCACATCCATGAAAGACATGATCGAGCGTTACGAAGCAGTCACCCAGGATACATTGATGGCGCGCAGTCTGTATTTTGATGCTTTTGATCAGTTACGGGAATTGGCACATGATAAAAAGATTAAAAAGCCGCAGTTGGTCGTTTTTATCGATGATCTGGATCGCTGCTTTCCGGAGCAGGCTGTGCGGCTGCTTGAAAGTATCAAACTTGTGCTGCATCAACCCAATTTCGCTTTTGTGCTGGGTATTTACCCGCAAATAATCGAAGAGTTTATTCGTAACAAGTATGCGGCGCAGTATCCAATAGCTGCGGTCAGGGCTTCATCGCAAGATGATGACGAATTTTCCAGCCGTATGGAAAAATACCTTGATTATTTTAATGATTATCTCGGCAAGATCGTTCAAGTCCGGCACCTTGTACCTGAACGACACCCTGGTCAAATGCAGCAATATATACGGAATTTGCTCGATGATGCCGGTATAACCGCCCAGTTTCTGGTCGAAGGTGTTTCAGAAAAAGATTTGCTCGAACTGATTGCCGAAGTGGGAAACCGCAGTCCCCGGGAAATTGTGAGAAAAATAAACTGGCTGCTCGTCAAGTGGCGCATCACCAAAAGTGAAAAGGGAGAAGATGAAACGTATGATTTATTAGCCGGCTTGATCAATGAAACATTGGCAAATCGCATTATGAAAAACCGGAACACGTATGAGCTTTTTAGAATTATGCTGGAATGGAAAGCCACAGAAGACAGCCCTTTAACTTGCGGACAAAAATTGGCTGAGGCGCTGGAAAGTACACGGGAAGCTGTGAGCCATGTTGAAAAAATAAGAAAATTGAGAGAATATTTTCCTGCTGAAAAATTTCGTTCCATGAACAGCATGATCGATGTTCTCGATAAAGACGAACATTTGTGCAATGTGCTGAACTCGGCGCCGGGGCGCCGCTGGTTATCTGATAAAAAATACCGCGAAGAAACGCACGAAACGTTCAAGGAAAAAGAGGCACCCGCGGTTAGTGAGGAATCTGCTGCGGAAGGTGCGGAAGAACCGATGAAAAAGCGCGGGATGAGAGCAGAAAAAGCCGGTGAACTTGAAGAAATTTTACCGGACTTGAACCTGGTGGACATTCCTGCCGGTGAATTTGAGATGGGCGGCGGCGAATCCGAAAATGAAAAACCTTTGCACAAAGTAAAATTGAGTGGCTTCAAAATGAGCGCCACACCGGTGACCCAGTCACAATACGAAGCAGTGATGGGAGTCAATCCGTCAATTTTCAAGGAAAAAAGCCAGGAAGGTAAAGGGAACCTGCCGGTTGAAAATGTAAGCTGGAACGATGCCATGGTGTTTTGCGAGCAATTGACAAAGATGGCAAAAGGCAAATATCGTGTTACGCTACCGACTGAAGCGCAATGGGAATACGCCTGCCGCGCCGGAACATCCACGCCCTTCAACACCGGTGAAAATCTGACCACCGATCAGGCAAATTATGACGGAAATTATCCCTATAAAAATTTTCCCAAAGGGAAATATATTGGCAAAACGACGCCGGTCGGCAGTTATCCGCCCAATGCCTGGGGTCTGTACGATATGCACGGCAATGTCTGGGAATGGTGCCTGGATTGGTACGATGAAAATTATTATGCTGAATGTAAGAAGCAGGGTGTGGTAAACGATCCGACAGGTCCGAAAACCGGTTCGAGCCGTGTGTTGCGCGGCGGTGGCTGGTACAGCCGGGCCATCGGCTGCCGGTCAGCGCATCGCGGCGACAGCTATCCTGACTATCGCTACAGCAATATTGGCTTCCGCCTGGTGTTCGTCCCGCAGTCAGTTGGTAGTCGTTAGACCATACCCATGAGCAAAAACGAGTTGTGGGAACGGAGCGAATGAGGAGCGAGGGACGAGCGACGAGTGAGCGGAGTGAGAATAACGAGGTTTTGGGTTTTGGGTTCAAGGTTCAAGGTTCCAGGTTCAGGGTTTGGATTTTAAAATTGAAAGGTTGGAGGAGGATGAAAATTTCCAAGTTTGAAGAAATTGAAGCGTGGCAGTTGGCACGAGAATTGACACGGCATGTATATCGGTTGACTAAAGAGCCAAGTTTTTCTCGGGATTGGGGATTGAAGGATCAGATTCAAAAAGCGGCTGGTTCATCCATGCATAATATCGCCGAGGGCTTCGACGCTGAATCCAATGCCGAATTTATTCGATTTTTACGTTACGCCAAACGTTCCTGCACTGAAGTCCAGAGTGAATTATATGTCGCGTTGGATGAAAAATATATATCAGCCGATGATTTTAAAACAACTTATGATCTGGCAGGCAGAACCCGGGCAGCAATCAGAGGCTTTATAAAATACCTAACAAACTACAAAAGGAACAAAACCCAAAACCCAAAACCCTAAACCCTAAACCCTAAACACTGAACCCTGAACCCAGAACCCTGAACCCTGAACCCAGAACCCTGAACCCAGAACCTAAAAAAAAAATATGAAAAAAATCAAAAACTATACTTTAACAACCATACTGTCACTCACGCTATTTCGTTTAATCTACATCAACCTCGTCCCCCTGGTCCCCCAGGAAGCCTACTACTGGAAATACGCCAAAAATCTGGCACTCAGCTATTTTGACCATCCGCCGATGGCGGCGTGGACGATTGCGTTTTTTACGGCAATCGGCGGCGATTCGGTGTTTTTTATCCGGCTGGGCAGTGTGCTCTATTCGCTGGGCATGATGGTTTTGTTGTACCGGATCGTGATCGAACTTTTCGATGATGAGAGAATGGGGCTGTGGACAGTGATTGCGATCAATTGCACTGTATTATTTTCCATTGGCGCGACGGTCATCACGCCGGATGTGCCGATGCTGTTTTTCTGGACGCTGATTGTCTATTTTATGGTGAAGCTCATCAAGACATCCGCAGCCAAATGGTGGTATTTTGCCGGCATGGCGATGGGATTCGGCATGTTGAGCAAATACACGGCAGTGCTGCTCGGCGTGGGAATATTTTTATTTCTGCTTTTTTCCAAAGAGCAGCGCCATTGGCTGAAAACGGTGCATCCATATTTGGGCGTGCTGGTCGCCCTGCTGATTTTTTCACCGGTGCTGATTTGGAATTATCAGCATGACTGGGCGTCGTTTGCCTTTCAGTCATCGCGCCGGTTTTCCGAGATGAAGCGTTTGCGGCTCGATTACTTCGGTCAACTCATCGGTTCGCAACTGGGTATGTTGACGCCGTATCTATTCTTTTTTATCATCGGTGGCTGGATATCTTCGGGTAGAAAAACGTTCAAAGATAAAGATGAAAAATTCTCTCTGCTCTTTTGGTTCAGTTTACCGGTCTATTTTATTTTTACGTTTTCCAGTCTGCGCAGTCTGGTTAAAATGAACTGGATGGCGCCGGTTTACATCACTTCAGTCATCGCAGCGACGGTGTGGGCTCTTGGTGAGACGAAATGCGGCCGCTGGTTTGCCAGATATTTAAAACCCGGTTTGATATTGGGATTGGTCATTGTTCTATTTATGCATCTGTTGCCTTTATTTCCGATTATGCCCATTAAAAAAGGCGACACCTGGACTGGCTGGGAAGAATTGGCAGAGCGGGTGGAGTCAATCAAACAAGAAATGGGTGAAGATACCTTTATTTTCGGGCACGAATACAAAATTCCCAGTGAAATTACTTTTTACACCAAAAACCACTTACCGACACACAGCGGGGAAATAATTGGTGAAAAAGGACTGCAATACACCTTTTGGACAAATATTGATGCGCTTGTCGGACGAGACGCAATCTTTGTGACAAGTAATGCCAAGCGTTATAAAAATTTGGATAATTTAAGCAACTATTTTTCTCAAATCGAGGCAGAACCGCCATTGGAAATCAATTATCGCGGAAAGCCATTCCGTATTTTTTACATTTACCGTTGTTACGATTACAAAGGCACTTTAAGATGAAATATACATCCGAACCGGCTCAGAAAAAATTGATGTCAAAAAATCTGTTACGTTTTATCAAATTCTCTGTTGTCGGCGGCAGCGGTGTGATTGTCAACATGGGTTTTTTGTGGTTTTTTACGGAAGTGGTCGGCATTTTTTATATTGTATCAAGCGTCCTGGCAATCGCGCTGGCAATGATCAATAATTTTATCTGGAATGATCTCTGGACCTGGCGTGACAGAGGCAAACCCGGTGTTAAAGCACTTTTTCATCGCTTCATCAAATTTTGCATCGTTGCCAGTATTGCCGGGTATGGCGGAAATTTAGGGGTGCTGTGGATTTTGACTCACTTTTTCAATATTCACTACCTGATTTCAAACGCATTCGGTATTGCAGTGGGCACGATTTTGAATTACTCCTTGAATAATATATGGACTTTTAAACCGTACGAAATATTTACCGGGGAAAAAATAGAAAATTAACCACTAAAAGAATTTATCAGCGTTTGATAGCTTTAAAGATTAAACCTGGGGAGAACTGCCTGTTCTGACACAACAGAACAGGACTTTTTAACTTTTTATCCGATTCTTTTGATAATATGAAAACCAAAAGGTGTTTCGACAATCTCTGATATTTTTCCTTTTTTAAGATTGAATGCGGCTTCTTCGAAAGGCTTTACCATATCACCTTTGCCAAATTCGCCGAGTTCGCCGCCTTGAGCGCTGCTCGGGCAATCTGAGTGTTTTCGCGCCAATTCAGAGAAGTCTTCCCCGGCTTTGATTCGTTCGAGTAAATTTTTTGCCTTCTTGTAAGCCTGCTCTTTCGATAAAGTGATTTCTTGTGGCGCTCTTGCTGCACCTTTGTACATGACAAGAATATGAGCAGCCTTAATTTTTTGCGGTTCTTCTTTTTTGCCACAGGAAAACAACAATATGCCAATCGTCAAAGCGACTATCAGCGGGATTATAATTTTTTCTCTTCGCATCTGTCCTCCATTGTTTTTTTAATTGAAAAAGTAACCATTTTCGAATTAATAATCAAGCATTTTTTAATTTCACGACCGGCAATTTTTTTGTCACGGATTAACACGGAGTTTCACAGATATTTTTTATCATGCACTTCTCATAATTTTTTGAGATAAATTTTCGTATCACACAAAAAATCCTTGCATTGTTTCAAAATAATTTATATTTTTATTAGCTTGATTCTTGTGTAGAAATAGATTCATTTTAACTTTTAATTGGAGTGAATGTCGAGAGATACGTGCTTCACGCTAACCCGACTTGATTTTTTAAAAATCTAATCATAAAAGGAATTCGTCATGGCGATAAAATTCAATGAATATTGGAACGTGATTCCGGACAAGACTGATGAATATATAGATTTTATGCAACGAAGCAGACTTCCTACCCTGAACCGATTGGGGATAAACATTGTTGCTATGTGGAGCACATTGATTGGTGCCGGTCCGCAAATCATTTCCGTGGGCGTTTCTGAAAATCTTGATAAATGGGAGAGAGCTCTGAAAACCAGTGAGTATAATAAAATCACAACGCAACTGCTGCATTTTGTGACAAATTATCATAGTAAAGTGATGATGTCAAGCGGAAGATACCCCCACCTGCCACGTGGCACTGAAAAAGGTCCTGTAAAATTAAGTCAATATTGGGACGTCATTCCGGGGCAGGAGGAGGCGTATGAACAATACATCAAAGGAACGTTTTATAACGGACTGGAAGAGCTGGGTATTAATGTGATCGGCGAATGGAAAGTTCTGATCGGGGAATCGCCGAATATTTTTTATGAAGCCAGATCAGATAGTGAAACAGGTTTGCTCCGGGCGTTGATGAGCCAAAAATTCAGAATCCTGAAAAATGATTTGCTGAATCTGGTAACCAATTACAGCAGCCGGGTTTTAGTGTACCACGCTTTCAAATCGAAGAAAGTTGGCGCCAGGGATTATGAGTTTTTTGTTGTTTGAGCTTGTTTGCTTCTTTAAAAATTAAGGTCATTAAATTTTTATGTTCGAAAAATCGATGAAATATTTTTTCCGTGTTTTTATTATCACGGGATTACTGTTAGCCGGATTTTTGTTGATTCTATTTTTCATTGACGGCGATAAAAATTTTCATGAAATTATTATCGGATTCGTGACCGGATTGGTGATCTTCTTTGTAGGCTTTCTGTTGATCATTTGGTCATTGAAAAAACCGATGAAGATTTTTATGCAAGTGGTCCTTGGTGGAATAATCGTGAAGTTTTTGTTAATTGCTGCAATGATTTTTTTGTTAATACGATACTCAAATTTGGATATTATTTACTTTATATCTTCACTTGTCGCATTCTATCTGATTTGTCAATTTTTTGAATTTCGCTTTATAAATGCCAATTTAAGAAAAATTGCTGATGACAGGAATAATACGGTATAGCTTAATAAAATTATGTCTGCTGTTCTCTGAAGAAAATGGTCATGGTGCTGAAGAAGGAAGCTATGGGATTCGGGAATACATCATGCACCATGTAAAAGATGAAGTGATTTATCCGATTCAAATCGCCGGAATCGATCTTTCCATTACCAAACATGTCATCATGCTGTGGATCGCTGCGGCATTTCTAATTGTTTTCATCCCTTTAGCGTTTCGAACAAAACGGTTAATACCCAGGGGACCTGCAAATCTAATTGAAGCGATTGTTGTTTTTTTGAGAGAAAGCATTATTCATCCCAATCTGGGTTCAGAGGCAGAGCGTTATGCGCCCTATTTATTGACCGCATTTTTCTTCATTATCACCTGTAATTTATTGGGACTGGTTCCGATGGGCGCAACTGCCACAGGCAATATTTCCGTCACAGTTTCTCTGGCGTTGATCACATTGTTTTTTGTCCAGTTTTCAAATATCCGCAAAAACGGTTTCACGGGTTATGTAAAAAGTTTTGTCCCGGAAGGTATTCCAGTCATGCTGACGCCCCTGATATTTGTGATCGAAATATTGGGGATGATGACCAAGCATTTTGCCTTAGCCATCCGGCTTTTCGCCAATATGCTTGCGGGACATTTGGTCATGTTTACGATTCTGGGATTGATTTTTTTATTTAAAAATATCTTTATTTCACCGTTTCCGGTTTTGGGACTCTTGTTCGTCAGTTTGTTGGAAGTGTTAATTGCATTAATTCAAGCATATATTTTCACTATCTTATCTGCTGTCTTTATTGGCTTGAGTGTGAGTTCACATCATTAATTTAATAGATTTGTTGGAATTGTATTTAACGACTTGAGGAGGAGTTATGACTGAAACTGCATGGGCGTTTATTGCTGCCGGATTGGGCGCTGTCGGATCTGCTTTCGCAGGTGCGTTTGGCATCAGTCGCATTGCAAAAGCATCTGTCGAAGGCATTGCCAGACAACCCGAAGCTGCTGCTGATATCAGGGGAATTATGATTATTACTGCTGGCATGATCGAAGGTGTCGCTTTGCTGGCGCTGGTTATTTGTTTTATCTTAGGCTTTAAATAATAAATTCGTCACCTCATTTTATTTGGGATAGTTCAAATGGATTTGTTGAGCCCGAATACCGGTACTATTTTTTGGACGGTTATTACCTTTTTTCTTTTGCTTTTGATCCTGAAAAAGCTTGCCTGGAAACCTATTTTGAAGACCTTGGATGACCGAGAGAATCGAATCAAATCGTCTTTGTACCAGGCGGAACAGGATCAAAAAGAGGCACAGGCGCTTTTGGAACAACAACGCGAACTGATCGAAAAGGCGAAATTGGAATCGATTGAAATTATCAACAGCAGCAAGGAGACCGCGGAAAAGATGCGCAATGATATCGTCACTCAGGCGCGTCAAGAAGCGGACCGCATGCTCGAAAATGCAAAGCAACAGATTGAATTCAGTAAAGATTCGGCAATTGCCGATGTGAAGAAATATGCTGTTGATATTTCCATGCGCGCCGCCCAAAAAGTGGTTGGGGATACGTTAAGCGAACAACAGCAACTCCAATTAATTCAAAAATACATTAAAGAATTTTAAGCACATTCATGATCATTTCTTCGAAAGCAAAAAGCTACGCCAGAGCACTGTTTGAAATTGCAGAAAAAGAACACCGGGTTGATGAAATTTTGCAGGAGTTCTGTTTGCTGAACGATTTGCTTGAACAACATCCGGATCTCAAAGCATTTCTCAAAATGCCGTTCAATAAAAAACAGGCAGAAGTACTGGAACCGCTATTGACAAAATATTTCTCGCCATTGTTTTGGAATTTTTTCGGACTGGTGCTCAAAAATCAACGCATTGCTTTGTGGCAACAAATATTTGAGAGCTACAAAATTTATCATCACCAGTTCAATCATTTGATGCATGTTCAGGTGATCACAGCGGTGCCCATTACCGAAGAAATAGAATTTGATCTGATAAATAAATTGAGTGACTATTTCAATGCGCAAGTGATTATTGAAAATAAATTGGATCGCTCAATAATCGGTGGCATTATTATTCGGGCAAACGGAGAAATCTTCGATGCCAGTGTGTTGGGTCATTTTAACAAATTGAAAATTCATTTAACTAAAAACTAAAGAGAACTATGGAAGTCAAGGCAAGTGAAATTTCCTCGGTCATTAAAAAAGAGCTGGAAAAATATAAGCTAAAATCGGAATTTCAGGAGACCGGCGAAATTATTCAGGTCGGCGACGGTATTGCGCGAGTTTACGGTCTGGATAATGTGATGGCGAATGAATTGGTTCAGTTCCCCACCGGTATATTCGGGATGGCGCTGAATCTTGAGGAAGATAATGTGGGCTGTGTGTTGTTCGGTGATGAGAAATATCTGAAAGAAGGGGATTACGTCGAACGCACCGGAAAAGTGATGCAGGTTCCGGTGGGTGAAAAATTGGTCGGTCGCGTCGTCAATCCGCTGGGACAGGCTGTGGATGGCAAGGGTGAAATTATCACCAGTCAATTTCTGCCAATTGAACGTAAAGCGCCAGGGGTTATTGCTCGCCAGCCAGTGAAAGAACCGCTTCAGACGGGAATCAAGGCGATCGATTCGATGATTCCGATCGGGCGCGGGCAGAGAGAGCTGATTATCGGTGACCGACAAATCGGGAAAACCACCATCGCCATTGATACGATTTTGAATCAAAAAGATCAGGGCGTTTTTTGTATTTATGTGGGAATCGGTCAGAAAGCATCCACGCTTTCAAAGATTGTCCGGACTTTGGAGGAACATGGCGCTATGGAATATACAACGGTCGTCATGTCAAACGCAAACGATCCGGCGCCATTTACTTACATCGCGCCTTATAGCGGCGCCGCGATGGGTGAATATTTTCGTGATAACGGAAAACACGCCCTGGTGGTTTATGACGATTTGTCAAAGCATTCCTGGGCTTACCGGGAAGTGTCGTTATTACTGCGTCGTCCTCCCGGGCGCGAAGCATTCCCAGGGGATATTTTCTATCTCCATTCCCGACTACTCGAACGTGCCGCTAAATTGAGTAATAAATTGGGAGGTGGTTCATTAACTGCGCTGCCGATTGTTGAAACTCAGGCCGGGGATTTTTCAGCTTATATTCCGACCAATATCATTTCCATCACTGACGGTCAGATATATTTGGAGCCGGATCTGTTCTACGCAGGTGTTCGTCCGGCAATTAATGTCGGATTATCCGTGTCCCGTGTCGGCGGAAATGCCCAAATAAAGGCGATGAAACAAGTCGCTGGCAAGCTCCGTTTGGAATTAGCGCAATACCGGGAACTGGAAAGTTTTGCCAAATTCAGTTCGGAACTGGATAAATCGACAAGAGACCAACTTGCACGCGGTGAACGGATGGTAGAGATTCTGAAACAGTCGCAAAACAAGCCGCTTCCCGTGGAGAATCAAATCGCGCTGATTTTTCTGGGAACACAGGGATTTATTGATGATTTACCGGTCAGTGAAATCTCCCGATTAGAGGAAGATTTCTATCAATTCATGGAAACGAAATATTCTCACGTGCTCAGTGATATTGCTGAAAAGAAAAAGCTGGATGAAGATTTGCAGGCGGGAATGCTTGCTGCTTGCAAGGAATTTATGAGAATATTTTCTGTTTAATTTTAACTGATGATTAACAATTTATGGCAACACTTCGGGAAATAAAACAACGAATCGCCGGGGTCAAAAAAACACAGCAGATTACCCGTGCGCTGAAAATGGTTGCGGCTGTCAAGTTCCGCAAAGCACAGCAGGTTATTCTTCAGGCACGTCCGTATGCTAACCGGTTAAATGACATCATGGGACACATCGTCTATGATATTGATCCCAATTTACATCCGCTGTTGGCAGTTCGGGAAACGCGGAGTGTTGGATACGTGGTTGTGACGGCTGATCAGGGCTTGTGCGGTTCGTTTAATGCGAATGTGATTCGAAGTGCAGAAAGGAATATTAACCAGTACGAAGAAGACTGTCCAACGAGTTTGATTATCATCGGCAAAAAGGGTAACGATTATTTTAAAAGGTGTGATTACAACATCATCGGAACTTATGAAAAATTTTTCAAAGATCTGAAATTTGATAAGGCAGTGAATGTCGCCAAATTAATTACCGATCTTTACATCCAGAAAAAGTTGGATCGGATTTATCTGATTTATAATGAATACAAATCTGCCATGCAACAGGACGTGGTTGTCGAGCAGTTGCTGCCGATTATTCCCATGATGCCGGACGAAAAAAGAAGAGTACTCGATTTTACTTTTGAGCCGAGCCCGATCGATGTGTTGAATACCGTCATTCCACGCCATTTAAATGTGAAGTTGTGGCGGATTTTATTGGAATCCCATGCATCGGAAATGGGCGCCCGAATGACAGCGATGGAATACGCGACCGAAAATGCCAATAACATCATTAATGAATTTACTATGGATTACAACAAACTCCGGCAGGCAAAGATTACCGGCGAAATCATCGAGATTGTGAACTCAAGCGAAGCCTTGAAAGAGATTGAATGATAAATTAATTGATTTTGAATATCGTGTTTTTTATTGGATATTTTTGTATCATTAACGATGGTATTTTTGGATTGTATTTTTGGAGTGTTACTTCCCCCGGAGACGCAGTCGCTGTGCACAAAAAATTAGTAATTAATGGATAAAGAGATTTTGACAGAGGTTAAATTATGAATCAGGGGAAAATTACCCAAATTATCGGAGCTGTTGTTGATGTGCGTTTCGAGGACAGCGAATTGCCCAATATTTTGAATGCACTGGAAGTTGAACGTGAAGATAAATCCGAACTCGTGCTAGAAGTTCAGCAGCATTTAGGGGAACGCACTGTCAGGAGTGTTGCCATGGATTCGACAGATGGTTTAGTGCGGGGAATGAAAGTGAAGGATACGGGAGAGCCGATCACCATGCCGGTTGGTCCGAAAACGCTGGGACGCATGTTCAATTTAATCGGAGAGCCCATCGATGAGCAGGGACCCGTGGAAGCGCTGCGAAAGGATCCCATTCATCGCGATCCGCTGGAATTTACCGAATTGGATATTTCCGGCGAAGTTTTTGAAACCGGAATCAAAGTTATCGATCTGTTGGAGCCTTATTCCAAGGGCGGAAAAACCGGTTTGTTCGGTGGAGCCGGCGTCGGAAAAACGGTGATTATCATGGAGCTGATTCATAACATCGCTAAAGAGCACGGCGGTTATTCTGTTTTCGCTGGCGTGGGCGAACGAACGCGCGAAGGAAATGACCTCTGGCTGGAGATGAACCAATCCGGCGTCATCGAGAAAACCAGTATGGTTTACGGTCAAATGAACGAGCCTCCCGGCGCCAGATTGCGGGTCGGATTGTCAGCGCTCACGATTGCGGAATATTTTCGTGAGGATGAACAGCGAGATGTGCTTCTTTTTATCGATAATATTTTTCGGTTTACTCAAGCCGGATCGGAAGTGTCCGCATTGCTGGGACGAATGCCCTCCGCGGTGGGCTATCAACCGACGCTGGCGACCGAAATGGGTGAATTGCAGGAGCGCATCACATCAACGAAAAATGGTTCCATCACTTCGGTGCAGGCAATTTATGTTCCTGCTGACGATTTAACCGATCCTGCTCCGGCAACCACGTTCGCTCATTTGGACGCGACCACGGTGCTGTCACGAAAATTATCCGAGTTGGGAATTTATCCGGCAGTCGATCCGCTGGAGTCGACCTCTGTATTACTCGATCCATCGATTATCGGAGAGGAGCATTATAACACGGCTCGAGCGGTAAAAGAAATTTTGCAGAAATATAAAGAATTGCAGGACATTATCAATATTCTCGGCATGGAAGAATTGTCCGATGAAGACAAAATCATTGTCAATCGCGCGCGCCGGATTCAACGATTTTTATCGCAGCCGTTTTTTGTGGCGGAAGAATTTACCGGACGTGAAGGGCGGTACGTGCGTTTGGAAGACACAGTAAAAAGCTTCAAAGAATTAGTGGAAGGTCAATATGATGACCTGCCGGAACAGGCATTTTTTATGGTTGGCACCATTGAGGAAGCGGTCGAAAAAGCGAAAAATCTGTAGTTGAAAAAATGGAAAAAATTTTCGATTTAGAAATAGTGACGCCGTTAAAAACGTTATTCAAACATAAAGTGAAACATGTCCGCATGCCCGGAGTTGAAGGATATTTTGGCATCTTGGCAAATCACGAACCGTTTATCACCAGTTTGAAAACAGGTGAAATAAAAATCGAGTTGGATAATGCACAAACAAAATATTTTGCAACCAGCGGTGGTATTGTTGAGGTGCTTCCGTCGATAACGACGGTGTTAGTGCAAACCGCAGAAGAAGCAGCGGAGATTGAAGTTGAACGGGCAATTTATGCCAAAGAACGCGCTGCGCGCAGGTTGACTACACCAACCCCTGATGTGAATATTGAACGAGCAAAACTCGCACTTGAAAAAGCGATCAACAGAATTAAAGTTTCAAAAAAGTTGGAATGACGTGATTAACAACCCCCTGTCTTCATTCCCGCCTGATTAAGAAATAATACTAATTCATGAAATTTATAATCAAAGAATGGTGAAGGAAAATGAAACTGAAATATTTAGCAGCTATTATTTTTTCATTAATGATCACAGGCTTGACCAATAGTTATAGTCAAAACACGGACCAAAAATGGCAATCAAAAATGGAAATTCAGACGATAGTTAAACCGGGGATTGATGTGCTAATTGAACAACAGATAAATCTAATCCAGGGAAAACGGGTTGGGCTCATTACCAATCACACCGGATTGACGAGTAATTTGAAATCGACCATCGATGTGCTGCATGAATATCCGGATGTAAAATTGGTTGCGCTGTTCGGCCCGGAACACGGAGTTCGAGGCGATATTAGTGGCGGCAAGCAGGTTCCAACTTATACCGATGAAAAGACTGGCGTGATTGTGTACAGTTTGTATGGAAAAACGCGTCGTCCATCACCAGAGATGCTGGAAAACATCGACGTGCTGATTTACGATATTCAGGATATCGGGTCCAGAGCTTACACTTATATTTACACAATGGCTTATGCCATGGAAGCGGCTAAAGAGGCGGACATCGAATTCGTCGTTTTGGATCGACCCAGTCCGCTGGGGGGTGAGAAAATCGCCGGCAATGTACTCGATCCGGAATTTAGCTCATTCGTCGGACTTTATCCGATCCCCTACGTGTACGGAATGACTGTCGGTGAATTAGCGCGGCTTTTTAATTCGGAATATAATATTAATTGCCAGCTCACGGTTGTCCCCATGGAAGGGTGGACTCGGGACATGCTGTGGCCGGATACCGGTTTGATGTGGGTGCCAACTTCGCCGCACGTTCCCCATGCGGAAACTTCGTTTTTTGTGGCAACCGTAGGATGTATCGGTGAACTGGGTAAGGTGTCCATCGGAGTGGGATACACCTCGCCTTTTGAACTGATCGGTACGCCGTGGATGGACGGCTATCAACTCGCTCGGGAACTTAATTCACGCGAGCTTCCCGGGGTGCATTTTCGACCGACCTATTTTAGACCTTATTATTACATGTACGTGGATGAGGAATGCATTGGTGTGCAAATCCACATTCTAGATTTTGAAAAATTTAAACCGGTGATCACACAAGCTCATATCTTGGAAGCGATCCATAAATTAAATCCAGAAGAGAATATTTTTGATACCAAAAGAATTTCAATGTTCCAGAAAGCATTCGGTACCGATCAGATTCATAAACAGATTCTGGCTGGCAAAAAAGCAGCGGAAATCACCGCAAAATGGGCTGAGGAATTAGAAAAGTTTAATAAGCTTCGGGAAAAATATTTGATTTATCAATAATAAAAAATTGTAAGGTTCAATTAAAAAAGGATGTTTATTTTTCGTTCAGGACAAAGTAATAAACATCCTTTTTAGTTAAAATGAAGGCTTTTTCAGATAAATTATTTTTGTATCCATTCAAAAACAGATGGTGAACATGCACCCTTTCAAAGGTTCAAAACCTTTGAAAGGGTATTTCCATAAAATATTGAGCGGATACTTATTTTTTTACTCTGTGTATAAATAACGCTTAATTTTCTGCGTTGGCGTCTTTTCAAACGGTTCCTGCTGTTCAATTATCTCATGGATTCTTGAAAATGCTGAAACCTTCTTGTTTACTTCACTTTTGATTTTATCCAGCAAGTTTGAAGTCCGCTGGCGAATTTTTGTCTCTGTTAATTTATCTGCTTTAAATTGTCTGTCCAGAGTTTCGTAATCCAAATGAACTCTGGCAATAATACGTTGATTTTTTTGATAAACCAGCGATTCCAAAACGCAATCCGATTCATTCAAGCGCTGCTCAATTTCTTCGGGATATATATTTTCCCCACTCGGACCCAGAATCAGATTCTTCGACCTGCCTTTAATAAACAGATAATTTTCATCGTCGAGATAACCCCGATCGCCGGTTTTGAACCATCCGTCATCATCGAGCACTTCGTTTGTTCTTTCGGGGTCATTGTAGTATCCCTTCATGATATTCGGACCACGGGCATAAATTTCTCCGATACCGGTTTCAGGATCAGGGTCGACAATTTTGACTTCAACTTCGGGAATGGGTCTGCCCGGAGATTGGAATTTAACTTTATCGATTGAACCGGTCACCAGCGGTGAAGTCTCTGTCAATCCGTAACCGCAAGCATAAGGAAATTTTGCTTCGATAAGAAATTTTTCAACTTCAGGTCCTAATGGTGCACCTCCAAAAACAACCAACTTTAACTCGCCACCAAATGTTTTGTATAACTTCTTACCGGCTAATTTGTTGAGTTGCTTGCGTCCGAATTTTGTTTGGTAAAGTTGCTTGGTAATTTTCTTTTTATTAATTTCAACCAGCACTCTTTTTTTATAAATTTTTTCTATGATCAATGGGACTGATGCCATGTAAGTCGGTTTAATTTTTTGAAGCGCCGGAAGCAGATTTGATGCCGTGGGAACTTCGGTAAGATAATAAATCGAACTCCCATTTTTAATAGGCAATAGAAATCCGATGGTACCTTCGTAGGCATGTGAGAGCGGTAAAATGGAGATAAACCGATCTTCGGGCAAAATTGAAATAAGTTGACCGAGCGATAGAATATTGGACATAATGTTTTTATGCGTCAACATTACACCCTTTGAATGTCCAGTGGTGCCGGATGTATAAATAGTTACGGCTAAATCGTCCTCTTCGATGTCCTGATGAAGATGGGCGACAATATTACTTACGGCGTCCTTTAATTTGCCGAAATCTTTAGCACCTTTTTTCAAAATCTCACCAATGAAATGGGTTTTGTAAGATAATTCCTGAATCTCAAGTTTGTCAAGGAAGATAATCGTTTTCAGATTGCCCAGATTTTCTTCTTCCACTTTATGTGCTAATTTTTTTGAACAAAACAGCGCTTTTGTGCCCGAACCGCGGATGATGTGATGTACCTCGGATTTGTGAAAATTTGGTAAGATCGGGACGGCAATCGCGCCCATCGTCGTGATTGCCAGATAAGCAATTCCCCAATTCGGGCTGTTTTCTCCCAGAATAGCGACACGGTCGCCTTTGTTGATCCCGATATTTTTCAGTTCTTCTGATAGGCTCTTTACCTGTTGCCCTAATTCTAAATAGGTGATTGGTTTTTCGCCGACAAAGGAGATGCTGGGCTGATCAGCAAAAAGCTCAACACTCCTGTTCAGCATGGCGTTCAAGGTACGCTTTCTTAATTCTCTCATAATTGTTCTCTTATTTTTGTGGTGTCGGTTAATTGTCAGTGATAAATATACTTTTTTGCACTGACGATTATTTATTCGTTTTGGTTCACAATTTCAATAAACATCTGCTCCGGTGAAGAGTCATGTGTGCGCAGGTTTTCCCATTCCTTGCGTTCCAGTTCTCTTCTTATGTTTCCTTTATGCAAAATAATAATCGAATCAAATAAATATTCCATCGTTTCAATGATATGAGAGAAAACGGGACGGTTCCGCTGTTCGAATTCGCAAAACTGACAGATAGAGTGCTTTTCACTCCAAAAGAATCAGTGAAAACCTATGTCAATCTGTGGCTAATAAAAAAAAGTATTATTTTTCAGCCCAGACCTTAATCAAGTTCACAATCGTTTCCACGGTCTTTATCATATCCTGAACTGAAATCCACTCCAATTTGGAATGAAAATTATGCCCACTGGTGAAAATGTTTGGCGTCAATAGTCCCTCATAAGAAAGTCTGGCGCCATCAGTGCCGCCGCGGATGATATTTTTCACTGGTTTAATTCCGCTGCGCTCAACAGCCTCTAATGCGTATTCCGTGACCTTTGGCTCTTCATCCAATTTGTATTTCATGTTGCGATAGGATTCTTCAACGTTAAACTCAAATCCAGCTTTCGGATATTGTGAGACAACTTTTTCGGTCAGGTCCTTCAAAAATGCCTCGTGTTCCTTCAATCCTTCAACAGTAAAATCCCGAATCAAAAATTTAATGGTGGTTTTTTCGACATTTCCTTCCATGGTATTAGGATGAATGTACCCCTCGCGTTTTTCGGTAGTCTCCGGTGAAAGTCTGTCTTTGGGTAGCTTGTCCAATAATTCACCAGCAATTTTAATCGAATTCACCAGTTTATTCTTTGCGTATCCGGGATGGAGGTTCACGCCTTTGATAACGAGATTGACCGAATCCGCACAAAAAGTTTCATCCTCAATTTCGCCCAGTGTTTCCCCATCAATCGTGTAAGCGTAATCTACGCCGAATTTTTTGACATCGAAATATTTCGTTCCCTGTCCGATTTCTTCATCGGGCGTAATCGCGACGCGAATTTTTCCATGCTTAATTTCGGGATGATTTTTCAAATGTGTCAGCGCGTCAAAGATTTCTGCGATGCCCGCTTTATCGTCGGCACCCAAAAGTGTGGTACCGTCCGAAGTGATGATGTTATGCCCGATCTGATCTTTTAATGCAGGATTGTCATCGACTCGGATAACCTGGCTGGTATCTCCCGGAAGGGTGATGTCTCCGCCCTGGTAATTTTCATGAATAACCGGTTTAACATCTTTTCCGCTGACATCCGGGGACGTGTCCATGTGAGCGATCAGGCCAATAACCGGGATGTTTTTATCGGTATTTGATTCGAGGGTGCCGGTTACATATCCGTGTTCATCCATTTCCACTTCTGTCAATCCGATCTCTTTGAGCTCATCCGCGAGCACCTTTCCCAACTCTTTTTGTTTTTCTGTGCTGGGATAGGTGTCGGATGTTTCGGATGATTGAGTATCATATTTAACATATTTCAGAAAACGTTCAACAACTGTGTGATCTATCTGTTCGCCCATCAAAAATCCTCCACAATTTTTAGTTCATTCAATTTTATGTCAATTGAGAAAATTTATTTTTTGGTGTCATGTAATCATTGATCTCGATTCTCATCCGGATTTATCTTGGTTAAAAATTCGCTGATTTCCCGTTTGGAGAGTCCCTTTTCTTCAGCCATTTTTTCCCAGTTCAAGTCTTTGTGAAGCTGCTGCAATGCTTCCATAATCAGCTCCGTTTCAATTCTGGAAAAGGTGGGTGCGTGCAGAAAATAATCTTCGAAAGCCTCCCAGGTGAGCGGCACGGCGATTTTGACAATATCTGCCATCACTTCGGCGTAAACACGAATTTCATACTGCGCTTTCGAATCCAAGCGCAATTTAAGAAAATGCAGCAAATTGTGCAAATCAATTTTCCAGTACCATTCTGTGTATAGCGAAACCGGCAGATGGATGCGTGCCAGTTCCCGTGCGAGGTCGGACTGTTCCATTTCCTGGTAGTCCTGCCAGGCTTGGTTGGAGTGTTTTTTTAGAATTTGGAGTACTTCGTTTTGAAGCTGATTTGGCGCCGACTCGTCGGAGCGCCCCTGACGGTTTGATTTGGATTGGAGGCGAATATTATCCGGATCAGGAATGTAAAACTGATTCAACGCCTCGGAATAGCGCAGTGAATATTCATTGACGCTGGCAGTCCGATGTCGAATCCATTGCCGGGCGACAAAAATCGGCAACTTGCAGTGAAATTTAAATTCCACCATTTCAAAGGGCGAGGTGTGCTGATGACGCATCAAATATCGAATCAGTCCCCGGTCCTGCCGCATCTTTTTTGTCCCTTTGCCATAGGACACCCGAGCAGCCTGCACAATTGCTTCGTCCGATCCCATGTAGTCGATGAGCCGGACAAAACCGTGATCGAGGCAGGGAAACTTTTTCCCTAAAATGTTATCCAGTTGGGGCAACGTTGTTCGTTCCATGTACTCTCCTATGATAAAAAGTTTCAATTCTACTCAGTTAATTTATTTAGCCATTACAA
>CAYYMH010000064.1:0-22435 GCA_964472785.1 uncultured Cytophagia bacterium | reverse complement strand
ATTTTTGATTGATTTTTTCTCCGTGTTCTCTGTGACTCGGTGGCTGAATAGTTACCATTTACCAAGTGTAAAGTAAAGCATAACATATTCATGCAGCCGATTTTAACCGCCGATTGGTTCAGGCATATTTCGGGGCAGTTTCATTTTTAGTTGATTTGCACAAGTTTCTCTGATGCTGTTAAAACGGCTGATTAAAATGTTGAGCGGACTGAAAAGACGTCCGCTCCCCTTCCGATGCCACCCGCCGCTGCCGCTTCCGCTCTTTCATCTGCTTCAAAATTTCTTTCGCTTCATCACTGGTCATAATCTGCCGGTCTTTCCATTGGATGCCGTCTGAAATGATCCGGTTGATTTCCTGATCCGCGATGTCGTTGAATTCTTTGTCCGCCATCTTTTTTTGAATCCCATAAAACACCCTGCTGACCTTTTTGATGTTGTCCCGATCATCCTGTTTTAAATAGTAAAACAGCACCTGATTGAGCAGCCGGATCGCGAGTCTGAAGTCTTTCTTTTCATACAACGCCATGCCCAAATTGCCGCAGGTTTACGCCAACAAATCAAGCTCGCTATCCTCGGCTGCGTTTTCCACCGCTTTTTCCAGTGCGTCAACTGCCAGATTATTTTCATCCAGTTCCTGATAAGCGATTCCCAAATTGATGTAAATTTTCTGCACATCACACGGGTATAAAAACCTGCAGGCATAACAACTTTTTGATGTCGAGGTTAGAAATCAGGGCTAAAAATATTAATCTGACTCAGTAGTTTTTGTATCACCCTGATAATAGGTAACATTGCGATGCGTTTAATCCGAAAAACCACGAACAATGCTGAAGCAATTTTGATTCTAAATCGAATCGAGTCATCTAATCATGTTTAAAGCGAGCAGCATCAATAATCGACCAGATGTGAATAATCCATCCGAGCAAAAAAATCCACAACACGCCTGCCAGCACAAAGTGAATGATTGCTATCAGCAATCTTCCCTGAACAAGTTGTCCTAAACCGGGTATAAAAAAGCTACAAATTGCAGCAATCACATTACCGGTTGATCCCTGTCCGCTCATTTATCCTCCTGGGTAATTTATTTAATTAATTAATAAATTTTAAAACAGACTGAACAATTTTCCTAAAAATAATATGTAAAAAAGAACGAGCAAGCCACCTTCAAATTTTGTAATTTCCTTGTCTAAGGTGATAAAAAAAGAAAGCAGCGTTGCTACGATAAGCATATAAATTCCAAAATCTGTCATTTTAGCAGGAATAATTAAATCACCAAGCAGACCGGAAATCCCCATAATCCCAAAGGCATTAAACACATTGGAACCGATTAACGTACCAACGGCGATTTCTATCTGCCCTTTTTTCGCTGCCACAACACCGGTAACAATCTCCGGTAACGAAGTTGCTAAAGCCACCGCACTGGCAGTCACGACATCTGTTCCAATCTTTAAAATTTCAGAAAGTCGGATGATTGATTTCACCGTATATTCCGCCCCAAAATAGAGAAAACCACAACCAAGGATGAGGATGATAATTGTTTTAATGCTTACGCCCGGCAGTTCTTTTTCTTCCTCTTTCATTCTTTTTCTGAATTCTGTGTGTTCATTTGCAGCGTACTTCATGTAAATAACAAATCCTGCCAGACAAAATATGGCTTCAATTCTGGTAAAAATGCCATCCAAACACGTTATCGCGATGACGAAAGTAGAACTGAGTAAAATCGGGAGGTCAACCCCGACCAAATTTTTATTAATTGTAAAATATCCAATAATTAATGGCAGCACTCCCAATCCCAAAAAAATATTGGTAATGTTCGACCCAACCACATTACCAATAACGATTTCGGTATTGTTCGACAAAACAGCAAATATCGCTGTCATAAACTCAGGGAGCGATGTACCCAGGGAAACGATGGTCACGCCAATAATGAAAGCCGGTATTCCGAAAGATAATCCGATCTTTTCAGCCGCTGTCGTAAATAAATCGGAGCCCTTGATTAACGCGAAGATGCTCAATGCTAAAAGTAAAAACCAAAATACTAAAATCATCGACTTACAATCCAATAAATTCAACTATATTATCTCAATATCAGAACATTCTCATTTCTTTAACAGCATAATTTTATATGATTTGTATTCTACTAAATTTTTTCTCAAATGTCAAGAAGATATTTCAATTGCAACCGTTTTTTTAATTCAAGGAACAAACCATGAATTCAAATTGTAAATTAAAAGAATTGAATAATAGCCTAATCAGTGAGCTGTCGCTGATAAATTATTCAGCGAAAACAAACTTCGATAAAAAGCATGAAAAAAATATCTTATCTTGATTTGATTGATTCATCACCCTCTCCGACAGAAGTCAGCAAACGGAAAAAACGACCTGTTTGTGTACTGTTAGATAATATCCGGAGCCTTTACAATGTCGGATCAATTTTCCGCACCTCAGATGCGGCAGGAATTGAAAAAATTTATTTAACCGGCATTACCGGCAAACCACCACGAGCGGAAATTCACAAATCAGCGTTAGGCGCTGAAAAATCAGTTGACTGCGAATATTTTGAAAATCCGGTCGACGTAATCGACGAGCTCAAAAAAAAGGGTTACCACATCGTCCTGCTGGAGCATACAGACGAAAAAAAAAGCTACCACAGAACCCACTACCCGTTTCCGATGTGTCTCGTGATTGGACATGAAATCGTTGGCGTATCCGATGAAATCGTTGAACGGGCTGACCTTGCGATTGAAATTCCGATGTTTGGAATCAAACAATCACTGAATGTTTCCGTTGCTTACGGAATCGCGATTTTTGAAATTGTGAGAAAATGGCTGTAAGTCAATATAGTTATCAACAAGTCATTCCTCGAACATATCTTCCTCCTGATCAATGAACAAATCAGGACCTTCGGTTTTTCTTTTTATCACCAGACCTGCCACAAAAAACAGAATTCCCAGCGGAATACAACACCAAAGCAGCCATTGGTTTTGTCTCTTTTTTTGTTCTTTAAATTGAAAGCTGAGGTCTTCAACAAATGAGTTTGTATCTGCCTCGATTAATTCTCCGAGTAAATTGGAGGTGCTGTCATCAACCGGATTTGGCATCACTGTTGTCGAAAGAAGATAAATGCCTGATCCAACGACAATAAAGAAAAAAGCGAAAACAAATAGTATCTGATGGATTTTCATTATTTATTGACTGCTAAATTTTTCAGTACCGCGTAAATTTAAAATCTGACCAAAATGAACACGGTGATAATCCTTTTGAGGATAGTGCTTATCGATACTCGGATCCAAAAAATGATCCGGTGTGATATCGTACCAGTATATTTTCCGGCACTCAACAATCAACTCCGCTTCCTCAAAACCGGGAGCTCTCACCTGCTGACTTGCTATTGGTGTCAAACCAGATTCGTCTATTTTATTCATATCCCGGCCGGATTTTGTTCCCAAAATACTGAGTACCTTTCGATATTGTTTTGAAAAAGCGCATACTGTAAAAGTATCGTATTGATTCATAAATTCATAGGTGTAGCGCGTTGGTCTTACCAAAACCTGAACAAAGGGCAAGCCCCACATAATTCCAAAACTGCCCCATCCAATCGTCATCGGATTGAAGTGCTTCTTTTCGAAATCACCGGAAGTCAGTAATAACCATTGATTGTCCCAAATATCGTTCGCTTTGATCAAAAAATCATTTGTGTTAATTTTTTCAATGTTCATCGAATTCTCCTGATTGAATAAATGAATAATTAGAAATGATCAATCCATTTTGATCAACTTGCTCCGAGTTGTAATATAAGAATTTTTTAAAAATAATCAAGCATTCAAAATATTTTCTCTAAATTTTTTGATCAATCCGGCAAAATTAGACTTGTAAATTTAATTTATCTTTTGTATTTTAGTAACAGACATGAATTCGGTGTTCATTTTTGGGAGTATGTATGCAGCGACGATTTTTCATCACATTAATTTTACTCATTTTCTCATCGCATTTAACCGGTGCAGATTTAACTTTATTTCGGGGAGAGCTTGTCAATGGCCGGCAAACGAAAGAAAAATTAGATAATGTCAAAATCGGCTTCTACCTGAATAATGAATTAATTGGTAATGAATATACAAATACACAGGGCGAGTTTTCGCTCAATTTGAGTACCGGAATTGATCGTATCACGCATCAAAATCCAGATTATCAATTGTTTCCAAATTATCCGAATCCGTTTTCGATCAACACGACGATCACTTACTCTCTGAAGAATAACGGCAATGTCTCGCTTACAATTTTTAATGTCCTCGGACAAAAAGTTCGAACGATCATCGATGCTTTTCAGACGAAAGGTAATCATTCGTTCGTATGGGACGGGAAAGATGATTCCGGTAATCTGTGTAGCAAAGGCATTTATTTTTATCATTTTCAAGGGGATGAATTTTCAGAAATCAGAAAAATGTGTTTCATCAATTCCGGTGTCAACCGTTCAGGTTCTGGTGTTGCAAACAATTTTTCTTTAGCCAAAAATTCATTAAACGATATTCTGGAGATCAGAATCAGCGACCGCGACGTTGAAGACACAACTGTCGTTTATGAATATGCTGAACTGCCCGCTGAAATAGATTTATCCCCCATCAAAATTCATGTTTATCCTTTTGCCCGGGTTCGGCCGGACACGCTCGAACTGATGAGCGGAGAAAACGGGATTGACACATTAGACATCTATTTTGAAAATCCATTTTATATATCTTCGCCACATTTGAATCTGGCTTGGGAATTTACTCCGGACAGTTTGGTCGCCATTCATTATTATCAAGTTGATCGGGATAATTCGTTGTTAACTTTAAAGGAAACAGATGGACTGAAAACGACTTATGTGCCGGTGTATTTCGAGCTGAGCCCGCGCCTAAAATTATCCAAACGGCAATTGAGGAAAGGGTACATCGGCATTCCGTACCAGGATTTTATCTTTGTCCGAAATCAAAGGGGAGAATTTCAATTGGAATTACTGAGCAGCCTGCCACCGGGAATTGATTATCAGGAAAATGAGTTTTCTGGCATTCCCGGCGGGACGTTTGAAGGACAGCTCAGATTTTCCCTTTTGGACAACCGAAATATTCAGGTATCTGACTCCGCTTATCTGATTATCAGAGAACCTTTTGACATTCCGTTTAATGATTACACAGTGGACATTTTGGAACAATATCCCACCGACGGAACCCATCCGTACAAGTGGGTGAATACCTACACCGGGGTCACCCGCGATCTTTATTACAAAGGTCAGAGAATTGCGCAGGCAAATCCCGATGGCAGTCAAAGCTGCTACTGCTGCGGATTGACTTTTGAAAATTTTTTCCGGTCAATCCAATTATTATTTGATGACCTCGACCAAACCGAAGATGTTAACGGGATGACATTCAGTGACATGAAATATTTTCTCTATCTCTGGTTTGTTCAGAGCGTCAATGGTGACGGACCGGGCATTGCGATGGAGACATTTGGCATCGGTGACCGGATTGAAAATTGGGAAAATGTGAAACAGGGAGATTATTTACAGTTCTGGCGCACCAGCGGATCGGGGCACTCAGTGATTTTCATTGAATGGATCGACAGTCCGCTGGGTGATAAAATTGGTATTCGTTACTGGTCAACACAGGGAAGTACCAGCGGAATCGATTATAATAACGAGTATTTTGAGGACAGCGGCGGCAATATTGATCCGGATTATGTGTATTTCAGCCGAATTCGTTCACCTGAAAATTTTACACCATTTAGCAGAATGGGATTATGGAACTATTCGGCAGTAACGGAAAGTTTGGACCTTATTGTTCCAAAAAATTACATGAAAAACGAATGATAAAAAATACAGGAGGTTCACATGAAATATACCAAACTCGGAAAAAGAGGACCGGAAGTATCAACTGTGGGATTTGGCGCATGGGCGATCGGCGGAATGAATTGGGGTGAAACCGATGATGATGTTTCTAAACGGGCGCTGCATCAAACGTTGGATCAAGGTGTAACGCTCATCGATACTGCCGATGTGTATGGATTCGGGCATTCGGAAAAGTTGATTGCTGACGTCATCAAAGAGCGCGGTAAAAATAATGTGATCATCGCGACAAAAGCAGGTAATGATTTCTACAATACATCGAAAGAGGACGATGAGGGTTATGGAGCGATCCGTAAGAATTCGAAAAAAGACTACATCATCTGGGCTGCCGAACAAAGTCTGAAGCGGTTGAAAGTGGATGCCCTCGATATTCTGCAGTTGCACAGTCCGGATACGGAACAGTTGAAGGAAGATGATCCCTGGGAAGCGCTTGCCGTCCTCAAAGAGCAAGGAAAAATAGTACATGCCGGCTGGAGCGTCCAATCGTTCAAAGAAACAGAACAGGCATTTTTGTTGGACAAACACCACGATTTGATCGACTGTATTCAGGTGCGCTACAATTTACTGGAACGGGAAGCGGAAAAAGAACTTTTCCCCAAGGCTGAAAAATATGGCACCGGCGTCATTGTCCGTATTCCGTTGTTGTTTGGTTTTCTCACAGGTAAGTTCGACAAGAATACGCAATTTGGCGAGGACGACCATCGTCGCTTTAATCTGTCACCTGAAAAATTAGAGGGATATTTGAACGATCTGGAAAAATTGCAACCGTTCTTTGCTCAGTACCCGGACCAAACCATGGCGCAAGTCAGCTTGCGTTTTTGCATCACGCATCCCGCGTGCCACACAGTCATTCCGGGAGCGAAAACCTCCGAGCAGGTTAATGATAATTGCGCCGCTTCTGATTTGGGCGTAATCCCGGAAAATGAAATACCGGCGATGGGGTAAGTGTGATTTTTTTTATTAAATCTTTCTCAATAAAATGATGTGAAAGTCGAATTACAAATTGTTAGCCACCGAACCTCGGAGTGCACAGAAAATCATTTTCACATTGTTTTCTCTGTGCCACTGTAGCTAATAATTCATAAATTTATTAGGAACTTATCGAAATTAATTATCGTAATATCATTTAGATTTTAGTTGTAAATTATTTATCAACAAAACAGTCCTGGAGGATGGTATTTGATTGATTGATACTACTTATCAAAATTAGCTTAATCATTACTTCTTTGAGATTTCACCAACATCCTCCATCCGAATTGATTTCTTACAGTCCGTGTAAATAATAAATATTTTTTGATCAACGAGTCTATGGATCCTCACATTAAAAAAACATATTTCCGTGTCGCGCGATTTTTCATTGCCGCTATTTGTATCACGGGGGTGACTGCTGCATTTGACAATTTGAACGCGAAAGAAACTGTTCAACAGGATTCACTGGATTTTACCGCTAATGAATTGATCATTCAACTGAGTAAACGACCGCGGGCTGCTTTTTCGAATCATGAAATAATCACCCAAATTAACCAAAAATCCATTGATTCGCTCAACGCGATTTACGGCGCTAAAGCGATCATTCCACTTGTTCCGAATTTAACTAAGAATAGCTACGATGAAAATTATTCTGAAATATCCAACACATTTCTGATTCGCTTCCAAGATGATCAAAACATCTCTGAATTAATAAAGGCTTACGAATCCCTAAAAGTTGTGGTGTCAGCTCATCCGAACTATCTCTATTATTCAAAAAACAAAAAAGGAATAAATTCAGCGTTGCTGGATAAGATTCAATTAGAAGAAGCTATATCGGAAATAAATCCCCAAAAATCCATCCTGATCGGATTGATCGATACAGGCATTGAGCCGCGTTTTAGAAATTCTCCACTGATATGGAACAACCCGCTGGAAAAAATCGACGGAAAAGACAACGATCAAAACGGCTTTATTGATGATGTTTTCGGAGTGAATTTTTGGGACTTGAATCATTATCAAAATCCAGTCGATACAGACGGGCACGGAACCAGTATTTATCTTATCATCGAACAACTGCTCAACACGTTCCCGGACCACTCTGAAAAAATACACCAAAATCAATTGATAATCCTGAAAGCAGGTGATGCTGAACAGGATGGGAAAATAGTCTTCTCCTCTTTTTCATTGGCACAATCGATTCTCTATGCCGTCGATCACGGAGCGAACATTGTTAACCTTACTTGCGCAGGAAAATATCCTTCTGAAACTTTGGAGTCATGCATCAATTACGCGAATGATAACAACTGCACGCTGATTGCCGCCGCCGGTGAACACAACACTAATCAACAAATTTACCCGGCTGCCTATGAAAATGTGATATCTGTCACAGCATGCGATTTTGAAGACCATAAATACAGACAGGCAAATTATGGATCATGGGTCGATATTTCGGCTCCGGGCTGGTTGCCTCAATATCATGCGTCTACCGATACGATAACTGCTGAAGCATCTGAAACTGCCGTTGCTGCAGCGTATGTCTCCGGAATTGCCAGTATGTTGCTCGCAAATGAAGAGCAAATCGACAGCGACAGCCTCAAAAAAAGACTACTGTTTAGCAGTGAAAATATTTATCACCAAAACCTTCAATTTTCAGGCAAATTAGGAGCGGGGCGGCTCAATGCACTGCGATTGTTTAACAATCAACAACTACCGAACATCGTTGTACAAAACATCTTGCTTCTCAATGACAATCAACTCAGCGACATTCATGCCGGTGACCGTGTTTCAGTACAAGTTGAATTAAAAAACTTATCTTCACGTGCCAAAAATGTTCAGTTAAAAATTGCTTCGGACGATCCATATTTAAAATTGTTGCACACCGAGACGTTCATTCCGAATTTGGAATATGATGAAAATTATAGCAATGAAATCGATCCGTTTAGGTTGAGAATTTCACCGGAGATGCCTGCTGATCATCAATCGAAAATAACCTTGATCGTCGAAGCCAATAAAAATTTTTCGGTTAGCGAAGAACTCAGCATTCCTATCGGGCTCATCCCGCCGAAAAATATTGCTATCGAGAACAGGAACCCGATCACAGTTTCCTGGCATCCGAGCGGACAGTTCAAAGGATATTTTGTGTATCGCAGCAGTGATGCTGAAAAGTCATTCATTCAGTTGAATCCACTTCTTTTGGATACGCCAGAATTCCGGGATGTTGATATCCGAACAAGCAGTGAAGTAAGCTATTACGTCACCGGTGTTGATTCCAATGGCATTGAAAGTGCACCTTCGGATACGATCTCGATAACACTCTTTTCCCTGCCGTCTTTTGAATTTTTTCCGGTCAATGATACACTGACGGTTCAGGATTCCGTGCGTCTATTTGCCAAAACATCAGATTCAAGTTTGTCCGATTTTGCTTTTCAGTGGCAGCTTAATGGAATGTCGATGCTTGAGGAAACAACCTCTATCTTCATTTTTAAAAAGCATCTGACAAATAACAGCGTTGATACCGTTCAGCTAAACATCTCAATACCAGACCAGGACACATTGCTTACTCATCGATGGTTCCTCTTTACGGATCGCAAAAAGGATCAGCCTGAAATCCAAATCGAATCTGCATTTCCAAAGGCTGATACGACAATTAGCAGCGGGGACAGCTTAACATTTTACCTGACCATCGGGAATCACGGCTCTGAAATTAGCTATCAGTGGCATTTAAATCAAGTTCAGTTGTCTGATCAGGAAGATTCAGTTTACGTTTACAAATCCGATTCCGTCACCTTTGTTGAAGACACCGTGCGCTGTGTTGCGTCAACACACGATACAACAGTGTCATTTGAATGGAAAATCAAAATAATTACACCCAATATCGCTGATCTGAACATAGCTGATTTTACGTTCTCTCCCCAAGGTGACACGACCATCAATGACAGGGACAGTTTAATTTTTTCCATTAAATCCGAATTTGAAAATTTGCATTATCGCTGGCTAATCAACGATACAACCGATACCAATTTTACGGGCAACAATTTTATCCTCAAATCACCTCAGATTAAAAACGACACGACCCAAGTGACAGCGTTCATCATTTCCGGCGATACGCTAAAAAAAGAGTGGATAATCACCTATCTCCCGGACACGAATTTGGTTCAGGCGTTGAGTTTTTCCTTCTTGAACGATACGACAATTTTCGAGGGAGACACGCTCAAATTCGCTGTCAAGACTCCTGTTAATGCAGATTCCACGGACGAAATAAGTTGGGCTGTAAACAGTGTTGTCGATTCCACGGCACGTGATACCGTTTTCTTTTTCAAGCCCGATTATTTTTCCGCCGGTGTTGATACAATTTCTTTTCACTGCGACTATTTAGATTCGCTGTACCAGAAACAATGGATTGTCAATGTTTTAAATCGTAACCGAGCGCCAATAATTGAATCGTCAAATGTGCCATCAGATACGACGCTGACTTATGAAGACTCGCTCTTGTTTTCGATTCAGGCAGACGATGCCGATTTGGACACGCTTAAATTTCAATGGATCGTGAATCAAATTCCTGACACGACAGCAACCGATACGTTCTATTATTTTCATCAAAAAAGTGATAATTCGGGATCGACAGATATGCTTCAGGTCCAAATTGCTGATGCGGATACGGCTGTCTATTTGAGATGGTTTATTCAACGAATTGACAGTACGAACCATCCACCTCAAATTCTGAGCGCAACTCCAGCTCTTGACTCTGTGGTCACAAAAACAGACTCCATACGGTTTCAGGTTAAGTGCGTCGATCCTGACGGCGATTCATTGAGTTATCAGTGGCTGATAAATTCGGTTTTGGACACCACTGCTTTTGACAACACTTTCCTTTTCACAAAATCTGACTCGGTATTTTCAGTTGACACCCTGACCGTGAATATCAGCGATCGGGATACCACGGTTTCCGCGCAATGGATTTTAGCTGAGCCAGGGGACACTATTCAAACTCAACCGGACTCGGTAAAATTCTTTCCTGAAACTGACTCATTATTCGCGTCAGAAGACTCGCTCATTTTCCGTATCGAGAACAAACCGGACAGCGCCACGATTCAGTGGTTTGTAAATTCAAAAGCAGATTCGCTGAACTCGGATTCTGTATTTGTATTCATTCCACAAACAAGACAGGGACAAACAGACACCATCAAAGCCTACTGTGCACTGGCAGATACCAACTTTTTTCACTATTGGTTTGTCCACTATCCACAGGATTCAACGCATTCGGATTCACTGAAAATTATTTATGAACCCGAGGACAAACTCGTTTTCTGTCCGCAGGATGATAGCGTTAAATTTTCGATCCGAGTGCCGGAAAAACCAAATTTCGAACTGACATTCAGTTGGTTTATTAATTCGGAAATTATTGAAAATGCCAGGGACACGACATACTTTTTTAAATCCATCAATGCTGTCCCCAGAATCGACACCCTGACAGCTCTAATTTCAAGTCCGGATACAGCGTACTTTTTCAATTGGTTCGTCAAAGTGCAACCACCGCCGCTGTTAGCGCCACCCAAACCTGTTTATCCGATTCGAGGAACGCACGTTTCCGAATTCGAGAGTCTGATGTGGGAAAACGATTCCAGTTTGGCAGATACAATTGCAACCGCAGAGTTTCAATACATCGTTCAGCTCAGCCCGGATTCGAGTTTCTCCTCGCTTTTATCCGAAGATAGTGTTCGCACACCGTACCTTTCATTTCAGGAACTAAACGAATTCGATAAATTGACTATCGGGCAGTTGATTTTTTGGCGGGTCAAAGTCATCGACTCAACATATTTCTCATCAGCATTCTCATCGCCTTCTGAAATGTTCTATTACTATCCGGCTTTCTCGATTGTGGATGATTTCCGGGGAGAGCGAAACGAAAACAGTATCAACCTGTATTGGAGCACCAGCTACAACAAATACTGCCAGGGCTTCAACCTTTTTCGCAGCATGGGTGATGACGGTGATTTCAAAAAAATTAATGCGGAAATTATTACTGGCAGTGAATCATTCTCCTTTATCGATAGAATCGAGCAAACCGGTGTCAACTATTATTATAAATTGGAGGAAATAACCACAGAGGGAAGAAACAAGTTTCATCGACAGATCACCGTCGAAATCCCCAAACCGAACAGTTATCTGCTCTCGCAAAACTTCCCCAATCCGTTCAATTCGGAGACGTCATTCAAATACCAGATTCCTGATCCGAGTCACGTCAAAATTGAAGTTTACAACCTGCTTGGGAAAAAAGTGAAAACGCTCGTCAACGAAAGAAAGGACGCCGGATTTTACCATGTGTTCTGGGACGGCATCGATGATAACGGTAAGAACGTAGTCAGCGGCGTCTATTTTTATCACATGGTTGCTGATCGATTTCATGCAACGCATAAGATGATCGTGGTGCGATAGGATTAAACATTTTTCTTCCACAATAGAAAGGAAGAGGCCTATGCGAAAAACAACTACCTTTTTCAATTGCTCTATTTTGTTTAGTTTTTTTCTCCTTGTTTTTTTTAAAGATGTCTGTTTCGGTATGAAAAATCATACGAATCATGTTAATAGCCCGACAAATAAAAATGATTCACGGATGATAGATGCCAATCAAGTCGCAATGTATATCACGAACAATGGTACTGTAGCCAGAGACCCGGAGCGGCAAGCTGCTGGCGGCTATTATCCAAACGGCAGTGATAAAACGATTATCTATGTGAGCGGACTTTTTATCGCCGGAAAAGTGGACGGCGAAATTCGAACAGCATGTTCGAGCTTTAATGTCGAATATCAACCAGGGATTATTTTGCCAGATGGCACTCCGGATGATCCCACCTCAGAAAAATATCGCGTTTATAAAATCAAACCGGGTGATTCAGCTGACCCCGCGTCTCCCAATTATAATCGAGATTATGCCGAATGGCCAATTGACGATGGCGCACCAGTCGATAACAATGGCTTACCGCTGGTAATTGGCGACCAAACATTATGGTATGTAATGAATGATGGCAATCAAGTTCTTCATAACGGATTTTATAATACCAGACCGCTTAATTTGGAAGTGCGTTGTTTGGCATGGGCATTTGATGACGATGTCACGCCGCTGGGAAAAACGATATTCCTTCATTATACCATCATCAATAAAAATTCCGCTCCTATCGAAGATGCTTATGTTGGCATTTTTGCGGATATGGATGTTGGAGATGCTCTTGATGATGAATCCGCCTGTGATACCACGTTGAATTTATCGTATGGTTATAATGGGAAAAATGTTGATAAAATCTATGGCGCTGCGACGCCTGCCTGTGGCGTCTGTTTGCTGCAGGGTCCGGCTGTCCCCTCAGATGGCGATATTGCGTTTCAATTTATACGGCAGCCAATTCCTAACGCGAAAATATTAGCCATCACTTCTAACATCGCGCGTTTTTTCGACACTTGGCTTCCGATCGAGGATACTGCCCAAAGACTGTATAATAACTTTCAAGGGCTTTATAATAGTGGCAATCCAATTGTTGATCCGACGACAGGAAAAGCATCACCATTCATGCATAGCGGCGATCCATTGATCAATTTGGGTTGGGTATATAATTCCCCGCACGATATATATTTTATCCAGGGCAGCGGCCCATTCTCCATGGCGCCATTGGATACACAGAGAGTCGTCTATTCTATTATCGTTGGACAGGGTGAAACACGTCTGGAAAGCGTGCTGGACTTGAAGCGCAATGCCAACATCGTTCGAGACGCTTTTTTATCTGAATTTAATATCAAAGCGGTTGCTGAAACTGAAGTAAATTTTCCATCTCAGACCGAAGCAGAAGTGTTGGTGACAGCCCGTATGACCAGCGAATTGGGAATAACTTCAGTTCACGCTGAATTATTTCAATATAATAATTCGATGACTCATGCCATTCAGCTCTACGATGATGGGCATCATCACGATGGATCAGCCAATGACGGCTTCTTTGCCAATGTCTGGCATACCGCGCCACATGATTCCGCGTTGTACATGAATTTGAAAATTATCGATGCGGCTTCCGATGAGCACTTATTCGCCAGGGTCGTCGAAAAAATTACCCTCACGCCAAATAAAATAATGATCCCAACTTTTAATGTCGTTGCCGACCATATTAATAACGATGACAAACCAAACCCCGGTGAAAATGTGCGACTCGGATTCAGCGTCACAAACAATTGTTTGTATGATCTGGGGAGGCTCAGTGTGTTACTGAACAGTGATGATCCCTATATTCAAAGGGAACCCCAATATTTTTTCTTTTCTGAAATTCCTGCTGGTCAAACCAAACAATTGATATATGACCTTGATGATGAAAAAACCTATTATTCTATTAATATTGCCAGTGATGCGCCGGATACCCACACGATATACTTTGATGTGACCTTTTTCGATAATCTGAATCACGTCTGGCATGAAAAACGTTTTCTTAGCTTGAAAGTCGAGCCATTGGCCTATATTCCCAATCAGATTATTCCCTCGCACGTCGCCGGGAAAAGTGACGCCAGTTTTGTGATCAGCGTAATCGATCCATCTGCCCTAACTGGACATAGCTATGAATTAACCATTTCAAGAACCATTTATTATGAGGAAAGATTTAACCTGATTGATGAAACATTGGGAGATACACTTTTAAAAAATCAGGAAGCGCCAGATGAATACGCCTATAATGTTCCGATTACCGATGGCTTTAAAGTTATCAAAGTGCATTTCTCCAGGGATCGGGTGATTGGAATTTTTGAAAATATTGAGGGAGGTCATTCCACGCCGTTTAGCTCCTGGAGTGTTGCTTCTGACGGTACAATGGATGAATCTCTATTCATTTTTGGACCAGCATTTAATGATAAATCAATTCAAGTGGAATTAGAATTTACGAACGATATTGATTCCAGCGGCGTAATCGGTATTCCTTCAGGACAGGGCGCCTTTAGTTATGTTTGGTTTCCAATAAATGGACCACAAAGTTTTTTGCCTTCTACAATTAATGCCTGGAAAATTCACCAAGGACAAAGAGTTTCACGGTTGAATGTTTGTTTTAAAGATATGCCACCTAATTTTGATGAAATATGCTCGTTCGGGGATCGGGTTTATATCATGTCCAGCAATTATGATTCAACCGGTCAGTATTATTTCAATTCTGCCATTGATGAGAACCAGGAGTTGTTGTGCGAAGTTCGACTTACCATTAATTTGGCGACAGATAGCAGTGTAATCGATGCTGGCGATAAAATTACGATCTCACGAGAGTTCCGCGCCACCAGCGAAGATCGGTGGGTATTTATTCCGGCAAATGTAAAAAAACCATCACGCCAAATCCAGGAGAGTTTCACCCTCCATCAAAACTACCCAAACCCCTTCAACTCTAACACGATCATTAAATTTCAAATCGACCAGCTTGGCAAAACCAACCTGATTATTTACAATTTACTGGGACAGCAAGTCTGCAAACTTCTGGATAAAAATTTACAACCGGGAGAATACAGATTCCAGTGGGATGGGAAAAATGATAGCGGACAGATTTTAAGCTCCGGGTTGTACTTTGTGAGATTAGTCAGCGGAGGTAGGTCGGAGTTGATTAAGTTGGTTTTGGTGAGATAGGATCAAATATAAACTTGATTCCAAAAAAAGATATTTGGTACTATAACACTTCTGCAATATCGTCCATCTAATAAAAATGAATCAATTAAAAATGACCATTTCTTTCAAATCCTTTTATTTATTAAATGACACACCTGTCACACCAAAATAAGACACACCATAACGACCTAACCGACCTTGAAAATAAGAAAAATGAGGTTTGATAAACACGAACAAAAATTAGCCCAGAATGACTTAAAAAGCACCGTGCACAGCATGTTCTGTGGTATTCTTCAACCGGTTTACCGCTTGTTTAAAGATGATATAAACAAACGGGCTTATGATTTATGAGAAGTTGAAAATCCTAATTCATTCTATTCAAGTCGTGAAATCGAGAGAAAACCGATAGGCGATTCACGCAAACAAGATGTTTCACAATATGATTCAAAAAAGAAACTGAAAATTAATGAATCCCGATAAATCAATCAACAACTCAAAAAAATGTCTCACTTCATTAGAGAGGTGAGACATTTTTTATGTAAAAATACATATTGAGTTTAGTGTTAATAGAGAGAACATGACAATTTATTGCAGCAAAATCATCTTCCTAATTGCCGAATAATCACCAGTCTCCAATCGGTAAAAATACATACCGCCCACCACATTCTGCCTGTGATCATCAACTCCGTCCCAATGAACTTTATATTTGCCTGAAGATTTGACCGAATTAACCAGCGTCCGGATTTTTTGACCCAGAATATTGTAAATCGTCAACGACACCTGTCCGGACGTTGGCAGATCAAACTCAATCACAGTGGACGGATTAAACGGATTGGGATAGTTTTGGTGAAGCTGATAATCTTGCACAACGTGTTCTTTTTGAGAAAAATAATCCACCTCGGTGGGTGTCGCAAACCAATTTAAACAGTTTGTGATAAAATCAACTGCACTATTTTTGTAAGGTCCCTGAACCCCTTCAATTCCGAACGGCAAATAGATGGTCTGCGATCCGTTGGATTCATTGGTGTAACGCAGACCGGCACACTGCAACCCAGGAATATACTGCAACATTTTCACTGCTGATCCCAGCGGTTCAATGGCGTCAGGGGACGTCTGATTATCAGCCCCGTCATATCCAGCTGTAAAATTGAGAAATAGTCCGCCCGCGATCGGATCATTCGGCATACCGACCAGCATGATATTCTCCGTCGTATCCGCTAAAAAATCCGCTTTCAAATAATCCCGGTAAAATACGGAATCTTCAGCAGTTCCGTCAGCCATCAAATCGTAACCAATGTTCTGACCGGAAAGCAGCAGTTTCCCGCCCCGGTCGAGAAAATTTTTCAGCAGACCTTGTTCATCAGCAGTGAGCGTTGTTTGCCGATCATCACCAGTGATCCAGATAATTGTATCGAAACCAGATAAAGTATCCGACGGTAAGCCCAGAATTTGATTTTCCCATAACTGCGAATAAATCCGTGCGTCCCGTAACTTGGGTAAAACAAACTGCTCATAATTCTCCCCATTATCATCATCAACAAACAGCACGTGCGGTTTGCCCATCTCGACATAAAAACTGTCCGCGTCAGTGTATCCACTGTCGTCTGTAATTTTTAGGACAAACCGTGTGATTTCACCGGGAGCATTTTCAGCCAACGCTAAAACAAATGGACTTGCCTCATTCGAAACACTCTGCCGATGCATGATGTCGCCAAACTGAACCGTTGGATTTTGAATGGAAATGTCGGTATTTGAATTGGTGATTTCAACGGAAATATTTTCTACATCCACGCCCAGATTTTCGATCTCCAAAACCAATTGAATGGTTTCTCCGGTATCCCAATGACCGTTATTGTTTCCCTCCGAATCATCGATTGTGTGATTGCTGTACTTGATTTCCGGCTCATAAATTTGGGTGGTTTCCTTTAAAACCCAATTCTCAATGTCAAGCGCGACATCCAGGGGTTCTTTATCACATGTAAAAACAAAATTTTGTGTTTGCTTGTCAACTATCATATTGTAAGTGATAAAGTTGGTATCAACCGTAACGATGGTGATATCAAGCGGCATTTTGTACAACGGATAATTCGTCTGCACCTGATCAATGTAGCCGTTGACCTGATACTGACCATTATTAAGCAAAGTTGAATTCCAGGCGTATTCGTACATCGGATACCCGGACTCATAAATCCACTGGCGGAAAAAATAGTCCAAATCCATGCCCGAGAGATTTTCACAGATTGCCTGAAACTCTTCGGTTGTGACCGTACCGAACTTGTGTTCCGGCGCGTTGTAGTAAAACTTTAAAATATCAAAAAAGGTGGTATCACCGACGACATGCCGCAACATGTGCAATACCCAGGAGCCTTTATTGTAGCTTAAATTGCCGTCAAAAATCGGCTGTGTCAACGGATCTTCGACATACACCGTGCCCGGTCCCAAATACAAACTTTGCGTCATCTGGTACCAACTGGCTAATCCGGGACCGTAAAGCGGTTCGTAGGCATGTTCAAACCAGAGCGCCTCGCTGTAAGTGGCAAACCCCTCGTTCATCCAAATGTGGTGCCAGGTCTCGCAGGTGACTAAATCGCCCCACCATTGATGCGCCAACTCGTGAGCAAACACCCATTCGTTCCAAAATGCAAAACTGGAGCAGGTCTGGTGCTCCATGGCGCCGCCGCCCAAAAAATCCGCGTGCCCGTATTTCTCCTTCACAAACGGATAGGGACCATAAGCCTCAGAGAAAAAAGCGATCATATCTTTTACCATGGCATTAATGTCGGCCAACTCATTCACATGATCCGGGAACATGTAGAAATGGATTTTCATGCTGTCCGCACCGTTATTATAAATATAATGATCGTATTCCACGGCGTACGGATAAATCGCCAGCGACACCAGATACGGAATAATCGGGTAGCGCTCCTGCCACCAGTAAATCATCTGATTGCCCTCTTTGTGCTTCTCCACGAGCGTGCCATTGGAAGCAACGATGAGATTTTCCGGCACTTTGACTCGAATGTCCACTGAATCTGCCTTATCCGAAGGCAAATCTTTGCAGGGCCACCAGGCTCGGGCGCCGTAAGGCTGACTCAGCGTCCAAATCATCGGATGCCCCCGATAACGGCTAAAACCGAAACCATAAATGGGTGTCCCGTGATATTCCACCACAAAATCAAAAAGCTGTCCCTGCGAATATGTACTATCAAGCTGAACGTAAAGTATGTTACCGTAGTGATCATAGTTTAAATTATATTCTGAATTGTCCGTGGAATAAATGGAATCCACTTGCATATTGTTGATGAAATTCAACTGAACTTGACTCAACGATGAAACCAGCACTTCACCGACAATCTGCACCGATCCGGTTAAAATGGAAGTTGCAGGATTGGGCTCCAAATCCAAAAAATAGTACCTGATATCGTATTGTTGCTGATTGGCTGTTTTTTCGCTTTCTGCCTTTTTCATCAGCTCAAATTGCTTCTGCTTTTGCTGGATCAATTTCGAGCGCGCCTCCTTGACATTCAATTTTGGCAATTGGGCAAAGCAGAAATTGACAGTGATCAAAAGTCCAAGAATGGTAAATAGTTTTTTCAAAATACTTCCTCCGGGTTTATGAATGAATATGATTATTGTTAATGGTGAAGTTTACGGTAGAAGGAATTGATTTGTTGCAGAACAACTCAAGTGTAAGCCATTTTTTAGGTGGAGCACACTTAAATATCACCTTCCAAACACATCCACCAACCACAAACTCAGCTCCGGCACATAAGTAATAATGATCAGTGCAATCAAATAAATCACCAAAAACGGCAGCGCGGACACGTACAATTTGAGAACCGATTTTTCGAAGCGGAAGCTGGAAATGAATAAATTCAATCCGACCGGCGGTGTGAAATAACCGATCTCCAGATTGGCTAAAAAGATGATCCCCAGATGCACCGGATCAACACCGAACTCTTTGGCGATGGGCGCGATCAGCGGGACTACCACGATAATGGCGGAAAACATGTCCATCATGCAGCCGACGATGAGCAGCAGAATATTGAGCATGATCAAAAACGCAATTTTGCTGCCGATGAACGTGCGCATGAACTCCAGAATCTGCATCGGGATTTGCTCGTCGATCAGGTAATTTGTCAGGCCCATGGCAGTGCCCAAAATGATCAAAATACCGCCGACCAGCAGCATGCTTTCTTTCATAATGTTGGGCACGTCGCGGAACAATTTCAAATCCCGGTAAATCAACACTTCGATCACCAGCACATAAAATGCGGTCACTGCCGCGGCTTCGGTGGCGGTAAAAATACCACCGTAAATCCCGCCGATGATGATAAAAGGCAAGGGAATTTCCCACGCCGCCGCGCGAACCTCCTGCCACAGGTTTTTCCAGTTAAAGGGAATTTTTTCGATCCGGGCGATCGCACCTTTTCGGACGCTGTAAACGGAAAGCAAAATGATCAGCAGAAATCCGGGAAAAATGCCGGCTAAAAATAGTTGATCGATGGAAATCTTTGCCACCAGTCCGTAAAGGATGATCGGCAAGCTGGGCGGAAACAGTAGTCCCAGACTGCCGGAGGAGGTGAGCAGTCCCAGCGAAAATTTTTCCGGATAGCCCTCTTTGAGCAGCACCGGATAAAGCAGTCCTCCCAGCGCCACGATGGTCACGCCCGACGCGCCGGTAAACGCCGTAAAGAAAGCGCAGGTCACCAAAACCACAATCGACAATCCGCCGGGCAGCCAGCCGAACATGGCTTTGGACAGATTGACCAGCCGCGTCGGTGTTTTGCTTTCGGCTAACACGTATCCGGCAAACGTAAACAGCGGGATTGCCAGCAGTGTCGGTGCGCTGGACAGGCGGTACATTTCCACGATCACGGCGGAGGTGTCGATACCGGCAAAATAGAAACTCAGCAGTGCGATAGCAGCGATGATGGTAAACAGCGGCGCGCCGAATAACGCTAACAGAACGAGACCGATGCCGATGAAAAGTGTCGTCATACCGCCCGCTCCTCCGGCTGGACCGCCGGTTTTCCCATAATGCGTTCAATCGTTTTGATGAAAAAGCGGAACATAATCAGCGCGAAACCGATGACAATGATAATCTGAAAAATCCAGGTCGGGATGCCGGCAAACAGCGTGCTCTCGCTTTCGATTTCATATTTGATGAAGGTGATGCCGGCTTTCATGAGAAAAAAGCAGACCACCGCTGCGAACAGATTCACCACCGAATCTGTCACCCGTTTGATTTTCGGCGAGAGAATGCGGGACAGCACATCGATATTGATATGCCTGTTTTCCCGGGTTGCCAGCGAAGCGCCGATAAAACCGACCCACAACACCAGATGGCGCAAAAAAGTATCCCCCCAGATAATCGATGTTTGGAAAAAATTCCGCATCAACACCTGGGTGAACGCCATCAAGATCATCGTCATCAAGATAAGGATCAGCAGCGCGGATTCGACTTTTGCTAAAATGTTGTCAATGGTTTTTAGGAGTTTCATGGATTTGGGAGTTATTCTTTTTATTTAGGAATTCAATTTTATTAAAAAAACAATGTCATTTGATTTTAAAACCAATCTGCTTTTTTGTAGGTTTTTCTGGTTCAAGCAATCGATTTAGTCTATCAATTTCAGAAAAAACAATTAAAAAATTTTCATCAACTTTCTGTGTAAGATCTTCCAATTTGTTTCTCAACGCTTCTTTTGTCAGCAGCATCTTTCGTATTCGTGTAAAGACACGCATGATCTGAATATTAATCTGTATAGCTTTTTTGCTGCTCAAAACACTGGAGAGCATTGCCACACCTTGTTCTGTAAACAAGTTATGTATCGTCCGCCAGACGGCGGACTTTTCAAATTGGGAAGGACTTCTTTCTATAAATATATCGTGCCTAACGGCACTTCCGTTTTCCTTTCACAAATCAATTTTATTACATTCGCTTATTTAAGTCGCGTTAGCGACGAAATATTTATAGTAAATCACATAAACAAGACAACCTGAGTCCCGTAGGGACGAAATATAATTTTGTTTATTTACAATTAATTAGGATGTTAACCAGACGGCTATGCTTTCCACATCAACTTGAGATTCCAATTTGGAACCTCAAGTTGTCAAATTCTGCTTTGGTCAATTGAGACATAAAGTCACTGGGAAATCGATCAATATTCCTTTTGACAGCTTTGTTCAAATTTTTGGTTTCGACTTCGTAAAGCTCTGCCAAATTCTGATCCAGCATCACCTTTTGCTTTCGGATCAGATAGTTTTTATTTTCAATTCGTTCTATTGGGATGAAGTTTGCTATACATGACCCTCAAACTTTTTCGGGTATTTCTGAACTTTAGTAATTATTATCAATGAAAATATAGTAAAAATAATTTGAAATTCAAAGGGAATTCAAAAAATTTGTTATTCACACAAAAAAATCTTGACTTTTTGATTGATTTTTATTATATAATTATCAATTAAATTATCGCCATATTATTCTTTTACCAAATTAATCTTGCGTTTTTTTGCAAGATTAATTTGGTAATAGAATAACACAGGATGTAATTGCAGAATTTGAAAAAACAGAAAATTGCATTATCAATTATAAAGAATATCCAAGCAATGAGGTACTTCTTACTGCAATTGAAGGTAGTGCAGGAGATTGGGACGTCATATTTCCCAGTGACTATATGGTATCAATGATGATTAAAAAAAATCTATTAAGACAAATCAGTCATGATCTAATTGAAAACATTGGAAATTTAGATTCTTCATTCCTCAACAAATCTTATGATATTGGGAACAAATATTCTCTACCATACATTTGGGGATCAACTGGAATTGGATATAATAAAAAATATGTAAGTCCTGATCCATCTGATTATAATGTTCTTTGGGATTCAAAATACAAGAACAAGATAGGAATGCTAGATGATATGTCAAAGTCCATCATATTCCCCAGTTTCAGGGTCACGATATTCCCCACTTGT